>NZ_BSRE01000002.1:422500-1019998 GCF_054771635.1 Sphingobium sp. TomTYG75 | reverse complement strand
CCTCGCCCCGCATGATGATCTGCGCTCGATCATGGTCTGGCGTGAGCAGCGGACGGTGACGGCGGCGCTGACGCTGCATTACAACAAGGCGATGTTCATTCTGGAGCCGAACGATCTCGCCAGGAAGCTGGCGCGCAAGCGGGTGACGATTTGCGAATATCCCGACGGCCGACTGGAGATCGAGCATGAGGGCCATGTCCTGCCTTATCGCCAGTTCGACAAGATGCGGCAGGTGAACCAGCCTGCGATTGTAGAGAACAAGCATCTGGACGCAGCGCTGCTGCTGGCCAGACAGATGCAGGCGATCATGCCGCATCATCGTAAACGCAACAACGATGCCCCTGCCCGCCGTGACCAGCCAATGCATCTCTTCCCCGAACCGGCACCGCCGCCCAAGATCGACCGCCGCAAACTGGGTGGCTCGAAGCTCAAGCGCGGTCCCAGGCTCAGTGACGAGGCGTTGCGTGAACGCGGCACGCTCGCTTTCGTGCAAAGGACATGACCGGGCCCACTGCAGGGCAGCGGGTCCATGGTTTACTAACCCCAGGTCAGCGCATCAGCAGGGTCTGCGCTGCGCTGTGTCGATGGCTCCACGCAGCCCCTGCTGTTACCCAACCTGTGACATCTCTATATGGCGGAAATAGGGACTTCTCTACATGGCAGGAACATTTCGTGTAAGCGGTGGATTCTAATTCGAAGTGCGAAATCCTAGGATTTATAGGGATTTGATCCCCTTTCCAGGACGGCACGCAGTGAACGGCTATCAGCATCTGAGTTTGGACGAGCGGCGGGACATTTATCGATTGGTCGACGGTCTGTGCGGCAGGTTGTGGACGCGCTGCGGCGCCATCCATCGACGATTTATCGCAGACAGATTGCGGGTTACTTGCGGGCGTCATCAGGGCAACCGGGACGCGGTGTGCCACCTGGCGGTTGCCCGCCGTTCGCGCCGACAACGCTACGCTACGCTCGTAAGCCACGCGGTCTCCATATTACTGTGGTCAATACGATCGGCGCACGACCGCCGGAAATTGCGGATCGCAGCAAATTCGGACATTGGGAAGGCCATCTTCTGATTTTTAGGAGAGAGTATGGCAAAGCCAATCTCACCTCGCTAGTCGAACGCCGCAGCCGCTTCACTTTCCTCGCGCATAATCCGAGCCGGCATTCCGCTGGGGTCATGGCCGGCATCGATCGGCGTTTGCGGGGCATCCCCCCTGCCCTCCGGCGCAGCATCACCTTCGATCGGGGCACGGAATTTGCCGCTTTTGCGACACTGCGAAACAGGCTCGGCATCACCAGCTATTTCTGCCTGCCGTCCACGCCCTGGCAGAAAGGTGGCGTGGAAAATTGCAATGGACGGATACGGCGCTTCCTGCCCTCCAACACATTGCGCTGCTGTCGGACAAGGAAATCCACAAGCCGTCGCTGATCGCCTCAACAGCACAGCCCTCCAGTGCCTGGGCTATCGCGTCCCGCACAAGGTCGTGGGAGAACAGATCGCCCTCCTTAAGCCCGGATGAAATGCTATGCATCACCCCGGGTGTCGCACTTCAAATCGTAACCGCCGGAAGGGATAGCCATTTTCTGACGAGGAAGGCGGTATACCCGTCCGTTGCAATAAGACATGGAGTGTGTGTCGACAATAACGAAGCAGCCGACACACACACTTGAAGTTCAGAACGCGATACCGACGTCGATCCCGTATGTGCGCGGAGCCTGGAAGGTGCCGAGTACCCACGTATCGAAGATCGGAAACAGAAACTCTGGCTTATCCGAATTGTTGAGATTTTTGCCCCAGAGGGAAATCTTGCCCTTGGCGTTGCCTACCGGGATTTCGGCAAAGGTGAACCGTGCGCCTATTTCCCAAGTTGCCCTTATCACCAACTTGTCGTCGAGTACGGGGTCACCAGCGCCGATACAGCCGTCGGTCGCCGATTGTGTGGCCCCCACCGGGCACTGCAACCGGAAATGATCGCCCTTATACTGGCCATCAATGCGGAAGCTCATCTTGGTGCCATCTGGAAATTCGGGGAACTCATATTGCGCAGCGACATAGCCGGTGCGCCGGGGTTGATATGTACGCACCGGGGTAGCTGCCGGATTAGCCGTCTGTGGCTTTGCATTGACGTCCGTAAAGCCATAGGTGCCGGTCAAAGTAAGGCCGTCGACCGGCAGGATCGTGGCTTCAATTTCGTAGCCCCGCGCTCTTTCGCTACCGGCATTCAGCAGGATGTTGCCACCCTGATTGGGATCAAAGCCCGTCACCTGGAGGCCTTTTCGATCCGCCTGGAATAAAGCGACGTTAAGTCGGACGCGCCGATCAAGAAATTCAGACTTCACGCCCGCTTCGTAGGATTTAATTGTTTCCGGCTGGAATTCCGCGCCATGGAAGATACCCCCCGAAACGAAACCGGTGGCAAATTTCGCATAGACATTGCTGCTCTGGGCAAACTGATATTTCAATGATGCGTCATAATCGACGCGATCCTGCTTGGCGTTGAAGCTGCCGCGCTGAACCGTGGGGGTCCGATCCGCATCAATCAGATCATTCTCCGTGCGATCATCTTTAGAATAGCGGATGCCGCCGCCCAGTTCGAGCGCATCGGTCAACCTGAGATTGGCATGGGCATAAGCCGCGTAAGATTTGTTGAGCACCTTAAGCAGGTCGCCACCCGCAAGATAGCTGCCGGGATTGTCGATGGGGATCGGGACGCCCGGCTGGCTGATCTGTCCGAAGATGGTCGGGCTGTTGAGGTAGGCCTTTTCGCGATAATAAAATAGGCCACCCACAAAATCCAAACTGCCGGTCTGACCAAGGAGTTGCAGTTCGTGGGACGACTGCCGCTGCTTTGCATAGCGCTCGGCTGCAAGCGCCTGAAAATACCCACCGGTCCCGCCATAAGGGTCCACCAGCGAATTTCCGTCGAGATCAGACGATGAGTTCAGCGTAAACCCGCGCAGTCCGCCAATATATTTGACGCTCAAGGAATCGCTAAGCTCATAAACAGCCGTAAGGCTGTGGCCCCAGGTTTTCTGGGTAGCTGGAGAAAGGCCATCGATCGGAATGCGGTCGAGCCGCGTCAGGCTCTCCACCATCGTGCCGCCAAGTGCAGGCTGGTTCGGGAAGTTGGTGATGCCGCTAAATGCGTCGCCGCTGTGCAGCAATTGCATGGCGTCGAGCGTGGTTACCATATCGGTATAGTTGAAGCGATAATCGAGCGTCAGGCCATCGATCCCGGCATAGCGGATTGCTGCGAAAAACGACTCGGTGTTGTTCGCGCCAAAGCTCTTCGCACTGGTCGACGGCCCGAACGGTTCCGGATAAAGGAATGTACGCTGCGGGGCGGAATTCTTTACATAACCGTCATTTTCGTCATGGACATATGTGAACCGCGCCGAAAGACCAGCCCATTCAGGCGTGTTGACCGTTATCCGCCCGCGATGGCGATGGTAGTTTCCTAGCGTTCCTTCGGCCTCGACACCGAATTTACCGGTCGGGCTGGCCGTCACAAATGCGATTGCGCCGCCGGTAGAGTTGCGGCCAAAGAGTGTGCCCTGTGGACCGCGCAGGACTTCGAGATGTTCAAGATCGGCCAGATCGAAGGCGGAGTTGCCCGGTCGGCCAAGATAAACGCCATCTACATAGAGCGCGACGCCGGAATCGACCTGGAAGTTGATAGAACCGGACGAAACGCCGCGAATATTGAACTGCGGCGCGCTGGGCGAGCCTGCCTGCTTCTGGATATTGACGTTTGGCGCGGTCTTGCCGACGTCCTGGAAGCTCTTGATCTGATAATCCGCGATTTGAAGCGCACCGAGAGCTGTTACGGCTGTTGGGACATTTTGCAGGTTTTCAGAACGCTTCCGCGCAGTAACCACGATGTCCTGAAGACCCACGCCCTGCGTCGCTTGAGCGGGTGCTGCTGGCGAAGAATCCTGCGCATTTGCCTGCGACGCTGCCAGAGCAAGCATCAATGCCGAACCAGCAAGATAATGATATTTTCCGTAAGCCATCTTCGATATCCCCTCGGTTCTGTCCGCTTTGGCGCGGATCCTGTGGGGTTGAGCATCGCCCTGCTAAGCGCGTTGCAATACCTTCAAATCAATTAGGTTGGATAATTTAGCGGCGAACGACGGCGAGTTCGGGCAGACTGGTGTGGATGAGATGCACAAGCTGTGATTGGCGGGTCGCGCCCGTCTTGGCAAAGATAGAGCGGAGATGCGCGCGCACGGTGTTTTCGGCAATGCCCAGCCGATGCGCGGTCTCGATCACCGACACGCCGTTTGCAAGCGAAGCCGCGATCGACGCCTCTGTCGGGGTAAAGGCGAACAATTCCCTCAGGGCATCGCTGGTCACGACGCACTGACGTTCCGGATCGCCCAGGAAAAGCGCGATGGCCGGCGTTGTGCCGCCATGCATGAAATTAGGAATAGTGATTGACCGAATGACGATTCCGATGTCCCGGTGGCCCGATGGACGTTCGACCAGGAATACTGAAGGAGATGATCCTGGCGCGACGTTCACCGCATCCTTGAGTTGCTGGCGAAATTCGCGGTCACGGTTGGAATTGGCGATCGCCAGACGCTGCCCCACGATGCTTATCCCATCCCCATCGGCCAGGATGGATGCGGCAAGTTCGTTCATCTTGAGAACATTCAGATTATGATCGAGCATCACGGTGCCGACAGCGAACTGTTCGATGGCGCCGGTCATCACTGCCTGCTCCGAACGGGACACCTCCAGTCGGCGATAGAGTTCGACCGCCTGCCGCAGATGGGGCACGATTTCTTCTATACGGCCGCGCTCTTCAGTATCGAAAGGCGCGCCATGAGGCGCCCTCGTCAGCCGAAGTCGGGCTTCCAGGCCATTGCTTATGCGCAGATCCACGCCAAGAACGTGCGAACCGTCGATGCCTTCCAGCCACCCTTTATAATAGGCTGAATTTTTGAGTTTCGCCTCGGCCACATATTCATACAACGCCACGACCTTGCCTTCGGGCAGGCCGACAAAGGGGTCGATCTGCATAAAGCGGTCAAGATATTCCTGAATCGCAGGCGGTGGTGCGGTGGGCGTTATCATTGTGCCCAAACCATCCATATTGGGCGGCGTGAGGATCAGCGTTGCCCATTTTGCGTTCACATGATCGCGAAGCAGCAGCAGAAAGTCTCGCCATGGATCTTCGCTGACCAGCGAAGCATTGAGTGCCAGGATCATACGCGAAAAGCAGGCGACCTCATTCGCGTGTGCGACCATCCTATTATCTCCTTCGCGCTCCTTTACCGGATGCGTCTGATGGAGAGCGTAGTCGGTTGCGCGAGGCTTGCCAATCGTCACCATGTCTTTGGCAAGCATCATGCCTCAGCGATCATATACCCGCCGCTCGCCACCAGACATTCCCCCGTCACAAACCGCGCAGCCGCACTGGCGAGGAACAGGGTCGGCCCTGCTATGTCGTCTGGTGTTCCCCAGCGGCCAAGCGCCATCCGCTGCGCCGTGCCGGGACCATAGACAGGATCATCGGCGTAGCGCTCCGTCATCGGCGTGCGAACCGGACCGGGCGCCACGGCGTTGATCCGCACGCCCTTTGCCCCCCACCCTTGCGCCAGCGATTTGGTCAGTAGCAGAAGGCCAGCCTTGGCCGCGCTATATCCGGGGAACATGGAGTTGCCAAAGATCGCCATCATCGAGGCGATCGTCACGACCGCGCCGCCGCCGTCGTGCCGACTTTGCACCAGCAGCGGCAGGCAGGCGATCGTCAACGCATGGACGCCTTTCAGATTGGCGTCGATGGCTGCGTCGAAATCCTCCGGGACGGACGTACCGCCCGCATTGTTAATGAGGATGTCCAACGCCCCCAAACCCGCTACCAAGGCGTCGATGCTAAGCCGGTCGCCAAGACGAAGGGGGCAATAGGTGGCACCCGGCGGAATGTCTTCATAATCCGCTTCTGTCGGCCGTGTACCCGTGACGATAACATGTGCGCCCGCAGCGATGAAGGCAGCAGCGATGCCCGCGCCGATCCCGCTGGTCCCGCCGGTGACGAGCACGTGCCGTCCGGTAAAGTCGAACATCGCCATTCCTTTCTTCAAATATCAATCACGGCGTCGGCCGCATCCTGCATCGCACCTTCGATATAGCCTACACCATTGGCGTCGCCGATGCTGCGCACACTGAATCCGGCCGCTTTCAGTTGGTCGGCCAAACGAGAGTCGCCTTGCGCGCCCTTGGCGACGATCACCTGGTCGGCAGCCACCGTTCTCACTTGTCCGAAGCTGTTGCGGTAGCTGACGTTCTTATCGCCAATCGCAATGTCCCCGGCGTTCGGCAGGAGCGTGACGCCCAGATGATGAAGTTCATCAAGCACCCGCCAGCGGCGCACGACCTGAAGACCCGCACCCATCTTGGCCGCTTCGTCGATCACGACGACCTTTCGACCGCGCTTGGCAAGGAATTCGGCCAGTTCCAGCCCAACCAGTTCGCCGCCGATAATCACCACGCGTTCGCCAAAGGGCATGAAATAGGTGCTGGCAGCGCGGATGAAACCGGGCCGCCCCGTCAGGCCAGTGACACGACCTGCACGCATCATCAGCCGCGTCTTGGTATCGACCTTGCGCGCCAGCTTGCCCAGATCCTGTCCCAGCATCAGGCTGCGCATTTCGTCGCCGCTGAACACGTTGTCGCGATCCGCGCCGGGAATGGGGGGCAGCGCACGTCGCGCGCCGGTAGCGACCACGACTTCGTCGGGGATCAGGGTAGTGAGCAGTTCGGGCGTCGCCTTCGTGCTCAGTTGCACGGTGATATTCGGATCGCCCTTCACTTCCCGTTTCAGCCAATCGACAATGCCCTGGTTCGGGGCATAGGCGATCGATGCGAAGCGGGCGGTCCCGCCTAAGGAGTCTGTTGCCTCCAGCAGCGTGACCCGATGGCCCCGCTTTGCCAGCCGACGAGCCGCCTCCATCCCGGCGGGACCACCGCCGATCACGACAATATGGCGAGCGGCGGCGGCAGGAACGAGCGCGCGCTCACGCTCAAAGCCTGTTTCGGGATTGACCGCGCATTTCACCGGACGACTGAAAAATATCTGGCTGATGCAGGTGTAGCAGTAGACGCAGGGGCGAATCTGATCGGCCTTCCCCGCGGCCAGCTTGGCCGGCAAATGAGGGTCGGCCAACAGCTTACGGCCCATCGTCACGAAATCCAGCTTCCCATCAGCGATGAAGCGGTCGGCATCTTCCGGCTCGATCCGGCCGGGACAGATGATCGGTATAGTCACATGTGCCTTGATCCGCGCTGCCGCCTCGACAAACCCGTTGCGCGTGTCGGTTGCATGTCCGGTCGAATAGGTAAGGCCCCGACCCGGATGGCCATCGGCCGATATGTGGATGGCGTCTGCTCCTGCCTCCTGCGCCAGCCGGGCGGTCGCGGCCGCGTCCTCCACTGTGATGCCGCCGTCGATCAGGAAATGCTGGCTGTCCAGGCGCGGCCATATCGGCATGTCGGGGCCGACGGCAGCGCGCACGCCGCGAATGATATCGCATAGCAAGCGCGAGCGGTTCTCGATCGAGCCGCCATAATCGTCGTCGCGCTGGTTAATCAATGGATTGAGGAACGATGAGATCAGGTAACCGTGACCGGCATGAAGTTCGACCGCATCGACGCCTGCGCGCTGGGCGCGTTGCGCGGCGCTGGCGAACATCTGGACCAGTTGCTCGATATCCTGCACGGTCATGACGCGGTAGTTGGGCGCACCCATGGCAGCAAATGGCGCGGTAAAGATGGCCAGTTCATCCTCCAGGAAGCCGTCCATCATATCGCCATCGCTCTTGCCGACCGCCGGGATCGAAGGCGTCCAGATCGGTCGTCCAGCCAGCATGTCATTCATCGCGACCAGACCAGCGTGCTGAAGCTGCATCGCGAGTTTCGCGCCATGAGCGTGGACCGCGTCGGCCAGCGCCCGCACGCCCGGCACATGGCGCTCGTGCGAAATCGCCTCGTTGCGCCAGTTGCCGGAGCCTTCGGGATAGCCGATCGATACCGATCCCATCATGATCAGCGCCGCGCCGCCCTTTGCGCGTTCCTCATAATAAGCGCGCAGCCGTTCGCCGGTGATCCCGTCCTCGTCCGCAAGGTTGGACCCCATCGGCGTCATGAATATCCGATTGCGCAAGTCCATCGCGCCGATACGTCCCGGTGCGAGCAGATGGCTATAGGCCATGTGGCGATCCTCCTTCACCCTGCTCGGATGGCAGGTGCTAAACATCCTGATTGGTGGTTACGCATCAGGCGCGCATCATCAATTTGTAGGGGATCAGCGCCGTTCCAGCATGGTTATGAGCCTGTCCTTCATCGGATCGACCCATTCCGCCTTAAGCGTGGGGCTGAGCAGACCCGCATCCTCCAGCTCATCGCACAGGCGCATCTGGTGGGCGATGTCGAACAGATCATATTGCGATGAAAATTTCCCGCCGCCGCCATAGGTGATCAGCGATACGCCATGCGTCTCGTAAAATCCCCCGTCCGCTCGTCTGCCGGGGCCGCGATTGACCCAGTGACTGATGATCCGATCATCCGCGATCGCCCAGTCCAATATGGGGAAGGTCCAGCCCTCCCATCCTGAACCGACATCCATGTCGCGGCCATAATGGGTCCGTCTTATCGCCTCCCGCCCGTCCGCACGAACGGGCATCGCGCCACCATAGGGACAGATATAGACGCAATCCTCATGGTAGAGTTCGTCGGCGATCCATGACCAGTCGTTACGCGCCTCCGCTTCGACAAAGGCGTCGCGCAGGCGGGTGATGGCGGCCTCGACCTCTTGTTGTGGATAGGATGCCATGCCTAGATGCCGTAGCCACCCGATACGTTGATCTGCTGCCCGGTAACATAGGCGGCGCGGTTGGATGCAAGGAACACCGCCGCCTCACCGATCTCTTCCGGCTGGCCCCAGCGCTTGAGGGCAAGACCCTTTTGCACTTCCGCCACCCATTCGGGACCGAACACGCCCTGTTTCGTCAGTTCCAGGAACATACCGGCCTCGATCACGCCGACGAGCACGCTGTTCGCACGGATGCCGTGCCGTCCCTCTTCCCGCGCAATGCCGCGGACGAGCGATTCATTGCTCGCCTTGGGCGCGACAGACAAACCGTCTTTCTCCGGCCAGCGCATCTGCCCCGCCGATCCCAGCGTGACGAACGATCCGCCGCCCTGTTCTCGAAAATGCGGCAAGGCAGCCTGCACGGCATTGAAGAAGCCATGGACCTCTATGTCGATCGCGCGACGCCATTGTTCGTGGGTGGTATCGCCCAGCATGACCTGATCGACCAGTGGCCCGGCGCCCCAGACTACCGTGTGGATGCGTCCGTGCGCTGCGACCGCCGCTGCGAATGCCGCCTCGACCTGTTCACGATCGCGCACATCGGCACGATGCGTTGATGCCTTCTGCCCCTCGCTCTCAATTGCGCTGGCCAGCGTTGCGGCGGCATCTGCCTTCGAATGATAGCCGATCGCCACGTCCGTTCCGGCTTCTGCGAAACATTGCGCCACACTGCGACCGATCCCGCCGCTGCCGCCGAACACCAAAGCTGCTCCTGCGGGAAATTGTACCTTGCCCATCGTCATCCTCTCAATGCTTTTTCAGGCCGCCGCGCTGCTGCCGCGCGTGTCATATGTCGTGATCTTGCCGCCCACCCGATCCTGAAATTCACTGGCGCGGGCGCGCGGGTTGTAAAATTGTCGATACCAGATGCGCACCTTGCCAAACGGCCCGTCCGCCGGAATTTGGAGTGGGTTGAAACAGGGACGCTTGTTGGCCCAGATTTCAAAATCCTGCGCGAGCGCCAGCCGTCCCGCCTCGGCATAACCATATGCGATTGCGATGTCGTCCTGCGTTGGCGGCGTGTTGGCAGCCTTCGACATCAGTGCATGCCAAACCATTACCACGCCATCCTCGACTGGCGTATGGCAGATCAGCATCAGCGAGGGGTACGCCCCGGTCAGTCGCGCCTGAAGGATTGCAGGCCCGGTATACCATGTGTCGGTTTCCAGCACTGCATCGCTGCTGACCAGCGTACGGTGGCCCGCGCCGAACGTCTGGTGAAGGATCGGCCCATTAAAGGCGTTTTCGAAATAGGCGCAGTCGGTCGATCCGTGGACCGGAACCATGTGCGCGGCGTCCGCCATATTGTCGAGTACCTCCTGCGGATGGCAGGGGATGATGCCCAGATGATCGACCTGCCAGCGCACCCAGCTTGGATCGTCCCATTCCGCAAAGGGGGGCAATTCGATATCCGGCTCCTGGCCTTCTGGGTCGTGCCAGTACCAGATGATGCCCGCGCGCTCGATGATCCGGTGGGTCGGCAGGCAGGCAGCTTTGGGGACGAACTTTGAATAGGGGATGTCGTCGCACGCACCATCCGGGCCGAAACGCCATCCATGATAAGGGCAGCGGATCGATTCGCCCTCCACCTGCTGACCATCGCGCACGATGTAAGAGGTCGTGTTCTTGGCCAGGTGCGCGCCAAGATGAGGACAATAGGCGTCGACCATGTGCGCCGTACCACTTTCGCCGCGATACAGGACGAAGTCCCGGCCGAAATAGTGGATCGTGCTTGGGGTTGCCGAGACTTCGCTCCCTTCGGCGACCATGAACCAGCCGCGGGGGAATGTATATTCGCCCAACTCATAGTCTGCGGTTTGTGCCATCTTCGCTCTCCAATCCGACTTTTGACCGCTATTTGAGACCTTCGATCCGGCCGCCGATACCTCGAAATAGACTAGGCGGTGCGTGCGCCGCCCGTTTCGCTCCACCCGGCATTCTCACCGAGCACCTTCGACACGACCTGAGGGTTCACATATTCGCGCCAGCGCGTGATCCGGCCTCCGGCAAAATCAAGAATGCTGACATATCGGTTGGAATAGGGTTCGCCCGTCGGAATATAGCGGCTGTGCGAGCTATATTCGGCAATCAGCCGATCCTTGGCGGCCAGATCGTGGATGACCTCAATGCGATAGGCGTAAGGATCAAAATCGCGCCAGCTCGCTTCCAACGCATCGCGAAACCAGCGCGCACCACGGTGTTCGAGCGGAAAGCCCGCCATAACGGGAAAGGGCCATTCGAGCTGTATGTCGTCGGCAAGGCAGGATTCGAACGTATCGAAATCCTTGATACCAAGCGCCGTCAGCATCCGAACGAACAAGTCACGATTGGCGGTACTGGTCATCGATCCTCTCCTTTTGCCTGGCGCTAACCGATTTTCGAAAGTCGCGATTACTTGATTTGGGGGGAGGAGCGAGACGCGGCGCAGGATAATGACGAGCGAGATAGGAGAGAGACAATGACCAGTAATAAAATCGTGGTCGTCACAGGCGCGAGCCGAGGCGCGGGCAAAGGGATCGCGATCGCACTGGGGGGCAGGGGCGCTAAGGTCTATGTTACCGGTCGTTCGCTGAGCGACGAGGGGCTGCCGCTCCCCGGCACGATCGGCGCCACCGCGCGCGCCGTAGATGAAGCGGGCGGACGGGGTGTCGCGGTCGCACTCGATCATCGTGATGATGCGGCGGTGGAAGCCTTTTTTTCGCGCGTCGCGGATGAGGCGGGCCATATCGACATTCTCGTCCACAGCGCCACCGCGCTTTCCGACGATCTGGTAAAGCCGGGACCTTTCTGGGAGAAGTCCGGCGATCTGGCCGATATTCTAGATGTCGGACTGCGTTCCGCCTATATCGCGACACGCGCGGCCGCTCCGTTGCTGCTAAAGGCGCAGGCCGGGCTGGTCGTCGCGGTCTCGTCACCGGGCGCGCATTGCTACATGCATGGTCCGGGCTATGGCGCGCAAAAGGCGGGCCTCGACAAGATGATGTTCGACATGGCGCACGACTTCCGCCCGTTCGGCGTCGCCACATTGTCGATCTGGCCGGGACCGATGCGGACCGAACGGCTGGAACTGGGGCGAAAAGAACGGCCCGAAGTCTATGGCCAGATGTATGACGCCGCCGAAACGCCCCAATTGCAAGGGCTGGTGATCGATGCGGTTGCGCGTGATCGGGACCGGATGGCGCTATCGGGCAAGGCCTTTTACACTGCGGATCTCGCCATGCGTTATGGCCTTACCGATATCGATGGCCGCGAACCCTCCTCCTTCGTAGCGATGCTTGGCGAGCCACGTCCCTTCCATCCGGCCGTCATCGAATAGCGCTTCTCAATTGGCGCCCGTTGCATCGCGGGCGGCGATATAGGCGAAGGTCATCGCCGGGCCGATCGTCGATCCCGCACCGGGATAGGATCGGCCCATCACCGAAGCGGCGCTGTTACCGACCGCATAGAGGCCGGCAACGGGCTGCCCCGCCGCATCGAGCACGCGCGCGCTGGCATCGGTGGCAAGGCCGCCGCTGGTGCCGATATCGCCCGCATTGATTGGCAGCGCGTAGAAAGGCGCTTTCTCGAGCGGCAGGAGATTGGGATTGGGCTTCACCTTCTGATCGCCATAATAGCGGTCATAGGGCTGCTGCCCACGGCCGAAATCAGGGTCCTGCCCAACCCGTGCATTTTCGTTGTAGCGAATGACGGTCGCTTCCAGCACGGTCGGATCGACATCAATCTTCCTTGCCAGTTCCGCGATGGTGTCCGCCTTGCGCATGAGTGCGCGGACAGCGGATGAATGCATCCAGTCCGGTATCATCGGCATCAAAGGCCCCATCGGATAGCGCCAGCGGAACCGTGCATCGAGCAGGATCCAGGCCTGTCCCCCGCCTGCAGCGCGCATCGCTTCGCCAGCCTTGTGATAGGAGGCGGCTTCGTTGAGGAAACGCTTGCCGGAACTGTCGACGATCATTGATCCCGGCAGGGAGCGTTCGAAGAAGAGCGGCCGGGCGCGATCTTCGCCCGGAACCTTGATCGTGGGCGCCCACCAGGCCGAATCCATCCGTGTCGTGACCGCGCCAACGGCTTGTGCCGCGCGGATCGCGTCGCCGGTATTACCGCTCTGGCTGCCCGACCAGTCGGGGTTGGGAGAGCCGGTGAGATAGCGTGCCCGCATTTGTGCATCACGTTCGAACCCACCGGCGGCCAGGATCACGCCCTTGCGCGCGCGAATACGCCGCTCGCCCGCGTCCGTTTGCACCACCGCGCCCTCGACGCGGCCATCGCGCTGGATCAGGGACAGGAGTGCATGGCGATAGCGAATATCCACCTTACGCGTGTCGAGCGACAATTTCAGCCGGGCGAGCAGCGCGTTGCCAGAGGTCAGGAAGCGGCTGCGCTTCGATCGCAGGCGCTGGCCGAAATCGGTATAATGGCGCCACAAGGCCTTCGTCAGCATCTTTTGCCAACCGGGCATCCGCGTGATCAGCGGCGCGGCCTCGGCGGCGGTCCAGCTTATCCGGCCGAACAACAGCCCAGCGGGATGCGTCGGCCGCAAGCGATCAAGATCATCGCCCAGCGCGCGGCCATCGATCGGTTGCGGATCATGGCTGCGCCACCCCATTTTGCCACCTGGAAGCTCGGCGTGATAATCGGTGTAGGGGATCGAAGCGTAGCGTACCTGCGTCTCGCGTTCGAGGTAGGCCAGCATCGCCGGGGCATTGTCGACAAAGGCCGTGATCTGATCCGCGTCGACGTCATCACCGGCAAGCGCGGTGATGTAGCGCGCGGCTTCTTCGGGGCTATCGTCCGCGCCGGCGGCTTTCGCCAGGTGGCTCGCAGGAACCCAGATCACGCCACCCGATGTGGCGGACGTACCACCGAACTGGTCGCTTTTTTCAACGATGGCCACCGTCGCATGGTTATCCGCAGCCACGATCGCAGCCGTCAGCGCACCGGCCCCTGATCCCACGATCAGGATATCGACCTCTTCATCAAATCCGTTCATCGCGCTCATGACTTCTCCATCGTCAGCATCACTTTCAGGGCCTCCGGCGCGCATTGCGCAGCAAATGCCGCTGCCGCCTGGTCGATCGGGAATTGATGGGAGACCAGCGCCCCCCGATCGACTCGTCTCTCGGCCATCATCGCCAGCGCCTCGACCAGTTCTTCCGGCGCATACCCGTTCGATCCCATGATCGTCGGCTGCTTCTGGATCACCGGACCGAAGTCGATCGTCATGCGATCCTCATAACCGCCGAAACATACGATCCGCCCGCCGTCCAGTGCGATCAACCTCAGCGCCGTTTCCAGTGGCGGCGGGCCAGGCATATGCTTGATGTATCCGGCGCAATCGAACACCACGCCGATCCGGGCCGAGACGCCGTTATAGCCCTCCTCAATACCAGTGAGAGCGGCAATCTGATCGAACACATCACCATCGCGCGCGTTGATCGCCGCGGTAGCACCGACTGCCAGCGCCGCTTCAAGCCGCGCAGCATGAACATCCACCGCGATCAATGATCCGGTCTCTACGCCCTTGGCGCGAATCGCCTGGATGACGCCCAGCCCGATGATGCCAACGCCGAATATGACGACATTCTCTCGGCTTCGGATTGCCGCCTTGCGCACCATCTGTAGCGCATCTGCCATTGGCTCCGTGGTTGCAGCTTCGATGAAGCCAACCGCGTCCGGCACGCGCACAAGCTGGTATGGATTGACCGGCACCGCGACAAAATCGGCCATGCCGCCGCCCATGCCGGTAACGCCGACGACCCGGTCGCCGATCGACCAGCCCGTCACACCTTCGCCCAGGGCGGCGATGGTGCCCGCAAACTCATGGCCGGGGACATGATATCCTTCCGGCGTCGGACGGACGAGTTGATCGCGATAGGCGCCGTTACGGAACATGTGCAGGTCGGACCCGCAGATTCCGCAGGCAGCGACCGCTACTATGACCTCGCCAGCGGCAGGCGCAGGGATCGATGCATCGCGCCGTGCATCGACCGTGCCCGGCTCCACGAAATCGGCGGCGCGCATCACGCGTGGTTCGACAGATGAATGCATAACAGTCCCGTTCCTCACCCTGGCATGAACTCGCCACCATTGATGTCTAGGCTCGCGCCTGTGACTACCGAACAATAATCCGACAGCAGCATGATGATCGGCCGTGCGCACTCGCGATCGGTCGGCATTCGGCGCAGCGCGATGTTCGCTTCCTGCGCTGCCTTTAGTTCCGCGACCGACTGGCCGGTTTCCTTCGCCATATGGTCGAACGCCTGCTCGACCGAATGACCCCACATCCACCCCATGAAGGCCGAATTGACCCGGATGTTCCACTGCCCGACTTCCGTCGCCATCTGCATCGTCGCCATCGCCATTGCGGCTTTGGACGTGGCATAGGCGGCCTGCTGCACCCAAGGCTTGCGCGTCACCTGTGTGTTTACATTGACTATCGATCCGCCGCCTGTCTCGCGCATCTCCCGTATGACTGACTGGCAAAGGTCCAGTGTTCCGAACAGGTTGACGTCGAAGGTGCGCCGCCACTCGTCGAAATCAGCATCCACGACATCGGTGAAGGCGCCGGGAATATAGGCGCTGTTGATCAGGCCATCGATACGCCCGAAACGCTGTTTGGTAGCTGCGACCAGCCGTGCGACATCCTCGCGCCGGGAAATGTCGGTTGGAACCTTCAGTACCTCGACATCATGCCCTGCCTCTCGGATCAGCGCTTCGGCTGCGTCCAGCTTTGCAGAAGTGCGCGCGGCCATCACGACATGGCCGCCTTCGGCCGCCACCAGCGAGGACAGTTCCTGCCCCAGCCCCGGACCAATGCCCGAAACGATCACTACCTTGTCCTTAAGAATCATGTTCATCTCCAGATGTCTTGAACCAATGTCAGTCAGCCGCGCGGCGCGCGCGACGCTCGACCAACAGGAAAATACAGGCGGCCAGGCCGAAGCCGGCGATTTGCAGCACGATCGGCGTCCAGTAACTGCCGGTGGCGTCGAACAGCGCGCTCGCCAGCGGTGAAATACCGAAGGTGAACGGGACGGTGAACAGTGTTACAAGACCCATTGCGCGGGCAAAATTACGGATGCCGAACAGCCGGGTCAGCAGCACGCCCTGCGCTGCCGCAATCCCACCACCGCACGCACCCACTATAATCGCATCCAGCACCAGCAGCGAATAGGCGACCGGCTGGAGGAAGATGAACCAGACGATGCCCTGGACAAGGCAGTTGAGCGCCAGAGCTTGCCCCGGCCCGAGCCTGTCGGCAAGCCAACCGAACACAATCGCGCCCAATATGCCTGTACCGCCGGAAATGGCGAACAGGAAGGATGCTTCTTCCAGCGGCCAACCCTGTCCCATGACAAGTGGCACCAGATGAGCGGCTTTCAGGATGCCACCCCCAACGGCGATGCCGATGGCGGCGGTGACGAACCAGGTCACCGGTCGGGACAGCATATCCCGCGCGGATAGCAATGACCGCGCCTCGACCGGATTGTTGGCTTCGTCATGACCGAGCGGAACCTGGCCAACCTGTTCGGGCCGATCAATCACCAGTGACATGAACGGCAGGACGATCAGATGGGCAAGGCCAAGCCCGATGAGTACGGCATCAAGCCCAAACCGCTGGAGTGCCCACGAACTGATCATCGGCACGATCATCACGAACACCGGCATGGTGACGAAGCCCAGTGCACGGCCCTGTCCACGAATGAACCAGTTGCTTACCAGGATGTTGGACGGCATCACGCCCAGCAACAAGACGCCGGGCGACACGAGCAGAGCGAATAACGCAAGGAACATGCCGATGCCCGTAGAGAAGGGCAGCAGCACATAGCCGCTAGCGGCAAGCAATGCGCCGATCGTCATCATGCGGCGGATCGACATACGCACAAGGAGCATGCCGATCATCGGCGCACCGAGCGATAGGACGAGGATGGTCAGTGAAATGGCCAGCGTCGAGAGCGTTCGCGTTGTCGCGAAACGCTGCTCGATGGCAAGAACAAGCGTACCGAAAGACCCGAAGGTGAGTCCGACCGCCACATTCTGCGTCAACGCGGCGATCCACACCATGCGCCACCCCAGAAAGCGGGATGGCCTGCCCCCTGTCGGCAAGAAGGCTGCTTCACTATCAAATCGCTGCGGTTGCATCGCCTGACCCGTGCTCGCGGTCATTGTGAGCCAGCTTGCCGCTCGGCATGGAAAGCCTCAGCACGGGCCTTGAGCGCGCGGGCGGTATCGTCGAAGGCCCGTTTCACCCACGGACCGCAAAAGCGCATCACATGAACGCCGTTTTCACCCAGAAACGCGTCGGTCGACCAATAACGGCAATTTCCTCCCTCAACGGGCTCGATCATCTGGTCGCGGCGTGCGGCATAGGGCCATGCCTCGTGCCAGGGCGCCTCCCACGCCAGTCGCCGCTCTGGCTCAAACGCGCAGACATATTCGCAATTCACCAGCAGCGCGCCGGGATTGGGATAGTTGACAAGGCTCATATGGACCGGCGCGCCGATTTCGAGCGTGGATGCCGCCTTCACGCAAAAGGGGTTCCATTCCCCATAACGGTCCAGATCGACCAGAATCTCCCACACTATTCCGGCAGGTGCCTCGATCGTGAACTTGTCGGAACTCACGACATTGGCCGGATCAAAGCCGGTTTTCTGATCGAAGGCGGTGTCGAGCATGGTTGGTCCTTTGTTCAGTTGGCGTCTGGGGCGGTCGGAAAGGCGGACAGCAGCGCTGCGTCGACAAGCTGCGCCTGCCCGTTGATTGCCGCCGATGCCGGTCCCATCAGGAACAGTGCGACTTCGGCCACCATCTGCGGCGTCAGCTCGCCACGATAGGTCGGCGGCGTGATGTTTTCCGGCGGCAGAAGCTCATCCTGCGGAGGTGCGCCTACCATTGGCGTCTGCACCGGGCCGGGACAAATCGCATTGACCCGCAGGCCGCGCGCGGCAAATTCGCGTGCTGCGGCGCGGACTAGGCCAACGACGCCATGCTTGGCGGCAGTATACCCCACGGCATCGGAAAAGCCGAGCAACGCGGCTGCAGAGGCCGTTACAACCGCCGCGCCACCGGGGCGCAGTCGCCGCTGCGCCTGTCGCAGACCCAGGAAAGGCCCGCGCAGATTGATTGCAATCATCCGGTCGAACTGGTCGACCGTGATCGTGTCGAAGGGACCATAGTCCTGCAACGCCCCAGCGTTGAGAAAAGCCATGTCCAGCCCATCGAGCGCCGTTTCGGCTTCGTCGAAAAAGCGGACAGTATCGGCTTCGCAGGACACATCGCCCGCGATGGCGATAGCATGGCCGCCGCGCTTCGTGATCAAATCAACAATGCGCTGCCCTTCGCCTGGCCGGATATCAACGATCGCAACGCGGCAACCTTCCTCGGCAAGACGCATTGCCGCAGCGGCGCCGATTCCCGAACCGCCGCCCGTGATCAACGCGGACCTGTTTTTGAACATCATGAAACCGCCCGATCCTCATCCTATGCTGGTCGTATCGCCAGTTCTGTTCCGGCAACATGCTCCGTTGGAAAAGCCGGTGCCTCATCCAAACAGAGGAGGCGCTGTAAATCACGGTCTAGTCAATTTGGGGGTGGAGCGACGCCGTCTTTTGGATCAGCCAATGGAGATCGGATGCGCCGCACGACATCCGCTCAAGGAGAAGATGTTTGGAACAGCTACGCTATGACGGCCAGGTCGCCATCGTCACCGGTGCGGGGCGTGGTTTGGGCAGAAGCTATGCCCGGATACTGGCTGCACGTGGCGCAAAGGTCATCGTCAACGATCTGGGCGGATCGACTACAGGTGGTGGAAAATCGTCGGACCTGGCCGAGGCCGTGGTCGGCGACATCATGGCGCTGGGCGGGGAAGCAATCGCCGATGCTGGCGACGTGACGGACCCCTCGACCGCGCAACGCCTTGTCGCGCTTGCACTCGATCGTTGGGGCCGTGTCGATATCGTCATCAACAACGCCGGCAGCATTGCGCCGGACGTGACACAATCCTTCGCTGAGATGGAGTTGGCGCAGTTCGACCATCAGATGCAGATCCACGCCTATGCCCCCTTCCATCTCGTACACGCCGCATGGCCAGCGATGCTGCGTCAACAGTACGGGCGCATCGTCTGCACATTGTCGGATTCGATGTTCGGGATGGGTGGAGGCGCCGGAATCGGCTACCCGGTGGCAAAGATGGCGATAATGGGGTTCGTGCGGGCGTTAGCGATGGAGGGCGCCCCGCACGGGATTACGTGCAATGCGATCTCGCCAGCCGCCTTTACCCGGCTGGTCGCCATGCATCTTCCCGACAGCGACATTCGCGACTGGATGGAAAAGGCCGCCACACCCGAACGCGTGGCGTCAGTGGTCGCCTGGCTGGTCCATCGCGATGCAACATGCACCGGCCAGTCGATCGCTGCATCCTCTGGCCGTTTCGCCAAAATCGTGACCGGCTTTTCAAAAGGTTATGCCGGTGGCGACCTGACCATCGAAGAGGTGCGCGACCATTTCGATGAAGCCATCGCGACGGACCATATCGATCTCATCGAAAATACCGGCGATGCGATCGCGCTATACCTTAGTGCGCTCAAGGAACGACGGCTGTCCGAGTTGAACAGTCCGCCCGAATGGGTCGCCTGAACGCCCATGCCACAGAATCACCACGACCAGATCGAAAGCGTACCGACTCATGGCTAAGCAGGAAATGGAAACCGGCCACCGCAGATTAAGCTTTGCGATAATTGGCGCGGGCATGGCCGGACTGCTAGCCGGGATTCGGCTAGACCAGAAGGGTGATGCAGATTTCACTATCTACGAAAAAGGCGACACCGTCGGTGGCACATGGCGGGAAAACCGTTATCCGGGCCTGACCTGCGACGTTCCCGCCCATGCCTATACCTATAGTTTCGCGCCCAACCCGGAATGGACGCAGTTTTTCTCCCCCGGTCCGGAGATTCAGCATTATTTCGAACGGATCGCGGACGATTATCGGCTCCGTGACCGCATCCGCTTCAATTCGGAAGTGACGGACTGCCGCTACGTTGATGGCCGCTGGCATATCGAGACATCCGATGGCTGCAAAGACATCGTCGATGTCATCATCGCCGCGACCGGCGTGTTGCATCACCCCAATATCCCGGCCATTCCCGGCCTGGAGGACTTCGGGGGTGATAGCTTTCACAGCGCACGCTGGGACGACAGCGTAGCGCTCGACGGCCGACGCATCGGCGTGATTGGCAATGGTTCGACCGGCGTCCAGATCGTCTCGGCCCTGTCGACCCGCGCCAGCACGCTTGTCCATTTCCAGCGGTCGCCACAATGGATCATGCCGGTCCAGAACTTCATCTATTCGGAAACCGACCGCCACGCCTTTCGTTCGGATGTGTCCAGGATCGACGCGATCCGCTTCGGCGAGGAATATTGGGCCGGCATCCGGCGGTTTAACAAGGCGATCATTGAGGTGGATTCGCCCGAAATGGCGGAAATAGAAGGCGTGGTCCTCCGTAATCTGGAGGACAATATTCAGGACCCGGTACTGCGCGAAAAACTCCGGCCTGATTATCGCGCTGCCTGCAAGCGGCTGATCTATTCGCCCGACTATTATGAGGCGGTGCAACGTCCCGGTGTGATCGTTGAGACGGGGGCAATCGAACGGGTCGAGGTCACAGGCGTCCGCATGAAAGATGGCACGCTGCACGAACTGGACGTGTTGGTATTGGCAACAGGCTTCAAGACCGACCGTTTCGTGCGCCCCATTCAGGTAATCGGACGAGGCGGTAATAACCTCGATGATGCCTGGGCGCTGCGCCCGACCGCTTATTACGCAATCACCGTGCCCGATTTCCCCAACCTGTTCCTGCTCAACGGCCCCACCGCACCAGTGGGCAATTTCTCGCTGATCGACATCGCTGAGCGGCAATGGGACTATATCGACCAACTCCTCGATCTTTTGCGCGACGGAACCTGTTCCGCGATCGCTGCAAAGCCCGAAGCCATGGCTGATTATGAGGAGCGCCGTATCGCGGCCGCGAAGCGGACGATTTTCGGCTCGGGGTGCACGAGCTGGTATCTAGACGCGCAGGGCGTGCCCCAGACATGGCCATGGAGCTACGACCATTTCGCCCAATCGATGGCCGCACCACGGATGGAGGATTTCGAACTGGCGTAATCGCGCGCGCAGTCCACCAGTTTGGGCGACTTACCCCAAATGAAGGTGGATGATCGCCAGAGCCACCAGTAATCTCGATGGCGCGGCAAAAGACCGCAAAAGGAATTAAAATGACCGGCGAGGACTATTTCGAGATACAGAATCTCATTTTCACCTACCCCATGCTGCTCGACGGGGGCGATTTCGACGCGGTCGGGCGCCTTTTTGAACATGCTGTCGTTTACAGCGCGGGGATGCTGATGGCCGACCGCGATCCTGCCGCGATGGCAGCCTCGTTCCGCGACTGGGTCATTACCTATTCGGACGGAACGCCGCGGACGCGCCATTTCATAAGCAATGTCATCATTCGGCCGAAGGACGAGGGCACAGCCGTCGTCTCATCCTATGTGATGGTCTTCCAGCAAACCGACACGCTGCCGCTCCAGCCCGTCATCGGCGGAGATTACCGCGACACCGTGGCAAAGGTCGATGGCCAGTGGCGCTTCATCGAACGCCATATGGGCAATGATCTCATCGGCACGCTGACCGATCATGGACGCGATCTGCGCGCGATAACGCCCACGCGAGCGAACTGAACAGGAGCGGAGCTCATGCGATATAAAGACAAGGTCGTCATCGTAACCGGTGCCGCATCGGGCATCGGCCGTGCCACCGCCCGGCGGATGGCATCAGAAGGCGCGATACTTGTGCTTGGTGATCTCAACGAAGCGGGCGCAAAGGCCGTCGCTGACACGCTCGATACCCTGACCACGCCAGTGGTGATCGGGTTCGATGCGGGCGATCCCGATTCCTGCCGCGCCTTCATCGCTGACGCAGCAAAGGCGGCGGGCCGCATTGACATGCTGTGCAACATCGCGGGCATCATGGACTGGGCGCCGCTCGCCCGTTTCGACGACAGCCGCTGGGAGCGGATGGTACGCGTCAATCTGAGCAGCATATTTTACCTCTGCCAGGCGGCGATGCCGCACCTGGTCGCCGCGAAGGGCAATATCGTCAACATCAGTTCGGCGGCGGGCCTCGTCGGCATCGCCTACACCACGGCCTACTGCGCCACCAAGCATGGCGTGATCGGCATCACCAAGTCGTTGGCAGTCGAATTCGCAAGCACTGGCGTTCGCGTCAATGCCATCTGTCCGACCGGCGTGAAAACGGCGATGACCGGGGAACTCGTCTGGCCAGATGATGTCGATGTCAGCCTGCTGACGCGCAATGCATCGAAGATGGGCGACATGATCGACGCCGAAGAAGTCGCCGCTGCCATCGCCTTTCTGGGATCTGACGACGCGCAGAGCGTCAGCGGTATCGCCATGCCCGTCGATGGGGCGCAGACGGCGGGATAATGCACGCGCGTCTTGCCGCAAACAATCAAATGGGAAGAGGGCCAATGTCGGAGCCAAATTCAGAACTCGTCGAGACGATGTTCTCGCGCATGGCGGTATCGCGCGCGATCGAACGGTTAATGCTGCGCCACACGCGCGATCATAAATTCTCCGGCTGGTGGCATCCGGGCGAAGGACAGGAGGCTGCGCCCATCGGCGCGTCCGCCGCTCTCGCGACATCGGATTATCTTTGGTATCAGGGACGCGGCGCTGCCTGGGCGATTGGCAAGGGGATGGCGCCCGGCCCCATCCTTGGCGACCTGCTCGGCAAGATGTCGGGCGCGACACGCGGCAAAGGTGGCGGTGTTCCTCATTGGGCCGACTATTCGATCGGCGTAATGGGCGAAGGCGCGACGCTGGGCAGCGTCTATCCTTTGGCTGGCGGGTCAGCGCTTGCGTCCAAGATCCGAAAGGACGGGCGGGTCTCGCTGGCAAATTTCGGCGACGGCACGTCCGCAAGGGGCACGTTTCACGAAACCATGGTCCACGCTGCTGCATGGAAATTGCCGCTGATCTATTTCTGCGAGAATAATGGCCTGCTGGTTGGTACGCGTCTGGGATCGGTCAACCCGACGACGGACATCGCTGACTACGCGGCGGGCTATCATATTCCCAGTGTCATCGTCGACGGCCAGGATGCGATCGAAGTCTATGCGGCGACCTGTGAAGCGGTCGATCGCGCGCGCCGGGGCGACGGGCCGACGCTGATCGAAGCCAAGGTCACGCGCCGTCGCGGGCATTATGCGGGCGATCCCCAAAATTATCGCAGCGACAGCGAATTCGACGATTATCGCGATCCGCTGGATGTTCTGGCCGCGCGGCTTTCGGGAAATGCCGCTGCACGGCTGATCGAGGAGGCGGAAGCCATCGTGGATGCAGCCTATCGGGAGGCAAAGGCCGCGCCGGACCCCGACATGTCGGTTATCGAACGGGATCTTTATTATGTCGACTGAAACGATGGGCTATAATGCGGCGATGGGCCTTGCCCTGGTTGAAGAAATGCGCGCCGACGACAGCATATTCGTGCTGGGGCAAGGTGTCGCCACGGGCGGATGGTTCGGCACGGAAAAGGGGCTGATCGACGAGTTCGGCGTCGACCGGGTTTTGGACAGCAATATTTCCGAAGCGTTCGAGGCGGGCCTCGCCACCGGGGCGGCGATTGCGGGGATGAAGCCCGTCATCAATATGGGCTTTGGCGATTTCGCTCTGATCGCTGGCGATGAAATTTATCATAAGCTGGCGAAATGGCGCTATATGCACGGCCTGAATGTGCCGATGACTGCCGTCATCATTTTCCCGATCGGAGCGATGGGCGGCGCTGGACCGGAACACTCAAGCTGCACCGAAGTCTTAGGGATGCATTTTCCGGGACTGAAGGTGGTCGTTCCCTCGACGCCGGAAGATGCAAAGGGGCTTATGAAAGCGGCGCTGCGCGAACCCAACCCCGTATTGTTTCACAGTGTCCAGAGCCTGGGGTGGAGCAAGGGATCTGTCCCTCTCGACCCTGAATTCGTCGTTCCGATCGGCAAGGCCGCGATCCGCCGCCAAGGCGACAGCATGACGCTGATAACCTATGGGTCGATGGTATCTCGCTCACTTGCTGCGGCCGATCAGCTCGCCGCCGACGGCATCGATGTCGAGGTGATCGATCTTCGCAGCCTTGTGCCATTGGACTGGGACTGCGTGCTCGGATCGGTGCGCAAGACGCATCGTGCAATGGTCGTCCATGAAGCGGCCAAGACCGCTGGCCCCGGCGCGGAAATCGCGGCGCAGATACAGGAAACCGCATTTTTCGATCTGGAAGCACCAATCCTGCGCCTTGGCGCGAAGGATTTTCCGTTGCCCCAGCACAGTGATCTGGAAGCCCTTTCGATCCCGTCCATCGATGCCATCGCACAGATGGCACGGGACCTGATGAGCCTTTGAGGAAATGCCAATGTCCATTCTACACACCCTCAACATTCCGCAAATGGGCTCGGTAGAGAATGCCAAGATCCTTGAATGGCGAATTTCGGAAGGCGACAGTTTCAAAGAAGGCGATATCCTCTACGAGGTGGAGACGGACAAGACCGCAACGGAAGTCGAAGCGGTCGAGGCCGGGATACTCGCCCGACAGATCGGTCGGGCAGACGACGAGATGAAGATTGGCGACAAGGTCGGCCTCTGGGTTCCGCCCGGCACGTCACCGACCGCGATCGCGGAGGCGCTGGCGGCAATTGATGAGGATGGCCCGGCCACAGTTGCGGAACAGGCCATTGCGCCCTCGACCGCAACGGCCGACCCGACTGACACGAAAAGCATTGCGGGACGGATAAGTCCGCTGGTTCGCAAACTTGCAAAGGATCATGGCGTTGACCTGTCGGCCGTGACCGGAACCGGACCCGGCGGCAAAGTCACGCAGGACGACGTTCTTGCCGCAGGCGGCGGCAATCGGCCGACGCTCGCGCCGCACTCGATGCGGCGAAAGGCCATTGCCCAAACGCTGACGAAAGCGGCGGCAGTGCCTTCGTTGACGGCGGATATGGAAATCGATCTTTCGGCGCTATTCGCAAGGCGCGCCGCCCTGAAAGAGGCTGGGCAACCCACGCCTTCCATTCTGGGCTATATCGCCCATGTCACTGCGACAACCATTCTCAAACATCCAAAGTTAAATGCGACTTGGGGCGAGCAGGAACTGTCGCTTTGGCCAACGGTCAATCTGGGGATCGCGGTCGATGCGGAAGATGGCCTGATAGTGCCGGTGATCCGTAACGCGGAACAGCAAGACCCGATGGCACTCACTCAGGCAATCGCCGCATTGGCGGAGAGCGTCCGTACCGGATCGGTCAGGCAAACGGATCTGGAAGGTGGAACGTTTACGATCTCCAATCCCGGCTCTGTCGGACCTGTCATGCGCGCCGAAGCCTTGCTGAATGTTCCGCAAGTTGCGCTGCTGGGCGTGGGCGGCATCGTTCACTCGCCTCGCGCAGCGATGGTAGACGGTGAATGGACTGTGGCGGTGAAGCCGATGGTCTGTTTTTCACTGACCTTCGACCACCGCGCGATCGACGGAGGCCCCGTCATCGCTTTCCTCAATGCACTGAGGGCCGGGATCGAGGCGCTGTGAGGTCCAACAGGGCAATAGGCAGTCCCTCCGTCCAGCCATGTGCAGGAACACAAGTTGATGGAAAATGATCTCGGCGAAGCGCAAATCATCGCTGGCAAGGTGGAAGCTTTCGTCAGGAATGTCGTCATCCCTTTTGAGGCGGATTATCACCAGGGAGGTCATGGGCCATCCGATGCGTTGGTCCAGGAGATGCGGGCCAAGGCCATCGCTTCGGGACTGCTGACACCGCATGTTCGGCCAGATGGCTCTCACTTCACCCACCGCGGGACCGCACTGATCCTGCGCGCTTCGGGCCTGTCACCGCTCGGCCCCGTCGCTTTGAACACATCTGCGCCGGATGAGGGCAATATCTACCTTCTGGGCCACGTCGCAACGACAGAGCAGAAAGCGCGTTTCCTTGATCCGCTGATCGCGGGGCACGGCCGCTCCTGCTTCCTGATGACGGAACCAGCGGAAGAGGGCGGCGCCGGGTCCGATCCCTCGATGATGATGACGATGGCGCGGCAGGACGGCGACTACTGGATCGTGAACGGGCGCAAGGCGTTCGCGACGGGCTTCGAAGGCGCGGCCTTCGCGATCCTGATGGCAAAGACGGTGCGCGACGGCAAGGATACCGCGACCATGTTTCTGGTCGATCTTCCGCATCCGGCGATCAAGTTCGATCGGCTGATCGAGACGATCGACAGTTCGATGCCGGGCGGCCACGCGGTCGTCACGATCAAGGATTTGCGCCTGCCGACGAGCGCCATCCTCGGTGCGCCGCACGAAGGGTTCGCCTACGCACAGATACGCCTCAGCCCGGCCCGGCTGACACATTGTATGCGCTGGTTGGGGAGCGCTATGCGTGCCAACGAAATTGCGACAGCCTATGCGCTCAAACGCAAGGCCTTCGGCCAGTTGCTGATCGATCACGAAGGCGTCGGCTTTATGCTGGCGGAAAATTTGATCGACCTCAAACAGAGTGAATTGATCATCGACTGGTGCGCCGATGCACTCGACCGCGGAGACAAAGCTGTGACTGAAAGCTCTATGACAAAGGTTGCGGTGTCGGAGGCGCTCTACCGCGTGGCTGACCGTTGCGTACAGATATTGGGCGGCACGGGGGTATCGCGCGATACGGTCGTCGAGCAGGTCTTTCGCGAAGTCCGGGCTTTTCGCATTTATGACGGTCCGACAGAAGTTCATAAATGGTCGCTGGCCAAAAAAATCAAGCGCACCTTCGCGATTGCGAATATTGAATGAGCACCGATCCGCAGTCCAATGTGGGCACGACCCCGGTACGCGCGGGTCAGGGCTTCGATGAGCAGGCGATGGCCCGCTGGATGAAGTCGAATGTCGCGGGTTTCACCGGTCCGTTGAGTGTTGACCAGTTCAAGGGCGGGCAATCCAACCCGACTTACCGGCTTATGACGCCTGGCCGGGCTTATGTTCTGCGCTGTAAGCCTGTGGGGCAGTTACTGGCCGGGGCGCATGCGATCGAACGCGAGGCGCAGGTATTGACCGGCCTTGAAAAAGCCGGCTTCCCGGTGGCGCATGTCTATGGCCTGTGCACTGACGATAGCGTGATCGGCCGATGGTTCTATGTCATGGAATTGGTGGAAGGGCGCATCTTCTGGGATGCTACGCTGCCAGAGGTTAATGTTGCCGACCGCCCGGCCTATTTCGATGCGATGAACGCTGCCATGGCCCAGCTTCACGGAGTTGATTACCACGCCGTAGGGCTGGGTGAATATGGCCGGCCTGGCAATTACTTCGCACGCCAGATCGACCGCTGGTCGCGGCAGTACCTTGGAGATGTCGAGGCCGGACGCGATCCGAACATGGATCGACTGATCGAATGGCTGCCCGCTAATATTCCGCCCGACGACGAGTCATCGATCGTGCATGGCGACTTCCGCGTTGACAATATGATCTTCCACCCAACGGAACCGCGGGTTGTGGCCGTTCTCGACTGGGAACTGTCGACGCTCGGTAATCCGCTCGCGGACTTCGCCTATAACGCGATGATGTACCGTATGCCGCCCCACATCGTGGCGGGGTTGGGCGGCGTCGACCTTGCCGCATTCAATATTCCAACTGAGGACGAATATGTCGCAGCTTATTGTAAGCGGACAGGCAGAGCCTCTATTCCCAATTACCATTTCTATATTGCGTTCAATTTCTTTCGGTTGGCGGCCATCTTTCACGGCATCAAAGGCCGCGTCATCCGCGGCACGGCGTCATCCGTGCAAGCAGCGGAGCGGGCCGAAGCATTTCCGGAGCTTGCACGATTAGCGTGGCAGCAAATACAAGAGTTTCGCTTAGCTACATCTACACCGGACTATGGCGATTGTGGGTCTGCAACCTAAGGCCTGTGGGGATTCATCGCGAGTTGATGACGGCGGCGGGGAGGCAGATCATGGCCTCGAAGCTTTGATCTGTTTTGCAGGCGCGCATGGCGATGCGCTTGAACTCTTTGAGTTTGCAGAAAAAGTTTTCGATCAAATGCCGCCACTTGTACATCTCGCTACCGAGCGGGATGGGCTTGCTTCGACGTGGGTTTGAAAACATCGGCTTTGCGCCAGTCGCGGAATCGTCGGAACACCGTGCTCCAGTTACCGAACACCGCAGGAAGGTCGCGCCATGGACTGCCTGTCCGGATAATCCACAGCACGGCCTCCATAAATAGCCGGTTGTTTCTCCCGCTCCGCCCTCGGTCAGTCGGCTTACCCAGACAATGCGGTTCCATCTTCGCCCATTGGGCGTCGGTCAATACGAAGCGATCCATCCAAAGCGTGAATCACATCTTCGCCAAAATGGGAATCTTAAATCCCCACAGGCCTTATTGCGCCTCGCCTCGCCGCGGAGGGACGCTGCCTTCAGCCTGCGACCCAGATGAGCCCCCTGCCCGCCCGTCAAGCGCTCGGCGCGCCTTTCCTGATAGCGGCGGATGAAAGACCCAAAAACTGGAGCGTCGAACTGGATCAGCGGACGGGTTCAAGGAGGCGTTGCTTCGGCAGTTGATCCACGACAATCCTGAAATCCTCCCAATCACGCAGGATGGCGGCCATCGCTGGAACAAGATATCTGAAATTGATATTCCTATTACTCATGAATCTTTTATATGATACATATGCATCATGCTTCCGACCGATACCAGCCTTTGGCTTGCCCTCCTGCATCAGCTTCCTGCGAAGCCGCCCTATCTCCGGGTAAAAATCTGGCGGCGATTGCAGGCGATTGGCGCCGTTCCTCTCAAAAATGCCGTCCATGTCCTGCCGCGCTCGGCCGAGGGTGAGGCGGCGTTCCGGGAGCTTCTGACCGAGATCACGGAAAATGGCGGCGAAGCGACCCTCATCGAGGCCCGTCTGTTGGTTGGCCAGACCGACCTGGACGTGCGCGCGTTGTTCGATACCGCGCGAGATGCGGACTATGACGAGATCGCGCAGGCCGCTCGCCGGCTGCTGGAAACGGGGCCGACCAGCAGTGCCGATATTGCGCGCCTGCAAAAGCGGATGGAAGAGGCCAGCCGATTGGACTTCTTTGGCGCTCATGGTCGTCAGGACGCCGAGGCCGCGCTGGCGGAGCTGGACCGCCAACGTTATCAGCATCCCGATGTGAGCCGAGCCGAACCGGCAGATACACCACAGCCGATCGACCTTATCGGCCGCACCTGGGTCACGCGCAGCGGCGTCCATGTCGATCGCATCGCCTGCGCCTGGTTGATCCGGCGCTTTATCGACCCGGATGCCCGGTTCAAATTCGTCGAGAGCCGCCATTATAATCCCGTCGAGGGCGAGTTCCGCTTCGACATGGTCGATGCCGAATTCACGCATGAAGGCGACCGTTGCAGCTTCGAGACGCTGCTCGTGCACGCTGACCTGATGAATGATCATGCGCTCGTCGCCATGAGTGAGATCATCCATGAGCTGGACATTGGCGACGGCAAGTTCGCCCGGCCCGAAACGGCGGGCGTCGGCGCCATTCTGTCGGGTGTCTGCACGTCGACTGACGACGATTTCCAGCGCATCGCCACCGCCAGCGAGGCGCTCAACCAGTTCCACGCCTATTTCAGCACAAGAAAGTCCGACCGATGAGCGCCACCATCACCGATCTTGACGAAGGCGTCGCTGTTACGCCCGGAGATCATGGAATCGCCTTTGGTGAGGCCGTGCGCGTCTGGGCGCGGATCGCCGCGCTGAGTTTCGGCGGACCCGCAGGTCAGATCGCCGTCATGCACCGCATCCTTGTCGATGAGAAACGCTGGATCGGTGAGGAACGCTTCCTGCACGCACTCAACTATTGCATGTTACTGCCTGGTCCAGAGGCGCAGCAACTGGCGGCCTATATTGGCTGGCTGTTGCACCAAACCAAGGGCGGGTTGGTCGCCGGAGCCCTGTTTGTCCTCCCCGGCTTCCTGGCGATCCTGGCGCTGAGCTACATCTATGTGCTGCTCGGTCATGCGCCTCTGATCGAAGGCCTTTTCTTCGGCCTCAAAGCCGCTGTTTTGGCGGTCGTCGTTCAGGCAGTTGTTCGCGTCGGCTCCCGCGCGCTCAAGAACAACGTGATGCGGGGCATGGCGGTCGCAGCTTTCGCAGCGATCTTCTTCCTGGGCGCGCCCTTCCCCGTCATCATATTGGCGGCCGCACTGGGCGGCTATATCGGCGGCCGGGCGGGTCTTCCCGCGTTCAGGGGCGGCGGCAGCCACGGATCGGGCGGCGGCAACATTGTCCATGATCGCGACACCGCACTTGGCGAAGGCCTGCCGGATCACGCCCGGCCCAACCTTTCCTGGTCGCTCAAGATTTCGACAACCTTGCTGTTCCTCTGGCTCGCACCCGTGGTCCTGCTGTTTGTTTTCGCGGGACCCAATGATGTCTTCACCAAAATCGCGGCCTTCTTCAGCCAGATGGCGGTCGTGACCTTCGGCGGAGCCTACGCGGTGTTGGCCTATGTGGCGCAAGAGGCGGTGGGCACCTTCGGCTGGTTGCGCCCCGGCGAGATGCTGGATGGTCTGGGGCTGGCGGAAACGACGCCCGGTCCGCTCATCATGGTGACGCAGTTCGTCGGCTTCCTCGCGGCATTTCGCGAAGCGACCGGGTTGAACCCGCTCGTGGCGGCAACGCTGGGGGCAATCCTCACCACCTGGGTTACGTTCGTGCCTTGCTTCCTTTGGATTTTCGCGGGCGCGCCCTTTGTCGAAGGGCTGAGAGGGAACCGGGCACTTTCGGCGTCTCTTGGCGCAATCACTGCCGCCGTGGTCGGGGTTATCCTGAACCTGGCGCTGTGGTTTGCGATCCATACCCTGTTCCGCGAAGTACGGCCGGTCCATTTCCTGGGCAGCAGTTTCGATATGCCCGTTCTGGCGTCGCTGAACCTTCCGGCGCTTGTTTTGGCAGTGGGCGCAGCGATCGCCGTCTTCCGCTTCAAAGTCGGCATGATCCCGGTCCTGTTTACGTGCGTCGGGTTGGGGGCGGCTTATGTCCTCCTCGTCTGAGCGGAAGACAATGGTCGAATTAAATTTGTGCAGCGCAAAAAAATGCTTGCGACTCCAATGAATCGATGACAGCTTGCTTTTGATCGAAGCAGGGGCGCTTCGATCCATAAGTTGAACCGCGCCGATGACGGCAGGGTTCAACGTCGATCCTTAAAACGGATCTGCACGGCAATGACGCCGCCCGGATAGGTCGATCGACCTTTATCCTGGCGGCTTTTTTATTGGTTTTCCGCTGGCGGCCTGGATGCTGCCGCGCGGCTCTCAACATCATCTTCAAACGCCGGAACGCATTTCCGGCGACGGCTGGCTGCGCCTTTGTGCAGCCGAAGCGCACAACAGGGAAGGAATTTGGGGAATGGCAGAGGTGGACAATCCGAATGGCGTCAGTCGGCGCGGGCTGCTCAAGACGACTGGAACTGCGGCGCTTTTCGCCGCAGTGCAACAGGCTTTTCCGTCCGGCGCCTTTGCTGCTAGCGCTGGGCCGGAAGTCACCGGCGCCAAGCTCGGCTTCATTGCGCTGACGGACGCGGCGCCGCTGATCATTGCCAAGGAACTGGGTCTTTTCGCCAAATATGGCATGCCTGATGTGCAGGTCACGAAGCAGGCGAGTTGGGGCGCGACGCGGGACAATCTGGTGTTGGGCGGCGCGGCTGGCGGCATTGATGGCGCGCATATACTGACCCCCATGCCCTATCTTTTGACGCTGGGCCGGATCGGCAAGGCAACGCCAATGAGCATTCTTGCCCGCCTCAACGTCAACGGCCAGGGCATTTCGGTGTCCAAGGAATATCTGGGTGCCAAGGCCGATATCAACGCCGCCAAGATGAAGGGCGTGATCGCGCAGCGCAAGGGCGCGGGCAAGAAGATCACCATGGCCATGACCTTCCCCGGCGGGACGCATGACCTGTGGATCCGCTATTGGCTGGCGGCGGGCGGCATCGATCCCGACAAGGATGTGGAATTGATCACCATTCCGCCGGCGCAGATGGTCGCGAACATGAAGGCGGACACGATGGACGCCTTCTGCGTGGGTGAGCCGTGGAACGACCAGTTGGTCGCGCAACAACTGGGCTATACCGCCGTATCGACTGGCCAGATGTGGATGAACCATCCCGAAAAAAGCTTTGCCATGCGCTCCGACTGGGTCGCCAAATATCCGCGCGCGGCCGTCGCGATCACGGCGGCAGTGCTGGAGGCGCAGCGCTGGGCCGACAATCCGAACAATGTCACGCGCCTCGCCGGGGCTATCGCGGGTCGCGATTATCTGAAATGTCCGATCACCGACATTGCCGACCGGTTGCAGGGCAATTTCGCCATGGGCGACGGGCGGAAATATCCGAACGCACCGTTCAAGATGAAGTTCTGGAACGGCTATGCCAGCTTCCCTTACAAGAGCCATGACCTGTGGTTCCTGACCGAGGAGCAGCGCTGGGGTAAGCTGCCCATGGCACTCGACACCAAGGGCACGATTGCAAAGGTCAACCGATCCGACATCTGGCGCAAGGCAGCCGCGATGCTGGGGGGCAAGGGTCCGGCCAGTGACAGCCGCGGCGTCGAGAAATTCTTCGACGGCAAGACATTCGATCCCGCCAATCCCAAGGCCTATCTGGCCAGCCTGGCGATCAAGCGCGTCTGATTGAGGGAGAAAGCCATGGCTTCGCCATCATCCAACGGCAAAAGCGTACCGTCGGCTTCGGCCGCCGGTGCCGCTACAGCCGCAACCGAATTGGGGGTCATTGTGCCCTATCCCGAAGAAGCGATTGCGCGCCGCAGTTTCGAACCGGTCGCGGCGCCGGTCCATCCGCTGGCGAAAGCGGCGCGGGCCGTGGCCGCGAATGTTCTGCCGACTCTGGTGATGCTGGTCGGGTTGCTTGCCTTCTGGCAGCTGCTGTGCGGTTCGCCCGACGCGACCTTTCCCAGCCCGATCAAGGTCTGGCAGGAAAGTCATGAGGTGATCGTCCATCCGTTCAAGGGCGTGGACATTGGGTTGACCCATTTCAGCATTCAGGATGGCGGCGATGTCGGCATTGCCGGGCATGTGCTGACCAGCCTCAGCCGTGTGCTGATCGGTTACAGCCTGGCCTCGATCGTCGGCGTGGCGCTGGGCATTTTGATCGGGCAGAGCATATTTGCCTTCCGGGCGCTCGATCCGCTGTTCCAGGTGCTACGGACGGTGCCGCCGCTGGCATGGCTGCCGATCAGCCTCGCCATTTTTCAGCAGGCGCAGCCCTCGGCGATCTTCCTGATCTTCATCACCGCAATCTGGCCGGTGATCCTGAATACCGCCGCGGGCGTGCAAACCATTCCGGTGGCCTATCGCAATGTCGCCAAGGTGCTGGCGCTCAATCCAATCGAATATTTTACCCGCATCATGTTGCCCGCCACGGTGCCACACATGTTCACCGGCCTGCGCATCGGCGTCGGCATGAGCTGGCTCGCCATTGTAGCGGCTGAAATGGTGCAGGGCGGCACCGGTGTCGGCTTCTTCATCTGGGACAGTTACAACAGTTCGCTGCTGACCGACACCATCGTGGCGCTGATCTGGATCGGGCTGGTGGGCTTCGCGCTGGACCGCATCGTCGCCTTTGCGGGCCGCATCATCGGCCGCGCAGGCTGAACAAGGGAGGCGTTCATGAAACAACGCAGCTATCTGGCGCTAGAGGGTATCACGGTCGAGTTTCCGACCAAGGCGGGACGCTTCTGCGCGCTCGACGGAATCGATCTGGAAGTTGAAAAGGGGCAGTTCGTGGCGCTGATCGGCCATTCGGGCTGCGGCAAGTCGACCCTGCTCAATGCCGTGGCGGGCCTGGTCAAGCCGACGCGCGGCGCCATCTTCCTAGATGGGGAAGTGGTGGATGCGCCGGGACCGGATCGGGCGGTGGTCTTTCAGGACCATTCGCTGCTGCCCTGGTTGACGGTCGAGGAAAATGTGCGGCTGGCGGTCGACAAGACGGCGCAGGGCAAGAGCAAGGCCGAACGCAAGGATTGGGTCATGCATAATCTGGAACTGGTCCAGATGGCGCATGCCCCCGCCAAGCGGCCGGGCGAGCTTTCGGGCGGCATGAAACAGCGCGTCGGCATTGCCCGTGCTATCGCCATGAACCCCCGCGTGCTGTTGATGGACGAACCGTTCGGCGCGCTCGACGCGCTGACGCGAGCCGCGTTGCAGGATGTGGTCATGGATTTGCAGGCGCGGCTCAACAACACCGTGTTGATGATCACCCATGACGTGGATGAAGCCGTGCTGTTGGCGGACCGGGTGGTGATGATGACCAACGGCCCGGCGGCGCGCATCGGTGAGGATCGCACCATCGCGCTCGCCAGGCCGCGCAACCGGCTCGAAGCCATCGATACGCCCGAATATGCCGAGGCGCGATCGGCCGTCATCCACTTCCTGCACGAGCGCTACCGCAATCCAGCAACGCTCGCCGCCTGAGATTTCACCAACAATAGTCCAGCTTGGAGAGGATGCTCTGAAAAGGCCGAAAAAAGCCATCGGGAGCAATTTTAAGGGGGATTTATGGGTAGAATTTCATTTCTGTTGTCGGCAACGGCCTTGACTGCCATCGCAGGACCGGCGCTGGCGCAGGACATTGTGTTCAAGCCGATCATCGAGGCGCGTCTGCGGTATGAGACGGTGGACCAGGATGGTCCTGCGCCGCTCACCAGCAGCCGCGATGCCGATGCGGTGACTGTGCGTCTGCGCGCGGGTGGCGAGATTTCCAAGGGGCCGTTCGCCTTCCTGGCCGAGGGGGAAGGCACGCTGGCGATCGACGAGGATTATAACAGCGGCGTCAATGGCAAGACGCTCTATCCGGTGGTGCCAGACCCGGAAAATGTCGAGCTGAACCGCCTCCAGCTCCAGTATCGCACCAAGCCGCTAGTGGTGACGGTCGGGCGTCAGCGGATCAATCTGGACGATCAGCGTTTCGTCGGATCGGTCGCCTGGCGCCAGAATGAACAGACGTTCGATGCCGTGCGCGTCGAATATATGGGCTTCAAAAATCTGAAGGTCGACGTGACCTACGCGATTTCGGCCCGGACCATCTGGGGTATCGACGGCGGCAAGTTCGGCGCGACCAACCGGCCGACCCAAATCGACGGCGACGATATCTTCGCCAATGTTTTGTACAAGACCAAGTACGGCACGCTGACCGGCTTTGCCTATCTCGTCGATGAGGATGAAGCTGTGGCGGCGCTGCTCCGGAACAGCAGCCAGACCTATGGTGCGCGGTTCGCGGGCGCGATGCCGCTGTCGAAGAAGGTGAAGCTCAGCTACCTCGCCAGCTATGCGCATCAAAGCGACTATAGGGGCAATCCTGTCGATTATTCGGCGGATTACGCCGCAGCGGAACTGGGGCTGGATGTCGCTGCGTTCAAGCTGACCGGCGGATATGAACTGCTCGGCTCCGATGCGGGCGCGACGGGGATTGCGGGCGGCTTCGCCTTCCAGACGCCCTTCGCGACGCTGCACAAGTTCAACGGCTGGGCCGACAAGTTCCTGACGACGCCGGGGACGGGCATTCAGGATTATTATGCCGGCGTCGGCTATACCGTGCCCAAGATCGGCAAGGCGGGACCGCTCGTCGCGTCCTTCACCTATCATCATTTCAGCAGCGACCGGCTGTCGATCCATTATGGCGACGAGTATAATGCGCAGGTCACGCTGAAGATTAACAAGCATCTGAACGCGCTCGTCAAATATGCCGATTATGATCGCAAGGGGATCGCCAGCTTCACTGGTGACGCTGACACGAAGAAATTCTGGGCTCAGATCGACTACGCGCTCTGAACGGATAGCTGACTATTTCAGGCGCGCGACTTCTGGTTCGACCGACATCCCCGTGAGCGAGTTTCGTGAAACGTGGGACACAAGGTTGGCACGGAGCGCGCGCCCAAACCCCGCCCAATCTGGGCAATCCGCTTCTTTCTGATTAGAATGGACGATCCGGGATCGCGTAGGCTCCTTTCCGAAATATGCTGACAGAGGATTTGGGAAACCGTCCGTCCATGTTCATAGAGTTTGCCTGTTCAGCCTCAGAGCATTGGTGACGACGCTGACGGATGAAAGCGCCATCGCCGCCGCTGCAATCATGGGTGAAAGCAGGATGCCGAATAGCGGGTAGAGCAGGCCCGCCGCGATCGGCACGCCCGCAGCATTGTAGATGAAGGCGAAGACCAGGTTTTGCCGAATGTTCGACATGGTCGCACGGCTAAGGAGGCGGGCACGCACGATGCCGTTGAGGTCGCCCTTGAGCAAGGTCACGCCTGCGCTCTCGATGGCGACATCCGTTCCAGAGCCCATGGCAATGCCGACATCGGCGGCGGCAAGGGCTGGAGCGTCGTTCACGCCATCACCGGCCATGGCGACCACCCGGCCCTCACTCTTGAGCTTGGCGATGACCGCGCTCTTTTGATCGGGCAGCACGTCCGCCTCGACCTCGTCGATGCCCAGCCGTGCCGCCACCGCTTGCGCCGTTGTCTTGTTGTCGCCGGTCAGCATCACGACGCGGATTCCCTCCTTACGCAGTGCGGCGAGCGCTTCCGGGGTGGTCTGCTTAACGGGATCTGCGATGGCAATAATACCTGCCGCTTCGCCGTCGATACCAACGAAGATCGCAGTTGCGCCGTCCCTCCGCAGATCGTCAGCGGCAGCGGCGAGCGCACTGGTATCGACGCCCTGATCATCAAGAAATGACGCATTGCCAAGGACGATCCTGCGGCCTTCGACGATGCCGGTCGCTCCGCGTCCGGTCGGAGAATCGAACTTGCCAACCTCGGGCAAGACCATCGACCGGCCCCGGGCGGCTTCGACAATGGCAAGAGCAAGCGGATGCTCCGAGGCCCGTTCGACCGAGGCGGCGAAGCGTAGTAACTCGGCCTCCATCTGGCCTTCAGTCGGCACAATGGCGGTCACGGCGGGACGCCCTTCCGTAAGCGTGCCGGTCTTGTCGACGACCAGTGTGTCGACCTTCTCCATATGCTCCAGCGCTTCGGCATTCTTGATGAGAACGCCAAGGCCCGCGCCCCGGCCCACGCCCACCATGATAGACATCGGGGTTGCCAGGCCCAGCGCACAGGGGCAGGCGATAATGAGTACCGCGACAGCCGAGACGAGACCGTAGGCGAAGCGAGGCTCCGGCCCCCAGATACCCCAACCGGCGAAAGCAAGGACAGCGACGGCGATGACGACCGGCACGAACCAGCCCGAAACCTGATCGGCCATGCGCTGGATCGGCGCGCGCGACCGCTGCGCCTCGGCGACCATCTGCACGATGCGGGCCAGCATCGTGTCGCGGCCGACCTTGGTGGCCACGACGACAAGGGCGCCGGTCTGGTTGAGTGTACCGCCGATGACGCTGTCGCCCTTGGCCTTGGTGACCGGCATGGATTCTCCCGTCACCATGGACTCGTCCAGTGATGAACGTCCGTCCTCGACAGTCCCATCTACGGGCACCTTTTCGCCCGGTCGCACCCGAAGACGGTCGCCAACGCCGACGAGATCGAGACTGATCTCCTCATCCTCGCCATTTGCGAGCAAACGGCGGGCCGTCTTGGGGGCAAGGCGGAGGAGTGCCTTGATCGCACCTGACGTTCGCTCGCGCGCGCGCAGTTCGAGAAGCTGGCCAAGCAGGACGAGGACAGTGATCACCGCCGCAGCCTCGAAATACACAGCCACCATGCCATCGGCGTTGCGGAAGGCTGGAGGGAACAGCTCGGGGGCCAGTGCGGCGACCATGCTATAAGCCCATGCGACACCCGTGCCCATGGCAATCAGGGTGAACATGTTCAGGTTGCGGGTCTTGAGAGAGGCCCAGCCCCGCGTAAAAAACGGCCATCCGGCCCAAAGCACGACGGGCGTCGCCAGCACTAGCTGAATCCCCGTTGAAACCGGCATAGGCACGAAATGATGAAGAGCGGGAAACAGATGCCCGCCCATTTCAAGCACGAGCACGGGAAAGGCGAGGATGAGGCCAATCCAGAAGCGACGTGTCATGTCGGCCAGTTCCGGACTGGGACCGCTCTCCGCACGCGCCATTTCCGGTTCGAGAGCCATGCCGCAGATCGGACAGGCGCCGGGATGATCCTGTCGCACTTCCGGGTGCATTGGGCAGGTCCAGATCGTGCCATCAGGGTTTGCGTTCGGGATGGGCGGCGTTCCGCCAATATAGCGTAGGGGATCGGCCGCGAACTTTGCCTGGCACTTACTGCTGCAAAAATAGAAAGTCTTGCCGCCATGCTCGGCGCGATGCGCCGTACCATGCGGATCGACCAACATATCGCAGACGGGATCGTGCACGTCCTGCTCCACTACGGAGGCGTGATGATCGTGACGGGCATGGTCCATCTCAATTCCTCGTCTGATCTACGTCCCGCTTCTCGACAGCATGTTGACGTCAATAAGCCAAGGCGGGGCTTTGAATGCTTGAAGTAGGACGGTCGCGTCGGGGGCGCGCTACGGTACGATACTTATATCGCGCATGGCTGACGGGTCGATGATACCGAAACCGCCGTACTGATCGACCATGCAGAACGAAGGAGCTTTTGCGTCGGCGGTGACATAACGCTCATCGCTACAGCGGCAAGCGGGACTATGCCGAAGCGGAGCGCTTATTCCACCTCGAATATCGGATGAACCATCTGCTGTTCATTTGTGGATAGCCAAACGTGACGCGTGCCAGCGGAGATGATCCGCCATAAAGGTGGAAATGAAATAATAGCTGTGATCATAGCCCTCGCGCATGTTGAGGGTGAGATCGATATTCGCTGCGGCGCAGGCGTCCTTCAGCAGATGGGGGCGCAGTTCCTGATCCAGAAACATGTCTGCCCCGCCTTGGTCTACCAACAGCGCGCTGACCCTCGCGCCGTCCTCAATCAAGGCTACCGCATCATGCTTTCGCCAGGCGTTGCGGTCGTTGCCGAGATATCCTGACAAAGCCTTATGCCCCCAGGGAACCTGACTTGGGGCAACGATGGGGGCGAAGGCAGAAACTGCCGCATATCGATCCGGGTGGCGCAGTCCGATGGTCAGGGCGCCATGACCGCCCATGGAGTGGCCCATGATCGACTGCCGGGTCATATCGGCGGGGAAATTGTCCGCGATCACTTGTGGCAGTTCGTCTGTAAGATAGGACCACATCTTATAATGGCGGTTGTAGGGCGCTTCGGTCGCATCGACGTAGAAGCCCGCGCCAAGGCCGAAATCATAAGCGCCCGCCGGATCGTCCGGTACATCATCGCCGCGCGGCGATGTATCGGGCGCTATGAAGATCAGCCCAAGATCGGCGCATGCGCGGCGAAACTCGCCCTTTTCCGTCACATTTGCGTGGGTGCAGGTCAGCCCGGACAGATACCAGACAATGGGGAGCTTCCGCCCCTCCGCCTGTGGTGGAACGAAGACCGAAAAGGTCATCTCCGTTCCGGTCGCGCTCGACGCGTGCTTGTACACCCCTTGCACGCATTCGAACGAACGGCTCGCGCTGACCTGCTCTATGCTCATTGGTCAGTGCCCGCCGGATAGCGAAAAGGGGGCGGTGCCGCCATCCTCGGAGATTACTGCCATCTGGATATTCCGCTCCCGTTGACGCTGTGTTTTCAGAAAAGGACCACCGACCTGATGCTTTCGCCCGCGTGCATGAGGTCAAAGCCTTTGTTGATTTCATCCAGCGTCAGAAGATGGGTGATCATCGGGTCGATCTGAATATGCCCGTTCATGTACCAGTCGACGATCTTGGGAACATCGGTCCGGCCTTTCGCGCCGCCGAAAGCCGTACCCTTCCACACCCGGCCGGTCACGAGTTGGAACGGGCGGGTGCTGATTTCCTTCCCGGCCTCAGCCACGCCGATGATGATGCTTTCACCCCAGCCGCGATGGCAGCATTCCAACGCCGTGCGCATGACTTCGGTGTTGCCGGTGGCGTCGAAGCTATAGTCGGCCCCGCCATCCGTGACCTCAAGGATCTTCGCCACGGTTTCGTCGCGCGACAGTCCCTTGCTGTTGATGAAATGAGTCATGCCGAACTTGCGGCCCCATTCCTCTCGGCCGGCGTTGATGTCGATGCCGATGATCTTGCCCGCGCCCACCATTTTGGCGCCCTGGATCACATTAAGGCCGATGCCGCCAAGGCCGAAGACGACCACATTCTCGCCGGCCTTCACCTTTGCGGTGTTGACGACCGCGCCGACCCCGGTGGTGACGCCGCAGCCAATATAACAGCTCGACTGGAACGGCGCGTCCTCCCTGATCTTCGCCACGGCGATTTCCGGCAGAACGGTGAAATTGGAGAAGGTCGAGCAGCCCATATAGTGGAAGATCGGCTGCCCCTTGTAGGAAAAGCGGGTAGTGCCATCGGGCATGAGCCCCTTGCCCTGGGTGGCGCGGATCGCGGTGCACAGGTTGGTCTTGCCCGAAAGACAGCTTTTGCACTGGCGGCATTCGGGCGTGTAAAGCGGAATGACGTGATCGCCGGGCTTGACGGAGGTCACGCCTGAACCGACCTCCCGAACTATCCCTGCCCCCTCATGGCCCAGGATCGAGGGGAAGATGCCTTCGCTGTCGAAACCATCGAGCGTGTAGGCATCCGTGTGGCAGATCCCCGTCGCCATGATTTCCACCAGGACCTCACCAGCCTTTGGTCCCTCCAGGTCCAACTCCACTATCTCAAGGGGGTTTTTGGCTTCGAAAGCGACGGCGGCGCGGGTTTTCATTCGATTTCCTCGATCCGAAATGACATTGCGCCTCTTAGCACTAGGCCAATAAGGCGGTAATAGGGTTTTTCCTCAATACACTATTGCGTGGGAGGGATAGTTATGTCGTCCTGGGACGGGTTCGACGAATTTCTGGCTGTGGCGTCCACAGGGTCGTTCACGCGCGCGGCGCAGTTGATCGGCATTGTCCGTCGTCAGAACATTCGGCACACGTCTCGTCGTAATTAGCGGAGTGCGGATCCGTCTGGGTTTTGATGTCAGGCGGCGAGCTTGCGGTGTTGCAAGCGCCGATACATCCAGCCCCACCCGATGATCTTGAAGTAGGTGAAGTCGGTTTGCCACATCTCATTCGGCCACGTGGTCTTGGTATGGAACTGATCAGCGGCCTTGATCGCGACATAAGCCGGGCTGGTGATCACGTCATGGGCCTTCAAAAGGCGGTAAACCAAGGCTTCCGACACGAAGTAGCGTTTCTCGTCGGTGAAGCGTACCGCCAGTTCGCGTGGTGACAACTCGCTGTAATCCAGCGCCATCTCGACGATCTGATGCTGGATATCGTCGCCGATGCGGTTCCACACCCGGCTTGACGCCGATGGCCGATCTTCCAGCGCTTCCGGCCCGCCTTCGACGAAGCGATCATACCCGCGATAGAACGTCCGACGGGCAATACCGCAATCTCGTCGAACGCTTCTTCAGCAAACTCAAGCAGTTCCGCCCGGTGCCACCCGATACGACAAGCGCGACGACAACTTCCTCGCCTCAGTCCAACTCGCTTCCATCCGCATATGGTTGCGACATAATGAATCGGCCCCCTGAGGCATTTTCGAAGCAGATGGCATCATCTTCTGGCTCGGAAAATGCGGAAAACAAAAGACAAATAGAGCACGAGCAGTCAGGGCAAGTCAGTTGCTGCGGGGCACCTGCCCATATTGAAGCAACGGATCGGCATCCAGGCCGACATTCACTTCCCCAACCACGTCGATGAACAGCGAAAACAGCTCCGCCATCGAACTGATATCCAGCTTGGCGTAAATATTCCTCCGATGCACCTTCGCCGTGCCCTCGGCCATTTTCAGCCGTTTGGCGATCACATCTATCGGATATCCCCTAAGCATCATCTGAACGACTTCGAACTCGCGATCGGTCAACAAGGAACGGCCAAAATTATCGCGAGCTCTTTTCAGATCGTCGTGCAGCTTCACTTCTTCGGGCGAAGGAGGAACAAATAGTTTCGGATCGGCAAAATGTCGCCAGCTCGAAGAAAGCGTACCGAAGACAATCGGAGCAATCGCCTTGGCCAGTTCCAATTCCTCATCCGAATAACGCCCCGCATCACGGGAACGCGCGAAGGAAAGCAATATGTGCCCACCCTGCCCGTCCGACATGCAATAGCACATCTCGTCGACAAGATCGGTGTCAACATAGTGCCGAACGAAGAAATCGCTGGTTTGAAAATCATCCTGATCTACCACGTCCTTAAGACTGATCGCCTGATTTTCGATGGACCGCTCAATGGCGAGATAGAATGGATCGGTAAGGTAAAATCCATTTTTATAGTCATTGATCTGCTGCTGCCTGACAGATTTCGATGTACGATGTTCGACGACCTCTGGCCCAACATTTTCGCGAAAATGAAACAGCATCATCTCGTCTGATCGGAGCGCGGCCGAGAACATGTCAAACAGCGCCTCTGCTCTCGCCTTACCTTCCAAAGCGATAAGCTGGGCGATCTTGCCATTCCACTCAGGGGAAGCCAGATATTCCAGTGACAACAATTCAGACATTCTCCCCTGCCCTGACTTCAAAACGAAACATGTTCAGGCAAACGCGTCCCCGTAAGCCTGTTGAAGACGCGTCAATATGCCGGGTCCGCACTGAATTGCGCCGCGAGCCAGCGTCTGAAACGGACGATTGATGGGTCCGACCACCGATTGGCGGGACCCCTGAAAACATAAGCTCCCAGTGTCACAGGCACGAATTCCTTTTCACGAGGCACCACCTTCACCAGTCTACCCGCCGCAAGATCTTCGGCAATGAGATAGTGATTGCCAAGCGCGATCCCTTGGCCCGCCCGCGCGGCGGCCAGCGCCAGATGAGCATGACCGTATCTGCCGGTCGGGGTGTTCGGGGGAAGATCGATAGATTGCGCCTTCATCCACATGCGCCATTCCACATCGCTACGTTCCTCGATCAGCGGCAATGTAGCCAGGTCTTCCGCCGAACGGATCTTGTCGCCCCAGCGAGAGACGAACATCGGTGAGGCCAACGGAAAAACATGTGGCCTCGCCAGTTCAAGCGTTCTCACCCCACGCTTCCGGTCCAGCGTCTGGCTATCGCCTATATATCGAATATCGCCATCAACGGCGTTGTTCGAAAGGTCAAGGAGACCTTCTTCCGAGCGAAGATCGACCGGCGGCATTCCGTTTCGACCCGAAGACATTGCGAGCCGCGTAGCCAACCAATGCAATGCCAACCCCCCGACGCAGGATATTACGAGCTTGCCATCGGTCCTGCCCTGAACGGCATCCGTTGCTTCCCTCAATTCATTGAAAACCTTCACCAAACGGCCATGATAATCAACGCCGACCGCTGTGAGCTGCCCGCTTTCCCGGTCAAGCAAGGTAACGCCCAGGCGCTCTTCCAGCCCTCTTACATGACGGCTGACAATGGCATGGCTTACGCCAAGGGCCTTCGCTGCTCGCCGGATACCACCCAATCGGCCCACTGCCTCAAAGGCTTTGAGAGCGGAGAAAGGAGGCAATGGTGAATTCATCGCGTTCAGCCATAGGAGTAGATGGTGACCTCAGGTTACCAAAGCGGCCGCCGAAAGCAACTGCTTCCGGAAGGCAGAATCCCCTAATGTGTCAGCATCAAGACAGATTCCAGAAACCATCATGAAGGTCGTCAGATGCGGAACGCCGAATATAACGCCCGTCGCAAGGAAGCCATTCCGCAGGGCGTCGCCACCGCCACCAATATTATCGCCGACAGGGCCGAGAACGCCACCATCTGGGATGTCGAAGGCAATGCCTATATCGATTTTGCGGGCGGGATCGCGGTTCTCAACGTGGGCCATCGTCATCCCAAGGTGATCACGGCGGTTCGCGACCAGATCGATAAATACACGCACACGGCATTTCAGGTGGTTGCCTATCCGCCTTATATCGAATTGGCTGAGCGGCTGAACGCTTTGGCGCCCGTCGATGGCGATGCCAAGACCATCTTTTTCACGACCGGCGCGGAAGCGACCGAGAATGCGGTCAAGATCGCACGCGCAGCCACCGGGCGCCCCGGCATCATCGCCTTTGCGGGCGGCTTCCATGGCCGGACCCTGCTGACGTCTGCCATGACCGGCAAGGTTTCGCCCTACAAGAAGGGCCTTGGACCCTTTCCTGGGGAAATCTACCATCTCCCCTATCCCAGCCGGACCACAGGGGTCAGCGTTGAGGAAACGCTCAAGGCTCTCAACTTCCTGTTTGCGGCCGATATCGAGCCAGAACGCATCGCGGCCTTCATCATCGAGCCGGTTCAGGGCGAAGGCGGCTTTCACAGCCCGCCGCCTGAATTTTTTCAGGCGCTCGATGATATCCGTCGTCGTCATGGCATATTGGTGATCGCGGACGAGGTTCAGACCGGCTTCGGGCGAACCGGCAAGATGTTCGGCATCGAACATATGCCGATCAAGCCCGACCTCCTTACCGTGGCGAAATCGCTAGGCGGCGGCTTTCCGATTTCCGGGGTCATAGGGCGCGCTGATGTGATGGACGTCATCGGCCCGGGCGGTCTGGGGGGCACCTATGGCGGCTCTCCCGTCGGGCTGGCTGCAGCCTTGGCCGTGCTGGATGTTATCGAGGATGAACGTCTCCTCGACCGTGCCAATGTCATCGGCCACAGAATTCGCGAACGCATTACGCAGTTCGCTGAGAACAAGAATCTGGTGAAGATCACCGGCCTGCGCGGCCCCGGGGCGATGATTGCCTTCGACATCGTCGATGAACATGGCCAGCCCGACGGCGTTGAGGCAAAGCGCGTCTGCTCTCGCGCGCTCGAACAAGGGCTGATATTGCTAAGCTGCGGCCAGTCCGGTCAGGCTATAAGGATATTGGTGCCGCTAACTGTTGAGGACGAAACATTGGAGCAAGGCCTGAATATTCTGGAGAAGGCGCTGACAGTTCCCGCGAGGGAGGTGGCGTGACCTTCCCTCACACTCTCTCTCGGCCCGGCCTGCTCAAGGAAGCGGCTTTCATCGACGGGCAGTGGGTCGAGGGAGCGGCGAAGATCGCCGTCACCAATCCCGCGGACGGCTCTGAATTGGGGACTGTGCCCAATTTGGGCGCGGACGAAACAAAACAGGCGGTTGCTTCCGCCTGGCGGGCGCAAGTCGATTGGCGCAAGCTGGCTGCAAAGGCGCGCGGCGCCATATTGCGGCGCTGGGGCGAACTGATGCTCACGCACCAAGACGATCTGGCCACAATTTTGACGCTGGAGCAGGGCAAGCCTTTTGCCGAGGCCAAAGGCGAGGTCGCCTATGCAGCGTCTTTTCTGGAATGGTTCGCGGAGGAAGCACGCCGGATCAATGGCGAACTGATCCAGCCGCACGCATCCGATCGCCGTCTGGCCGTACGTAAGGAGCCGGTTGGCGTCGTCGCCGCTGTCACGCCCTGGAACTTTCCCCTCGCCATGATCACGCGCAAGGCAGGCCCCGCTTTGGCCGCCGGTTGCTCGATGGTGCTCAAGCCCTCCGAGCTCACACCCTTTTCGGCACTGGCGCTCGCCGTGTTGGCGGAAGAAGCGGGGGTGCCCGCCGGGATTTTCAACGTCGTGACCGGCGATGCAGCGCCGATCGGGGAAATCCTGACCACGGACCCGCGAGTGCGAAAATTCACGTTTACGGGTTCGACGGGCGTGGGCAAAATGCTGGCGGCACGTTGCATGTCGACAGTGAAGCGTGTTTCCCTGGAACTAGGCGGCAACGCGCCCTTCATCGTCTTCGATGACGCCGATGTCGAAAGCGCGGTTGAAGGCGCTCTTATCTCGAAATTTCGCAACACCGGCCAAACCTGCGTCTGCGCAAACCGCTTTCTGGTCCAGGATGGCATTTTCGAAGCCTTTGCAGAGCGCCTCGCCGAACGCGTCAGCCAATTTGTGGTGGGCGCGGGCATGAGCGGACCCACAGACCAAGGCCCCCTGATTGACGGGCGGGCAGTGGCTAAGGCCTCCGCTCATGTCGATGACGCAGTGACGCGTGGGGCGCATATTCTGACCGGCGGTCACGCGATCGAGGGCGAAGGCAATTTTTTCCTTCCCACGGTATTGGCGAATGTTTCCGCAGACGCGCTGCTTTGTAAGGAGGAAACTTTCGGCCCGGTCGCCGGTCTGGTACGGTTCCAAAGCGAGGCGGAGGCGATCGCGATGGCCAACGACACTCCGGCTGGCCTTGCCAGCTACGTCTACACGCGAGATCTGGATCGAAGCATCCGCGTTTCGGAAGCGCTGGAATATGGAATGGTCGGCCTTAACAGCGGACTGATCTCTACGGAGGTCGCGCCCTTCGGCGGCGTCAAGGAATCAGGTCTTGGGCGCGAAGGCTCCCACTGGGGCATCGATGACTATGTTGAATTGAAGTTGATCTGCACGGGCGTAAACAGCGCCTTCTGAACGCAGAAGGCGCTGCGCCGTATCTTCTATATTCTCGCGACATTCGCGGTGCGTCTCTTCACGCACACTGCCCCCGGCGCCGCTCAATTTGTGACACGATCCAGGTTGAGCGGCATCGAAGATCAGCAGAGCGCCTGTTATTGCGACGCCGCCCCACCTTCTCCCATCTGTCGCCCATAAACCGGCACCACGTCATCGCTCGCACGACCGTGCAGCGCCTCAATCTCCGCCTCACGCTGCTTCAGATACAGCTCGCGATACGCCGCATAAGGATCATCCTCCTTGCGGATTTTCTGGACGGTATCGTCAAAGGCAGCGCGCTCGCCAAGCTGGTTGAGGATCGTCGCCGGAATGACATATGCAGGCTTTGTGAAGGGCTTTCCGATCAGGAAAGGCACCGCCATCTTGTCCACCGTATCGCCGATGATATCGCGTAACGTGGTCGGCCCGACGATGGGCAGATACATATATGGCCCCGGACGTACGCCATAATAGCCAAGCACGTTGGCGAGACCGTTGGGCCGATAGGGCAGGAAAAAGGGCTTGCGCTTGGCGACGTCGAACAGGCCCGCGACCCCCAGCGTCGTGTTGATGGTGAAGCGCCCCACCGTTTCCACCGCCTTGCCGGGCTTCAGCTGGAGCATATAAGCGGCGAACACCACCGGCTCCTGCAAATTGGCGAAGAAGTTACGGAAGCCCTTCCGAACGGGCTTGGGCAGTCCCTTATTATAGGCCTTCGCCACTGGCTCGACCACGGCCTTGTCAACCGACTGAACCGCTTCAAAGCTTTTTGCATTGAGATGCTCAAGCGGGTCGCCCGGTGGGGCTCGATCTGCGCCGGTCACCACGATGTCGGTGGGCTGTTCCTCCGCGCCGTTTTCCGATTTGGGAGCCAAGGATATGTTCAGCGCGGCCGCAGCGCTTGCAACATCCACCGTCGGCGACGCCTCGGGTGGCGGCGCGTCGACCGTTGCCGCCTGTGCGCCCATCATCAACATTCCCGCGGCGATGCCCGGCAGCAGCATAGTCCAGTCCTTTGCAGCGGCCGATCGCCACATCCGGCTGGGCCATCGAAGTCCAGATCGCGTCGCGGTTCATTCCGTGAGTTGTCCAGCCCCGCGCGGGCTAAATGCGATATGGCGCGCCGTCAATAGACTGATTTCGTGGAAAAGCGGAGCACCTCCGGGAGCCATTCAGAACCAGGATGCCGCCCCGCTCTTATCGCTTTTCGCAATCCCAAAGATGGGGAAAATGCTAAATCGCCGACGCCGCTTGCGCAGCCTCACCGTCACTCGGCGAATAGGGGAACGACAGCGTGACAAGCAATCCGGGTTCCGCGTCACCCAGCACGAGCGCGCCGCCGTGGAGCCGCGCGACAGCGGCGGCGAGCGAAAGGCCAAGACCCGCGCCCGCGATGTGGCGGGACAGGTCCAACCGGGCAAAGCGGCTGAGCGCACGCTCGCGATGCTCCTCTGGAACGCCGGGACCATTGTCGGACACCTGGATCAACATCGATCCGGCTTCAAGGCGCGCGGAAAGCCCAATGCGATCGCCACCATATTTCAGCGCATTATCGATCAGGTTCGAAAGCGCCTGCCCCAGCATCTCTCGATTGGAAAACAGGAACAGGCCTGGTTCAGCCTCAACGGAAATGGTAACATCCCGGTCTTCCGCCAAGGCGCCGTACATGTCCTGAAAATCATGGAGCAGCGCAGCTATATCGACCGGCATGAAGCTGTCCCGGCCTATTCCGGCTTCGGCCCGGCTGATGAGCAGGGCGGTGTCCAGCATGCGCAGCAGCGTGTCGCTTTCCTCAACCGCGCGTTCAAGTGCGCTGACGCTGGCCTCATCATGACTTTGCTTGACCGCTCCGTCCAGCACGGCACGCAAGCGAGTGAGCGGCGAACGCAGGTCATGGGCAAGGCCGTCAGTCACCAGACGCAGTTCATCGACCAGCCCGGTAATCCGGTCCAACATGGCGTTGATCGCCTGGCCCAGCGTATCGAACATGTCTCCGCTGCCGGTCAGGGCGATGCGGCGTTCCATGTCGCCTGTTTTCACCGCGCTTGCCGTATCGGCCACGGCGTGCAGTCGCCTCCGCATGATGGAGGCCGAAAGCCAGGCGGCCCCCGCCGCAAGGGGAACCGCGATCAGGACAGCGCTCAACAGCGCGGCTTCCAGATAGCCGCCGAAACGCAGGTCGCTTTCCACCACATGTCCGGTCAGCAAGCGCGTGCCATCGGGAAAGCGGGTACTGACGATGCCCATGACCTGCGGATCGCCATGCTGGCGGGGAGCGTGCAGCAGATTCACCAAACGCCAGGATTCAGCCGTGCCGACATGATCGGGCCATTTATCGAGATTCCCCGCGATGCGGCGACCGTCGGGTCCCATGAGCAGCAGGATGGAGTCGCCAACCGGATCGGCGGCAATGCGGCTGCGCACCGTCGCCCCGGCGGCGGCTAATCCGGCAGCGGCGTAGGTGGCCGATATGTCGTCGCGCAGGCCGACCGCGATCTCGCGGCTGGCATGGTTGACTGACTGGCTAGTGAAGCGATGGACTGCCCAAAGCGACACCAGCACGCAGGCGATCTGCATCAGGAAGATCAGCAGAGCAAAGCGCCAGATGACCGAATAGCGCCAGCGCATGATGCGCATCAGCCATTCTCGCTCAGGCGATAGCCCGCGCCGCGCACCGTGTGGATCAACGGCCGCTCGCCATCTTCATCGATCTTGCGCCGCAAACGGCTGATATGGACGTCGATGACATTGGTGCCGGGATCGAAATGATAATCCCACACGCCCTCCAGCAACATGGTCCGCGTCACGACCTCGCCCCTGTGGCGCATCATATATTCGAGCAGGCGGAACTCGCGCGGTTGCAGGTCGACCGACCGGCTCCCGCGCATGGCCTTCCTTGAAAGCAGATCCACCTCCAGATCGCCGCATGTCAGCCGGGTTTCGGCCTGCCCTGCCTTCCCCCGCCGCAACATGATCCGCAGCCGCGCCAGCAATTCGGCGAAGGCAAACGGCTTGGCGAGATAATCATCCGATCCGCTGGTCAATCCCTTGACCCGTTCGTCAGCCGTCGCGAGCGCGGACAGGATCATGACCGGCGTCTCGATGCCCGCCGCTCGTAACGCCGCGAGCACGGCCATGCCATCCATGCCCGGCAGCATCCGGTCGAGGATGATGGCGTCATGGCTTGCCTCTGTCGCCATGAACAGCCCCTCCCGCCCGTCCTCGGCGCGGTCGATGGTGAAGCCCTCTTCGGCAAGGCCCTTTGCGATATAGTCGGCCGTCGTGGCATCATCCTCGACGAGCAGCACTTTGTAACTCATGGTCGCCCTATCGGACATCCAAAGCCCTCCGTCCAGCATTCCGCATTCGGCTGACGGCGCTCCTTGGCCCGCCTTCGATAAGGCGCTGAAGGTCCAGCATGGCCCGCAGCATCGACAACCCCTGCGGCCCGGCGATGAAGCGCGGCTCCCAGGACGGTGTGAACTTCGCCTTATAGGCGCGGAGGCCCTTGAAGCCGTAGAGGCTGCCGCCATGCTTGAAAATAAGCGCTCCCGCCTTCACCCAGATGGGCGAGAGCCGCCGCGCCTCCAGTCCCGACAGCGGCGCCATGCCGAGCGTGAACCAGCGGTAGCCTTGCGCCTTTCCCCAAAGCATGAGGCGGCAAAAGAGGAAATCCATCATGCCCGCGGGCATGTCTGCATCATGCCGCATCAGGTCCACGGACAATTCCCCATAATCGGCGGTGGCCCATATGTTCGCAAAGGCGATGATCCTGCCCTCCCGTCGCACGACCGCGCAATCGAAACGCTGCAAATAGGCCGGGTCGAATCGGCCGACGCTGAACGCTTTTTCGGCACCCCCCTTGGCTTTTAGCCAGCGGCGCGACACCGCTTCCAGCTCATCTATCAGCAGGGCGACGTCAGCGGCGGGCACGATCTCGAAGGTCACGCCTTCCCCTTCGGCTCGGCGTAACGCGTGGCGGAATGGCTTGCCCTTGGGTCCGTCGATCGTGAAGCGAGACAGGTCGACGCGCGCCTCCTCCCCATATTTGACGAGCGACAGGCCAAGATCGATGGCAAGGGGCAGACCATCAAGGCTAAGCTGATAAAGCAAGAGCCGCCCCTGCGCTGCGTCCGCTCGCTCACGCAATTCCCAAAGCAGGCTGCCCCATTCGCTCGGGTCCCCGACCGGGTCGCTCATGACAATCCAGCTATGACCCTGAATCTGATACATCAGGAACGCCCTGCCCGATGGGGACGTCAGGAACAGCTTATCACCGGTCAGCGACAGGAACGCGTCGGTTTTTCGGGCGGAGGCCAGCGCTTCATGACTGGGGCTGGTCGAGATGATCGGCCCGGCGAAGGGCGATGCGGGACGAAGCAACTGCCACAAGGCCGCCCAAATCAGCAGGACGCCGGTCGCAAGGGCTGCGCGCAGGAAGCGGGATGCGTCATGATGCCGACCGAACTGCCACCATAGGTCATTCTGATAATCGACATGCTTGAAGGCGAAGAAGCCGATCCAGACCGAAATGACGATCGCCACCGCCAGCGCAATGATCCAGCCCGGCGCAAGCATGGCAGAGGTCAGGCTGGTCTTGCGGTAAAAGGCGGGACGGCTCCATTGCAACAGGCCGGTAATGACGATCAGGACGGCCGCTTCCTCATAATCCAGCCCCTTCATCAGGGAGAAGCCAGCCCCCGCCAGCAACAGCAGCCGGGTCAGCCAGAATGCGCCATCCTGCCGTCGGTAGAGGCCCGAAGCGAGCAGCACCAGCATCGCCCCGATCATGCTGGCGGCGAGGTGGGACGCCTCGACAAAGGGCATGGGAAGGATGCTGCTCACGGCCCTGAACCGGGCCGGTATGGCGGGCAGCGATCCGGACACCAGCAGGACGATGCCACCGGCCGCCGCCAGCATGGCCAGAACCGCAGGGGCGATCTCCCGACCCAGACTTTCCGCTCCATTAAGCACGCGCCGAATCGGGCTTTGCCATGCGTGTCGTTCATGCAAAACTATAAGGAATGCCGCTGCCGCCAAGGGCAGCAGATAATAGACCAGGCGATAGGCGAGCAGCGCCGCGAACAGCGAAGGCCGCGCGACCTGCGGGACGGTAGCGAGGACCACGGCCTCGAACAGCCCGACGCCGCCCGGCACATGGCTGATCAAGGCGATGATGATCCCCAGCGTATAGGCCAGGAAGAAGGCCGGAAAGAGCGTGATGGCGATATGAGGCAGCAGCACAAACAGCGCCGCGCTCGACAGCGTGAGGTCAACACAGGCAATGCCTATCTGTGCCGCCGCCTGTCCGCGCGATGGCAACATGAGCGTCCATCCGAATAGCCGGACGGGATGCGGCGTGCGCCTTAGCGCAGCCAAGGCCACCGCGACTCCCGCGAGCATGCAAAAGCCAAGCAGTTGGAGAGCCGAGGCATCAATGGGAAAAGCCTTGATGGCGATCGGCATCGGATCGACCGCCAGGAACAGCGCCGCCATCGTCATCACCCCACCCCAGAAGGACAGGCTGGCCGAAGCGATCACTCGGGCGACATCGCCCGGTCCCAATCCCGCCGCGCCATAGATGCGCATGCGCGCAGATCCGCCGGTCAGCAGCGAAAGCCCCAGATTGTGGCTAAGCGTGTAGCTGCAAAAGGATGCGAGCGCCGCGGTGCGCCAGGCGATCCGCTTGCCGATGATGCGCAGCGCCATATGGTCATACAGCGTCAGCGAAAGATAGCTGAGGATCGTCAGCGCCAATGCGCCAGCGAGCGCGCCCGGCGTGATGGCCCGGATCGCGCCGCGCAGGTCATGGCCATGCACCTCGGACAGGAGGTGGAACACCATCGCCAACCCTAAACCCATCATCATCAGGAGGAGCGCGACGGAAAGGGCGCGCCGATGTCTGGCAGAGGAGAGCGCCGCGATCATGGCGCTATGCCGGATGGACGGGCGAGGCCAACGTCCGGTCTATCGCCCGCAACAATATCACGCTCGCCCTGTCCGCATCATGGTGCAGCTCATGTCCGCCGGGCAGGCGGACGGTCGTCGCGTTAGGCTGGCGTAGCGAAGGGCAAAGACTCGACCGTTCCTCCGCGCCATGGATGCAAAGCAGCGGCACCCAACTCAATTTGCGGCCCGCGAGAGAGGCATCTTCTTCCGGCTCCCCGATCGAGAATATCTCCGAGGGCGACGCGCGCCACTCGCGTGTCCCACCCGGGACGATCAGGCCGACAAAGGCGATCCGGCGGCGCAGTTCGTTCGGCACATAGGGCAGGGATGGCGCGATGACATCGGCCCCGAAGGATTGGCCTAGCAGCAGCAGCCGGGCCTGAGGATCGATCGCGATCGCGCGCCGCAACCCGTCGGCTATCATTGCGCCGGTCTGCTCGGGCGTACGGCGGACGCGGAAGAAGTGCAGGCTGTTCTCGGCGACCACGGGGATACCATGATCCGTCAGGCGATCGGCAATCGCCGGACCAAGTCCCGCATGGAAGCCCATGTCACCGGATAGGTAAAGCGCGACCGCATGCCGATCCGCCTTCTGCCCGGCCTTGGCAGGCATGACGTCGAACAGATGCCCGCCCACATATCCCAGATACCAGAAAGACAGGACAATGGCGCCGCACAACAGCAGCAATGTGCGCGCCAGCGATTTCACGCCGCCTTGTTCCATGCCGCCATATCCTCCGCCGCGCCGCCCGATGCCTGCACCCGGCCGCTCCGCTCCAACTTACCCCATCCGACCCATGGCCCTAATATGGCGGTCGCGGTGGCACGGATCACGACGCCGTACATGATCTGGCGATAGACAAAGCGCTGTGCCACCAACAACAAGGCAGGGTAGCGCCGCTCGCGCGGTTCGAGCCTGTAGGCGACAGCGCCGCACAGCACGTCGATGGCGCAGAAGGCAAGCCAATAGAGACCCATGCGCAGCACATCGGTTTGCGTCTGCGCCCAGCCATGCTGATGGATGCGCACCGCCGTATCGATGCTGCTGACGATCAGGGCGAGGTCGATGATCGGCGACACCAATGCAAAGCCGATCTGGAACAGCCAGGCCTGCGGCAATCCGACCCAGCTCAAACCCGCTGGCTTGCCATCGCGCCAGATGCCGCGATGCTTCCACAGGCACTGCAACGTGCCATAGGCCCAGCGGAACCGCTGCTTGGCAAGCGCGCGGAAACTTTCAGGGGCCTCGGTCCACGCGACGGCTTCGGTATCATAGGCGACCAGCCAGCCCGCACGCTGGACTGCGATCGTAAGGTCCTGATCCTCCGCCAGCGTGTCGAGCGGATAACCGCCCACCTCGTCCAGCGCCGCCCGTCGCCATGCGCCGACCGCACCCGGCACGACCGTAATCGCGCCGAACCGCGCCAGCGCCCGCCGCTCCAGATTCTGCGCCGTCACATACTCCACCGCCTGCCAGCGGGTGACGAGGTTCACGCGGTTGCCGACCATCGCATTGCCCGCCACCGCGCCCACATCCTCATCTGCGAACCAACGGGCGAGCCGGGCGATGGTCAGGGGTTCGAACTGCGTGTCTGCGTCAAGCGCTACGATGATCGGCGCGCGCGCCAGCTCCAGCGCGCGGTTGAGTGCCGCAGCCTTGCCACCATTGGTGAGGGTAAGCAGCCGGACGCGATCGTCCCCGGCGAAGGCGCGTGTGACGATCGCGCTCGTTCCGTCGGTGGAGCCATCGTCCACGACAATAACGTCCAGCGTCACCTGTTCGCTCGCGAGCACGCGGCGCACCGACGCCTCGATCACCTTGGCCTCATTGAAGGCAGGGATAATCACCGACACAAAAGTGTTGGGCTGCATCACTGGTGGTTCGACCCGGTTGGAACGCAGACGACTGCCAAGCGCCAGCGCCGCCAGCATCAGCGCCCGGCCGATGCCGAACAGGATGACCGCGAAGAACAGCCATTTAAGCGTTGCCGCGATCGCGGCCAGCACAAGGAAGACCGCAACGTCGATCCGCACCGCCACCAAATCTGCGCCGCCGATCCGTGGCATCACCTTGTCCGGTGTCAGCCCTGCGAGGGTGGATATGGTGACGAAGCGATAGCCCTTCGCCTCCAGCCGCTTGATGATGCGGGGCAACGCCGCGACCGTCTGCGCCCGGTCCCCGCCGCTGTCGTGCAGCAGGACAACCTGTGCTGAGCGGTCAGCGTCCCCGGCTTCAACTTGCTGAACCGTGCGGTCGACGATTGCATCGACGCCCGGCCGCGTCCAATCGCCCGGATCGACATGCAAGCCGACATTCAGATAACCGGCGCGCTGCGCCTCCAGCGCGGGACCGATCTCGTCCGCACTGGTGGGTTCGGCGTCCCCAAAATAAGGCGCGCGGAATAGGCGCATGGCCCGGCCGGTATAGGCTTCCACCAGCCGCTGCGTGCTGTTCAGTTCCAGCGAGACGCCGCGTGGCGAGACTTGGGCCAGATTGGGGTGGGTGTAGCTGTGGCTGCCGATTTCGCCGCCCTGCGCGATGATCTGGCGCAGCAGCGAAGGATGCATGATCGCATTTTCGCCGATGACGAAGAAGGTGGCGGGCACGTGCGCGCGCTTCAATGTGTCAAGGATCGGCGGCGTCCACACCGCGTCCGGCCCATCATCGAAGGTCAACGCCACCATATGCGGGCGGTAACCCGTCCGCCGGATGACATAGGGGGTGGGCAGACTGGCATAATGTTCGTCGATGATCAGCCCGCTTAGCGGCCCTGAACCCATGCGCACCGTTCGATGACCGATGGTGGGCACATCGTCGATCCGCAGGATTTCGCCATTGCCTTCGACATCGACGGAATTGAAGCTGGTAAGCCTTCCAAGCCCTTCGACCTTGCCCTTCTTTCCGGCGAGTGCGGACCAGAAGCCGGGGTCCTCCGACCCCAGGCGCCACAGCGCGATCCCGCCTGCGCCAGTGATCCGGGCGGCGCGAACCTGATTCCAGGCGCTAGCCGCGTCCAGCATCCAGACATGATGGACAACGCCATCCTCGGAATAGTCGAAGGTCGCGTTGCCGCTTCTGGCGTCAAAGCGGATCGGAGCGCCCGAGTCATGCGCCGTCAGCCATGCATCTTCGATCGACAGGATCGAAGCCGGGCCTCCGCCTTGTTTCCAGTCATAGGCATAGTTGCCGATCGCCACGATCGCCTTGGATGCTGGGACGGCACGCAGTGCAGCGCGCAAGCGGCCCACGAACCAGGGCTGCGCTGCGATCGGACCCGGTTGATCGCCGATGAAATGCTGGTCATAGTCCATCAGGAAAAGGCGGTCGGCCACACGCGCATAGGCATGCAGGTTCCAACGCGCATCATCCACGGGCACGGTCAGCATCACTTGCTGATTTTGACTGTGCAGCAGTTGTTCTGCTTCCTTGAGGAACGACAGATAATCGGCGTGCGCGCTAGGCGGCAGCGCTTCCAGATCGAATATGACTCCTGATGCTTTGAGCGCTTTCAGCGACTGAGCCAGGCGCAGGAGCAGCGCCTTCCGCGCCGCGCGGTCGTGCAGCAGCGCCGACGTCCCGGCACCATCCCAATCGCCATCATCGGCATTCTGCACGACCGGCATGACACGCGGGCGATGAGCCGAGGTACGGATGAGCGACGTGAAAACCGGATCATTCGTGACGCGCAGATCATGGCGCGGGCCGGTAACCGACAGCAAGGTCGGGGCCACCCAGTCGATCTGGCCGATATGCTGGCGTAAAGACGCCCGGCTTGCGTCGTCCCATGGTACATAGAAGGCGACGCTGACAGCCTTACCATCGGCGCCCGGGCCGCGATGCGGCAGCCATTCTGACAGGCGATGGCGAACCGAAGCCTGGAAATGGTTCAGGCGCTGACCGATGCCTTCCGGACGGCGGCGCTCCATCTGCAAAGGAACGGCAGGCGGGATGGGCACATTGATGATGGTATAGGCAAAGGCCATTCCGGCGGTGAGAATGACCATTATCAGGCAGAATAAAGTCGGCAGCGTCAAGCGGCGCCTGCGGCCGGTGGCATCGTAGAAAACTGGCCTGTGCATCGTTCGCCCATCCGACTGGAGAGGCGACGCAACAGGGGTGAGCGCCGCCTCTCACTTACGTGGCCACCATGTGAGCCGCTGCACGGGATAGCGGGCATGGCCTAACCGACGCATGGTCGGCAGATTACAACTTTGTCATGGGAGGGGCCTGAGCATGCCGTGTGGCAGGAAATGGCGTTGATCGACGCAGCGCCGATGAGGAATCCGCCGCACATTATCCCCGGCCCATCATGGCCGTTTCGGACATGAACCGGGCGAGTGCTTCTGCGCAGTTTACAGGATCATAGGCAGCTTCCCTCAATAACTGCTCAACTTCGGGATAATTCACTTGAGCAGGTACGACATAGGCCAGCGACCAGGTGACGAACCGTCGGTGGGGATAGACGCCTTCGGCGATGGTGCGGATATTTTCATGCCTCAAGTCATCGAGGATGAGACGCTGCAACACTTCCACGGCGTCTGCTGGTCCTTCGAGATATTGCGCGAAACTGCGGCCGGTAAACAGGAGCGCGCCCGTCACGTGAAGGCGGTGATTACGCGGGACGGAATCCCTGACGATATCCGCGGCCAGCTCATCGGCCTCATCCTCGGCGAGCCTGCTGGCGCTGATGTAGAACCATCTGAAGACCATCGACGCGAACTCCGGAAGGCCGCTGGTCCTCATTATAGAGGCGGCTATCCGTTCGTCGCCAACTCACAGGGGTTAAACACAAAGCCCCGGCCCCTGCCGCCATTCAAACGCCGCTGCCCCCTCGCTCAAGAGCAAGTTAGCAGCGACGTATGGCGATTGGGTCGAGACCTTGCCGGAGTAATGCGGATGATTGGCCCGTCCTTCGGAGCCTTTCACCGTCGCAATTGCCTTCAGCGCTTAACGAGGAAGGTCGCTGACGCCCATCAGGTGCAGATCGACTGCGCGAGCGCACTGTCGGCCCTCGCGAATGGCCCAGACGACCAGCGATTGGCCGCGGCGCATGTCGCCACAGGCGAACATCGACGTCTGGCTGGTGGCATAGTCGATCATGTTGGCCTTCACATTGCCGCGCGCATCGAGGTCGGCACCGGATTGTTCAACCATGCCTGCCTTGCGAGGGCCAACGAAGCCCATCGCCAAGAGGACGAGGTCGGCCTTCAGTTGGAATTCGCTGCCCGCGATTTCCTGCATCTTGCCGTCAACCCATTCGACGCGCACGCATTCGAGCGCCTCGATCTGGCCGTTCTTGCCGATCGCCCGCCGGGTGGTGACCGCCCAGTCGCGATCGCACCCTTCCTGATGAGAGGAAGACGTGCGCAACTTGAGCGGCCAATTGGGCCAGCTGAGCGACTTTTCCTCCCTCTCGGGTGGCTTTGGCATGATCTCCAATTGGGTGACCGATGCTGCGCCCTGCCGGTTGGATGTGCCGACACAGTCCGAACCCGTGTCACCACCGCCGATGACGACGACATGCTTGCCCTGCGCGGACAAGGTGCCGCGCGGCGCGGCGCGCAGCTCATCGTCGCCCGCATTGCGCTTGTTCTGCTGCGTCAGGAATTCCATCGCCAGCCGCACGCCAGCCAGCTCGCTGCCCGGAATATCCAGCGTGCGCGGATGTTCGGCGCCACCGGACAGAACCACGGCGTCATAATTGCTACGCAGCGCATCCATCGAGATGGCGACGCCGATCTCCGTCGAAGTGCGGAATTCGACACCTTCCGCTTCCATCTGCTGGGCGCGGCGATTGATCAGGTGCTTTTCCATCTTGAAGTCGGGGATGCCGTAACGCAGCAATCCACCGACCCGGTCATTCTTTTCGAACACGGTCACGGTGTGACCAGCCCGTGCAAGCTGTTGCGCGCAGGCAAGGCCAGCGGGGCCGGAACCGACGACGGCAACACGCTTGCCGGTCTTGCGCGCTGGCAGCTGCGGTTCGATCCAGCCTTCACGCCAACCGCGATCGACGATTTCGCATTCGATCGACTTGATGGTGACGGGCGAGTCCACGATGTTCAGCGTGCAGCTCGCCTCGCATGGCGCGGGACAGACGCGGCCGGTGAACTCCGGGAAGTTATTGGTGCTGTGCAGCGTTTCCAGCGCCGTCTTCCAATCGTCTTCATAGACGAGGTGGTTCCAGTCCGGGATGATGTTGTTCACCGGACAGCCATTGTGACAGAAGGGAATGCCGCAGGCCATGCAGCGCGCGGCCTGGTCGCGGATCTCTTCCTTCGACAGCGGGACGATGAACTCGTTCCAGTGCTTCAGACGCTCTTCGGGCGCGGCGTAGCTGCGATCTTTGCGCTCAACCTCGAGGAAACCGGTGGGCTTGCCCAAACTCTTTCTCCAAACTTCTCAATCTTGTCGCATGCGAGGGAGCAATGCCCTCGCCCCATGAAGCCTATTCGGCGGCCACGGGGGCTACGGCAACGCGTTCATCTTCCATGCTCTGCAGAGCCTTGCGATAATCTTTCGGCATGACCCGGACGAAGTTCGCAAGCGTGCCCTGCCAGTCGGCCAGCAGCGCCTCGGCGCGTTCCGAACCCGTGTACAGCTTATGCCGTTCGAGCAAAATGCGCAGGCGGTCGGCGTCATGGCGAAGCATGTCGCCCATACCCCAATCATGCACGTCCACGCCGCGTTGCAGCGGACGGCCAAGGCCATCGTCGTCCGAAGCCATTGCCGGGATCGGATCGACATCGACCATCGCGGGATTGACCTTCGATCGGAAGCTGCCGTCGGGATCATAGACATAGGCTATACCGCCCGACATGCCCGCCGCGAAGTTGCGGCCGGTTTGCCCGAGCACGACGACCACGCCGCCGGTCATATATTCGCAGCCATGATCGCCGACGCCCTCGACGACGGCGATCGCGCCCGAGTTGCGGACAGCGAAACGTTCACCACCAACGCCGCGGAAGAAGGCTTCGCCGGAGATCGCGCCATAGAGGACGGTGTTGCCAACGATGATATTGTCGGCGGGAACGCGCTTCGTATCTTCCGGCGGACGGACGATGATGCGGCCGCCGGACAAGCCCTTGCCTACATAGTCGTTCGCATCGCCGGTCAGGTCTAGCGTCACGCCGTGCGCCAGGAACGCGCCGAAGCTCTGGCCCGCAACGCCTTGCAGCTTCACCAGGATGCTGTTGTCGGGCAGACCGGCATGGCCAAAGCGACGGGCGACCTCACCCGACAGCATTGCGCCGACGGTGCGGTTGACGTTGCGGATCGGCCGCTCGATGCGAACCGGATCGCGCCTTTCCAGCGCGTCCATCGACGCCTTGATCAATTCCTGATCAAGCGCGGCGTCCAGACCATGATCCTGGCCTTCGGTGTTGCGCAGGACCAGATTCTGTTCGGGCGCGACCTGATGGAGTAAGCGGCTGAGGTCCACGCCCTTCGCCTTCCAGTGATCAATGGCATCGCGCATGTCGAGCCGATCGACGCGGCCCACCATCTCCTCGATCGTGCGGAAGCCGAGCTGCGCCATGATCGTGCGCAGTTCTTCCGCCACGAAGAAGAAATAGTTGATCACATGTTCCGGCTGGCCAGTGAAACGCTTGCGCAGTTCCGGGTCCTGCGTCGCGACGCCGACCGGGCAAGTGTTGAGGTGGCACTTGCGCATCATGATGCAGCCCGCCGCGATCAACGGAGCGGTGGCGAAGCCGAACTCATCCGCGCCGAGCAAGGCGCCGATGGCCACGTCGCGACCGGTGCGAAGACCGCCGTCGACCTGAACGGCGATACGGGTGCGCAGGCCGTTGAGCAGCAGCGTCTGCTGGGTTTCGGCAAGGCCGATTTCCCATGGGCTACCCGCATGGGTCAGCGACGTCAGCGGCGACGCGCCGGTGCCGCCTTCATAGCCAGAGATGGTGACATGGTCCGCCCGCGCCTTGCTGACGCCCGCCGCGACCGTGCCCACGCCGACTTCCGACACCAGCTTCACGGAGATGCGGGCGACCGGATTGACGTTCTTCAGGTCGTGGATCAGCTGCGCCAGATCCTCGATCGAATAGATGTCATGGTGCGGCGGCGGCGAGATGAGGCCGACGCCCGGCGTTGAGTGCCGCGTCTTGCCGATGGTCTTGTCGACCTTGTCACCCGGCAGCTGCCCGCCTTCGCCCGGCTTTGCGCCCTGCGCCATCTTGATCTGCACATCGTCGGCATTGACCAGATATTCGGTCGTCACGCCGAAGCGGCCGGAGGCCACCTGCTTGATCGCCGAGCGCATGGAATCACCATTAGGCAACGGGGTGAACCGCTTGGGATCCTCGCCGCCCTCGCCCGTGTTCGACTTGCCGCCGATACGGTTCATGGCGACGGCCAAGGTGGTGTGGGCTTCCCAGCTGATCGACCCATAGCTCATCGCGCCAGTCGCGAAACGCTTCACGATAGCACTGGCCGGTTCGACCTCTTCAAGCGGAATAGCCTGATCCGCGAACCTGAACTTCATGAGGCCGCGAATGGTCAGCAGCCGCTCATTCTGTTGATTGATGGACGCGGCGAAGGCTTCATATTCCTTCGGATTGTTGCCACGCACCGCATGCTGGAGCGACGCGACGCTCTGCGGCGTCCAGGCATGTTCCTCGCCACGGACGCGATAGGCATAGGCGCCGCCGACATCCAGCATGTTGCGGTAGATCGGATTGTCGCCGAACGCCTCACGATGGCGATTGACTGTTTCCTCCGCGATCTCGGCAAGGCCGATGCCCTCAATGGTGGTCGCGGTGCCGGTGAAATAGCGCTCCAGGAAGGCGGAATTGAGGCCGACCGCGTCGAAAATCTGCGCGCCGCAATAGCTCTGATAGGTCGAAATGCCCATCTTGGACATGACCTTCAGGATGCCCTTGCCGACCGCCTTGATATAGTTTTTCTGAACTTCGTAGGCGGACAGCGGCAGGTTCTGCTTCACGCGGATCTGCTCAAGCGTCTCGAACGCGAGATAGGGGTTAACCGCCTCCGCGCCATAACCGGCAAGGACGCAGAAATGATGCACTTCGCGCGCTTCGCCGGTTTCGACAACCAGGCCGGTCTGCATGCGCAGGCCCTGGCGGATGAGGTGATGGTGGACCGCTGCGGTTGCCAACGCGGCCGGGATGCCGATGCGCTCGGCTGAAACGTTGCGGTCGGACAGGATCAGGATGTTCTGGTCCGCGAGCACCGCTTCAGTCGCTTCGTTACAGATGCGATCGAGCGCGCGCTCCAGACCGGCGGCTCCTTCCGTCGTCGGCCAGCTGATGTCGATCGTCTGCGTGCGGAACGCACCGTCCAGCGCATCATGGATGCCGCGAATCTTGGCAAGGTCTTCGTCGGTCAGCACCGGCTGAAGAGTTTCCAGCCGCTTGTGCGTGCCAGCATGATGGCCAAGCAGGTTCGGACGCGGGCCGATCATCGACACCAGGCTCATCACCAGTTCCTCGCGGATCGGGTCGATCGGCGGGTTGGTGACCTGGGCGAAATTCTGCTTGAAATAGTCGTAGAGCAGCCGCGATTTTTGGCTGAGCACGGCGATGGGCGTGTCGATGCCCATGGACCCGATGGGGTCTTCCGCATTGCGCGCCATCGGCTCCAGGAACTTCAGCACGTCTTCCTGTGTGTAGCCGAAAGCCTGCTGGCGATCGAGGAACGCCGCCGCGTCGTTGCCGCGCGATGGCAGCAGGTCCTCGCCAAGGGTCGCGGGCAGCTCTTCCAGCTTGTACTGCGTTTCCTTCAGCCACTCCTCATAGGGATGTTCATCCGCGAGTTGGGCCTTGATCTCCTCATCCTCGATGATGCGGCCTTGCTCCAGGTCGATGAGCAGCATCTTGCCCGGCTGAAGCCGCCACTTGCGGACGATATTTTCTTCCTTGAAGGGCAGGACACCGCTTTCCGATGCCAGCACGATATGATCGTCATCTGTCACGATGAAGCGCGCCGGACGCAGGCCGTTGCGGTCCAGCGTCGCGCCAATCTGGCGGCCGTCGGTGAAAGCGATGGCGGCGGGGCCGTCCCACGGCTCCATCAGCGCCGCGAAATATTCGTAGAAGGCCTTACGCTTCGGGTCCATCAGCGGATTGCCCGCCCATGCTTCCGGGATCAGCATCATCACCGCCTGCGCCAGCGGATAGCCACCGGCGACCAGCAGTTCGAGCGCATTGTCGAGGCAAGCCGTGTCCGACTGACCATGCGGGATCAGCGGCCACATCTTGTCGAGGTCCGCGCCCAGCAGCGGGGATTCGAGCGTGCGGCGGCGCGCGTTCATCCAGTTCACATTGCCGCGCACCGTGTTGATCTCGCCATTATGGGCGATGAAGCGATAGGGGTGCGCGAGCTTCCACGAGGGGAAGGTGTTGGTCGAAAAGCGCTGGTGGACGAGCGCCAATGCCGACTGGGTCAACGGATTGCGCAGATCGTCATAGAAGCTGCCGACCTGATCGCAGAGGAGCAGACCCTTGTAGACGACGGTGCGGGTGGAGAAGGACGGTACGTAGAAATCGGCCAGCGCCTCCAACCCCTGCTTCTGCGACAATTCCTTCAGCGGATTCTGCGTTTGCTTGCGGATGGCGAGCAGCTTGCGCTCGAACGCGTCCTGATCCTTCGTTCCGGCGCCTCGGCCCACGAAGCACTGACGGATGGTCGGCATCTCGTCCAGCACCGTCTGGCCCAGCCCGTCGAGGGTCACCGGCACGTCGCGCCAACCCAGGAGGACCTGGCCTTCCTTCAGGATAAAGCGCTCAAGCTGCTGCACGGCGGCGGCTTCGGCATCCCCGTCACGCGGCAGGAAGCACATGGCAACACCATAATCGCCGGGCTGCGGCAGATCGATGCCCGCGCCGGTGGCCCAATCGCGATACAGCGAATCAGGAATCTGAATCAGAATGCCCGCGCCGTCACCCACCAAAGGATCCGCGCCGACTGCGCCACGATGGTCGATATTGCGCAGAATGTCCAAGCCACGAAGAACAATATCGTGGGTTTTTAATCCCTTTATGTTGGCGATGAAGCCGACGCCGCATGCGTCATGCTCATTACCGGGATCATATAAACCTTGCTTGCTTGGGTAAGCCATTCACATTCCATTCCGTGCGATCTTGCGAGCGCGCCATTACACGCGCGGCGGACGGCAGGGAATAGCTTTGGCGCGATTCCCCGACGGCGATCGATCAAAAAATCCGCATTTTAAGCAGAATCGGGCGAACTTGTCTGCGCACAGTCCGCCACCTGACCGTTCGAATCGGCCATAAATGTCTCATGCAATGCTGACAATAGGCGAGAGAAGGTCGTTCCTGAAGAGGTGGAACACAGCTCGCCACTGCTCGCCACGCCTTCAGACACGCCCTATTGACCCCGCAATTGCACAAGTTCCACGATTACGTCATCGGCATCGCGCACGACGCTGTTGATCACCGGCCCCTTCTCGTCGGCCGCAGCGATCCTGACGATAGGAAAACCCGCCTTCTGCACGCGCAGCGCGGCGGCCCGACTGTCACTGACCCGAATGCCCACCTTGGCCCCCGTCGAACGGTTCTGGGTGGCGTTTGGCTTTTCATAGTGAATGAGGATCAAGAGCGGTTCGCTGGACCGGGGATCACCGGAAAAATTGAATGCGATCTTTTCGGCAGGATCAGCCGGCTTGCTGATCGTAAAGACCGGCTTCATGCCGAGCGCGTCGACATAGAAGGATCGGGCGCGGGCCATGTCGGCCACCTCCAGCGACAGGAAACTGAACCCTGACATCGTAGGCTGACCTTGCGTCTGCGCGTAAGCGGGCACTGTTGCCAACAGCGCGGAGAGCGCAATCATCGCGGCGCGCTTCATGCCATGATCTCCGACAAGCTGCGCGACGTTCGCATGGCTTCCGTGCCCCAGGCATCGACGGGAACCCCCATCAACTGCTGCATGGTGAGGCCGACGCGCGAAATCGGGTCGCCCTGGCCCGCGATATGGATGCCGCTCTTGACCTTCCCGCCTGCCCGTCCAGCCAGCATCACGGGAATGCCGTTCACATCGTGGTTCTTCGCGTAGCTGACCTCGGAATGAGCGACGACCAGCATATTGTCGAGCAAGGTGCCGTCCCCTTCCTTCACCGCCGACATTGCCGTTACGAAGTCGGCCCATCCCTGCATGCTCTGCGTGGAAAAGGCATCGACCGTTGGCTGGTAGCCCTTCGTGCGGTCCACCTGTTCCTCATGCGTAGCCTGATGATAGGCGGTGGGCGATCCAGCCTGCCGCAGGTCGGCAGTGGCGGTGGAAAAGACCATGTTGAATACCTTTGTCTGGTTGCACGCGACGGCCATCGCCAGCAGTTCCGCCATCAGCTTGTGCGACTGCTGGCGGGCGGTGACGTCCGTGCTGGCGGGCAGGTCGGCAGGCTGCGCTGGCACGATGCACGCCTCGGCCCGGGGCGGCTTTTCCAGTTGCAGCGCCAGCTTGTTCTCGACTTCACGGATGGAGGTGAAATAGCTATCGACCCGCGCCTTGTCCTCCGCTCCCAGCTTGCCCAGCATCCTGCGGCGCTCGTCGGTCACAGCGGACAACACGCTGCGACGCGCCATCACCTTGGGGTCGGGGGTAAATTCCGCCGCGTTGGGATCGCGGAAATCAGCGCCGAAGATGCGGCGGTACAGTTCCATGGGCGATGCGACGCTGGGGTTCATTTCCGTCCCGCTGCGATAGGAAAAGCTGGTGCGCGCATTGCCATCGGCACTCAGTTCCAGGCTGCGGAACAGCGTACCCGCGCCGATCGCGTCCGCAATGCTGACGTCGAATGTCGGGCCAACGAGCTGCTGCCATGTGTCGCTGGGCGTCCCGGTTCGAAGGCCCACATTGCCCGAGATATGCGGCTGGTTACTCTTGCCGCCCAAGGTGACACCGAAGCCTGAAAGCACGGAAACCTTGTCCTGCACCGGCTTGATCGGCGCGAGTTCGGGCGGGAGGTCGTAATTGGCGCCAGCCGTCTTGGGGTTCCAGCGATCGGGGATCATCCCACAGCCCCAGAACCATGTGCCAAAGCGCACCGGTAAGCGGCCGCCTCCATAGGTCGCGGCCACCGCCGCGCCATTATTGTCCAGGAAATAGTCGAGGAACGGCAGGCCCACGGCCACCGCGCCGCCGCTGAGCATCCCACGCAGCAAAAAGCCGCGCCTGTCGAACTGCGTCATCAACCTTTCCTTCCTGACGATGGCTTGCCCGCGATCCGGGATGCCACTGGCGCCCGGACGGCAAAGAATTGGGGATCGATGACGATCCGCCGGAACAGTGGCCGGATGCGAAATCCAGCCTGGGCAAAATCGTCATGCAGGCGCGTCGTCAAAGGCTCTTCGGACGGAAGCAGCGACCGCCCCGCCGCGTAACGCCACGCCGATTGCGCCACGCACTGCGTCACCTTTGGATTGTCATGCAACGCCTTGCCCAGACCCGCGCTGTCGGTGAACGTCACCTTGTCCAGCATGCCCGTCGTGTCGATCGGCACGCCATTTTCCGTAGGCCGAAACTGTCCAGCGCCGTCGAAACTGTCGAGCGTCAGGCCCATCGGGTCAGTCAGCTTATGGCAGCTCGCGCATTCCTCATCGTCGAGATGCGCCTTCAATCGCTCGCGCGTAGTGCGGAAGGCGGGATTGCTCGTGTCCTGAACGATTGTGAAGTTCACATTGGCGGGCGGGGTCGGCACATGTTCGCACATCAGCACTTCGCGCAGCGCTTTGCCGCGCAACGTGGGCGAGGACCGCCCCTCATGGGAATGGAGCGCCAGAAAGCTGATCTGCGTCAGCAGCCCGACGCGCGGATCCTGATCCGGCAAGGTGATCATCGACCAGTCGCGCGGGCCATAGGGTATGCGATAGAGCGGGCTCAACTGCCGGTTCATCGCCACCCGGCGGGTGGTGAACAGGTCGCGATAATCGCTATTTTCCTCCACCAGCAGTGTCGTGATGGTGCGCAGCGTCTGTTCCCGCGCGGCGGGCGCGGCGAAAGAACGGAAGGCCGGGTAGATGATCCCGTCCTTGGACAGCGACATCATCCCTTCCAACTGGAGGAAATCGTCGAAGAAGGACCGCACGCCGGTTTCAAACCGGGGAGAGGCCATCAGCCGATCGACCTGTCGGATAAGCCCCGCCTTCGTCATCAGGCTACCGTCGGCCGCCGCCTGCAGCAGCTGTTCGTCTGGCGTGCTGTTCCACAGGAAGTAGCTGAGCTTGCTGGCGCGCGACCAGGCATCGATCGTCTGCCCGCCCGGCGCACTGGGGTCGGCCACCTCCTGGTCGGTCTGGAACAGGAAGGGCAGGTCCGACAGCATCGCCGTCAGCATGATCGCCAGCCCGCCGTGGAAATCCTTGAGCGTGGCTGACGCCGCCAGCGTCTGGGCGACGGCGAGCTTCACCTCCCCGTCAGTCAGCGGCCGACGGTAAATCCTGAGGCCCACCCGTTTGAAGAAATCCGCCGCGCAGGCCGCGCCTTGCGGATCGGATGCTGACGGCGCGCACCCGACCAGCCGGTCACGATGTTTCGCATCGACTACCTGTTCGGCGATGCCGCGCGCGATCTGCTCATATTGCTCCGCCCCCGCGGGGGTCAGCGACACCGCGCTGGTGCCCGCCGCCAGCAAACCGCCGACCCGCATGTCCGGTTCGAACCGACCGCTCACCTTGATGTCAGGCCCGAATATATCGGCGATAGTCGCGCGATATTGTGCCTCGGTCAGCCGCCGGAACTTGGGCACCTGAGGTTGCTGCGCCTGCTGCCGGGCTGGCGCATCCGCCTGTCCGGCGCTGGCGGCCATCAGAATTGCGCCGATGGAACAGAGCGCCGTGACTGCGGACAGCGCGCGAAGGACGCGGGATGAGATCACCGGCCCGCTCACCGCTGCACTCCTTGCGCCACTTGCTGCGGTTTGATCAGGAAGACGGGCACGCCCTTGAACCGCAATGCCGATGAAATGGCCGTGTTGCGCCCCGTTTTCGGGTCAGGGAAGGCATCGGCATAGCGCCGCACCGCCTTGATCAGCGCGGGGCACGACATGCGCGTCAGATTGGCGCCCACCTGGGTCGATTGATGATAATTGTCCTCGATGCTCGCCAAAGTGTGATAGCCGTAAATGCCACCCTCTATGGCTTCGCCCGGCTTGATCTTCGCCTGAATGCGCGCCTGCCGGACCTCGCGATAGCTGTCGATGATCTGCTCACGCAACCGCAACCGTAAGTCGAACGGTTCAGTTAGCAGTTCGCCGTTGCGGATTTTTCCTTTGGCCTGCGCCATGAAGCGGCGATTCGGATCAACATCCAGACTGGCCCATGCCAGCGGCTTCCCCGCACCCGACAATTCCAAAGGATTGGCGCTGGCATAAAGGCGCACCGTCACATCATCGTCGTTGACCGGATCATCGACGCCGCTGACCTCGACCAGCGTGGGCGACGACATCGATGTGATCACCTCGTCCGCTACCTTGGGCGTGCCGAAATCGCGCGTGGAAAAAGTGCATCCCACCGCCCGGATCAGCTGGTTATCGACGCCCGGCTTCTTATCAGGGCTGACATAATCGTCCTTGCTCGCGCGGCCGTCCAGATCGATGCCGTAGACGATTGGCCCCCGATAATCCTCATTCCCCTTTTCCATGAAGGGGAAGTCTTCCGGATTGGTGCAGCTGTCATAGGCGAAACGGGTGCCCAGGAAGGCAGCTGTGCCCTTCCCCTTGGGTATATGATATTTCTGGCGCAAGGCTTCCTGTTCCGCTTCGCTCAGTTGAGCCATGCTGCCATTGGAACCGGAAGGCTTGCCGGTAGGCACCATTTTGAAGCCCAGCCGCTGGCCCATCAGTTTGTGCAACTCTTGCACCTTGTCGGGCGCCTCATATTCCGCGCGCTCGGCGCGCGGCAGGCTTTTCAGAAACAGGTCGGACGAACTGAGCGACAGCGCGCGACACGCCTTTTCATCTTCGTAAGCCGCGACATAGATGTTGGTCAGCGCGAAGGAAAAGCTCTGCTGCTGCTGCGCGGACGCGCCAATCGCCATCATGCTGCTCACTACCAGCAATCCCGCCGCGACCCGCCTGTCGCGCACATGGGATCTCATATCCTTCATCACCCTCTCCTGCCGCCCGCGCTGTTACGCCGGTGTTTCTTCGTCCGTTATCATGCAGCCGCGCAGGCGTGCGCCACGGCGTTACTGTTCACCGAAGCGGCAGAAGTGATCCGAAATGTCTGGTAAGGCTGGCTTTAGACAGATCAGGCTGATCAGAAACTCTGCGTCGCGATTTCCACGCTCATCCGCTGCGCAGCGCTGATCAGCGCAGGCCCCAACTCGTCCAGCCGGGCGCGGGTCAGATGAGAAGACCGGTCCGAAATCGACAGTGACCCCTTGGGCAGCCCGTAGCGGTCCTTGACCACCGCCGCAACGCAGCGCAGCCCGTCGCTATGCTCTTCGTCGTCCAGCGCATATCCGCGCGCCCTGATCTGCGCCAACTCGCTGCGCAGACGGTCCCCGTCGATGATGCTACGCGCTGTGCGGGCCTTGAGCGGCGTGCTGTCCAGATAGCGATCGAACTCCGGCCGGGACCATTGCGCCATCAGCACCTTGCCCGACGCCGTGCTATGCAGCGGCAGCACAGCACCCGGCCGCGCCGCAGTCTGGCGAAAACCGTTGGTCGCGGCCTGCCCGACATAACAGACACCCGCCCCCTCGGGCACGGCGATGTTCACGCAATGCTGCACTTCTGACATCAGTGACCGCATGATCGTGTGGCCCAACTGGCCCAAGTCCCGCGTCTGAGCGAAAACCGCACCCACGGTGAAGGCCTGGACACCGACCGACCAGCCATTTTTCCGCCGGTCGAAAGCGACATAGCGCAACGCTTCCATGGTCGTCAGCAGGCGATGGGTAGTAGATCGCGGCAATCCCACGACACGGGACAGTTCGCTGAGCGTCATATGGTCGCTCTTGGCCAATTCATCGAGAATGCCGAATGCCCGCACCAGCGACTGGACTCGCCCAAGCAGACCGTCCTCCGGCTCTTGCTGACTATCGGTCACAACCTGTTCCTCGCCCTGCTGAGCTGTCGTCGCGCGAACGCCAGCCTTAGAGAAACTGGTATGACCTGTTTGCTCGCCTTTGTCGATATGCTTTGCGTCGGGCTTCTATCGGCCCTTATCCATCATTCGCATCCGGGAAACATCAGGTCGGCATCGCCGTCCCACATCATGGGATGATCGATTGTGGATCGACGGCCTTGGGCTAAGGATTGGGCCAAGCAAAGGAGAGGATCATGCCCGACATCTTGCCGCTCGATCGCCGCACGGCATTGACGTTGGGGGCCGGTGCGCTGCTGTCCAGTATTGAGCCCGCCTTTGCCCGCAAAATCGGACAAAGCGGCGCGCCGGACTGGGCGAGCGAACCTATGCGTTGGTTCCAGCTTGCCTTTACCGAAGATGATCCGGGCCGTTACGATCAGGCCTTCTGGATCGAATATTTCCAGCAGATTCACGCCGATGGCGTCTGCCTGAGCGCTGGGGGAGGCATCGCCTTCTACCCAACGGCCATTCCCTATCATGGCATGGCGCAGGGCATCGGCAAGGGCGTGAACCCGTTCGGCGACATGGTCGCTGCGTGCAAGAAGCTGGGCATGCGCGTGCTCGCCCGTATCGATCCGCACGCAATGAACGCGGCCGCCGCCGCTGCCCATCCCGAATGGGCGTTGACCGGCCCGGACGGCCAGATCAAACGGCACGGCAGCGCCCCGGATCTGACCCTGACCTGCGCCTATGGCCCCTATAATTTCGAGCTGATGCCCAAGGTGATCGAGGAAGTCGCCCAGCGCTATCCGGTCGATGGCTTCTTCGGCAACCGCTGGAACGGCAGCGGCACTTGCTATTGCCAAAGCTGCCGGACGCTCTACCGCGTCGCATCGGGGCAGGAAATTCCGGCCGATCCCGACCCTTCCAAACCAGAAGGGCGGCGATATGCGGCCTGGGTTGAAGATCGGCTCTTCGTCCTCATGGACCTTTGGAACGCGGCTGCGCGCAAGCACCGGCCCCAGGCCTTCTTTATCCCAGGCGGTGACCGCCGGGGACTGGTCGATCTGAACGGCCCCGCCCTGTCGAAGCGACTTCCGCTCGCCTTTTGCGATCGCCAAGCACGCTCGTCCGACGATTCGAGCTGGGGCACGGGTCCCGAGGTCTGGGGTGCGGGCCGCTACACCCGCGAACTGCGCGCCTTCATGAAGGACAAGCCGGTCGGCCACATCATCTCCGTGGGAGTGGAAGAAACCTATCGCTGGAAGGATTCGGTACAGAGCCCGGCCGAAATCCGCATCTGGGCAGCAGGCGCGATCGCCCAAGGCGCGCGGCCGTGGATCACTAAGTTCAATGCCAAGCCGCTAGACCGCCGCTGGATGGAGGTGGTCCGGCAAATTTATGGGTGGCACCATGCCAACGAGGCCTATCTGCGCAACAGCGGCAATCTGGCGCGCGTCGCGATCGTTCATTCGCCCAGGACGACTGCCTATCTGGGCGGCTGGAATCAGCGCGGGCAGCTGGAGGGTCATTCGCGCGGCTTTTACCAGGCTGCGCTTGAATCGCGCGTGCCCTTCGACCTGATCGACGAGGATTTTCTGGACGAAGCCAGCCTTTCGCGCTTCCGCACCATCATTCTCGCCAATGCCGCGGTGCTGTCGGACGCGCAATGCGATCAGATACGCGCGTTTGTGAAGCGGGGTGGCAACGTGATCGCCACCTATCAGACCTCACTCTATGATGGGGACGGACGGCAGCGGGCGGACTTCGGCCTTGCGGACCTGTTTGGTTGCTCCGCCGCCGGAAAGGCCGAAGGACCGCTCAAGAATGCTTATCTCACCTTGCGTCATGCCCACCCGGCCATAGCGGGGCTAAGCGACATTAACCGCACCATCGGCCCACTTTACCGCCAGCCTGTCACTGCGCGCGATCAAGCAGACGTCGCATTGACATTGGTGCCCAGCTATCCCGACCTTCCGATGGAGCGGGTGTTCACCGACAAGACGGAGACCAACCTGCCGATGGCGATCTGCCGTCAAGTCGGCCGTGGCCGCGTCGCCTATCTGCCCATGGACATCGATCGCACCTTTGCAGAGCTTGGTCATGGCGATCACCTGACACTGCTACGCACAATGCTCGACTGGACCCATCAGGAGGCGCATCCGCTACAGATCGAAGGCCCCGGCCTGCTGGACATCGCTTGCTGGCGCCAGGACAAATCGATGACCGCGCATCTGGTCAATCTCAACAACCCCATGACAATGCGGGGCAGCTATCGCGAGGCAATCAGGACCGGTCCCTACCGGGTCCGCATGCACCTGCCACGAGGCAAACGCGCTGCGCAGGCCCGGCTGCTGACGGCAGGGATGGCTATGCCACACGGGACGACGAACGGCTGGGTGGAAGTCGATGTGCCGTACATAGACTTCCACGAAGTCGTAGCGATTGATTTCGCCTAGGGTCGTGACTTCCTGAGAACCTGAGTCCCGTTGGCATGGTCCCATGTAACTCAGGTCGCTTTCGACCAAGAAAAGGAATAAGCTGCCATGATCGACCGCCGCGACATGCTCGCCCTGAGCGCGATGGGGGCTCTTGTCTTGGGCGCAGCCTCCAACGCTGATGCTGCTGCCATAACCCCCGATCAGACCAGCCTTTCCCTGCACGGACGCGAACTGCACATCCTCGACCTCACGCACAGGCTGACGCGGGCCTTCGCCTTCACCCCCGGCCGCCTGACCATGGAGGCGGTGGAAGGATCGGGAACGAAGGCGGGAATGGCGCTTAACCGCATCTCGATCGTCGAACATACCGGCACGCATCTCGACGCCCCCCGCCATTTCGCGCCTGATGGAGCATCGGTCGGCGACATACCCGTCAGCCAGTTGATCGTTCCGCTCGTCGTGATCGACATAAGGGACAAGGTCAAAACTGATCGCGACGCTTGGGTGGAATCGCGGGATGTCATCGCATGGGAACGCCGCCACGGCCGCATACCGTCCGGTTCCTGCGTTGCCATGCTGTCGGGCTGGGATCCGCTGAACGCCTTTTCAAGCTATGCAAGCCTCACCCCCGCCGAACGGCGCAAAAGCCCCGGCTTCGATGGTGCTGTTATGGACATTCTGATGAAGCGGGACGTGCGCGGCATCGGCGTCGATACCATGTCGATCGATGCGGGTGAGGCGATGCCCGCCTTCCCCGTTCATCAGGCATGGCTGCGCAGCGGACGCTGGGCGTTGGAGGGGCTGGCCAATCTCGACCGCGCACCTGCTGCGGGCGGGTTGCTGTTCGCAGGCGTCGCGCCGCTGGAAAACGCCACCGGCATGCCCGCGCGCGTGATCGCGCTCTTTTGAACAAGCGCTGCGGCGCCCGCCGGTGCAGAAGCGAGCGCCACAATCAGTGTCGTCAAGCGCGCATCATCGATCCGCCATTGACGTCATAGATTGCACCGTTGATCCAACGGCCATCCTCAGACAACAGCATTGCGACGACGCCAGCATGGTCTTCGGATTGGCCCAGCCGGGTGTGCGGGGTGCGCGCCATGAAATAGTCGGCCCACTTGGTGGCTTCCTCGGCGTTCGCTTCCATCGCCGCCTTCATCTCGCCGGTCACGGTGAAACCGGGCGCGAGCACATTGGCGGTGATGCCTTCCTTGCCCCAGCGCGCACCGACGTGGCGCGCCAGCGCATTCACGCCCGCCTTCGCCATGGCATAGCAGGGCCGCGTCGGTTCACCACCATGCGCCGAGCCGGAGCTGGTGTAGACAATCGCGCCCTTACCGCTCTTAACGAGGTGCGGCACGACCGCGCGGGTGCACAGCAGGTGGCCGCGCAGGTTCACCGCGATCGTGCGGTCAAATGTGGAAAGGTCGATGGCCAGCGCGTCGCTATCCTCCATGATAACGCGCAGGTCTGCCGCATTGATATGCGCCCCGTCGAGGCCGCCAAAGCGGTTCACCGCCTCCTCTGTCGCCTTCTGCACCGATGCCTCGTCGGAAATATCGACATGGACCGCAAAGGTTTCGCCGCCCGCTTCCTGCGCCACCTGCGTCGCGCCCTCAATGTTGATGTCGGCGGCGCAGACACGCGCGCCCTCCTCGGCCAGGCGCTTCACAGTGGCAGCGCCGATGCCGGTCGCGCTGCCGAACACGATGATACGGCGGTCTTTGAGACGATTGTTGGTCATGAGCATCCTTCAGAAAAGCTGTTGGCGTCGGAAACGTCGTTAATTGAGTAACCACTCACCATGTGGTTAGCAGCTCGTTCGAGCGCCGTCACCATAGCGCTGTGATCCTTTTCCGCATCGCCGTGCGCTACGCAACTGTTGAAAAGTTGCTGCGCATTTGCCGTTGCGGGCAGCACAACTCCCAGTGAACGCGCACCTGAAAGCGCCAGATTCAAATCCTTCTGGTGGAGGCGGATGCGAAAGCCGGGGTCGAAGGTTCGGTCGATCATCCGCTGGCCATGCACCTCCAGAACGCGCGACGCGGCAAAACCGCCCATCAACGCTTCGCGCACCCGCGCGGGGTCCGCGCCCGCCTTCGATGCGAAGACTAGCGCTTCGGAAACGGCTTCGATATTCAGCGCGACGATGATCTGGTTGGCGACCTTGGTCACCTGCCCCGCGCCAACGTCACCCACCAGCGTGATGCTCTTGCCCATCAGTTCCAGCAGCGGCCGGACCTTTTCGAACACATCCGCCTTGCCCCCGCACATGATGGTAAGCGCCGCATTCTTCGCCCCCACCTCACCGCCGGAAACCGGCGCGTCGACATAGGCGCAGCCCAGCGCATCGATCCGCTCCGCAAAGTCACGGGTCGCGATCGGGTCGATGGAACTCATGTCGATGACGGTCGTGCCGGGCTTCAACCGCTGCGCCACGCCGTCCGCGCCGAACAGCACGCGTTCGACGTCCGGCGTGTCGGGCAGCATCAGGATCAGGCATTCGGCCTCTGCCGCCACATCCGCAGGCGTGGCGCAGGCAACTGCACCGCCTTCGCGCAACTCATTCGGCATCGGCGTGCGGTTGGCGTAACTGTAGATCGCATGGCCCGCCGCCTGTAGATGCCCGGCCATGGGACGGCCCATGATGCCGAGGCCAATGAAACCAATCTTCATGTCACGCTCTCCCGGATTTCAGATAATCGCGCGCCCAGCCAAGGCCCGCCTTCGTGTCACCCGCAGGGCGGTATTCGCATCCGATCCACCCGCCATAGCCCAGCGCGTCGATGTGGCTCAGCAGCCAGGGATAATTGATCTCGCCGGTGCCGGGTTCGGCACGGCCCGGATTGTCGGCCAGCTGCATATGGCCGATGCGGGGCAACAGCCGTTCGATCGTGCGGGCAAGGTCGCCTTCCATGATCTGCATATGATAGATGTCATATTGTAGGCGGACATTTGTGCGACCCGCCTCGTCGATCACTGACAGCGCCGCGTCTGTCGTGCCATAGAAATAGCCGGGTATATCGACGCGCGTGTTGATCGGTTCGATCAATATCTCGATGCCATCGGCCGCCGCCAGATCGGCTGTGTAAGCGATATTGTCCACCAATGCAGTCCGGCACTCCGCGCTCGCGGGTGCCTTCCCTGCCATCAGGTGAAGGCGCGGGCAGCCCAGCGCTTTGGCATAGTCCAGCCCTTTAGCGACGCCCGCGCGAAACTCCTCCACGCGATCGGACAGCGCCGCGATGCCGCGCTCTCCGCCAGCCCAATCGCCAGCGGGCAGGTTGAACAGCACGACCTCCAGCCGGCATCGCCGCGCCCGTTCAGCCACCTCTCCCGCGCCATGATCATAGGGAAACATGAACTCGACGCCGGAAAAGCCGGCCTCCGCCGCCGCATCGAAGCGGTCGAGAAAGGGCAGGTCCTGGAACATCATCGACAGATTGGCGGCCAGCTTGACCATGTCTCTTCCTCTCTTTTCAATTCGCGCCCGGTCAGAAGGCGAGGCCCAGCACCAGGTCCATGACATTGGTGCCGGTGGGTCCGGTGCGGAACAGGTCACCCGTCGCGTCCAACAATCGGTAGCTGTCATTGCGCGCCAGCATCTCCGCCGGGTCGATCCCCACCGCCCGCGCACGCTCGTGAAGCGCGCCATCGGCAAAAGCCCCCGCCGCATCGGTTGGCCCGTCGGTGCCATCGGTGCCAGCGGCAAGCAGGACGGCATTGTCCTGCCCAGCCAGCGCCATGGCCGCGACCAGGGCAAATTCCTGGTTACGTCCGCCCAGCCCGTCGCCCGTCACCTGAAGTGTGGTTTCCCCAGCCGACACCAACAGCATGGGGCGATCCTGCGACGGTACTACGCGCAGGGCAGCGGCCATCGCCAGCGCCGCGTCATGAGTGTTGCCCGCCATCGCCGTATCCATATCTCGCACGGCCACCCCCTCCCGCGCCGCAATGCGATGCACAGCATCCACCAGCGTGGCGCTGTCGGCCAGCAGCAGTGTCTCGCGCCGTCCCACCGTTTGGGGTACGGGATGCACGCCCTTGGCAAGCGCACGCCGGATCGATGCGGGCACAGTATCTTGCAGCCCATATCGCGCGAGAATAGCGACCGGGTCCTCCTGTCCTTCCCCGCCCGCAAGAGTCGGCCCCGATCCGATCATGCAGAGGTCGCCGCTCGGCACGTCGGATATCAGCAAGGTCAGCACCGATGCGGGGCCGATATGGTCCAGAAGCCCGCCGCCCTTCACCCGCGACAGGCGCTTGCGCACGGCGTTGATCTCCTCGATCGATGCTCCCGAACGCAGCAGCATTTCCGTTGTCGCCGCCTTCTCCTCTAGCGTAACGCCATCAACCGGAGCAACCATCAACGCGGACGCGCCGCCGGTCAGCAACACGATCACGCTGTCACGCTCGGTCAGCCCTTCGACCGTGCGTAGCATTTCGGCGGTGGCTTCCATCCCCTGCGCGTCAGGAATCGGATGCCCCGCCTGAAGCTGCCGGATGCGCGTGAGCAGCTCATCATGACCGTGCTTGACGATGATGCAGCCGTCCGAAATCCGTTCTCCCAGCAGCGTTTCTAGCCCCTTCGCGAGCGAGCCCACGGCCTTTCCCGCACCGATCACGACGATGCGACCATCTGAAGCCAGTGGCCAGTCTATGGTTTTGCCCTGGTGGCATATGGACCAATGGTCACCCTCTGGAACGCCAAGCGATGCGACCAGCCTCTCGCCGCGCACCGACTGCAGCGCCTCAAGATAGATGCTTTCCAGCAGAGCGCGGGCGGCGGCCGTCTGCATAATAGACGCCACCTCAGGGAACCAGAAGGGTGAAGGGATAGACATAAGCTTGCAACATCACGAACAGGCCAATCAGGGAACCCAGCACCAGGCTGTGAACGAAGACATGGCGCAATATGCGGCCTTCCTGACCGAACCACTGCGTCGCGGTGGAGGCGACGACGATGCTCTGCGCGTCGATCATCTTGCCCATGACCCCGCCCGCGCTGTTCGCACTCGCCATCAGCACGGGCGACAGGTTCAACTGTTCGGCGGTGATCTTCTGCAATCCGCCGAACAGGACATTGGAGGCCGTATCCGATCCGGTGACGGCAACGCCCAGCCACCCCAGCATGGTGCCGAAGAAAGGATAGAGTACCCCCGTCGCCGCGAAGGCTAGGCCCATGGACGCGTCTATGCCGCCATAACGGGTGAGATAGCCAAGCCCCAACATCGCCGCGATGGTGAGCAGCGATGGCAGTACCAGCTTCCACGTGCGCAGATAGACGAGACCGACCGTGCGCAGAGGGACCCGCAACAGCAGCGCGGAGGCAAGGGCGGCCACCAATATCGCCGTACCCGTCGCCGACAGCAGGTTGAGATTATAGACCGCCTTTTCAAACTCCGGCGCGGTGACGACAGGAGGCAGGCGTTGGATCACCCCATCCAGACCGGCAAAGGGCAGGCGCAGCGCGAAGATGGCGTCCAGCCCCTGCTTCATGAAGGGAAGGCCCCACAGGAAGACACACGCCGTCAGGATGATCCACGGCATCCAGGCACGCCGGACGGCAGCGGGATCATGCAGGGGCTGTGCATGGGCGGCATCAACGGTCGCGGCCATGTCCCGCTCGTCACCCGGCGCAAGCTTCGCCTCGTTGACATGCATGATCCGCGCGGGCTGCCATATCCGCAGAAAAGCGATGAGCGCGGCGATCGACGCGAGCGCCGCACCGATGGAGGTCAGCCAAGGGCCATGAAGGTTGGAGATGAGAAGCTGCACCAGCGCGAAACTGACGCCTGCGACCAACACGGCGGGCAGCACCTCCATCGTCCGCCGCCACCCGCAATAGGCGACCAGCAGCCAAAAGGGCACGATGATGGCGAACGGCGTCATCTGCCGCCCCACCATCGCCGAAAGCTCGAGCAGCGGCAGTCCGGTCACTCCCGACAGCGTGACTAGCGGCGTACCGAGTGCGCCGAAGGCGACGGGCGCGGTGTTGGCGATCAGCGACAGGCCGGACGCCTGCAACCGTGTAAAGCCAAGGCCGATCAGCATCGCGCCCGTGACCGCGACCGGCGTCCCGAACCCCGCAGCTCCTTCGAAGAAGGCACCGAAGCAGAAGGCGATCAGCAGCAGCTGCAACCGGCTGTCCGCGGTGATCGACGTGATCGCGCCGCGCAGGATGTGGAACTGCCCGGTCGTTTCCGTCAGCTGGTATAGGAAGATGATGTTGAGCACGATCCAGCCGATCGGCAGCAGTCCGTAGGCCGCCCCGAAACCGGCTGCGCGCACCGCCAGGCCCGGAGGCATGCCGAATGCCAGCACCGCGACTGCAAGGCCCGCCCCCAACCCCATCAGGGCGGCGATATGCGCCCGCACATGAAAAAGGCCGATCGCCCCCAACAGCACGACGACGGGGACGGCCGCGACCAGAGCCGACAGCAAGCCATTGCCGAAAGGGTCGTAATTTTGTGCCCAGATCATGGCGCCGTCCTTGCCCATTTCCAATCACGCTCTGTTCTAAATCATGCGGAATTTCGGTGGTATCGCCACTCGCCCCCCGCTGTTAGCCGTTCGACCGTCGCTAAGGAGGATGACAGGCAAGAGATACCCGCCTTTCCGCGATGCGGAACAGACACTGTGGCGGGCGGCGTGCCGTTCCATATCGCGGAACGGCGTCGGTGGCATCATTGTCCATCCAGGCACGCCGGTGCAGACTGAACCTTCCAATCTGTCAATTCAGGAGCTTGAGGAGGATGGACTTGAAAGCGAACGGCGGGATCTCGCGCCGCGATCTCGTACGCGCCTTGCCGACGGCAGCTATGATGAGCGCCATTCCCGGCCCGGCCTGGTCCGCCCTGAACATCGGCGGCTTTAATCGGCGCGAATGGTGGAAGCATGAATATCGCATAGTCCAAACCAACCTGCGCGAAATCGACGCCCTGGAAGATCCGCGAGAGATCGCCCGGCAAACCCGCGCCTTCGGTGCGAACATGATCGTGTCGAACATCGGCGGGATCGTTGCCTTCTACCCCACTGAGCTGCCGCTCCACTATCGCAACCCCTATCTGAGAAACGATTTCGCAGGCGAGATGGTCGCCGCCGCCCATGCTGAAGGGCTGGCCTATATCGGCCGCTTCGACCTGTCCAAGGCGATGAGGCCTGCCTATGACGCACATCCCGAATGGTTCATGCGCAACCGCGATGGCAGTCCGCGTGAATATGCCGGGACCTACCAAGCCTGCCCCAATGGCGGTTGGGCGCAGGATTACAGCCTTCAGATATTGAAGGAAGGGGTCGAACGCCATGATGTAGACGGCATGTTCTTCAACATGACCGGCTTCGTCCGCACCGACTATTCCGATGTCGATCATGGCATTTGCGTATGCGACAATTGCAAGCGACGATTTCGGGACCTGTATAAGCTGGACCTGCCCGAAACCGAAGACGGCACCGATCCCAATTGGGATGCTTATCAGCAGTTTCAAACACGCGTCATGACCGAGCTTTCCGCAAAAGCACGCGCAGTCATCGAGGCGGCACGGCCCCATGTGCCACTGATGGATTTTTTCGGCGGCGTCGTTGCGCGCGGAGAGGTGCAGCGCCGGGTGTCGCGCAAGGCGCCCGAATGGCCATACGCCATGGGCGAACAGACACGGGCGCTCATGGCGCTTGCGCCGGGCAAGGCCTTTTCCGCAACCTCCACTGCGCATATCGACTATCCTTGGCGGCAGGTGACGGAAAGCACCGAAAACCACATGCTGCGTTTCGCGCAGGCGCTTGGCACGGGCGCCAAGCTCGACCTTTATCTAATGGGGACGCTCAACGATCAGGACGATCCTCGGTTTCTGCCTCCCGTCTCGCGCCTTTTCCACTGGCACGCCGCCAATGAACAGCATTATGCCGGGCTGACCCCGGCTGCCCGCGTCGCAATCTACAATATGGGATCAATCTTCCAGTCCCCCGGCGCCGGGCTGGCGCGCTATGGCACCGGTGCGCAGCGCGGGGCCTATCAGGCGCTGGTCGATGCCCGCCTCCCCTTCTGGATGACTAACGGAATGCAGGTGCGCAACGCGACGCGCGACAAAGCCTATGACGTCATCATCATGCCGCATATCATGACCTTGAGCGATGAGGATGCCGATGCGCTCGACGCCTTCGTCGAGGCCGGCGGCCTGCTCATCGCGACCGGCTATACCGGCGCACAGGGGCAAGGGGGAAAGCCGCGCTCCGGCTCGGCGATGAAGTCCAGCCCGGTGAGCAGCTTCGGTCAGCCGCGCGATGGCCATGGCTGGTCGCTCGACATGAGCAAGGCCGCCATCCCCATGGGACCCGGCCGCATGCCGATCGATGCGGACTTCTTCCCCGTCACAGCGCGCAGCGGCGCGTCGAGCCTGATCCCCTTCGCGCCCGATCAGCGTTTCGGCCCGCCCGAATTTTCCTATGCGCGACCGGGCGAAGCGGCGCGCGCCGACGCTGGCGCGCTGGTCATGGCCTATGGCAAGGGGCACCATGTGCACATCCCCTGGCTGCCCGACTTGCTTTATTATCGCGATGGGCTGGATGCACATCGGGTGCTGTTTGAAAGCCTGATCGCCCGCTATGCACCGCCACCGCCATTGGTGCTGGAAGGGCCGGGACCGATGGAGATGATGGCGATGCAGCAGCTCGCGACGGGCAAGATGCTGGTGCATGTCATCAACTATTCGGGCCAGCGCAACACCCATTATGGCGATCCCGTCATCGCCCACGGCCTGAAGCTGGGCGTGCGCGGATCAGTGGGCAGCACGGCGCAAATGCTGGTGGCGGGAAAATCGGGAAAGGGTAAGCGACGGAATGGAGATGGCGACCATCTGTGGTTCGATCTGCCGCCGATCGATACGTTCGAAGCGGTGCAGTTGACGCTTGCTTGATTGCGGGGTTGGGGAGGCAACTCTCAGTTCCTCCCCAACCCGCTACGATCAAAAGTCCGGCGCCAGGTCCATCAATACGATGCCCTGCCCCACGCCCGCGTCGATCACGTCCGCAGATCCCACTTGGGCAGCGATCATCCGGCCATCGGGCCGCACGACCGGATTGCCATATTTCCATCCGCCATATTGCACGATGTTCGTCATGCGCGTGTAGCGCGGCTTCTTTGGATCAAGATCAAGGACGCACAGATCCATGCCTTTAGCGCGGTCCTGTGCGCATTCCACCAATGTCCGCTTACCATCCGGGAAGATGCCTTCGACCTCGCCATAAAGGGTGGAAGGCGTCGGATATTCGGTGATCTTTTTGGTCGCGAAATCTACGGACAACACCTTTGTCTCCACGCCCGTCGGCCCCTTGCCAAAACCATAGCAGGGCATGACCAGCCCCTTATCGCCCGGCAGGAAGTCTTGCGCTTCGACGAAGCATTCAGTCGTTGTCACGATTTCCCGTACATCTTCCAACTTCGCTGATTGCGCGTTAACGGCAACGCGCCCCGTATAAATGGTGGTCGATGCTGGTTTGCCACCTGCTGCAGGCTTTACCTGGCTCCAGGCGATCATGTTGCTGCGTGGGCTGAGCGCTATCCCTTCGAACACCGTGATGCCCAGTGGCACTGGTGCGCGCATCGCCTGCGGGTCCATCCAGAATAGTTCGATGCGGCCGTGGCGCGTCTCTTCCCTTGTCTTTCCCAATATACGGGGACCGAGCAGCGCGTAGCTGCCATCAGCAAGATAATGCACCCGCAAATAACCTTCGCTCGGCGCATGGCCTGTCAAGTTGCGGGTATGCCCCGTCGTCATGTCATATTCGAAAGCGTCACCGTAGGATTTGCCAATGAAAGCCAGCTTGTCGCCCTTGGGTGAAAAGACCGGCCGCTCCCCGAAGGCTGAAATCAGCCGTTGACCAGGCGGCATGTCCTGAATTGGATTGCCCGGCTTGTTCCCCAGCGGCATCGCAGCAGGAACGGCCTCGCCCCGCGTAAAGGTCTGCGCGGGAAGCGCAGACAGGGGCAGCACCGCGAGCATGACGGATAACGAGAGATATTTTGCCTTCATCGATCTGTCTCCTTGTCCCTGCGCAAGCAACGTGATGGTCGTAATAAGTCAAGCAGGGCCTGTTGCCGTTTCACTATGTGGACAGCCAGACTAACCACTGGTCAGCAGCGCTTGCGGGCGATAAAGCCGCACGATGACCATGGAGTGCGCCACTCTAGCCTCAGAGCCAGAAAGTTCCGGATATCGCCGGGTGCTTGCCCATTTGCGCGATCTGCTGGTGAATGGCGGCGTCCAGACCGGTCACCGCCTGCCGGGCGAGCGGGAACTCGCGCTCAGCCTAGGGGTAAGCCGCCCGGCCGTGCGCGAAGCTGTGCGGGCGATGGAGATGATCGGCGTGCTGGAAACACGCCACGGCCGCGCCAGCACCGTGCGCGTTCCCGATGCATCGGTGCTGGGCGAGTTTTTCTCGCTCGCTCTGGCGCAGCAACCGGCAATCATCGACGATATTGTCGAGGTGCGGATCGCGCTCGAACGGCAGGCGCTACGGCTGGCCTGCGCCCGCGCTACGGAAGAAGATCGCCAAAACCTTGAACAGGCACTGGAGGATATAGAAGCGACGATCGGCGATGTCGCCAAAGGTGGTCATGCCGACCTCAATTTCCATACGCAGCTGGTCGCGGCTGCGCACTCACCTGCGCTGTCTACCGTCTACGGCACGATCACGCACCTGCTGGAACGATCCCATGTCGAACGGCGCCAACGCATTGCGGACAGCCCGATGGCGCGGGAATATCTGGTTGATCATCACCGCCGCATCTATGAAGCTGTCCGCGCGGGCGACGCGCTGATGGCGGACGACTTGATCCTCAGCCATTTCGCTATCGGCGCGGCCTGGAAAATTCATGGGGCTCCCGCCGACTGACGTTCCGCATGTGGGCTCACCCGTCGATCAGGATAGCGCGAAAATCATTGACGTTGGTGCGCGTCGGCCCGGTAAACACCAGATCCTCCAACGCACTGAAGAATCCGAAGCTGTTATTTTCGCGCAGCATACCGCTGGCCGACATGCCCGCGGCACGAGCCCGCGCCAAAGTGCTTTCATCTACGATGGCCCCCGCATGGCCGCCCACGCCATCGATGCCATCGGTATCGCACGCCAGCGCCGATATGCCCGGCGCGGCGTCCAGCGACATGGCGAGGCTCAGCATATATTCGCTGTTGCGCCCGCCACTACCTGACGGATTGCCGACCAGCACGGTGGTTTCGCCACCAGATATCAGCGCCCAGCGTCCGCCCTTCCGCTGATGATGCAGGGCGAGCGCAGCGTGGACGATGCCGAGTTCGGTCGCGTCCCCTTCCAGATCGTCACCCAAATAGACGGGCTTGTATCCCGCCGCCCTGGCGACTTCCCCTGCGGCTTCCAGCGCCATGCGGTTGCGCGCGACGATCCGCGTATCGGCCCGCGCGAGTTCGGGCGACCCCGGACGCGGCGTGGCGTGGCGGTCGTCGCTCAACACTGTCATCACATTGTCTGGAACGGTGATGCGATAGCGTTCGATCACCCGCCGCGCGTCTGCCAGTGTCGTCCGGTCGGCAACGGTGGGACCTGAAGCGATCAGGGCCGGATCGTCGCCCGGCACGTCGGAAAAGGCCAATGTGACGACCTCCGCGGGATGCGCCAGCGCAGCCAGACGCCCGCCCTTGACCTGCGACAGATGCGTGCGCACGCAGTTTATCTGCGATATGGTAGCGCCGCAAAACAGCAGCTCGCGCGTCACGCGGCGCTTATCATCCAGCGATACACCATCGACCGGCAATGCCAACAACGCAGAGCCACCGCCAGAGATCAGCGCCAGCAATTGATCCTCTTCGCCAAGGTCTCGCACGGCTTCCTGGATCATCTGCGCCGCGCGCTGACCATGCTCGTCGGGCAAGGGGTGCCCGGCCTCGATCACGAGGGCGTCGGCGGGGAAGGTTCCTGGCGGCAGGCCGTGGCCGTAGGGCGTAAGGATGATCGCTTGCGTCCCCTGTGGAGAGTGGCGAAGCGCGACATCCGCCATCGCCGCGCCCGCCTTGCCCACGGCAAGCACCAGCCGCCGTCCTTTCGGCGGGGATGGCATATGCGAAGGCAGGCATCGCTCCGCAGATACTGCGGACAGCGCGACGTCGAACATCTCCCGCGCCAGCGCGATCCGCGCCTCTTTCATCTCCCCGTCGTCCGCCAAAACCTGTTCCCTCGCCGCCGTTCTGCACTGGACTTACAAATCGGCAATGAAAGCTGCAATTTACAACTTACACGGAAACTGCAATTCCGCCTGGCGGAACAGGAAGGCGGCCACCCCTTATTTGCGCTTGCCCAGCAGCAGGCGCGCCTGCGTGCCCCAGCTGCCAACGAACAAGTCCTCCACGCCGTCTCCGTTGACGTCGCCTTTAGCCATGCTCCAACTGCGCGCGACGGTCGCGGCAGGCATGACCGAAGCCGTCACGTCGGTGAAGCGGCCCTTCCCGTCATTGGCATAGGCGCGCAGCTGCAACGGCTTGAACCCCGGCACGTCGATCGCGCCAACGATCAGGTCGGGATGGCCGTCATGATTGAAATCCATCACCATCCCGCCCCAGCTGGAAAAGCGGTTGGCAGGCAGGCGCGCCTTGGTTTCGTCACGGAACTTGCCCCGCCCCTTGTTGATCAGCAACCGCGCCTGCGGATCCTTGTCCCACTTTTTGTTGTTGCTGGTCAGGTTCAGGAGCAGAATGTCCGGACGCTTGTCGCCATTGGCGTCGAACACATGCACTTCGCGCGTTTCCAGCGGGGTGAGAAGCTGAAGCGCCTTGGGCGCCTCGCGAAAATGCCCCTTGCCATCGTTCATGAGCACGCGGTTGGGCGGGCTTTCGTTCGCGACCACCATGTCGAGGTCGCCGTCACCGTCCAGGTCGGCCAGCGCGATGTCCTGCGTATCGTCTTCATAAGCGGGCAGGTTCGTCGCCGTCGCATCAATGAAAGTGCCGGGCTGTCTGGGATCGTTCAGCCACAGGAAGTTTTGCCCCGACGCGCGCGGCTTGTTCCAGCGCTCCTCCCCCGAATTGCCGATCACGATATCCGGCAGGCCGTCACCATTGACATCGCCCACCGCAAGACCATTGCCCTCGCTCATTTTCGGCAGCCGATCCGACGCGTCGGTAAATTCGCCCCCCGGTCCGCCTAAAAACAGCTGGTGCGCATGGTCCTCTTCCGCGACGAAGATCAGGTCGGGACAGCCATCACGGTTGAAGTCGGCGGACAGCACATGTTCCGTATCATGCGCCTTGGTGCCGAGCGCGCCCTGCTTCCAGGTGAAGTGGCCCTGCCCACCATTGATGTAGAGCCGGTTCGCACCCATTTCGACCGCGATCGCCGCGTCCAGATCGCCATCGCCATCCACATCCACCAGCGCGACGTCCAGCGCGTGGAGATATTTGGAAACGGGCACATGCGTGTCAGTCACATCGTCGAACAGCCGGGCTGACGCCGCATCATCCTGCGCCTGTCCCGGCACAGCTGCGGCGATCAGTGAGGCGAAGATTGCCGTGCGGGTCATCAGGCGGCAGTTCATCGTGCAGTCTCCAGCGTGTGAAGGTAGGCAAGGCTCTTCTTCAGCGAGTCGATGCGCGCGCCGGAGAATGGGGGCTCCTGCTCGACAAAGAAGTTGCGCACGCCCGCAGTCTGCGCCGCCTTCAGGATGGCGGGCCAATCCATCGTGCCTGATCCCACCTCCGTCGGCTTCTGTTGCATATGATAATTAACCTCGGTTCCCGCCGCGATGTCCTTCACATGCATTTGGGTGAAGCGCCCGCGATAGCGTTTGAGCCAGGCGACCGGGTCCTGCCCGCCCGCCGCCAGCCAGCCCGCATCCATTTCGAAATCGACGATGCGCGGGTCGGTCTTTTCCAGCAGGATCTGAAGGCCGGTCTTCTCCCTGAGCGGAGCCAACTCGCCATTATGATTGTGATAGCCGATGCGAATGCCATGCTTCTTGAGGACGGAACCCTTTTCATTGAGGAAGTCGGCCATGCGTTCATAGCGCTCGGCTGGCACCGGCGGGCCGCCCGGCTTCATCAGCGACATGAAGGACACCGGCGGACCCCATTTCGGGTCCTTGGGGAACTGGAACAACGGCAGCACGGCATTGCGTGATCCCAATATGTTCAGATCCTCGACCAGCTTGTCCATATTGTCGAAGTTTAGCCCGCTCGCGCCGGGCACCGACGATGAAGCAGCGACATGGGCGCTGCGGCATTTCAAACCTGCCTTGTCCAGGGCGGCGCGGAACTGTGTCGGTGTATTACGGTGCAGCGAGGCAAGCTCCACCGATCGCACACCTGCCGCAGCGATCGCGGCAAGCGTACCGTCAAGGTCACGGTGCAGGTCGGGTTCGAACATATAGAGCTGCACGCCCGGACCATCTTCCCCCAGTAGCGAGGCAGATTTCCGTCGCGCGGCAGCAGGAACCGCAGCGGCGAGCATCAACAGGGCGGAGGATTTGAGCAGGTCGCGACGGTTCATTGGCAATCTCTTTCAGCTTTTCGAAGTTTCAGGCGAGCGCGGCCTGGCGGCTCGCCTCTCGCAGGGATGTTTCAGGGTAGCGCATCATGCACAGGACTACGCCCAGCGAAAAGAGCGCTGGCACGATGCCGATCAAGCTACGCAGCGGCAGGGCGTTGCGCGGGTCACCGGCATGGCCAGGATCGAAGCCGAGCCAGGCGAGCAACAGGAAGGCTAGGCCCACCGCCAGCCCCAACGCCAGCTTCATCGATCCATTGAGCGTCGCATAGAGCAGCCCGGTACGGTCGACCCCGAAGCGCGCACGGGTGGCATCGGCAACGTCCGCCATCAACGCACGGGGCAGGAACCAGGCGATCGGGATGCACAGGCCGAGCGCCGCGACATTGGCCGCCGTCAGCCAGAAGGAATTGGCGGGCTGCATCGCCATCCCCAATTGCAGCAACGCCTGGATCAACGCTCCCGCCTGCAACGCCCGCGCCTTGCCGATCCGCCCGGCCAGCTTGGCGAACAATGGCGTCCCGGCAAAGGCGGCGGCATAGGCGATGAGGATCAGGGTGCTGGCCGCTGCCCGATCGAAACCAAGCTGCCCCATGTAGAAGAACAATGCCACCGCATTGGCGACGCCCGTGGACAAGGCGATCAGCAGATCGGCCAGCACCAGTCGAACGACCGGCCCTTGCGAGAATAACGCGATATAATCCCGTATCGCGAGCGCGGCCTGAGCACCTGCCGCAGGTGGCTTTTCCGGCGTGGTCCGCAGCGCCAGCAAGATCGCGCCGGGGATCAACACGATCATGACCCATCCCGCCGCGTGCATGCCGGCCCCTGGATCGCCGGGATAGGCACTGGCGACCACCGGCAATATGGCGAGGATCGAAAACTGCCCTGCCGTCGCGAAAACCTGCCACCAGGCGAAAATGCGCGTCCGCTCCGTGGATCCTGTGGACAGGGTCGCCGTCCAGGCCAGATGCGACAGCACGATCATCGAAAAGCCGATGAAGGCGATGAACAGCCACACCCAAAGATAAGCCATGCCGACCCCTCGCTCCGCCTGAAACAGGGCATAAGTCGACAGCATCAGAATTGGCGCGCTCGCCGCCAGCCAGGGACGGTAGCGCCCCCAGCGCGATCGCGTCGCATCCATCATACCGCCCAGCAGCGGATCGATCATCAGGTCCAGCACCCGCACCGTCATGAAGGCGGTGCCGACCGCACCGACCGGCAGAGCCAGCGCATTGGCGTAGAATTCGGGCAGGAACACCGTGACCAGCGTCGCGTAAGCCTGGATCGCGAGCGCGGTGACGCAAAAGGCGGCCAACCTTCCACGCCCCATCGCTTCCTCCCTGCCACGCGTCATTCGGTCCTCCCCCTTGATCGGATTCCAAACTGGTAATACCACAGTGCAATCAAAGCGCCAGTGGGCAGGTTCGATTCTGTCGGTGAAATGCTGCGAAAGCGGCACTGGCGGGGAATTCGGGGGATCGATGCAGAAGCCAGAAACATTGTCGGGGGACGAACAGCATATACCTTTCCGGGACGTCATCGGCTTTGCCAACGACCATGCCGGTTTCCCGCTGCGCCCGCCAGTGCTGGACCTGCTAGGCCGCCACAGCGGCCGCATCATCGACGTCGGCGCGCAGTCGGAAGAGCCTGTCGACTTTCCCGACATTACCCGCCGGGCGGTACAAACCATCCTGGATGGGGAGACCGATCGCGTCATCCTGCTGTGCGGCACGGGCGCTGGGGCATGCATCGCCGCTAACAAGGTTCGCGGCATCCGAGCCGCTGTCGCGCACGACACCTATGTCGCGCGGCAGGCGGTGGTGCATGACGACGTCAATGTATTGTGCATCGGCGCGTGGATCACCGGCCCGCAGATAGCCCTCGACATCATCCGCCATTTCCTGGCCGCGCAGTTCAGCGACGAAGAACATTTCCGCCGCCGCGTCGCGAAGCTCGCATCGCTGGAGCAAGGCGGATGACGACGGCGCGCGCGGGCAAGGTCGTGGTGCTGGGCAGCGTCAATCTCGACCTTCTGATCACCGCTCCGCGTCTGCCCTGCGCGGGTGAAACGGTGTCGGGGACAAATCTGACGCGTCAACTGGGCGGCAAAGGGGCGAACCAGGCCGTCGGCGCAGCGCGTGCGGGTGCGCATTGCATCCTGTTGGGCGCGGTCGGGGCGGACGAGGACGGCGCGCAGATGGTCGCGGCGCTTGCCGATCATGGCATCGATGTGAGCCGGGTGCGCACCACTTCCTCCCCCACCGGTTGCGCGCTGGTGGCGACATCGCCGCAGGACAATCAGATCATTCATGTCGCCGGGGCAAATGCGGATGTCGATGCCACCTTCGCCGAGATTGATCTTGGCCCGGATGATGTCTGCCTCGCCCAGATGGAAACGCCCGTTCCCGCTACGTTAGCGCTGTTTCAGTATGCTCGCGCCACTGGAGCCAGCACCATCCTCAACGCTGCGCCCGCATCAACCGCTGCGCGCCAGCTGCTGCCGCTCTGCGATCTGCTGATTGTCAATGAAAGCGAGTTGGCCTTGCTGACGGGTGCTGGGAGCATCCCCGTGCTGGACAACGCAGGATTGCTTTCAAGCAAAACCTTGCTTGGCTTGGAACATCGCCAGACGCTGCTGGTGACATTGGGCGCGGACGGCGTGGCGATCGTTGCGGCCAGCGGCGTCCAGCGCATCGCGGGACGGCCTACGGCTGTGGTCGATACAACCGGGGCAGGCGACTGTTTCTGTGGTTATCTCGCCGCCGGTCTCGCGCGGGGCGATTGCATCGAACATGCTGCGGCGGAGGCGAACATGGCGGCATCGATCGCCGTTCAGTCACTCGGCGCGGCGGCCTCCATCCCGGATCGCATTGCCGTGCTGCATGGTCTGGATACGGCCATTGCACACACCAGCTAGAATATTGAACTCAAGGAGCCTGAACGTGACGAACCTTATCAAGCGCAGGAAGTCCAGCATTGCTGCTCAACTTCTGAGCGCGGCGCTGTTGACCGCTGTCCTGCCGCTGACGGCAGCGCCTGCCGCCACGGCCAAGGATACGAAAATCGACTATCTGACTGCCCTCTTCCATCAGGAACGCCTCCTGGACTGGGGCAACCGGCCCAACTGGTCGCCCGATGGCCGTCGCATTGCCTTCACCAAAGACGATCTGGTCGACAGCCCGGCGTATGAAATCAACGTACGCACGAAAAAAGTGCGTTGCCTCACCTGTAAATTCGGTGAAACGCAGTTCGTCACCCGCATATTTTATCTGCCCGACAACAGCTTCCTGATCGAAGCGGCGCCGGGCATGAAGGGGGGCAGCGGCGGCGCGGCCGATGCCACCCGGACCCAGCTGTTCTGGATGTCGAAGTCGCTGGCCCGTCCGGTTTCGCTCAACAGTGGGGCGATGGGCGACATCGCCATAGCGCGTGAACCCAACGCCGATGGATCGATCAACCTATCCTGGTCGCGTCCTTCGGCGACTGGCCTGGACCTGACCGTGGCCCGGCTGGTTCGTGACGGCAGGACCGCGCGGCTTGCCGACATGCAGGCCGCCTATAGCTACCGCCCCGGCCAGCCCGGCCCGGCAAGCTTCCCCGAGGCCTATGACTTCATCGATGGCGGGCGCAGCGTCATGTTCTGGACCACCGAAATGGCGGCGCTGGACAGCGAAATGTATAAGGTCGACATCGCGACCAAGGCAGTGAGCAAGGTCTATGCCACTCCCTCCCATAACGAAACCCACGTATTTCCCGACGAACGCTATGGCCTGGAGGAAGCGAATATTCATTCCGATCCGGATGGCCCCTATCGCGGAATAAGCGGGCATATCAGGCCGGGCGTCGAGCAGATTTTGCGCTTCAAGGGCGAAAGCCGTGCAGCGGAGATCGCCGCGGCGAATTCCGGCAAGGGCTTCGATATCTTCGTCATCACCATGGATGGCAAATCACGCCGGGCGCTGACCAACATCAGCCCGTCCGGCGCGCAGGCGCATCAATCGACGGTGTCCCCCGACGGCCGCCGCATTGCCTTCGCGATCAAGGACCCCTCCGGAAAGTCGGGCCATCAGGCGGGACTCTATATCGGAACGTTCGGCAAGAACTGAAGATGATTAGAATTCGTGATTCCGTTCCACATGGTGGAATGGCCACTTCTGGGGATGTTCTCGCTCTTATATAACCCTGAATCGCTCAATGTCCGAACAAAAGGTTTCGGGGTGAAAATGGAGGGGACTATGAAGAGATCAAGAGGTCGTCATCTTATACAGCTGTTGAGTTGCGCTTGCGGGCTGGCCATTGCCAGCGGCGCCGCTGCGCAGCAAGCTGAGCAAGGCGCTGCCGAACCAAGTGCTGCCGAGATCATCGTCACAGCGACACGTCGTAGCGAGACGTTACAGCAAACGCCGTTGGCGGTGAATGTCGTGTCGGGACAGGACGTCGCCAAGCTCAACCTGTTCGACGTCAAGGAAATTCAGAACATTGTTCCCGGCCTTACGCTGGAAAATGGGGACGGACGCAGCAATATCGCGACCTTGCGCGGCATTTCGTTCAATCCTGACAGCGGGTCGAGCGACGCGGTCCAAGTCTATTTCAATGAAATCGACGTCGATCCCAACACTTTCTTCAGCGCAATCTACGACATCGGCCAGATTCAGGTTCTTCGTGGTCCCCAAGGCCTATTCCGCGGCAAGGTTTCACCTGCAGGCTCAATCGTTATCGGCTCCGCCCGTCCAGACCTGAGCAAGCCGACCGGTTATGCGCAGGCCGCGGCCAGTGATCTGCACGCAACCAACTTCCAGGGTGCGGCTTCCGTGCCTATTATTCAGGACAGCCTCGCTATCCGCGGCGCGCTTCTCTATGACCGCAACCGTGGCGGCCAGGTGAAGAATATCGACGGACGCAAATCGTACAACGAAACGATGAGCGGCCGTATTTCACTCGCCTGGGAGCCGTCATCCGACTTCCGCGCGGACCTTGTCTATCAGTATCTCTGGACGGACACACGGCCGTTCCGCGCGGTATTCGGCCCAGGCAATCAACCCAGCCCAAATAGCTTCTTCCCGCTGCGCAGCGGCCCCGCGATCAGCCTGAATGATCGTCTAGCAGTCAGCGAAGGTGCGCTGCGGTTTACCAACGAAACACACCTCTTCACGCTCAACACCAGTTATGATTTTAGCTGGGGTGAACTGGTATTCAATGGTGGCTACCAGAAGACGCGATTGGAACAGCAACGCGACCAGGACGAAGGCAATGCGGTTCCCGGTTATCAGCTGAACCAGCATGTACACACGCCTTACGATCTATGGACGACGGAGCTTCGCCTCCAATCACCTAACGGCTCACGCCTGAATTGGGCAATTGCGGCGAACTACGATTATTCAAAGTTCAACGATGTGCGCGTCAATCAGAGCAACGACGCGTTCTTCACCGATCCGTTCGGCTCAATCTTCCCCGGCATGACCGGCCCCGGCCCAGTGCCTCCGCAAATCTTCGTGTTCCCTGTCGATGTATCCGTAATCTTGCCGATCCTCAGCAAGTCCTATGCGGTGTCCGGTCTGCTGGGCTATGAGGTGGTCGATGGCTTAACCATCACCGGAGGCCTGCGCCAGAGCTGGGGCAAGACGACGCGTTCGCAGCGGCTGATCATCCCGGCCATTGGCGTCGACACCACCACTCCAAGCGTGGTGAGGCCAAGTGCCTTGACAGGGGGGGCATCTATCAGCTGGAAGGTCAATCCGGATCTGAATGTCTATGCAAATTACGGCCGGTCCTTCCGTCCGGGGGTTGCAGCAACGGGCGTTTCGACACCGCTTGATCCGCAATATCTTCAAACCCCTGACGAAACGTCGGATGGTTTTGAAGTCGGCCTGAAATCCAGCCTGTTCGACCGTAAAGTTACGCTGAACATCGCGGCGTTCTACCAGAAGTTCAAAAATTATGTGGACTTTGCACCGGGCCTTACGACCAACTCGTCCCGTGTCCCCGGTGCTGTTGATACAGCGACGGCGCCACTACCAACCTTTGGCGATGCCATCAGCAAGGGCGTTGAGGTCCAACTCGGCTTTCAACCTTCGCAGTGGGTCGATTTTAACGTGAACGCCACTTATGCTGATGCGCATTACGACAAAGCCCAGCTCTATTGTAACGATTATAATGGCGACGGCGTCCCGGATTCGATCGGCACGCCCAGCGTTCCTGGGACCGAGCAAGTCGCGGTCTGCGCTCGTAACGATCGTATCGCGGACGTTCCGAAGTTCAGCCTGTCCAGCAATGGCGAAGTCCGGTTCGGTATGGGCTCGCTAACCCCGTTCATTCGCGGGCTCCTGTCCTATCGTCCGGGGTTCAAGTCAGAAAACAGCAACTACACCTATCGGGACTTCACCAAGATCGATTTGTTCGTCGGCCTGCGCGGCGAAGATCGCTGGGAACTGAACCTATTCGTGAAGAACCTGCTCGATCAGACCCGCGCACAGCGCGTGTCGCAAGGAAACTTCCAGGTCGCAACCGGCGCGTTGCCTGGCTTGGAATCGTTCGGCACCCTACCGTTCGACTCCGGTTATCGCGTGGCGAACATCACGGCGCCGCGCGAATTTGGTGCGACATTGCGCTTCAACTGGTGATCGACTGGCCGGGGGATTGCTTAAGGCGATCCCCCGGTCGCGACTGCCTACGTCTCCCCCAAACTCAGGGTTCAGCGACGCCGCGCTGAACCTTTTTTGTTTAAGACCTCCCACGCAACATTTGCGAATTCACGCATTGAAGTGCGCCGATGATCTTTCGGGTTGAGCGCTCGGAAAGGCGGTTGGTCAGTCGTCTGCCACCGCGCGCAGTAGCGCCCGGAATCTATCCGGGCGCTACGCCCCCTTTAAAGCACGGCTCATCTTCACACCGAATCCGGTGGGTAGATCAAATATTTCGCTGTCCAATTCCATGATGTGGAACAGGCACGACCATGCCCCTCATTGACTCCCTTACATCGTTAGATTTTCTTGGCGGCGAGAAGAGAGGATGATGGACAAGATCGTCGTGCACGAAGCCGCGCCCCGAGGAGGATGCGATCAAGGCCGTGGCCCGCTTTCAAGCGACATCGGGCAGCCAGGCCATCACATCGTGGCGCGCCTTCTTCGCCTTATCGCACGACGCGGGGGAAATGCGGTCGGCGTCTTGAGGGTCAACGGGTTTGACGAGCCGCTCGACCGGTTTCTGATCGCCACCCTCCCGTCGCTGGACATCGCCAGCCTGCAAAAGCTGTCGTCCCGTGCCAGCGTGGAACTGTCCGATATGCAGGCCTACGCCACCGGACGGCTCCCATTTCGCGGTGGCGACTGGCGCCTGCTTTTCTACTGCCTGGTCGGTAGCCGCACCCTGCGCGAAGCCATCATGCGAACGGAGGAATTGCTGCTGGCGATCGACGGGCGCATGGGCAACATGACGTTGAAGCGGACAGGCGGACAGGCCTGCCTGTCATATACGGGTGCGCGCAGCGATGATGAAGAAATGGACTTCATCGTCATTCTGCACGGCCAATTGATGTTCCACTCCATTTTCAGCTGGCTCATCGGCAAGCCGTTGGAAGGCACACTGGCTCTCGATTTCCCTGAATTCGCCCGACGGCATCTGGACGGCCAACTACTGCCGTTCGATCTGCTGCTGGACGCAGACCAGCTGGAAATGCGCTTTGCGGCTTCCCTCCTCGATCAGCCGGTTATCCGCACAATGGCCGATTGCGAAGCGTTGCCGACGCTCAATTTCCTGTTCGGGTTGCGGTCGGGTGAGGATCCGCTGGAAATCGTTCGCCGTTCGCGTCACTTCATGGCGATGTCATTGCGGGAAAGGCGCAAGCTCCCCTCACTCGAAGAACTGGCGCGGCACCTGGCCGTGGGGGCGATGACGCTGCGGCGCAGGCTGCATAGCGCTGGCACCTCCTTCCGTGCGATCCGGGACGAACTGCGTCACGAAATGGCCGTCGACATGCTGACCAACAGCCGCTTGTCGATAGAGGACATCGCCGAACGGCTCGACCTGTGCGATTCCAACGCGCTGCGTCGTGCCTGTCGCGAATGGACTGGCATGGCCCCAACCGAATTCCGCCGCAAATTGCTCCAGCTAGCAGATGACGGGTGAGGCTGCTTTCACGCTCCAAGCGGCGGACTCCCGCGCTTCGTGAAGGTCTTCCAAATTGGGCAGACGCTATTGCAATCATGGACGCCGCGCCTAGCATGATGATATTGCAGGGGGGAGCAGTGTGATGAATGCGCGAGAGGATGCCTTGGTCGCCAGTGTGGCGGCCGATCAGCGTTATGTTGACCTGGTAGCAAGGCGCTCGCGTCTTGGCTGGTGGCTGTCCGCCATCATCTTCCTTGCGTTTGTCGGCTATCTGCTGCTGATCGCCTTCGACAAGGCAGCGCTTGGCGCACCGATTGCTGGTGGCGTGACGTCGGTCGGAATACCCGTCGGCCTTGGCCTCATCCTTCTGGCGATCGCGCTTACCGGAATCTACGTCGCGTACGCCAATCGTCATCATGACGAACAAATGGCTGCAATTCTTCAGGAACACCGCCGAAAGGACCATAGCGCGTGATGGGGAGTTTGTTAGCGATCGCCCTGGCTTCGATAACGCTGGCCCCGCTCCCCGCTTTTGCGGCCGCGCTGGAAGGACAGGCTCAACGCCAACCCGTCAACTGGATCGCGATCTGCATGTTCGTCGCCTTCGTCGGGCTGACGTTGTGGATCACGAAGGTGGCGGCTGCGCGCACACGCACAGCTTCGGACTTCTACACGGCGGGCGGAGGCATTAGCGGCTTTCAGAACGGCCTCGCGATGGCGGGCGATTATATGTCGGCCGCGTCCTTCCTCGGCATTTCAGCACAGATCTACTTGGACGGATATGACGGGCTCATCTATTCCACCGGCTTTCTGGTGGGCTGGCCGATCCTGTTGTTCCTGATGGCGGAGCGGCTGCGCAACCTCGGACGCTTTACCTTCGCCGATGTAGCCTCCTACCGCTTTGCCCAGCCGCCGGTGCGCAGCTTTGCAGCGGTCAGCACGCTTCTCGTCGTCAGCTTCTACCTGATCGCACAGATGGTGGGGGCAGGACAGCTCATCAAATTGCTGTTCGGCCTGCCTTATGCGGTTGCAGTGGTGATCGTTGGCACGCTGATGATGCTCTACGTCCTGTTCGGTGGCATGCGCGCGACCACCTGGGTCCAGATAATCAAGGCCGTGCTGCTGCTGGGCGGCGCCACCTTCATGGCCGTGATGGTGCTGGCGCGGTTCGGCTTCTCGTTGGAGGCGCTCTTCGCTAGGGCCGTTGAGGTCAAGACGACTGGGGCATTCGATGCGGGCGTCAGCGCTGCCGATGCTGCTGATAAAGGGCGTTCGATCATGGCGCCGGGCAACTTCATCAAGGACCCAGTGTCCGCGATTTCCTTCGGCCTCGCGCTGATGCTGGGAACGGCGGGCTTGCCTCACATATTGATGCGCTTCTTCACAGTGCCTGATGCAAAGGAAGCGCGCAAATCCGTGCTGTGGGCGACCGGCTGGATCGGATATTTCTATATCCTCACCTTCATCATCGGCTTTGGTGCGATCGTGCTAGTCGGGACGCAGCCTGCCTATCTGGATGCCGGAGGCGCGCTGCGGGGTGGAGGCAATATGGCGGCGATCCATCTTGGCCATGCGATCGGCGGGAATCTCTTCCTCGGCTTCATATCTGCGGTCGCCTTTGCGACTATTCTTGCGGTGGTCGCGGGGCTGACCCTGTCGGCTGCCTCCGCGATCAGCCATGACCTATATGCAACCGTGCTGAAATATGGCGAGGCGAACCCGGCTGACGAATTGCGCGTGTCGCGTTTGACCACGCTCGCGCTGGGCGCGTTGGCGGTGTTGCTCGGTCTCCTGTTCGAAAAGCAGAATGTGGCCTTCATGGTCAGCCTGGCCTTCGCATTGGCCGCGTCGGGTAATTTCCCCGTCCTGATCCTTTCCCTTCTCTGGAATGGCTGCACCACGCGTGGTGCGGCAATGGGCGGCACGATTGGCCTGCTTACCGCTTTCATCCTCACGTTGCTGTCGCCGACGGTCTGGACAAGCACCTTCAACCTTGGTCCGGCTCCTTTCCCGTACAGCTCTGCTGCGATATTTTCCGTGCCGGCCGGCTTCCTTGCTATCTGGCTGATCTCGCACTTCGATCGTTCATCACGCGGGGCGATCGACAGGGCTGGCTATGCGGCGCAGCGTGTACGGGCCGAGACCGGCATCGGCGCCTTCGCCGCTAGCGAACACTGATCGGGGCTTCCGGCGCCATGGGCCACATCCCCTAAGGCAACTGTTGCCGGAACAGATCGGCCGGTCCAACGCAAACGCTGTTGAACCGGCCGGGGATACTGAATGGGGGCGGCCGTCATGGCCGCCGTCCCATTTTTTAAGCCTTATTCTCCGCCGAAACGATAGCGAAGCTTGAGGCCATACATGCGCGGCTCACCGTAGATCGTTGCCCAGGACAGCAACGAGCCGCCCTGGTAGACGTCCGTGTTGCTGATCCGGTAGAGCTTGTTCGTGGCATTGGTGACGTACAAGCCTGCATCCAGGCCGGAACCTGCGATGTTGTTCCAATCCAGCGACATGTTCAGCAAGCCGAAGGCGTCCAGCTTCTCGCCCGGCTGCTGCGGCGCAACGACCGTTGCTTCGGTATGTTGCGACGAATTATGCGCATAGTTCACGAAGAACGAGAGGTCTCCCAGCCTTTCCGCGATGGGCAGGTTCACCGCCACGTGGAAGCTGTAGATGTAGGGCACGACATACTGACCGGGCAGGCAGGTCAGGTCCGTGGGCGTCCCGGGCGGCAGCGCCGTGCCGGAACAATCCGCCAGGAAGCCGTTCGATGGCAAAGTATATTCGGTATATTTAAAGCGCGTATAGCTGAAATTGCCACCGATCTCGATCGGCTTCCACGGCCGGATGGACGCGTCGACCTCGACACCTGAAACATGGGCCTTCGCCGCGTTGATCCGCGCGCCGCTGGCCAAGGTTACGGGATTGAAATCCCCGGTTGCCTTCTGGATATTCTGGTAATTCAGGTAATAATAGGAAGCATTCAACCGGGCAGGCACGCTGGCGATCCGAAAGTCCGATTTGAACCCCGCCTCATAGGAAGTGACCTTTTCCGGTTCGAAGGTACGGGTGGTCTCGCGAACCGCGTAAGGATTGAACCCGCCTGCCTTGTAGCCACGGCTGACCTTGGCAAACACCATCAGGTCGCGAACCGGCTTGTAATCCAGCCCGACGAGCCAGGTGGCCGCCTTGCTCTTCAGCGAAGCGGTGAAGTTGCAATCCGAAATCGCGTCCACCAACGTCGAGTCCGCCGAGCAGATAAACTGTCCGGTGAGCGTCGGAGTATAGCTTTGCGAGAAGCCTTTGATCTTGTCCCAGGTATAGCGGAAACCGCCGGTAAGCCGCAGGCTGTCAAGAGACGGCGTCATCGCCCCGAAATCGAACGTGCCCTGCGCATAGAGCGCCTTTGAGGTCGTCGCGACATAGCCCGGTGTTGCGTTGGCTACGCAGGCGGGCGGGATACCCGGAAGAGGGGTGCCAGTCAGACCCGCCGGACAATAGTTGATGGCGCTGCCTGCCTGATCGCCGTCAGGCTTCTGGCTGTAGTAGAAGCCGCCCGCCGTGAAGGTCAGCTTGTTGTCCAGGTAGGTGCCCTGGATCTGGAATTCTTCGGTAAACTGCTTGTAGCTGTCCCGCGGGAGCGTGACAGGCGACGTATTATTATAGACGACCGGCGTGCCTACGCCCGGAAGCGTAACCTGTCCCGGCGCGGGCAGCTTGTAGGGATCGACATCATATTGCTGCAAGACGGTGCCGTCGCCGTCATAACGGTAGAAGCTCTTGAACTTCTGATAGCTGACGATGTTGCGCAGGACGAGTTCGTCGTTGAGGTCGAAGGACAGGGTATCCGTGATGCCCCAAGTCTTGGTCTTCTGATAATCATCAATGCCGTGTGCGGTCTGGCGAGGGCCGAGCGCGTCGGCCTGAGCCGTGGCCGCGCGATAGACGTCGCACGAAAATGGCCCGCTTGTCGCGATCGGCGTGTTGGAGCAGAGCTGCAACTGAGCCAGACCGGCGGTGCCGTCGATATTGAATCCTTTATGGATAAGCCCCGTGCCGTTGAAGCGCGAGTGGGAGCCATAGGCCATCAGGTAATTTTCGATGCGCTCGGTCGGGCGGAAGGTGATACCGATGCGTCCCGAATACCAATGCGTATCGTCGCGATCCTTGTTCCAGATCACGTCATGGGTATAGCCGTCGCGATCATGATAGGCGCCGACGACGCGAACGAGCAGCTTGTCCTCGACCACGGGCACGTTGATAACGCCCTCAATCTCCTTGGCGTCGTAATTACCATATTTCGCAAGCAGCGAGCCGGAAAAGTCGTTCGTCGGCTTGTGCGGCACGAGAAGGATCGCGCCACCAGTCGTGTTACGGCCGAACAACGTGCCCTGCGGGCCGGCGAGCACCTGAAGATTTTCAAGATCGACGAAGTTGCCGGGTCCGCCCTGCTGGCTGAGTGTGATCGGCGCAGGTAGCGGCACTTCGTTCAGGTAAAGGACGACGCCTGGCGACGCCTGGAACGTGGCCCCCTGACCGCGCAGCGTAAATGTTTGGGAGTCGCGTGAACCCTGCCCTGCGGACCCGACGACCAGCGACGGGACGCTGGCGTTCAGATCCTGCGACTGGGTGATGTTTTGTTGCTGAAGGCGTTCGGGCGAAAAAGCCGTAATCGCGATGGGCACATCCTGCGCACGTTCGGCGCGGCGTTGAGCCGTCACGATGATGTCGGCGGTTGCACCGAGTTGGGTGCCTGACGCGTCCTGCGCCAAGGCAGGTGTGGCTATCAGAACCGCGCATGATGCTACGCTGTTGAAAAGCAGTGCGGAATGCTTCTTCAAAATCCCCTCCTATTTTAGTTCGCCGCCTTTGTTCAGGCGGTCGATCTTCAGAGTAGAATATGGAAACAAACTACGCAATTGAGCAATGCACAATTGTGATGCACTTTTGTCACTATTGCAGGAAGAATGATCAATCTGGGTGCTGACGCTTTCCGAATTCCAGACTTACCGGCCGCATGACCCCATCCGGCCTGATCCTGACGCGCACCAGACCTTGCGCGTCCGCGTCCGCCAATCGGCGCGACAAAGACATCACATTAGCTTGCGACGTGAACAATATGCCGGAATCCAATCCCCGCACCTCGCGCCGCGTGCCAATCGAAGCACGAACGATAATCGCGCACCCCGTTATTTGCTGAGCATCGGGACGACCTGGAATGGGATTTAATTGGCGAACCCTGGCAATATGCGGCGCGGTGCCCTGAATGCATAATTCAGGTGCAAGCGATGCATCAAAGGAAGCCTTGTCGCCGTTGTGACCGTCGCGCGAAGTATCCACGGGCCAGTCATATTGATATTGAATATAATGCCCGCGCAGCAAATCCCTTGGATCATAACCCCGAATAGGAATGAGCCATTCTTGCCCTTGCTGCGCAAGGCGATAGGTCGCGATCCAACTGTAAGCCAAGGCCATGATCGGCAGCAGCAGGGCGGCAGCGAGCAGAAGGCGGGGCGATGCCGCAAGCCTTTTCATGCCGCCATCCCTCCCGCCGGTGCATAGCGTTTCGAGATACGGACAGTCGACCACGCCACCGCAATGGCGAAAGCCCCGGAAAATATAAGGCCCGCCCCGCTTTCAAGCAGGCTGTCATTAAGTTCGAAGCTAAGGATGATGATGCGCAAGGCTACCAGCGCGATCGCCCCCTGGAACAGCCGCCGCCAGTGGGCGAAGATGGCCGCTGCGGCCACGGCACCCCACAGCATGACGAAGAATGACGCTCCGATCCAAGGGCTGCGGATCGGGCCGTGCAGATCGACCAGCAAGGCCTGCGCCAAATGCAGCAGCGCCCCAGCGGCCAATATCCCCGCCGTCGCTGTTCCGGATCGTGTGGGCGTGACGCGGAATATGATCGCGGCGGCACCGATCAGGGCCAGACTCTGTATGGCGATGCTGCCGAGGGCAGCGTGGGTTCGGCTGCCCCAGCCGCCCGCTATGATGGCGATGCTGATGCCCGCAAGGATCACGCTGATCGCCAATTGTTCCAGCAAGCGCCAGAAGGCGGGCCGGTCGCTCCGGTCCCGCATGAACGCGGCGAAGGCAGCCACTACCATGGGCGGGCAAACGATCAGGCCCCAATAGAGTGTTGGAAAGGCGGGTTGGGGCACATGCTGCCCCCATGCCCACGCATGACCATATTCGTCGGCGTGAGACCATGCCGTGCCGACTACCGCTGCCAGCCAAAGGCCCGCGATCGGCCAGCCTCTTCCAAACAGGAGCAGCAGCGGCGAAAAAATAACCAGCCATGCCAGCAGCGGCTGCCAGAGCGGCGAGGAGGTCTGATACACCTGCCCGACATGGCCAAAGAAGGCGAGACCCAGAACCGCAGCCACGAACAGTAATCCATCGCTGAAATAATTGTTCTTCGCCGCTGCCCTCGGCAGATACCACCATAGCAGCCCCGCAAAGCCGGTCATCAGGGCGAAGTGGATCGCCAGACGCGTCTCACCGGGTATCGCGTCCCAATTCGCGGCGACGACGGAGATGATCCCCAACCCGATCGTCAACGCACCCAGGCCGACGATCGCCCACAATCCAACAGGCCGACTATGGGCCAACTCCCACGCGCGGATACGTTCGGCAACATCGGCGTCGATCAGCCCTGCGTCCTGCCACGCTTTCAACTGCCGTTCGGACATGGTTTATTCCCCCTGTTCAGCGGCTGGGTGATTCCATTCCACCCTGTGGATCTTGGGCGCACTGGAATCGGAAACCATCAGAAGATAGCCCTAAGCACCGATCGGCAATGCAGGCGGAGGAACAGACGAGATGAAATCAAGATATTTCAACCGCGTAAGCCCCCTACGTCAGCATGCGCCAGCATGCCCGAAAATCCTTGGCAGCTCCAGTGGCATTCTAGCCGTCCGAGTCACGCGGCTGATCCTCGCGGCGACCACGGCATCGAGGGGAAATTGCTTAATCTTAACTTTCGGGTTAATAAACTTACTCCGCCGACATCGGTTCGTCGCATGAAGCAGTCTTACCAGCCCCAGCAGCGGAGCGCGACCGGACGCGTTCATCTCCGCGAAAGGTTGGGCTGAACAGGCAGGACGCCCATGCTGTTCAGGTGCGGCCGAATACCGCGCGTCATAATGAGACTACATGGAGGGGGTTCTGACAGCCGTTACGACATCACGGATGCGGCGGTCGGACGAGAAGCTGCGATCACGCAGGCCCGCCCGATCGAGTTTGAAGGAGTAGCGCAATGAGTAACATTTTAAAAAGCCCGAAACTTTTCTTACTGTTGTCCGTGGCGGCCGGGACCGCTTCAGCCGGTTTCGCGCAGGAAGCGCAGCAGGAGGCGCCTGACGCCAATCTGTCGGCGACCTACAGCGCCCCTGCGCCCGAAGCGGCGCAACTGGCCGAAGGGCCTGAGGTCGAAGGCCTTATTTCCGCGCGCACCGGCGATAAATTGCAGGTTACCGCGGCCGACGGCACCAACACTGTCGTCACCATCAATGACGCGACCCGTGTCAAGTCCAGCGGCGGTTTCCTTGGCCTTAGCCGCAGCAAGCTTGCCACAGCCTCGCTGCTGAACGGCCTGCCGGTTTCCATCAAGACGCTTCAGTCGGGTGCTGACCTGATCGCCAGTCAGATAGATCTAAAGAGCAAGGATCTGAAGACCGCGTCGATGATCCGCAGCGGCACTGCCCAGGGGTTTGCCGAACAGACCGCCGCGACCGAAGCCTTGCGCAGCCGCGTCGGCGACATCGATAAATATAATGTCAAAAGCACGACCAACGTGAACTTCGACATCGGCAAGGCGGTATTGTCCGATCAGGCGAAGAGCGACCTGTGCGCAACTGCGTCAGCGGCCGATGGCATGAACAACGCCCTGTTGCTCGTCGTTGGCTATACCGATTCCACCGGCAGCGACGACTTCAATCAGGAGCTTAGCGAAAAGCGGGCCAGTCGGGTCGTCAACTATCTGCAGCAGACCTGCGGTTGGAAGCCCTATCGCATGCTGACCCCCACCGGCATGGCCGAAGCAGACCCGCTCAGCAGCAACGACACGGCCGAAGGCAAGGCGCAGAACCGCCGCGTCGCGGTCAATGTGCTCGTCAGCAAAGGCCTCGATGGACTCTAAAGTGCAAGGGGCGGGCAACAGTCCGCCCCTGTTTACTGATGATCGTGGTTTGAACGAAGGCTGCGCCTTAACCAATAGCGGCGATCACTTATCAGTCTTGCTCTCCAGCGCCCGTGCCATTTTCAGATGCCCCTCTACCACCGGAGCGATCTCGCCCGCTGCCGCCTTCAACGCCGCGTCCGTCCCGCCCGACACGTAGGAACGCATCAGCGCAAGAGCGTCTTCATGCGCATCGACCTGGCCATCGATATATTCCTCGTCAAACGCCGCGCCCTTCTTCCGACGCAGTTCGTCCAAATCCTTCTTCTGCCCAGCGGTAAGGTCAGGGTTCGGTATAACGGCAGGCCGTGCCTTGCCCGCTGCCAACTTGATCTTCGCGGTGGACTCTGAATGGGCCTTGATCATCTGAACGGCGAAGGCCTTTACCTCAGCGGACGTGGCGTTGGCGGAAGCCAGCTTCGCAGCCGCAATCTCGAACGCATCGCTCCTGGCTGCGAGGTTCACGAAATCCTGCGCATCAGGGGTTGGTTTCAATGCATCGATTGCGTTCTCCGCCGCCTTCTCGACCCTGTCGCCAGCATTTTCAGCAACGTTCTTCGCCGCATTCAATGCGTCGGCATTGCGCTGCTCACTCGCCTGATTACAGGCCGCCAGCGTCAATCCTGCGGCCAGGACCATCGACGTGATACGCGCCATTTTCATTCTCCCTGAAATTCAGGACGCAAACGCGCCTTCGGTCCAGGCGTTCCTTCTTACCACGGGAGGCTGCACAGCATTTTTGGACCCGTTGCGCTGACGGCGCCGACAGGCCGTTCGACAACTGGCGACGTCAGGACGCGATCTGTTGACGATATCGGTTCGGACTGCTTCCGGCCTCACGCTTGAATGCCGCTGAAAAGGCACTGGCATTCGCGAAGCCCAGACGGTGCGCTATCCCTTTCAAGGGAAGCGATCGGTCGGCGAGGAGCATCTTTGCCCTTTCGAGCCGAATGCCATCGACATAGGCGCTGACGGAAGTTCCCGTGCTGGCCTTGAACAGGCGACGCAAATGCGGCGCGCTGATACCGCATTCGTCGGCCAATTGGCGGACGGTGATCGGCCGTCCTTCGACGGTTTCCACAATATCGCGGATCCGGCGCAGCTGCCATGAGGCGAGCTTACCACCCTCGCCAGCGCGCGCATTGGTGTGCGTATCGTCAAGCTGCCGCACCAATTCCACGAGGATCAACCGGCACAGGGAATCCACCTTCACGGCATGGGAAAAACCGGGCGCGCGAAGCTCATCTGCAAGAAGCTTCAACGCCTGTTGAGAGACATTCCCATTCTCGCAATATAGCAGCTGCTCAACATGGTTGAGCGGCTCTATACCCGTGGTCTCGTTGAAATATTCCTTTTCGAAATCGCAGAAGATTGCGGGCTTCAGGGGACCGGAATTTTCGACTTCGGCGATCCAGTCGATATCGGCGGGGACAAAGGTGGCCTGCTTCAATTCCTGATAGTGGGACTGGGTGGCGTAGCGAAATCGGCCGCGCGGCCTGTAGATGCTCGACGTCCACATGCCGACCTGATGAGTAGGCTCCCGTCCTGCGAGATGCTGTGGAAAACTCCCCCCGTGCGGAAGGTTCAGCCGAACGACGACCCCCGGAATGCGAGACGTGGCAAGACGCTCCTCTGTCCAGGTGACATATTCGTGCACTGCTGCGCTCTCCATGCGCCGCGCCATATGCGTGGCGAGTCTTCCCCCTCTCTTATGGGAAAGACGCGGCGGCGGCGACAAGATTGATCGGCCGCCGCCCGCCCGAGCTTATTTCGGCAAAGCGTAGGCGACGAGGGAATCGCCCAGCTTCGTACCGAGGAATTTATGCCCGCCAGCGGCAATCACGACATATTGGCGGCCATCCTTCTTCAGGCGGTAGGTCATGGGCGTGGCCTGCCCGCCCGCAGGCAGACGAACGCGCCAGACGACCTTGCCGGACCTAATGTCATAGGCCCGCAGATAATTGTCCGTGGTCGCGCCAAGGAACACCAGTCCCGAAGCCGTGGCGACGCTGCCGCCAAGGTTCGGCACGCCAAGCTTCAGCCACATGGGCGGCGGCGCCTGGTCGCGCGTGGTGCCAAGCGGCACGTTCCACAGCGTCTTGCCAGCCTTCAGGTCGATCGCGGTCAGGCGGCCCCAAGGCGGCCGGTTGCATGGCGCGCCAAAGGGAGACAGCATGGGCTTCATCTGCAGGCCATAGGGCGCGCCCTTGGTCGGCAGGATGGCTTCTCCGACCGCGGTGCGGGACGCGATTTCGGCCTGCGGGATCAGCTTCATGATCGCGCCCACCTGCGTGGTATTGGCGATCAAGATGCCGCGCTGCGGATCGACGGTCACGCCACCCCAGTTGGACGCGCCCTCAAAACTTGGCCATTGCAGCCATCCCCGTGTCGAAGGCGGCGTAAAGACCCCCTTATAGTTCACGGAGCGGAACAGTTCCCGGCACTTATATTTGTCATAGGGGGTAAAGCCCCACATATCTTCTTCGCGCAGGTCCGGATCGCGGATGATGAACGCCGGATTGGCGGGGAATGGTTGTGTGGGCGACAGCTTTTCGCCCGGCACCTTGCCTTCCTGCGGCACAGGGCGTTCGACCACGGGGAAGATCGGCTTGCCCGTGCGCCGGTCAAGGATGAAGATATGCCCGACCTTCGTGGTCTGCGCGAGCGCGGGGACAGGCCCGTCCGCCGTGGGCAGGTCGAACAACACCGGCTGCGCGGGAATGTCATAATCCCACACGTCGTTATGAACCGTCTGGAACCGCCACTTGACCTGACCTGTCGTCCCATCGAGCGCCACGACCGAACTTGCATAATAATCGAGGCCCGCCCGGTTGGCGGCATAGTGGTCGGGCGGCGCGTTGCCCATGGGCACATAGACAAGGTTAAGCTTGGGATCGACCGCCATCGGCGCCCAGCTATTGGGCGTCCTCCGCACGAATTGCTCGCCCTTCGGCGCGTTCTGCGCATCGCTCATCCCCGGGGGCAGGCCATTCCAGGACCAGAGCGGTTTGCCAGAATGAATGTCGAACGCCCGGATCGCTCCAGCCGGCATGTCGACCCGCATATTGTCGGTAAGCCGTCCATTCACGACGATGGCATTGCCGATCACGACGGGCGGTGAAGAGATCGATAAGTCGCCCCGCTCTATCTTGCCCAGACCCGGCTTCAGATCGACCACGGAATTGTGCCCGAAGGAGCGGCACTCGCGACCCGTGGCAGAATCGAGCGCCACCAGCCGCCCGTCCAGCGTCCCGGCAAAAATCCGTCCCGCGCATTCAGCGCCTGCTGGCACGCTCTCGTCACGCGCATAGGTGACGCCACGGCAATTCAGCAGGTAGGTGCTGAAATTGTCCGAGCTTGGCTGCTTCACCCAGATTTGCTTGCCGGTTTCCGGGTCTACCGCCGCGATGCGGCCATTGCCGGAGCAGAGATAAAGCCGGTTTTCCGCAATGATCGGCGTCGCCTGGAATGTCGGGGAAAGCGGCTCCGGCGCCGTGACCATGCCGATATGATAGGTCCAGGCAGGCTTCAGCGCCCAGACATTGTCAGGCGTGATCTGCGTCAGCGGCGAGTAGCGCGTCCCGCCCGCGTCCCCGCCATAAAAGCTCCAGCCCGCCGTCGGCCCGGAATAATCGATCGCTGGCGCAGGGCGGAACAGGTTCCCGCTATAGGCCCAATATCCCCCGCCCAGGATCGCGATGGCGCCAGCAGCCATTAGGACAGTGCGACGCCATCCACGGCGGCGCTTCTTCCCGCGCGTCCCGTTGCCGCCGCCTGACAAGGCAGGCTCTGCATCCTGAAAGGAAAAGCGTGTATCAGTCTGGTTCATATGGCCTCGATCATCGATGTTTGCGGACCACAGCGCGCATCCCTCCGCTGGCTCCGTTTGAAAACAGACCGGCCTTCACCCGGCTATCGCCTCCACCGCCTGTGCAGCGCCGCGCATTGCGCCTTCGATATAACCAACCCCTTTGGCATCGCCGACGACGTGAACAGTAAAGCCCTGCGCCTGCAACTGATCGGCGAGCGTCAGGTCACCCGTCGCGCCTTTCGCGACGATCACATGGTCGGCGGCGACAGCCTGCTCCGCTCCGCCCTTGTTCATGAAACGGACAGCGTCGCGCTCGATCCGGATGGCGCTCGACGCCGGATAGAGCTGAACGCCATGTTCCTTCATTTCTGCAAGCAACCGCATTCGGCGAACGATCGTCAGACCCGCGCCAAATCGCGGCGCATCGTCCACCACTACCACCTGGCGTCCACGTTCATTCAGAAACTCTGCCAGCTCCAGACCGACCAGTTCGCCGCCGATGATCACCACCCGCTTGCCGAGCGGCATCCATTGGTGCGTCGCCTTGCGCACGAAATCGAGATTGGCGGTCATGCCCGTTATGGAGCCGAGCTTCGTCGCCGCTCGGGTCAGCAACCCGGTCTTGCGCTTGAGTTCATCGGAACTTTGGCCAAGCACCATCCGCCGCATGTCATCGCCGGAGAAGACATGGCTCAGATCATTGCCAGGAATGTCCGGCATGCCGCGCACCGCCCCCGTGGCCACGACGACCGCATCAGGCTGAAGCGTTTTCAACAGCTCCAGCGTCGCCTGCGTACTCAACCGCACATCGACCTTGGACGAGGCGATCTGCCGTTGCAGCCAATCGAGCAACCGCTCATTCGCCGGATAGGCCAGCGCCGCGAAACGCAACGTTCCGCCCAGCAATTCGCCTTGTTCGAGCAGGATAACCTGATGTCCCAAGGCGTCCAGCCTGCGCGCCGCTTCCATGCCGCCCGGACCGCCGCCGATAACGACGACGCGCTTGCCACCAGACGATGGCGCGTCTGAACGCAGATATTCAAAGCCCGTCTCGGGATTGACCGCGCAACGCAGCGGATCGCACACATAGATGGCGCTGATGCAGGTATAGCAATAGACGCACGGTAGAACATCTGCCGCCCGCCCTTCCTTCAGCTTGCGCGGCAGATGCGGATCAGCCAGCAACTTGCGGCCCATGGAGACAAAGTCGATCTGCCGGTTCGCGATCGCCTTGTCGCCGACCTCAGGCTCGATCCGGCCGGACGCGATGACCGGAATGCCGACCGCAGCCTTGATCTGCGCGGCATAGGGAAGGTTCACCGCCGGTTCGTGCGGCGTATGCGATCCTGAATGGAGCTTACCCTGCGCCGTGTCGTGATAGGCCGTCACCGTAATCGCGTCGGCGCCCGCCGCTTCGGCCATGCGCGCGACCTGGGCCGCGTCTTCGATCGTCAAACCGCCCTTCTTCCCGACCTCGCGTGAATCCAGCTTGCACCAGACGGGGAAGTCGGGACCCACGGCCTGCCGCACCGCCTGAATGACCTCGATCAGGATGCGGACTCGGTGTTCCAGCGGTCCGCCATAGGCGTCCGTCCGCCGGTTCGATTTGGGCGAGATGAAGGAGGACAGAAGATAGCCATGCCCGCCATGGATTTCGACGCCATCGAACCCGGCGCGCTTCGCCCGGTCTGCCGCAGCGGCGAACTGGTCAACGACCGTCTGAACGTCCTCAAGCGTCATTTCCTTGAAGCTGACGCCCTGGATCTTGCTGAACGGCGCGACGGCGAGTTCTTCAAGAAGGAACGCCTCGGTAAAGTCGCCTTCCGGCGCCTCGGGCAGCGACGGGCACCAGACCGGGCGTCCGTTAAGCATGTCCTCCATCGCAACAAGGCCGCCATGGTGGATTTGCGGGGCGATCTTGGCCCCATGTTTGTGGACCGCCTCCGCGAGCGCAGTCAGTCCCGGCAGGAAACGATCATCGGAAATCGCGATCTGGTTGACCTGATTGCCGCCCACCGGCCAAGCCACGCCCGCGACGCCGGTGATGATGAGGCCAACGCCGCCCTTCGCCTGCTCCTCATGATAGCGAATGATCCGCTCACCGCAGTGGCCATCGGCTTCGGCAAGGCTCGCGCCCATGGCCGTCACGACGATGCGGTTGCGCAATTCCATGCCGTCGATCCGGCCGGGGGAAAGAAGATGTCGATAAGAATTGGAGGCCATTGAAGTCATCGCCCGTAGCATCGACGTTAGATGCGCATGCCCACCGATTCCTACCCTATGCGCCGGTGCGTCATCAGCCCCATTTTATGTCGTGAAACGCGCATAATTATGCGGATCGATCGTCCTCGTCGGCTGTGTTGCCTCAGGGAGCCGGATCGACGGCTGATCCTTCCAACGCTATGGGTCGGGCCATGAGCAGCGACAATCTTGAATCTTCCTCTGTTGAGGTGGAGGGGCCGCCACCCACTCCCCGCACTGTCGGGCGGCCGCGCCGGTTGACCTTGGCTCAAATCCTCGACGCCGCGATCGACATGGGGCTCGATGGCCTCAGGATCGCGACGCTCGCCGATCGGCTCGGCGTCCGCCCGGCGGTGCTGTACACCTATGTCACCGGCCGCAAGGAATTGGTGCGACTTGCAGCGCAGCGTGCTTCGGGGGCCGCCACCTTCCCGGAGGATGAGGGCCAATCCTGGCGCGAATATGCCACCCAATATGCCGAAGCGCTGCACAAGCTGGTAGAGGAAGGGCAGCTCGTCTCCACCCTCGTCAGCGGCAATTTGGGACCAGCGGTCGAGATCGACAGTTCCGAACAATGGCTGCAAGCCATGCTAGCACGCGGGTTCGACCTGCCCGAGGCGCTGGACCTGCTGCGCTCCATCGACCTGATCGTGCTCGGGGGCGCGTTCCTCTCCTCCTATGCCCGCGCGGTTGCGGGCGGCGAAGCGGAATATCGCGAAGCCGTGCGCTCCTCGATCAGGCAGCGTTCGGCGGAAGACGTACCGGTCATCGCCGCGCATCCTGACCGTTATGCCGACACCGCCCTCCCCCGCTGGCGCACCACATTGGCGCTGGCGCTCGACGGAGTGGCCGCACGGCGCGGCGAATAGTCGAACATATTTTCGGAAATTATTGCCAGCGAAGCGGTGATGGGATATTCCCGTCTTCAGACCCTGCCGTTCGCGCCGGGAAATTGCTTGCTGGAGAGAGCCTATGCCCGCCGATGTCGCTTCCACTTTCCTGCCCGTCGCGCCGCCCAGGATCGTCGACAATCTTTATACCGAAGACCAACATCAGCGGGTTCTGGACGTCGTCCGCCGGGAAGGCCCCTGGTCGCTGATCCTGGCGCAATATTTCGCTTCGCCCGAGGAGGTGATCGCGACATCCACCGGCTCCATTCCAGAAGGCTTCACGCCGACCTGGGAGATGTTCATGAACCCGGTTTTCCGGGGCTACCTCGCCGACAATGGCGTCAATCGCTATCCGGAACTGGACGATTGCTTCTATAACAAGAAGTTCCTCGACATGGCGCGCGCTTATTGGAACACGCCCTATGTCGAATGTGACCAGCTAATGTTCAACCTTCAGGGTCCAAGCTCGGCCGGCGGATCGCCACATGTCGATGGCACGCATTTTCGCGGACTATACGAAGTCAACTGCCCGATCTGGCTGCTGAACATCATGGCCAAGTCCGGGCTGTTCCGGCGCTGGCAGGCGAAAAAGGCGCAGGTCATCGCCTGGTACTATCAGGGTTCGATCGGCGGCGGCTTCCACTATTGGCCGAACGGGCCGCAAAATGATCCGGTCTGCCTCGAAGCGCCGATGTGGGGACGCGGCGTCGTGGTCGAAAATGAAATGATGTTCCACACCGCGCAGGGCTGCGGACCGGTCGATCAGCGCAAACCTGCGGGCCTCGCGATCAATTCGACCATGTCGGCCGATCCCGATGTGGCTGCCGGATGGCGGATCATGACCGGCGACGATGTCGTGGCCAAGATCTCCGAGCAGGAATTTCGCCTGCTACTCCATTGGAATGCGCAGGTTTACACCGACCTCAACGACCTGCGAATTTCGCGCGACCATAGCGACGACATCACGACCGACATGGCGTTCGAGATATTCGTGAAGGACCTGCGCGCGCGGGGCGAGATCTTCGAGATGCCGAGCGATCCGCTGCACGACACCAATTTCATTCGCCTGCTGACCCGAGTTTATGATGTGGGAACGCCCAAGGGCGTGCCGCAGGACCCGGTCGAGCCACGACTGGTCGCCTGACGTCCTCGACTGGATCGGGGGCGTTCAACTGATCGGAGCGCCCCCGCCTAGCAGCTCTTCCGATCTTTCCCGCAGCATGTCGGACACGGCGAGGATGCGGGCGAGCTTCGTCATTTCCGGATGCGTCACCAGCCAGAAGGATCGCGCAATCTCCACCTCTTCCGGGAAAAGCCGCACCAGCTTCTCATCATCGGCGACGATGAAGTCCGGCAGCACGCCAATCCCGGCGCCATCCAGTATCAGCTGGCGCTGCATGCCGATGCTGCTCGACCGGAGCGACGCTTCCAGTCCCGCATAGACCTCGTCCAGATAGTCGAGTTCCGGCGAAAAGAGAAACTCAGGCACGTAGCCGATCAGCACATGCTCATGCAGCCGCTCGCGCGACACTGGAGCACCCCGCGCCGCGAGATAGCCGGGCGACGCATAAAGGTGCAGCTTGTAATCAGCCAGCTTTCGCACCGCCAAATGCCCCCGCTGCGGCCGCGCCAACATGACCGCCATGTCCGCTTCCCGTTTCGACGGATTTAGGAATCCCGACGCGGTAATCACGTCCAGTCGGATACCCGGATGGCAGGCGTGAAATTCGGGGATCGCAGGGGCCAATATCCACCGGCCAAAACCCTCGGCAACCGACAGCCGCACTTGCCCGTTCAGACTGTGCCTTTCCCCCTTCACATCGACGATCGCCGACATCGCCGCGCTTTCGATGCTTTCGGCATGGCGGAGCAAGGCGGCGCCATGTTCCGTCAGCGCCCTCTCCGCGCCAGTCTGCTCGAACAGTTGCGCGTCTAACGCCTGCGACAATCGCCCCAAACGCCGGGAAATCGTCGTCGCATCAATGCCGAGCGCCCGCGCCGCCGGAGCCACCTTCTTCAGCCGCGCAACCGTCAAGAATATTCGCAAATCATCCCAATCGAACATCAGGCGCCATCCATGCAAAAATGCAGATCAACTCTGCAACAAAGGGGAATTGAATGCATTATCGCCTTTCGGCATGATAAGGCAAATCTCATCGAGAGGATGCCATGCGCGAAATTTTCCACAAGCTCGCCTTTGCTTATGACAGCGAAGCGCCGCGCTACAGTGATGTGTTCAATCCCAATGACGGTCAGGTTCAGGCCCGTGTGGCCCTGGGCGACCGTGCCCTGCTCGACCGTGCGGTAGAGGCGGCGAAGGCGGCGCAGCCCGCTTGGGCGGCAGTCAATCCGCAGCGGCGCGCCCGCGTCATGTTCAACTTCAAGACACTGGTCGAGAAGAATATGGACGAGCTGGCGCATCTGCTTTCGTCCGAACATGGCAAGGTGATCGCGGATTCGCGCGGCGATATCCAGCGCGGGCTGGAAGTCATCGAATTTTGCTGCGGCATCCCCCATGCGCTGAAGGGCGAATATACGCAGGGCGCAGGTCCGGGCATCGACGTCTATTCCATGCGTCAACCGATCGGCATCGGCGCGGGTATCACGCCCTTCAACTTCCCCGCCATGATCCCGCTGTGGATGTCAGGCGTGGCGATCGCGACGGGCAATGCGTTCATCATGAAGCCTTCCGAACGCGATCCTTCCGTTCCCGTGCGCCTCGCCGAACTTTTCCTCGAAGCCGGTCTACCCGCAGGCATTTTGCAGGTCGTGCAGGGTGACAAGGAGATGGTCGATGCCATCCTCGATCACCCGGACATTGGCGCGATCAGCTTCGTCGGCTCGTCGGACATCGCCCATTATGTCTACAAGCGCGGCGTCGACAACGGCAAGCGCGTCCAGGCGATGGGCGGCGCGAAGAACCACGGCATCGTCATGCCGGATGCCGATCTCGATCAGGTCGTCAACGATTTGTCTGGCGCGGCGTTCGGTTCGGCTGGCGAACGCTGCATGGCGCTGCCCGTCGTGGTGCCGGTGGGCGAGAAGACTGCCCTCGCCCTGCGCGAAAAGCTGATCCCCGCCATTCAAGCGCTGCGCGTCGGCGTTTCGACCGATCCCGAAGCGCATTATGGCCCGGTTGTCACCGCCGCGCACAAGGCGAAGATCGAAAACTATATCCAGATGGGTATCGATGAAGGTGCCGAGTTGGTCGTCGATGGCCGAGGCTTCACCCTGCAAGGGCATGAGCAGGGCTTCTTCGTCGGCCCGACACTGTTTGATCAGGTCAAGCCCAGCATGCGGACTTATCAGGAAGAGATTTTCGGCCCCGTTCTGCAAATGGTGCGTGCCGAAAGCTTCGAGGACGCGCTCGCCCTGCCCAGCCAGCATCAATATGGCAATGGCGTCGCGATCTTCACTCGTAACGGCCACGCCGCACGGGAATTTGCCGCGCGGGTGAATGTCGGCATGGTCGGCATCAACGTGCCGATCCCGGTGCCTGTAGCGTATCACACATTCGGCGGCTGGAAGCGGTCTGCCTTTGGCGACACGAACCAGCACGGCATGGAAGGCATCAAATTCTGGACGAAGGTGAAGACCATCACCCAGCGCTGGCCCGATGGCGGCGCGTCCGGCGACAGCGCCTTCGTCATCCCCACCATGGGGTGACAGCCGCGAGGGGAGAGCGCATGCTCTCCCTCACACGCCAGCGGCACGCCATCGCCGCAACAGGATGCATGATGACCCAGTTCGACCTTACCGACGACCAACGCCAGATTCAGGACATGGCGCGGCGCTTCACCGCCGATGCGATCACGCCGCACGCGGCCGAGTGGGATGAAAAGCATATCTTCCCGCGCGACACGATCCGCGCGGCGGCGGAGCTGGGCTTTGGCGGCATCTATGTGTCGGAAGAGTCGGGCGGCATCGGCCTTGGCCGTCTGGAAGCCGCGCTGATCATGGAGGCCATGGCCTATGGCTGCCCATCGACCAGCGCGTTCATATCGATCCACAACATGGCCGCCTGGATGATCGACCGTTTCGGCGCGCATCCGGTCAAGGACAAATATCTGCCCTCGATGGTGCCGATGGAGCGGATGGGCAGCTATTGCCTGACCGAGGCGGGATCGGGATCAGACGCCGCCGCGCTCAAGACACGCGCCGTGAAGAACGGCAGCGACTATCTCGTAACCGGATCGAAGCAGTTCATCTCCGGCGGCGGCGAAAACGATATCTATGTCACCATGGTCCGCACGGGCGAGGATGGCCCCAAGGGCATAAGCTGCCTCGTCATCGAAAAGGATATGCCCGGCGTCAGCTTCGGCGCGCAGGAGCGCAAGCTTGGCTGGCATTCGCAACCGACCGCACAGGTCAATTTCGACAATGTCCGCGTGCCTGCGGAAAATCTTGTGGGAGCAGAGGGCGAAGGCTTTCGCATCGCGATGATGGGCCTTGACGGCGGACGGCTCAACATCGGCGCCTGCTCGCTTGGCGGGGCGCAGCGCTGCCTCGATGAAGCAGTCGCCTATAGCAAGGATCGCAAGCAGTTCGGCCAGGCCATCGCTGATTTCCAGAACACGCAGTTCACCCTTGCCGACATGGAAACCGAACTTCAGGCGGCGCGCGCGCTGCTCTACATGGCGGCGGTCAAGGTGACCGAGAACGCGCCCGACAAGACCCGCTTCGCCGCCATGGCAAAGCGCCTCGCCACCGACGCTGGGTCCGCTATCGCCGACCGCGCGCTGCAACTGCATGGCGGCTATGGTTATCTGATGGACTATCCGATCGAACGCTTCTGGCGCGACCTACGCGTGCATTCGATCCTGGAAGGCACGAACCAGGTGATGCGCATGATCGTCGCGCGCGACCTGCTGCGTCCATGAAGGCGGCCAGACAATCAACAGAAGGAAGTCGGCATGACTGAGACTATCGCCTTCATCGGCTTGGGCAACATGGGTGGCGGAATGGCCGCCAATCTCGTCAAGAACGGCTTTGCCGTGCGCGCCTTCGATCTTTCCGACGCGGCCCTCGCCAAGGCCGAGGCGGCTGGCGCGACCCGCGTCAGCAGCGCGGCCGAAGCCGTCGCGGGGGCCGATGCAGTGGTGACGATGCTACCAGCTGGCAAGCATGTCGAAGCGGTCTATAATGATGAGGTTTTCGGCACGGCAAAGGCAGGAGCGCTGTTCCTCGACTGTTCGACCATCGACGTCGCGACCGCTCGCCGCGTCATCGCTGCGGCGAAGGCGAAGGGTTTCCTGATGGCCGACGCGCCGGTTTCTGGGGGAATCGCCGCTGCAAATGGGGGATCGCTAACCTTCATGGTGGGCGGCGACGATGAAGCCTTCGCCAAGGCAAAGCCCATCCTGTCCGCCATGGGCAAGGCCGTAATCCACGCCGGTAGTGACGGCAACGGCCAGGCGGCCAAGATCTGCAACAACATGCTGCTGGGCGCGACCATGGTCGCAACGTGCGAAGCCTTTGCCATGGCGGAGAAGATCGGGCTCGACGCCCAGACCTTCTACGACATTTCCAGCGTTTCGTCGGGACAAAGCTGGTCCATGACAAGCTACTGCCCCGTGCCCGGCGTTGGTCCGCAATCCCCTGCGGACAACGGCTATAGCGGCGGCTTTGCCGTTGCCCTGATGCTGAAGGACCTGAAACTCGCGCTGGAAGCGGCGGCTTCCGTCAACGCCAGCGTACCCATGGGCGCGCAGGCGGAAAGCCTTTATCAGTTGCTGGCCAATAAGGGCGAAACTAGTCAGGATTTCTCCTCGATCATCAAATTCCTGTCCTGATCAGCATGTAAGTCACGCAGCCGCCAAGCCAAGCGGCGATGCCGATGCCGATGAAACTGAACGCCTCGCCTTCCGTTAACAAGGATAGGTCGTAAAAAAGTGAGGCAATTCAATGCGGACGGAAAGCGCGACGGGCTGGTCGGCAACCTACAGCTACTCCCCACTATATCGGGAGGATGAGCCCAATCATTGTCCCGGATGTGACAGGCAACATTGGATCATAGGGCGCATGACCGCCGAATGCAGTTTCTGCGGATCGGCCATGCCCCTTGAACACTTCAGCACCTACAGTTCGTCACCACGGATCGAGTGCCGTAATCATGCTGCCGATGAACTACCGGAATATCTGCGGCCAGTCGCCTGAACCAAAGCATCTGATCTCAACCGCAAAAAGCCCCACCTCCGAAAAAGAAGGCAGGGCAGTTTGGGTCGCACTGCAGGATAACCTGCTCTCAGCTAACCAGCTTTGCAGGCTACGGTTCCGGCTGCGAACCGCCCGCAAAACTTCCGCATTGGTTCCACACCTTTGAATTGTCCCGAAAACTCGGGCGTTTCACGCAAGGTATAACAAACGCTATAATCAGAAATATCATGCCGTTCGCTGACCTTTTCTGCGCTCAGCCGCGTGCCACCGCCTGATTGGTCGCGGCATAGCTGCGCAATCCGGACCATGCGGCGAGGGCAGCGGTTAGCGATGCGCATAGGCCCACGGTCGCCAGCGCGGGGCCGATCTGACCACGGCCATCGAACAAGGCGTTGTCGATCAACGGCACGATCGCTGTTCCGAGCGACAAGCCTACGAGACTGTTCGCCAAAAGGAACAGCGCGGCTCCGGTTGCCCGCATGCTGGGCGGCGTCGCGAGTTGGATCGCAGCCAGCGAGCAACCGAAATAGCCATTGAAGCAGAAGGTCAGGATTGAAAAGAGCAACAGCAGCAGCGTTGAGGAAGGCATGACCGGCGCAAGCGTCGCCGGAATAACGCACAGAAAGGCGAGGATCATCGCCATCCTCAAATTGGCATCGCGCACGCCTTTCAGCGAAAGCCTCTCCGCCGCGAAACCGCCCGCCAAGGAACCCAAGCTCCCAAGCAGCAGATAGATCAATCCCAGACGGAGCGAAGCCTGCCCGGGCGTCATGTCGAAGGTCCGGATGAGTAATGTCGGATACCATGCCGACAGGCCATAACCCATGGTCCCCAGCAATGTGGAATTGGCATAGATCGCCGCGAATGTCCGCCAATGCGCGCGCAGGTGCGAGAGCGCCGCGCGAAACGGCATACCCGCCTTCACCCACCCCGCGCGGCGTGCCGGTTCACGGGCCACGAAAACCAGCGCCGTCACCAACAGGCCGGGTAAAGCCACCAGCAGGAATGCCGCCCGCCAGGTAGGCATCGGCCCGATGCCGGGCAGCACCAGCGCACCCTGCGCCGCGACCATATCGACAACAGCGCCCCCGACCAGCAGCGCCAGCCCACCACCAATGGTGATGCCCAGATTATAGATCGCCATCGCCCGCGAAAGCTGGGCTGGCGGGTAGGCATCACTTAGCCAGCTGTGAGCCGAAGGGGATAGCGATGCCTCCCCCAAACCGACGCCCATGCGCGCGACGAACAGATGCGCATAGCTGCCCGCAAAGCCGCAAAGTGCGGTGCAGGCGCTCCAGAACAGGACGCCCACGGCGATGATCCGGCGGCGGCTGATCCGATCGGCCAGCATTCCGATGGGAATGCCGACCACTGCATAGAGCAGGGCAAAGGCCAATCCCTGAAGCAACCCGACCTGCAAATCGCTAAGGCCCAGATCCTGTTTGATCGGCTCGACCATCAGGCTCAATATCTGCCGGTCGACGAAGGAAAGGATGTAGGCGACGAGAAATATGCCGAGCGCAACATGGCCTTGCCGCAGAGCGGCCCTGCCGCCCGCAGCGGCAGACTGTTCGTGGCTCAACCCCTCATCCCCTCGTCCCATGCTTTTTTCTTCTGCTTGATCGTCTTGCGTCTCTGCATATCTTGGGAGGGGAAGGTCAAGGCTGCGGCAGCATGGCTGAAGCAGCCCGTGAAAAAACCTACGCCCGCAGAACGACCTTCCCGATGGATGCGCCCGTTTCGACCAGCTCATGCGCGGCCTTAAGGGTGGCGGCACTCATCAATCCTAGATCGCGCGTCATCGTCCCCTGCAAAACCCCTTCATCCACCAGCCGCGCAATCTCGGACAATATGCGATGCTGTTCGATCATGTCCGGGGTTTCGTAGATGGAGCGCGTGAAAACACCCTCCCACGCGACCGTGATCGACTTTTGCCGGAGGGCCACGATGTCGAAACTCTTTACGTCGTCGATAACCGCCAGGCTTCCTTGAGGCGCGATGATGCGGGCATAGGCTGGCAGATGCTGTTCGCTCCCAGCCAGACTTGCCACGAAGTTGACCGCCTTGACGCCGATCGCGGCTAGCCCTTCGTTCAAGGGCTTTCGGTGGTCGATCACATCATGCGCGCCCATCTGCTTCACCCAGGCGATGGTTTCCGGGCGCGAAGCGGTAGCGATCACGCGCAGCTTGGTCAGCTGCCGCGCGAACTGCACCAGCATCGATCCGACGCCGCCAGCGCCGTTGACGATCAGGATCGCCTGTCCTTCACCCCCGCCCCGCGGCACGCGCAGACGATCGAACAACAGCTCCCATGCCGTAAGCCCGGTCAGCGGGAGCGCGGCCGCCTGCGCGAAATCGAAGGAACGCGGCTTTGGACCGACAATCCGCTCATCGACGACGTGCAGTTCCGAATTGGTCCCCGGCCGCTTGATGGTGCCAGCATAGAAGACTTCGTCACCCGGCGCGAAAAGCGTGACGTCAGCGCCGACGGCTTCCACCACGCCCGCCGCGTCATAGCCCAGAACCATCGGCTCCTCAGCGGGCTTGGCGCCGCCGCGCACTTTCGTGTCGACCGGATTGACGGACACAGCACGCACACGAACGAGCAGATCGCGAGGGCCAGGCGACGGATCGGCGACCTCAATGTCGATCAGCGAGTCCTCCCGCTCCAGCGGGCCGCCCTCTTTGAATCCCACCGCCTTCATCCAGCGCCTGCCTCTCGATAGTTGATCTCAGGGCGAGAGGCTTATTGTTGCCCGGCTGAAAAGGAAAGGTGCCAATGCGTCAGGCGAGCTCAAACGCCATCGCTGTCGCTTCGCCACCGCCGATGCACAGGCTCGCCACGCCGCGCTTGAGACCGCGCTCCTCCAGCGCACCCAGCAGAGTGGCAATGATCCGCGCGCCCGAAGCCCCGATAGGATGCCCCAGCGCAGTCGCGCCCCCGTTCACGTTCAACTTGTCGGCGGGGATGCCAAGATCCTTGGCCGCGATCATCGCAACGACGGCGAAGGCTTCGTTCACCTCAAACAGATCGACGTCAGCCACAGACCAGCCAGCCTTGGCCAATAACTTGCGCATCGCCGGAACGGGCGCTGTGGTAAAGCGCGCCGGTTCATGGGCGTGCGCGGCGCTGGCCACCACTGTGGCAATCACCGGCAGGCCCAGACGTTCCGCCACACTGCGCCGCGTCATAACCAGTGCCGCTGCGCCATCGGAGATGGACGAACTGTTCGCCGCCGTGATGGTGCCATCGGGGACGAAAGCGGGCCTTAGCGAGGGTATCTTGTCCGGACGGGCCTTACCCGGCTGCTCGTCAGTATCCACCAGCGTATCGCCGCCACGCCCGGGCACCGTCACGCCCGCGATTTCGCGCCGGAAAGCGCCGCTCGCGATGGCCGCCTGCGCCCGCTCCAGCGATCGCACCGCATAGCCGTCCTGCTCCGCGCGCGTGAACTGATAATCACGCACCGCCTCTTCAGCAAAGACACCCATTGCCTTGCCGGGCTGATAGGCATCTTCCAGCCCGTCCATCATCATCGTGTCAATGATCCGGTCGTGACCAATGCGTGCGCCGGACCGGTGCTTGGGCAGCGCATAGGGCGCGTTCGTCATGCTTTCCATGCCACCCGCCACGATCAAGTCGGCCGCGCCCGCCTGCAACGCCTCCTGCGCCATGATGGCGGCCTGCATGCCCGAACCACACATCTTGTTCACGGTGGTCGCCTGCGTGTTGAGGCCAAGGCCCGCGCCCAACGCCGCCTGCCGCGCGGGCGCCTGCCCCAAGCCCGCTGGCAGGACGCAGCCCATGTAGATACGGTCGATCGCATCCACAGGCGCACCCGCGCGCTCGACCGCCGCCTTGACCGCAGCCGCGCCCAGATCGGTCGCCTTTAAAGGGGAGAATATCCCCTGAAACCCACCCATGGGCGTGCGGGCATAACCGGCGATGACAACAGGATCATTCTGCATGACAACTTCCTTCAAAAGCCAGCTAGGGTTGGCACAACGCCGCTACTGCAGATAAAATCATATAGGTGCGCGCCTATGATCATGCACCGCCGCCCTTGATCAACGTCATGCGCAAACACTGGCATACCAGCTCGTCCCGCTGGTTCAGCAGCCGGTGCGAAAAGGTGACGACGCCCGAACCCGGCCGGGATTTGCTCGGTCGCAACTCCATGACTTCGGTTTCGGCGCGCAACGTGTCGCCCAGGAATACGGGCTTGGGCATGACGAGCTTGTCATAGCCCAGATTGGCGATCAGCGTCCCCAGCGTCGTGTCGCCCACGGACAGGCCGATCATCAATGCAAAGGTGAAGGTGCCGTTGACCAGTATCTGGCCAAATTCGCTCGCCTTGGCCGCTTCGACATCCAGATGCAGCGGCTGCGGATTATGCGTCATCGTCGAAAAAAGCAGGTTATCGGTTTCCGTAACCGTCCGCCGGATTTCGTGAACAAGGGTCTGCCCCACTTCCCATTGTTCGAAAAACTTCCCCGCCATCAACCTGCCTCCGCTTTTGCTATTTTGACGAGCAGCGTGCCTTCACTCACCTGTCCGCCTTCGACGCCGTGCAGTTCAACGACTTCCCCATCGAACGGCGCGACAAGGCCATGTTCCATCTTCATGGCCTCCAACGTCAACAGCTTCTGCCCCTTCGTCACCTTGTCTCCCGCCGCGACGGACACGGAAATGATCCGCCCCGGCATCGGCGAGAGGATCGCGCCATCGGACGCCTCACCGCCTCCCAGCCCGCCAGTTCGCCAAGGCGTCAGCTGCCAACTCTGGCCGCCCTCCGCGACGATCACGCTACGTCCAGTCCTGGCCCCGCTCGAAACCGCCAGCGCAACCTTCACCGGCGCTCCATCCAGCAGGAACCAGCCGTCGCGCCGCGCCTCCGCATTCAGGCGAAAGCCAGCCATCGGCCCCGGCGCCGCGAGCTTGAACGCCGCATCTTCCAAAGCCGCCGTTGAGGGCAAGGCAGACGGCAACAGCGCCTCCCCCTCACGCCCGATCAGTCCGGTATCTACCCGGCCGTCAGCGAAATCGGGATGTTGGAGCGCCTTCGCCAGAAAGCCAGCATTGGTCTTGAGCGGCCATATGACCGTCTCCTCCAGCGTTTGCGACAAGCCCAGCCGCGCGGCGTCGCGATCTGAACCCCAGGCGATCAGCTTCGCGATCATCGGATCGTAGAAGGACGATATCTCCGCCCCCTGCTCCACTCCGGTATCGACACGATAACATGGTCCGACATCGAAGCGGTCGAGCCTGCCGATCGAAGGCAGGAAGCCCTTCGCCGGGTCCTCGGCATAAAGGCGCGCTTCCATCGCCCAACCGCTGATCGACAGTTCATCCTGCGCCTTGGGCAAAGGCTCGCCCGACGCCACCCGCAACTGCCATTCGACCAGGTCCTGCCCGGTAATCTCCTCCGTCACCGGATGCTCGACCTGAAGGCGGGTGTTCATTTCCATGAACCAGATGCGGTCGGCCCTAAGCCCTTCGGAGCCGTCCGCGATGAACTCGATCGTCCCCGCCCCGACATAATCCACCGCCTTGGCAGCGCGCACCGCCGCCTGGCAGATCGCCTCCCGCGTCCGTTCATCCATGCCCGGCGCGGGCGCTTCCTCGATAACCTTCTGATGCCGCCGCTGAAGCGAGCAGTCGCGTTCGAACAGGTGGACTACATTGCCGTGGCGATCGCCGAATATCTGCACCTCGATATGGCGCGGGTTCGTTACCCATTTTTCCAGCAGCACCTGATCATTGCCAAAGGAAGACGCCGCCTCACGCTGGCAGGACAGTAGCGCATCGGCAAAGTCCGCCGCGCTATCGACCTTGCGCATCCCCTTGCCGCCACCGCCAGCGACTGCCTTGATCAGCACGGGATAGCCGATAGCGTCCGCCTCCGCTTGCAGCCGGTCGGGGCTCTGATCCTCACCCAAATAGCCCGGCGTCGTCGGCACCCCGGCTTGGCTCATCAGCTTCTTGGCTGCATCCTTGAGACCCATGGCCGTGATGCTAGCGGGATTCGGCCCGACCCAGATCAACCCAGCGTCGATCACAGCCTGCGCGAACTCGGCATTTTCCGACAGGAAGCCATAGCCGGGGTGAATGGCCTGCGCACCCGTCTGCCGAGCCGCATCGATAATGCGCTCCGCCAACAGATAGCTTTCGCGCACCGGCGACGCACCAATATGCACCGCCTCATCAGCAGAACGGACGTGCAGCGCATCGGCATCCGCGTCCGAATAGACGGCGACGGTACGAATACCGAGCCGCCGCGCGGTACGGATGATCCGGCATGCGATCTCGCCACGATTGGCGATGAGAAGGGACTGGATCATCGTCATCACATCCGGAAAACGCCGAACGACGGGCGCTCGGCTACAGGAGCGTTCAGCGTCGCCGCAAAGGCGAGGCCCAGCACATCGCGCGTCTGCGCCGGATCGATGACGCCATCATCCCACAGCCGCGCGGTTGCGTGATAGGGATTGCCTTCATCCTCATATTTCTGGCGGATCGGCGCCTTGAAGGCTTCCGCCTCCTCCGCCGTCCATTTCTCCGCATCCCGATGCACCGTCGCCAGCACGCTGGCCGCCTGCTCGCCGCCCATCACCGATATTCGACTGTTGGGCCAGGTGAACAGGAAGCGAGGGCTATAGGCCCTGCCGCACATGCCATAATTGCCCGCGCCAAAGCTGCCGCCGATCAACAGGGTGATTTTCGGCACGCTCGCGGTGGCAACCGCCGTCACCAGCTTCGCGCCATTTTTGGCGATGCCCTCAGCCTCATATTTCCCACCCACCATGAAGCCGGAGATATTTTGCAGGAACAGCAGCGGTATCCGCCGCTGGCACGCCAGTTCGATGAAATGCGCGCCCTTGACCGCGCTCTCGCTGAACAGCACGCCATTATTGGCAAGGATGGCAACCGGCATGCCCCAGATATGCGCAAAGCCGCAGACCAGCGTCGTCCCATACAGCGCCTTGAACTCATGAAATTCGCTGCCATCAACGATGCGCGCGATGACCTCGCGCACATCATAGGGCGCGCGGACGTCCTGCGGCACGATGCCGTAGAGTTCCTGCGGATCAAATCTCGGCGGCACCGGCTCGCGCATGTTAACGTCGATCGCGGGTGCGGGCTGAAGCGTCGATACGATGTCCCGCACGATGCTCAGCGCATGCTCGTCATTTTCCGCGACATGATCCACCACACCGGACTTGCGGCCATGCAGGTCGCCGCCACCCAGATCCTCCGCGCTGATGACCTCTCCCGTCGCGGCTTGCACCAGCGGCGGCCCGGCAAGGAAGATCGTCCCCTGATTGCGCACGATCACCGTCTCATCCGACATTGCGGGAACATAGGCCCCACCCGCCGTACAGCTGCCCATGACGCAGGCAATTTGCGGAATGCCCCGTGCGGACATCTGCGCCTGATTGTAGAAGATGCGCCCAAAATGCTCCCGGTCGGGAAATACTTCGGCCTGATTGGGCAGGTTCGCGCCGCCGCTATCGACCAGATAGACGCAGGGCAGCCGGTTTTCGAGCGCGATCTCCTGCGCGCGCAGATGCTTCTTGACCGTCAGAGGAAAATAGGTGCCGCCCTTCACCGTCGCATCATTGCAGACGATCATCACCTGCCGCCCCTCGACGCGGCCTATCCCAGTGATAAGCCCAGCGCCCGGCACCTCGCCATGATACATACCATTGGCCGCGAGTTGCCCGATCTCCAGAAAAGGACTGCCGGGGTCCAGCAGCCGCTCCACCCGTTCGCGGGGCAACAGCTTGCCGCGCCCGACATGCTTGTCCCGGGCCTTGGCCGGTCCACCGATTGCCGCAGCGGCAACTTTCGCCCGCAACTCCTCCACCAACGCCCGATTATGGGCAGCATTGGTGCGAAACCCATCCGCCTGCGATGACAGCTTGGTGTCGAGCGCTGGCCCGCTCATGCCCCGATCAGCTCCCGGCCGATCAGCATGCGGCGAATCTCATTGGTTCCAGCGCCAATATCCAGCAGCTTGGCGTCGCGCATATAGCGCTCCACCGGCCAATCCTTCGTATAGCCCGCACCGCCTAGCGCCTGCACCGCCTCCAGCGATACCCGCACCGCATTCTCGCTCGCCAGCAATATGGCACCCGCTGCGTCGAACCGCGTCGTCCTGCCCGCGTCACATGCCCGCGCCACCGCATAGACATAGGCACGCGCCGAATTGAGCGCGACATACATGTCTGCCACCTTCGCCTGCATCAACTGGAACGCGCCGATCGGCTTGCCGAACTGCTGGCGCTCCCGAACATAGGGCACCACCGTGTCGAGGCATGCCTGCATGATCCCAAGCTGGATGCCCGCCAGCACAGTGCGCTCATAATCCAGACCCGACATCAGCACGCCAGCGCCGCCATTCAGCGGACCCATGACATTCTCTTCCGGGACTTCGCAATCCTCGAACACCAGCTCCGCCGTTGGTGAACCACGCATGCCGACCTTGTCGATCTTCTGCCCGATCGAAAAGCCCTTGAAGCCCTTTTCGATCAGGAAGGTCGTTATCCCCTTCGACCCCTCTCCCGTCCTGGCATAAACAACCAGCGTATCGGCATAGGTCGCGTTGGTGATCCAATATTTGGTGCCATTCAGGATATAGCGGTCGCCCTTCCTTTCCGCCTTCAGCTTCATCGAAATGACATCTGATCCCGCACCCGCTTCCGACATGGCCAGGCTGCCGACATGCTCGCCGGATATCAGCTTGGGCAGATAGCGCGCTTTCTGCTCCGCATTGCCCCAGCGGCGGATTTGATTGACGCACAGGTTGGAATGCGCGCCATAGCTGAGCCCGATGGAGGCAGAGGCCCGCGCCACTTCCTCCTGCGCGACCACATGCTCCAGATAGCCGAGGCCAAGGCCCCCATCTTCTTCCGCAACGGTAATGCCGTGCAGGCCAAGCGCGCCCATCGCGGGCCACAGTTCGTCGCGCGGAAACCAATCCTCCGCATCGATCCGCACGGCCAGTGGCGCGATCAAATCCGTCGCGAAGCGGTGGGTCGTTTCCCGGATCATCTGGGCATTGTCACCCAGAGCGAAATCGAAATCGGGCGTCATGGCCTCTCCTGAATATCTTGCGCCCTTTTATCATGCCCTCGGACGGCTGGAAAATTGACCAGACACTAATGATATCATAGATACGGTCTATGATTGAACGCTACCTCATCCACTATTTTCTGGCAGTGGTGGATCACGGCAACTTCTCCCGCGCGGCCCAACAATGCGGCGTGTCGCAACCCACCTTGTCCGTGGGCATCGCCAAGCTGGAAGCGCAGATCGGGCACGTCCTGTTCCATCGCACCAATCGCCGCGTGGAACTGACTCCAGCAGGCAGCCGGTTTGCCGCTCATGCCCGCCGCATAGAAGCAGAGTTCGCCCGCGCCCAGCAGGCAATGGCGGAAAATGACAGCAGCAAGCTCATTCGCCTCGGCATAATATCGACATTGCCGTCCCATTGGATCGAACAAGCCACTCGGCACGCCTGTGAGGCGAAAGGCGAAAGGCTGGAAATCGTCGAAGGACGCATGCGGGAATTGCTGCCGCGCCTTGAACGTGGCCGGATCGATGCCGTCATTGGCGTGCTGGACAATGATGCGCGCGCCCGAGAAACCCTGTTCGAGGAAGGCTACGCCCTCGCCCTGTCGGGCAGGCATCCACTGGCCGATCGAGAAAGGCTGGACGCGGATGAGGTCGCAGGCATGGACATGATCGTCCGCCGCAATTGCGAAGCGCTTGCCGCAGTCAGCCGCTTCTTCACACAGCGCGGCGTCCGCCCCTTCTTCACCGCCCGCACGGTTAGCGACGACCGCGCGATCGCCTTCCTCCGCGCCGGGCTCGGCATCACCGTCATGCCCCGTTGTTTCCTGCAACCCGGCATAGCGATGCCCGCGCTTTCCGGCTTCGATCAACGTCGCAAGATCGGGATATTGATCGACCCGGCAAGCAGTGGACGGGTTGAAGCGAGCGAAACCCTGCGCCGTTTTTCTTCCGAATTGCGACGTCTACACGCCGCCTGACCCCTTATTTCGAAAGCTCGCCACCCACACAGCGCGGTCCTTCCAGCCCCGCCGCCCAGGCGATAGCTCCGCCGATCATCTTGCGATGTAGCGGCTCGCCATAGGTGGACGCGGCATGACCCAGCGCGGAATAGAATGCGCGTCCATCGCCCACGCAATGAGTCCACACCATCGGATGGTCGGCGCCCATACGGATATCCTTGGGCTTGGTGAAGGGGAGCAGCTTTTCAAACGGGCTGTAGCTTTTCTCGTCGATGGTGACGAGGATGCGGTAGCCCTTGTCCCGAGGATTTGACGCGAAGGAATACCATTCGTCCGTCCGTCGCCAGACCTTGGGCAAATCGCGGGTCGCGGGATGATCGCGATCCTCGACATTCAGGTTCGCCGCCTGAAATTGCGGGTCCATGATATGGCCGATAAACTGCGCGCCGATCAAATCATCGACATACCAGCGCCACGCATATTGCGGATCGCCACCTGCCCCATGCAAACCAACGAAGCCGCCGCCCTTTTCCAACCACGCGCGAAAGGCGCTGCGCTGCTCCGGCGTCAGCACGTCACCGCTGACGCTGTTCCACACCACCGCCTTGAACCGGGCGAGCTGCGCCGGATTGAATATGGCGGCATTTTCCGTCGTGTAGCTGGTCCAGCCACGCGCCTGGGCAATCTCCTCCAACGCGCGATTTGCAGCAACGATCTGCTCGTCGTCGCGAAAGCCGTTCGTCTTCGAAAAGATGAGGATGGCGTTGCCGGAAAGCTTGGCAGGCAGCTGCGGCGGGGTCTTGTCATAGCTCGCGCCAATGCCGAAGACGAGGCGGCCCGCATTGCCCGGCCCCACTGCCATCGTGAACATGACCGCCAGCGCGATCACCGCCAGGACGATGAACGCCACCAGCCATTTGAGGACGCGCATCGCCATGCTCTTGCCCCTCGCCATCAACTTCTCTCCCCCCTTTTAAATATCAACGCCGGACGTCTCGAAACATGATCTGGCCAATCAGCCGCGCCGCCGCGACATCGGTCAGGCCGGTATACATCCGTGGGGCCTGGTTGTTCAGCAGCGAGCAAGGCATACCCGTATATCCGTGGCGAAGTAAACATATGCGTTGCATTTTTACAAAGGTGCATTACCCCCAAGTGGCTTACAAACGGAGAGTATGATGAAGAATTGGATGATCGTCGCCGCCTTGATTGCCATGTCGCCTATGCCTGCCTTGGCGCAGACGGCCTATTCCTCCTCTACGACGGAAATCGGCACCTTGCTCGATGATCCCGCAGCCAAGGCAGTGCTGGCAAAGCACATTCCCGAAATGACGACCAGCGATCAGATCGACATGGCCCGCGCGATGACCCTCAAGGATATTCAGCAATATTCGCCTGATGCGATCACGGACAAGGTTCTCGCCGACATTGACTCAGATCTGGCAAAGCTCCCAAAGAAATAAGACGGAAAATGCTACTGGCCGGGATTATCAGCCCCGGCCAGTTCATTATCATCCAGTTCTGAGCGCTCCCGCTGTGGGTAGACGATTACCAGCTATCCCGCCCCCGTAACAGGACATCGACGGCATCGTCAGCGAAACTCGCTGCTTCTTCCAGGCTCAAGACCCGTATCGTTTCCTCCGTCCGGCGCCATCCCTGGATCATGCTCAGCAATTGCCGGGCGACGCGCTGTGGATTTGCGGCGGGAACCGGGTCGTTCTTCGTTCCCTCGGTAATTTCGTCGGTCAGGAACTGAAGTTCGTAACAATATCCGATCTTGTAAAAGGTTTCGGCGATTTCGGGAAACCGCGAAGCTGTTGCCAGGATCAGTCGATCGAACTGCTGAATTTCCGGGTTTCCCAATGAAGCCATCGCAGTCCGGACATGATGTTTCAGGCGTTCGGAAAATTCCTGCGGAAGATCGACATTATTGGCGCTTGCTTCATTCGACCATCTACGCACACGGTCTTCCACAACCGCTTTCATGAGCGCTTCCTTGGTCGAATGGCGCGCATACAGGGTTCTTTTGGAAACCCCTGCCCCCTGCGCTACCGCCTCCATGGTCGTCGCCTCATATCCGACCGACAAGAACAGATCCCGCGCCGCGCTCAAGATCGCCTCATCGATCTGGCCCGCCTTTTTATTAGGCGGTCGACCGGTTCGGCGATTGGGCGTCAGCCGATCGGCGGCCTTTGCCTCAGCGGAATCCGCCTTTTCTGTCGTCTTTCCCGTAAGCGGCATGTTCCACCCAAAGCTTAAACTCTATGCCCCTTATGTCCTTTCGAACCATCATCACAAGTAAACTCTCCACGCTGCACCGGGATCAAAGCCCGATGCAGTCGGCTCCGACCGTCATGGCTTCTTGTGCCGTCGGTTGACCGGCATCCTCCATGCCCGCCCATATACAGCAGCTCAGGCTCGGGCCTACAGACAGATCAAGGTCGATGCCGTCAGCAACCTTGACCGGATGAAGTCTTCGCGGATTGGAGCGGCGCAACGATCTGACGGCATGCATCTCCAGGAGTGATGTCTTCGCACCATTCGCGCAGAATATTGTCGACCCAGATTATCGCGGGTAGCAGTCCACTATCCCTCAATGCCTGATCCGAACGGTTATGCATGGATGCCCAGACATCTGCCGGAACCTGATCAAGGACACCGGCGATTATGTCCAGGATCGTGCAGATCGCTGTAGAATAGAGCGAGGCCTTATATTGCAGGCGTAGTTCGACGGGATCCAACAGGACTCCGGACTTTTCCTCCAGTTCAGCCGTGAAGGTCCGAAAGACCAGGTCGACCAGTTCCCGGTATCTTTCCGGCTCCGGCATCATCATCATGCCGCTCAACGCCTGCGCGATGCTCATTTGGCCCGCGCCTCCCCAATCGAGCAACCCAACCTTGAGCTCTCCCGATGGTTCGCGCCAATACCAAGCGTTATCCACGTTCAGATTTGGATGGCAAAGGCCAGTATAATCGCGGTCCTCGTGCAGGTAAGCAATAACCGCGTCCTTATGCTCCAGCCCGAACAGCACATCCTCTCGCCAACGTGCCATGAAGTCTGGATCGGACACCTCATCTATAAATAGATGTGGCGCGGTGCGTGTGACGAATTTCTCGAGCGTTGCGATCTTGGCAGTGACATCCGGTATCGGGTCGAAGTCGCGCGCGGCTTCTCCAAAGGGAAATATTTTCTCGATGTCCGACCCGAGCGCGCCGCGTTTTTGCGCCGCCACCAAATGTGCCAACGATCGTGCGAGCAGCACATAATGATCCTCGACATTGCGGATCTCGTGATCATATCCTTTGCGGTGAGCCGGCTCGATCGGCGCCACGCCGAAGGCGATACGCTCTGTAATCAGGATATAATTGGTCGTGCTGCCAGAATAGTCACCGAAATAATATTTCGCCGTCGTGACCGGAAGATCAACTTCAAGCGCAAGGCGCTGCATGTCGATCTCGCCGCTACCCAGGCGGATTAGGCCAAATTTATGATCAGCATCCGCCGGTGGAAACTTGGCGAACAGTTCGGTGTGCAATCCTTCTTCGTCCCGCGCATAGGCTACGGTAAGAAGCGCTCGCTCGGATGCTCCCGGAACACTGATCGGATTCAGCGCGACTATTGCCGTGACTTCATTGTCGGCGGACATGACCCCCGAAGCCCGGAAGGCCTCTGTCAGAAACGCCGCACCGAATTCCGCCAGCATTTCTGGAGAGATGGGGAATGCAAGACCATAATGATCGCCCGGCGCAACCGTCCGGTGCAATTGGTCGAACAGCTTGCGATCAGGCAGCGATCTACGGTGCATCAGCATATTTCCCTGCATAACCACTCAGCCGTGCCGCTGACTGATCTGAAGGAGATGCCCTTCAAGATCCTTCACAAAAGCGTGACGCCCCACGTCAGGAATCGATCGATCTTCCAACACGGTTCCGCCAGCCTTCTCGATGCGCTGCAAGCAAGCGTCGAAATCTCCGCTCGCAAAGCCGATGATCGATTCATTGCGAGCAGGTTGCGTGTCGTCGGGAAAGCTCGCCAGAATGAGCAGCGGGCCGCCCTTGTAAGTCGGCTGGTAGACGATCTCCACAACCGCCCGACCAGCGATATTCGCTTCCATTCGGTTCATTTCGACGAGCCCGAACACGGATTTATAGAAGGCGTCAGACTTTTCTATGTCGTGAACGATCAACTTCGTGAACATGAAGTCGATATCTTGCTCCGCACCGAAAGGAAGTTCCATTACATCTCTCCTTGTTTGAGTCCGCCACTGTCCCTGATCAGATGGTCAGCATTTCCATTTCGCGCGGTGCGGGCTTGGCGGCGTCATCGGCGCGCGTGACGTTGAAGTCTTCTTCGCGGGGCGAGCGCAGGACATGCCAGATGCGCGAGTTGTGGCGCGGGATGGCGAGGATGACCTTCTTCTGCCCGTCGGCGCCCTTGTCGCGATAATAGCCATGGGCGCTGCCGCACTGGACCCAGGCGGTCTTGGCCAGGTTCGCATCGACATCGTCGATGAACGCCTGCGTCGCCTCTGGCGACACATCGAAGGATGACAGATGATCGTCCACCATCCATTGCAGCAGTTCGATGATATAATGGACCTGCTGCTCGCTCACCACCGCATGGTTGGCGACCAGATAGCTGTAGGGCGCGCCCATGAAGACGAAGTTGGGGAAGCCGGTGATCAGCATGCCTTCATAGGAGAAGGGATGCGGGTCGAACGCGTCCGTCAAAGTTTCGCCGCCGACGCCGCGAATGTCGAACTGCCGCCCGAAATGCAGATTATAGCCGGTCGACAGCAGCAGCACATCGCATTCGATCCGCGTGCCATCGGCCAGGATCACCGCGTCCTGCTCGGCCTCGGCCAATTCGCCGCGCACGATCGACACATTGGGCTTTTTGAGCGTGTCGTAAAAGCCGCAATCCAGGATCGGCCGCTTGGCGAACACCGGGAAGTTGGGTGTCAGCAATTCCACCATCTCCGGATCGTCCGGGAAATGACTCTTCAGATAGCCTTCGCACATCATGCGCATGCCGTCGTTGATCGGGCCAAAACCGCCCGTCTTCGCGGCATAGTCCTCATCCTTCATGATCATGCCGTGCATGTCGCGCATCTGGCTGTGCAGGCTTTGCAGCCGCTTCCACTGCGCGACGAAGGGCACATATTCCATCGCCCAGCGCTCGAGTTCCGCCACCGGCGCATGGGCCTGCGGATTGGGGATGATATGTTCCGGCTGGCGCTGCACGATCACCAGCTCGCCGACCTTGTCGGCAATGGCCGTCGCCACCTGTACGCCCGAACAGCCCGTGCCGACCAGGACGACCTTCTTGCCCGTCAGATCGACCGAATGGTCCCAGGCGGCCGAATGAATGACCGGCCCCTTGAAGCTGTCGAGATGCTTCACCTTGGGATAATTGGGATTGTTGTTGGGTCCCACCGCCATGATGAGGACGTTGCACTCATGGCTTTCCGGCTTGCCGTTCCGGATCGCCTTCACCGTCCAGATCTTGCGCTTCTCGTCCCATTCCGCACCCTCGACCCAGGTGCCGAACCGGATCCGGTCGCGAAGGCCATATTTGTCGGTGACGCGATCCAAATAGGACAGGAATTCCTGGCCGCGCGGGTAGAATTGCGTCCAGGAAGCATTGGGCTCGAAGGAGAAGGAATAGATGCGGCTCGGCGTATCGACCGCCGCGCCCGGATAGGTGTTGGTCAGCCAGTTGCCGCCAACCGTGTCCATCGCCTCCAGCACGGTGAAGTCAAATCCCGCCTGCTGCAATTTGATGGCCGCGTTGATGCCCATCATGCCCGCGCCCACAACCAGCACCTTGAAATCGGCGGGCGGGACATCGGCCGCCTTGCGAATGCGCGTGTCGGTGGTGAACCCGGCATGCTGGAACGCGACATCCACCGACATTTCGGGAAGGTCCTGACCCAGCAGCAAACGGCTCATCCGCTTGAACATCGGCCGGTCCAGTTGCGGCATGACCGGAGGCTTCCCGGCCTTTACCGCCACGCGCAGGCGATCGCGGATCTCGGCGACCACGGCCGGATCGATGGCAGGCCGTTCTTCATGCGCATGGATATCGACGAACGTCTCGACCAGCTCTTCCTGGCGGCCGTCGATCGCATCCCAATAGTGGTTCAGCAGCGTCCGATTGCCGGTCATCTGGATCAACGCCATCAGCGCCATGGTGGGGTCCAGCGCATCGATCGCGGCATCGACCCTGGCATTCATGTCCAGCACCCGTTCGTGCATCCCGTTTCTCCTCATATGCGCCCGCTTTCGGACTCGATGAGAATATATTACACATTAGTGTGTAATTGGTCAATGACATTCCCCGAAGTCATTTGGCGATCCGCCCAGGATCATCCCCCGCTGAACCTCACCGAGGGCTTCGTCTCACCATTCATGGGGACGTTGCGCCAAAAATAGCGATGCCGCACCCAGGCTGGTGCCAACAAAAGCTCCATCGCCATTTTCCGTGTCGGATCAATTGGTGAGCCCATATGGTAACTTCACGTTAGACATGCGGGCGCCGTCGATGAAATGCCAATTCAATCTGTGAAAAATTTTCGACATTGGCAGTGTTTCCGATGGAGCTTGTCGGCAACGTTGGTTGCGAACAACTATCCATCTCTCATTATGGACTCACCGGCATATGGAACCATCCACTGCCGGACGGCCCGCTGCGAATTAGCAACGTCCGTCTCGTCAGCTTTTTAGACAAACCAGGTTCGTCGCTCGGTTAAAGGAATTCTCTTGCATGTCACTCGCCCCCGCCATTGCCTCCCCTTCCTCTCCCGTCATCATCACCGGTGGCGCATCGGGAATAGGTCTTGCGTCCGCTCATGCGCTGGCCGTCATTGGCCGCCCTGTTGCTCTGTGGGACATCGACGGCGACAAGGCGTCGGCAGCGGCCCGCGCCATCGTGGCGGAACATGGCACGGCGTCCACGGGCATTGCGATTGATCTGCGTGAACTTGGTGGCATCGAAGCTGCCTTGGCGGCGACGCGGAAAGCGATCGGCAGGCCGGGCGGACTGGTCCATGCTGCTGGCGTTGTTGATACAGCATCGCTGGACGGGCTGACGGCGGAAAGCTGGGACAGCGGGATCGCGATTCATCTCCGTTCCCTCGCTTTCATCGTTCAGGCGCTCCATCAGGATCTGGCGGCGCAGCCGGGCTCCGCAATCGTGGCGATAGCTTCCATCAACGCAACTCTCGGCAATGCCATGAACCCGATCTATAGCGCGGCGAAAGGCGGAATATTGTCGCTCGTAAGATCACTGGCCGATCGGCTGGCCCAAGATGGCGTCCGCATCAATTCGGTATCACCGGGCCAGATCATGACGCCCATGATGCGTCCCGCAGTCGAAGCCCTGCCCCACGGACATTTTGAAAAGCGCATCCTGCTCAATCGTCTTGGCGATCCAGAGGAAGTGGCGCGGGTTGTACGCTTCCTTTTGTCCGATGAGGCAAGCTATATCACCGCGTCGGAAATTGTCGTCGATGGCGGCAACATCTCCTCCCAAAGGGGATGAGCATAAGGACCGCGGTTTCCTTCCCGATGGCGGCGCATTCTTCCCGAATGCCACGCCCCTTCCCCACCACCCATTGCCCAGCCCCTGCGGCAATATGCTCCGCGCATCATAGCCCTCTGCAACGGCGATCAGGCCGGGAGAGGGATGATCATTCTATCGGGTAGCCAGAACGAGGACATGTGACTCGCGTTCATAAATGAAACGTAGTTGTTTACATTATCGACCTCGCACACTAAAACCGCCCCTAATGATGTAGCTTACAGGGCTGCGCTCGCCATGCCGACGACCGGACAAGGCCTGTCACGCCTGGCCCCGTGGTAAGTAGCAAGGCCTACGAATGGTCTTGCCTGAAACGGGCCTAATGAAAGTCGACGAGGAGATCACGTGCGCCACCCCTTCCGTTATCTGACGCTCATGCTTTGCGGCGTTACGCTCGCTGGACAGGCTACCGCTGGTGAAATACCGCGCCTGCGCACGGAAAATGGCCGCCATGCGCTGATGGTTGACGGCAAGCCCTATCTGATGCTGGGCGCGCAGGTTCATAATTCCAGCAATTATCCTTCGGTACTCCCGCAGGTGTGGCCGGTGATGCAGGCGTTGAGCGCCAACACGATCGAGATTCCGGTCGCCTGGGAACAGTTCGAACCGACCGAAGGCAAATTCGATTATAGCTGGGTCGATACGCTGCTGACCCAGGCCCGCCAGAACGACATGCGCGTCGTGCTGCTATGGTTTGGCAGCTGGAAGAATGGAGAATCGACCTACACGCCGGAATGGGTGAAGAACGATACCAAGCGCTTCCCCCGCCTGATGCGCCGCGATGGCCGCCCGACAATGACCTTGTCGCCGTTGGGCGAAGAGACGCTCAAGGCGGATCGCAAGGCCTTCACGGCACTGATGCGGCACTTGCGTGAGGCGGACGCCAAGCACACTGTGATCATGGTCCAGGTCGAAAATGAGATCGGCAGCCATGGGGTCGCGCGTGACTATTCGGCCGCAGCAGAGCAACTGTTCGCGCAGCCAGTGCCTGAAGATGTCCGCGTCGCGTCCGGCAAGCCTGCGGGCACTTGGGCGGAAGCCTTCGGCAAGGAGGCGGATCAGGCATTTGCGGCATGGACCTATGCGCGCTTCGTCCAGCAGGTTGCCGTCGCGGGCAAGGCCGAGAAGAACCTTCCCCTCTACACGAACGCAGCAGTGTTCGACGCCACGGGGACGGCCATGGCGGCTCAGGTTGCGAGCGGAGGCCCCAATTGGAATGTGTTGCCCATATGGAAAACCGTTGCGCCCGCGCTAGACCTCATAGGTCCTGATCTCTATCTGCCCTTGGAGAAGACCTATCTAGGCCTGCTGGATCGTTATACCCGCCCTGACAATGCACTATTCGTTCCGGAAACGAGCAACGCGACTTGGGCAGCGCGCTACTTCTGGTCGGCACTAGGTCGTGGAGCTATTGGCTACGCGCCGTTCGGCATGGATGCGACCAGCTATTCAAACTATCCGCTGGGTGCACGGAAGCTGGACGCAGCCACGATCGAAGCCTTTGCCGCGCCCTATCGCCTGTTCCGTCCAATCGCGAGCGATTGGGCGGCGATCGCCAGCAAAAGGTCCACTTGGGGCACTGCGAAGAATAGCGCGGGCGAAGACTCCACCACTATGGGCAGCTGGAAGATTTCGGTGACCTACGGTCACAACAACTTCGACGTGCCCGCCTGGCCAGGCATGGAACCGCCGCCCTGGGCCAAGGAACCGGTCGGCGGAGGGGTCGTTGCTCAGTTGGCTCCCAACGAATTTTTGGTCGCGGGACAATATAGCCGGTTCCAGTTCACGCCGACGGATTCGGCTGTCAACGGGCAGGTCCTCAGCGCGGAAGAAGGGACGTTCGTGAACGGCCAGTGGGAAGCACGGCGGCGCTGGAACGGCGACCAGATTTCCTACGGCTTCAATTTCAACGAAGAGCCCGCGCTCCTTCGCATAAAATTATCCACCTATTGAGGCTCAAGCTTGGGGGCGGCCCGTCCGCCCCCTCAACGCTGACCGCCAGGCGGAACGGGCTGCTGATCGATAATCCCGTGATTTCATTGCCACTGCATTGACGCTTCCGCAGTATCAGCGATTTGTACGCCGTTAATCCCCAATTTCCTTCGGGCTTGGTCGGGCGTCAACGCCAATACATCTTCGTAGTGCATCATGTAGATCGGCTCCGACTCGCGGCCAACCTTGGCGCCTCGTTCCACAGCATTCTGCACCACCAACCAGGTCTGAGGATAATGGAGAACCGCGCGCGTAATAATGCGCGTCGAACCGAGAATGGAGAATACCGAAAGCTCGCCCGCCAACTCCGGACTCATGTGCATGAACAAATTGGTGAGCCGCATATAATAAGGCACCAGCTCTCCGATGAAATCGAAACCCCCGCCGCCCAATATATGTTCGAAATCGTGGGTCTGCCCGGCGCGTAGCTGGAAATATTCGAAATCATTGCGTGGGGTAAATGGCGGTACGATATCGACCTGAAGGTCATTGCCCGTCAGTTGCGCGTAGAAGATGCCGCCTACCGTGTCCGGCTCATAATGTTTGAGGTCGTCCCGCCCAAAGGTTGAGACGAAGCCTTCACGGAACCATGCGTCGAGGGCCGGATTCTTCTGCCTCTCCGCCGCGAACAGGGCGTTGATATGGTCGATGTCCTGCACCTCGCGCAGAATCTGGACGAGCTGGATGGAATCCGAAGGGGTCGGCACATCAGGCCCGTTCCGCCGTAACAAATGTGTCGCCACCCAATCCCGGACGCGCGCATCATTCAGGTAGCGAGAGGAGCTGATGAGCACGCTGCTGTCGGTTTCCACCGATCTGATGCCTTTCATCAAATAGGAATAGTCGGCCATTTCAACGAACTCCACTGAACGGATCAGACCCGGCAAACGTGGCGGCCAGATCGGGAGGAACGGGAATGGGAAAGCGCATAAGCATTTGCGCCATTCCCTTGGCGGCCGGATCGAGCCGGGTGCTGGCGTTGATGCCCCCTGCCAGAGCATCATGAACCACGAAATTGAGTGCATGCAGCCCCGGCGCGTCATAGCGATCGACGTGTGGAAGCTTATTTCCCGGCGCAAGATGACGATACCAATCCGCGACCGCCTCTGGCGTCAGCGCCAGGCGTAACCATGGCAAATATTCCGGCTCGCGCGCGATGACAGCTACGTTGAACAAATGCCCCTTGTCGCCACTGCGCGCCCAGGCGAGGCGGATCAGGTCCACCGCAACCACGCCCGGCGGCGCTTCAGGAATGGGCTGCGACGCTTGAGGCAGGATTGAGGCAGGCTCGCCCTCAGGTACGGACACAGGCCATGTCTCACCACGAACGGTCACCTGGGGCACGATCCCCTTCTTGTCGACGAGGAACAGGAATATCTCGGTCTTGGGCAGTACGCTGGTCGCAAGGTTGATGGTGGTGCCGACCGCCATGCCGCTGATACCTGCCCATTGTTCGCGGGCAAATATATCTGTCCCACGGCGATCGGGGTGATCCACGACCATCTTGCAGATGACTTCCCGCGCTTCACGGCCACCACCATGAGGTCCGAAGCTGGCTCCTTCACCGATGATGACCGTGTCGGTATCCGTGAAATCGGCCAGATTATGAGCACGCAGCAGCGCCCGGCCGCGCGCATATAATGCCTCCGCCTGGCGCATGGCCTTTTCTGCGGCGTCCTCGCCAAGGATTGGCTGGTACGCAACGGCCCGCCATCCGCCGTCCGACGTGATGCACACCTTGTAGCTGTCGGTGGGCGGGCGCCCTTTTGCGCCGATCACCTTCACCCGATCCTTGCCTTGCTGCTCCAGCTTCACACCACTGAAATCGCAACGGACATCGGCCACGATATAGTCCGCTGGATCGCTTACCTCGTAAAGCAGTTGTTCGGCGACGGTGCCGATGGACACCAGACCGCCCGTGGCCTCCGGCTTTGTAATGATTATCGTCCCGTCCGCATGACATTCGCCAACCGGGAAGCCGATGTTCGCCCAATCCGGCACCTCCCGCCAGTCGGTGAAGGTGCCTCCGGTGACCTGCGCGCCGCACTCCAGCAAATGACCCGCCAGCGTCCCAGCCGCCAACAGGTCGTAATCCCCTGCCCCCCAACCGAATTCGTGGATCAGTGGTCCCAGCACTATGGCACTGTCCACGACGCGTCCGGTGACGACGATGTCCGCTCCCTTGTCCAGCGCCGCCGCGATGGGAAAGGCACCGAGATAAGCATTGGCGCTGATGATGTTTTCCGGGAAAGCAGCACCAGTAAACATGTCGCGATGCCCGGCGGCCCTCAACTGCTCGACCCTTGCGCGCAGATCGTCGCCCTCGACATAGGCAACGGTAAGGGAAAGACCCTCCTCATCGATCATGCGCTCCAGCGCGGCGGCCAGCCCCGCCGGATTGACGCCACCTGCGTTGGCGACCACCTTCACGCCCTGAGCCGCGATCTGGCGCAGATGCGGTCCGACATGGACCGTCAGGAAATCCGTGCCAAATCCCGCAGTCGGATCGGCGGCCTGCATCCGGCCGAAAATGCCCATCGAACCTTCGGCCAGATAATCGAAGACCAGATAGTCAAGCCGCCCGCCATCCAGCAACTGCGGTACGGACAATGCGGTATCGGAAAAGGATGCGGTCGCCCCGCCTATCCTGACGATCTTATCTGACGCGGCGGTCATGGCATCCTCTCCATCATTTTCTGTCTGGAAGAATATAGGACCGGGTAGCGAATGAATGTCACAAAGGTTACACTTGGACCATGAAAAAGAGCGAGCATGCATCGGCACTCCGCCTGTTACGCGGCACGGACTGGCTGCGGGAGTATCCTGCGGCGTTGGCCGAGGAGCTTCTGGCGCATGGTCGGATCATTCATCTCGACACCGGCCAATGGGCGCAGGCGCAAGGGGATGACCGAAGCGGCCTTTTCGTTGTGATCGATGGGCTGTTCCATTCCTTCTGCACCGCGCCGGGTGACAGGCAGGTGATGATCGGTCCATCCGGCCCCGGATCGGTACTCGGCCATGCGACACGGTTCAGCGGCGGCCCTCGGTTAGTGACCGCTATATCGGTGGAACCGAGCATGTTGCTGGAAATCAGTGAGAGTGCGTTGGAGCGAATTGCCGAGAAGCGCCCCGAAATCTGGCGGGCTATCGCTGACTTTGCCTACACCAATATGCGCCGGACCCTGCATATGCTTGCGGAGCTGATGGCGCTCCCGCCCAGACAACGCATAGCCTCTCGCCTGCTGGCTTCGGCAGTCGCGTCAGATGACGGACTCGTCGTCCGGCTCAGCCAGCAGGCATTGGGGGAGATGATCGGCGTCACGCGCAAGACAATTAACCTGCATCTCGCCGCGTTCGAACGGGCGGGGCTGATCCGGCTGGGCTATGGCCGTATCGAACTGACCGACGCTGATGGGTTACGCGGCGTGGCGGCAGCGGATTGACGCTACAGAACACCCCAGCGCTGTCCCATCCGGGCAGCTGGCAGCAGAAGATGGCGGATCAGCACCTCATATTTCCGGTTGAACGAGACAGGCTCCGGCTTTTCCAATGGGAAAGGCATGGCGTGCATGGCATCGCGCGCCAGCGCGTCCGCCATGATCTTGCCCATCAGCGGCGCCATGACATTGCCCCAGGCATTGAAATACATGAGGCCAAAGACATTGTTCGCCAATTCGAAAACGCCCGGAAATTGCGCCTTTCGCATCGCGACACGGCCGGTCCAATAATCCTCCATCTCAATTCCCATGCCGCGAGCTTCTGGCCAGACCCGGTGCAACCATCGCAATTGGGATCGGAAATGCCATGCCGCATCATGGGCACCCCCAACACGAGGAATGGAGGAGAGGATCAATCGGTTGTGGCAATCGCGGACCATCGGATTAAGATCGACCGGCGCCTGCGCGAACGTGCCCCCGCCGGGCAGGATGATATCCAGCGCTTCGGACGGCAGAGGCTTTGTCGTCAAGGCATAGGCCGTCAGGGGATAGAAGGCTTTGCGAAACGCCGGTTCAATGGCCGCTGGATAGGCTGCGGTGCAGAAAATCACACGATCGGCCAGCACGCTGCCGCTCCGGGTCCGCACCCGCCACCGGCCCTGCACCGGTTCAAGTGACAGAGCTTCGCTGTCTCCATGAATTTGTGCGCCGAGCCGGGCCGCCACAGCGATCATGCCCTTGGTGAACAGATAGGGGTTCACCCGGCCGCCATCTTCAAAGATCACGCCAAAGGGATAGGCATCTGACCCGGTTCGCGCCTTCATCTCCGAGCCGGACGCAACCGTCAGCCGCTGAAGCCCGCTCGTCTCCAGATAGGCGAAGGTCCGGACGAAGGCGTCAAAGGCTCTACGTGTCTTCATGCCATGGATATAGCCCGACCGAACCGCGTCGCAGTCGATCCCATGTCGGGCGGAAAGATCGAAGGGGATGGTGTGATGCTCGCGGAATAGTTCCAGGAACCGCTTACCCCCTTCTGGAAAGCGCTCGACCACCTTCACGTCGCGCAGGATCGGCAGCACATGACCGGCATTACGCCCGGAGGCGCCCCAGCCGGGCTGTCGTGCCTCCAGCACGGCCACGCCGATCCCCGCCTCCGCCAAGTGAAGCGCTAGAGAAGCGCCCGCCAGCCCGGCGCCGATCACCACGACATCAGTCGAAACATCATCCAACAGGCTCGGCCATGCTCTCGCCAGCCCCTGTGGTCTTGTCCAGCCGCTGCTCGCTACAGGCACTTCCCCCCGTTCATAGGCTTCGTTGTTCGACATGATCATATTTCCAGACAGAGGAGGGATTCATCGCGCGCAGGTCTTGCACGGCAGAAGGTCGAGGCGCAGGCAGCGAGCAGACAGAGCGCCGCGATGACGAGTATCGGCCGGGAATATCCGCCGGTCGCTTCATAGGCCCAGCCCACGACCGCCGGTGCAAGCGCGGCGAGAAAGCCATTCGCCGTGAAAACGATGCCCAGCATCGCGGCATAGGCCCGCTGCCCGATGATCTCGCTCAGCAACATCGAACCGGCCTGCGCGGGTAATCCTGCAACGCCGCCCCAGCACAGGATGAACAGCAGAATAGCACCATAGCCGTGCCCGACGCCGAGCAGCGCCAATGTGCCCACGCTTTGAATTAGCAGGATCAGCGGCAGGAGAATGCGCCCGCTCACCCGATCGGACAGGTAACCGCCTATCATCAGGCCAGGAAGGCTCATGAAATTGGCGACGCCGAAAAGGGTGACGGCATCGCTGCCCGAAAATCCGATCTTGCGCAGGTAGGCAATGAGGTTGAACAATATGGCGTTCATTCCGAACTGGCTGATTGTCAGGACCAGGGTCAATATCCAGAAGGCGGGCAGTCTCAGGCCCTGTTCTACCGTGAGGCCCGACGCCTGATGCTCATGACGTTGGCCGCCGTTGATCCTGCGGGGAAGGCGACACAAGAGAGGCAGGCCGATCAGGGCGACGACTGATCCGAAAATCCAGAAAGACTGCCGCCATCCCGCAGCGTCGATCAGCCAACGGCTGGCGATTGGCATGGTGGAACTGGCAAGAGCACTGGCCCCAATGAACAGCGCCACCGCCAATCCCCTTCGCCGGTGAAAGCATTGCGAAATCACGGCGATGCCCGGCACGATCGTCGCGACGCCCGTGCCGATGCCCGACAGTGCCATTGCCGCCATGAATTCGGCCAGAGACCCTACGAACCCGGCCGCCACCCAGCCGCACAGGGCAATGCTCACACCGACGAGAAACAGCCCCCTCACCCCCAAACGCCGCATGAGCGCGCCGACGCTCAGATTGCCGATGCTCATGCCAAGCAGCAGCATGACCGGCCCGCCACCCATTGACGCTTCGCTCCAGCCAAAATGTGCCTGCATCACAGACACATAGATGCTGAGCGACGTCAGCATGCCCCCGATCAGCAGAAAACCGATCGTCGAGAGGATGAGCAGCAGTCCCCACGGCTCATCTGGGGACATCGCCTCTCCTTCCGACACCGCATTCTGCCCGGTCGCCTGCATATATAATCTCTCATGTTCCATGAAATGGCACTTGAACCGGGCACTGGCGGCCCGATATGGGTCGCGCATGACGCGCGGCAACATCCGCCCCGGAGGGCGCACCGAAAGGGTCAGGCAGAGCGTTGCCGCGACCGTTCTTCACCTCATCAAGAGCGGGGCGACCGAGTTTTCGATGCTGGATGTGGCGGAACAGTCCGGCATTGCGCGATCGACCATCTATGCACGTTGGCCCAGCAAAGAGGCGCTGATCGCAGAGGCGTTGACGACACATAATTCGACGTTCCAGGTCGAACCCGGGTCCGACTGGCGCGATCATCTGCGCGCGATTGCCACGGCATTTCGCGACTTCTCCTCGGAACCGGATGAAATCGCCATCAATGGCCTGATCGCCAGCCTTGGACCCGGCTTCCTCAACGAGGAAACGAGGCGTCAGTGGCTGTCCATCTCGCATGACATGGGGGAACCGCTCCGTGAGGCGCAGCGCGCGGGATTGATCCGCCCCGATGTGGACATCACGATGGTGATCGCGACATTGTTCACATCGATAGCGGGCCTGATCGTGATCGCGAAGGACCGGCCGGATGACGATCATCTGGAGCAATTGACGAACCTGCTGATCAGGGGATGCGAGATCCCCGGGGTGAAAGGCTGACTTGCCGACAGCCGGGGAGAAGGCTCGCCCTTCCCCCGGCTGCCGATCGCTCAATAAGTGAACTTCGCATCCACCCCGAATGTACGCTTTTTCTTGAACGAGGCGCTGCCATAGCCAAGGCTGCCGAAGTCGATGCCGAAATCGATATTGCGCTGATTGGTGAGGTTGTCGCCCCACACGCCGACGTCCAGCTTGCCTCCGCCTGCGGCAATATCCGCCAGCGAAATGCGGGCACGCAGATTATGATCCGGGCGAGACCGGATATCGCGATTGAACAGGTTCAATCGATCGATCGTGAACCAGTAAACCGTACTGCGATAGGCATAGTCGGCGCGCAGCGACAGCTTTCCAATGGGCAGACTATAATCATATTGAACGCCGATATGCGTGTTGAGCTTCGCCGCCTGCGACAGTCGTGCTTCGGACGCGACATTGACCAGCTCATTGGTCGCAGGATCACGATAGAGATAGCTTTTATATTTGGGCGATGTGTAGCCCAACGAAGCATCTATCGTCAGTCCCTGCACCGGAATGGCGGTGATTTCGGCCTCAACACCCCGATATGCCACGCGCCCCGCATTGACGATCGCCGAAGTCGCGCCGGCCGTGCCCGCCAGGAATTGCGAGATCTGAAGGTCGCGGTAATCGACATAAAAAGCGGACAAATTGGTCCGCAGCATATGGTCAAACCACTCGCCCTTCAGCCCCGCCTCATAGGCGACCACCTTTTCCGGCGCGAAAACATTGATCTCCGAAGCGGAAGGATTGATGCCGCCCGACCGGAAACCACTGGACACACGGACATAGCCCATCAAATCCTGCCGCAGTTCGTAATTCGCCGACGCCAGCCATGAAAGATTGCGATAGGAAACCTGCCCATCCAGATTGGGCTGTACATCGCCCGCCAACGTCAGCCATTTCTTGTCACGCGTATAGCGAACGCCACCTGTGAGTTCGAGGCCGCTTCCTTCCGGCGTGTAGCTGATCTGGCCGAACAGCGCATAGGAACGCGCCTTGCCAGAAAATGCCTGCAAGGGGGAGAGGTTGACGCCCGCATCACCGCCCGGCAGCATAAAGGTCAGCTGCTGATAATTGGCTTCGGAAGACTTCTCGCTGAAATAGAATGCGCCGCCGACATATTTGAATTCACCGGCTTCACCCAGCAATTGCACTTCCTGCGAAAACTGATGCTGGCGTTGCGTCGTGTAACCATCATAGGGCGTAACCGGCTGCACTCCCGTCGGCACGACGGTGCCATCGACGAACAGGATCGGGCTAAGCGTAAAGCCGCGCAGCGTGCCATTGCCCGACAGGCCGTTCGCGCCATCCTGGCGGTAGGAGCGATAGGCTGTGATCGACTTGATCGCGAGTTCCGGGATCAACTGATAGTTCAGTGTCAGCGCATGACCATAAACTCTCGCCTTCACCCCAAAGGTGGGATTGCCATCCAGGTCGAGCGCGGGCTGCTGTTCGCCCTTGCGCAGTCCGTCCGCGCCAATCTGGAAAGATGAGCCACCGAACAGCGGTGAGGCGCCAAAATAGTTGCGCACATCGTCGGTGGCATTCACGACCTGGAAGAAGGCTGGAATGCCGGTACGCGTGTTGTAGTCGAAACCATAATTGACGGTCAGGTCACCAAAGTCTCCCTGCACCGCAGCCGTGACGGCTTCACTGTTAAGCGCGCCGGGATCCTGATTGGACGGTGCCAGAACATTGTCGAAATAACCGTCGCGCTGCCGGTGCATATAGGAGGCGGACGCCTTGATCGGCGTTCCAGCGATATATCCCGTATCGAAGCGCGCCCGAGCATACCAGTCGTCGAAGCTGCCATAGCCTGCCTTGCCTTCGAAGCCTGCATGATCGGCAGGCTTGCGGCTGATCAGTTGGACGGCACCGCCCACACTGTTACGCCCGAACAATGTCCCCTGCGGTCCGCGCAGCACCTCGATCCGTTCCAGATCAACCAGATCGAAGATCGCACCGGCCGATCGGGCGATATAGACGCCGTCCAGATAGATGCCGACCCCCTGTTCCGACACCGCGCTGGGCGACGCGTTGCCGATGCCGCGGATGAACACCGATGCAGCGGTGATCGACGCAGGCTGCTGGCTGATGCCCAGATTAGGGGTGAACTGAGCCGTGGCCACGACGTCGCGGATGTTCAGCCTGTCCAGCAATTCACCAGACATCGCGGTCACAGCGACTGGCGTGTTCTGAAGGTTTTCGCGTGTCCGCCGCGCCGTCACTACAATGGTTTCCAGACGGGAGCCCTCGCCCTGCGCGACCGGTGTCGCGGCCTGCTCCTGTGGTGCGGCCGCCCACGCCGGGGTCGCGCTCCATGCCACCCCCGCCAGCAACGCGTAGCGCGAACAGAGTCCAACTCTCATGCCAATACTCCCCTATTTTATGGACTCGTCTGAGCCCGTTCCTGTTCTTGGCGACGGCAATTGGCACAGCGTTTTTTATTTAACAAGACATTTTGTATCGTTTATGACAAAGCGCATTGGTCGCAGCGGATCGCCGCGCGGAGGAGGAGAAGACATGTCTGATATTGAAGGCGCTGAAAGCTATGGATTGTGTGAAGCGAAGGTGGTGGGCGAACTTCTGTTCTGCTCCGGCCAGATCGGTGTGGAGGCCGACGGAACCGTGCCCGCTGACCCGTCACGCCAGTTTACCCTCGCCTTCGACGCGCTAGCCGATGTCCTCGCGCGTCATGGAAGCAAGGCGAGCGATATCGTTGACCTCACGACCTTCCATGTCGGCTTCCCCGACCATATGGACGTCTTCATGGCCGCCAAGGCCAACTTCCTGAATGGCGCCATTTGCTGCTGGACGGCGGTGGGCGTCGCGGCGCTGGGCTATCCGGGCTCGCTCGCCGAGATCAAGGCCATCGCAAGCCTGCCCAATCCTGCACGCTGAAATGACGAGGGAGGAAATTCGTGAAGACCGCTGAAGAGTTTGATTATATCGTGGTCGGCGCTGGTTCGGCCGGATGTGTCCTTGCCAACCGGCTTTCCGCCGACCCGGCGATCAAGGTCCTTTTGCTTGAGGCAGGTGGACGGGACATCAATCCGTTGATCCACATGCCTGCGGGTTTCTTCCCGATGCTTCAGGCCGGAATGGTCAGTTGGAAATATCAAACCGCGCCTCAAAAGCATCTGGACGACCGCGTCCTCAATGATGCGCGCGGCAAGGTTCTGGGCGGCAGCAGTTCGATCAACGGCATGTGCTACAGCCGGGGCAGCCCCGAAATCTTCGACCTGTGGGCTGATCTTGGCAACAGCGGCTGGTCCTATTCGGATGTCCTGCCCTATTTCAAACGGGCGGAATGCAGTTGGCGTGGGGAGAATGAATTTCACGGCGGCAGCGGTCCTCTGCCGGTGACGCACGCAAAGGTGACCAACCCGGGCCACAAGGCATGGCTTGAAGCCGCGCAGCAGGCAGGCTTCCCCTATAGCGACGACCATAATGGCGCCGCGCCGGAGGGTTTCGGTCCATGCGAATATACGATCCGCAAAGGCCGCCGAATGAGCACGGCGGTCACCTATCTTCGGCCCGCAAACAAGCGGCCGAACCTGACGGTCCGTACGAAAGCCCACGTCACCCGCATCATTATGGACGGCCATCGTGCGGTAGGAGTCGAATATCGCCAGAAAGGCCGTATCGCACAGGCTCGCGCCGTTCGCGAGGTCATCAGTAGCGGCGGTACTTTCCAGTCAGCCCAATTGCTCATGCTGTCGGGCATCGGCGATGGCGACCATCTCCGGTCGATCGGGATCAGAGCGGTTGCAGACCTCAAGGGCGTCGGTCAGAATCTGCACGACCATATCGGCTCTCAGGTTCAGATAATCAGTCCCGAACCGGTGTCGGATTATAAGTTCATCTCGAACCCCTTGCGGATCGCGGCGGCAGGTTTGCGCTACATGACGACGCACACCGGGCCGCTTGCGGGCTTCAGCACGGACGTCATCGCCTATCTGCGATCAGGTGCGCCAGGGCATGACGAACTTGACCTCAAATATTATTTCCTGCCGATCCTGTCGGGTGAGGGCGCGCAGATCGTTCGCCAACATGGCTTTACCAATCTCGTCATCCTGACTCGCCCGGAAAGCCGCGGGGAGTTGAAGTTGCGATCGTCCGATCCGTTCGCGCAGCCGATCATCGACGCTAACTATCTCGCTGAGGAGCGCGACCGCGACGCCCTGCGGCGCGGCGTTCGGATAGCGCGGGAAATCTTCAAGCAACCTGCCTACGCCAAATATCGCGGCGAGGAATATCACCCGGGCGCTCATTGTTCTACCGACGCGGAGCTTGATGCCTTTTTTCGACGGGACTGCCACGTCAATTACGAAGCGGTGGGCACCTGCCGCATGGGTCATGACGATATGGCGGTAGTCGATGATCAACTGCGTGTGCATGGCATTGACGGGCTACGCGTGGTCGATGGTTCCGTCATGCCGCGGATCACTACAGGCGATCCTAATGCCTCGATCATCATGATCGCGGAAAAGGCCGCGGAGATGATGCTGAATGGGTGAAAGTTGCAGCTCGCATGAAGACATCAAATTGAGGGCGCAATCGCGCTCACCTCTTTTCGGGATCAAATCATGGAAAACGCATTTGCCACATTCGAACGACGTCTCGCGGCCGCAGAAGACCGGTTAGAGATTATCGATCTGGAAGCAGAATATTCCCGCGCCTGGGATAGCGGAGACACAGATGGTTGGGCGGACGTCTTCACCCCGGACGGAGTGTTCGAGATTACCAAATCCGGCGACCAGCCAACCCGCCTAGTGACAGGAACGGAGGAACTTGCGGGGTTTTGCGCGGAAGTCAGTGAATATTATCAGGGGCTCCATTTTAACACCGCACCCCGCCTTCGCGTTGATGGAGACATGGCTTGGGGCCAGGTCCACTTCCAGTGGATCGGCATCTTCCGGCCCCGCGCAACGCATAGCGGCCAACGCCACGCCGCTGGCTACTATCAGGTGACCTACCGTCGGATCGAAATCGGCTGGCGTATTGAACGGCGCGTCGAAACACAAATCAGCGGAAACATCGTCGAAGCCTTCGACCCGGTGATCGCTGCTATGAGTCGCGACGCTTTCAGGAAATCTTGAATATGACTCGTTGATCCAGACAGCAGGTCAAACGCCGATGAACGCCACACGACTGTCCTGCGACCTTGCAGCCTCACGCTCGCGCGCCTGTTCCAGCGCTTCATGATTGTCACCGATCCAGTCACAAATCTGGCTGACGGTCCCCAGGAACCCCCTGCCCAGATCCGTCAGCCGATACTCCACGCTCGGCGGCATGGTCGGTCGGACCTCCCTTGACACCATCCCGAAACGCTCAAGTTCGCGCAGCGTCTGCGTCAGCATTTTGGAGCTGATGGGCGCTGCGCAGCGCTTGAGGTCGGAAAAGCGCATCTCGCCATCACCCAGTCTGTAGGTGACGAGCATTGTCCACTTGTTCCCGACCAGTTCGAGAATCTGCAGGGCGGTTTGCGGGTCCACTTTGGTATCCATAAGATACCTAATACCTAATCGGTGCCTTGTTGCAAATCGAAACTAGAATCGGTAGCCCTCTTTCATCAGGAGGCGCGAGGCGCCCGTGGAGAGGAAGCTATCATGAAAATTCTTGTTATCGGCGGCACCGGCATGATCGGCGGCCATGCGGCCCTTCATCTTGCATCGCAGGGGCATGACGTCACCGTCTCGGGCCGCAAGCCCCCGCAACAAAGCACTGAATTGTCGCGCCTGCCTTTTTTGCAGGGCGATTATGTTGAGGGTAGCTTCACGACGCAGGACTTGACCGGCTTTGATGCCATCGTCTTCGCGGCGGGCAACGACATCCGCCATGTTCCGCAAGGGGCCGATTATGACGCTCATGTCCTGCGCGCGAATGCCGAAGCGGTGCCGCAGTTCGCCGCGCTTGCCAAGCAGGCAGGCGTGCGCCACTTCATCCATATCGGCAGCTTCTATCCGCATATTGCACCGGAACTGCTGGAGACAAATGTCTATATCCGCGCCCGTAAGCTAGCCACCGACGGTATTGCCGCGCTGGCGGACGACAGCTTCCACGTCGTCAGCCTGGACGCGCCGTTCGTCGTCGGCACCGTTCCGGGCATGAGCTTGCCGATGTTCGAAGCCTACACCCGCTATGCCGAAGGACAACTGGGCATCCCGCCTTTCGGCCCTGCTGGCGGCACCAACTTCATTTCCACCCAATCCTTGTCCGAAGCGATCCAGGCCGCTCTGGAACGGGGCGAAAATGGCAAAGCCTATCTGGTCGGCGACGAAAATCTGAGCTTCGCGGACTATTTCAAGCTGTTCTTCCAGGCTGCCGGGAATGGCGTGGATGTGCCTTCGCTGGATCAGGAACATCCCATGTTGCCGGACGCCGCCATCTTCACCGGGCGCGGGAACATGGTGCGGTACGAGCCTGAGGCCCAGACGATGTCTGACCTTCGCTACCGCCGCAACGACGTCGCGCGTGCGGTGAAGGAAGTCGTCGATCAGTTCCGGTCGGCAAAATGAGTATGGCTCCTCTGGCGGGCCAAACGGCGGTCGTTACAGGGGGCAGCGGCGGTATCGGCACGGCTTGCGCACGGGCGCTGGTTGCCGATGGCGCGCGCGTGCTCATCACGGGTCGCAGGCAGGAGGCGCTGAACGCAGCGCGCGCCCGCATAATCGGCGATTTTCCGGACGCGCAGGTCGCGACCTTCGCTGGTGATGCTACGTCCGAAAAGGATGTCGGCGACGCGCTTGCGCAAGCCTATGCCATGGCAGATCGCCTCGATATTCTGGTGCCTGCGGTCGGAGGGGGCGGCTTCGGCCCCTTCCTCTCGACCAGTGTAGAGGATTTGCGCCGGGATCTTGACCTCAACATCACCAGCGCTTTCATCGCGATGCAGGCCGGGGCCAGGTTAATGCGCGAAGGCGGGTCGATCGTGTGCATATCGTCCACGGCCGCGATCCTCCCCTTCCCCGCGCTCGCCACCTATTGCGCCAGCAAAGCTGGGCTGGAAGCATTGATCCGGACGGTGGCGGACGAACTGGGCGCGCTCGGCATTCGTGTCAACGCGGTTCGCCCCGGCCTCACCCGCAGCGACGCGACGGCGGACATGTTCGCCAGCCCGGCGGTCATCGATCGCTTTCTGGAGCAAACGCCGCTCAAACGGACGGGAGAGCCGGAAGATATCGCGGCGGCGGTGGCCTATCTCGCCAGCCCCGCTGCGTCCTGGGTCACCGGGCAATCCTTCGCAGTCGATGGCGGACAGGAACTGCGGCGCAATCCGGACCTACTGGGCGGCGCCTGATCAACGGACAGAATAATCAAGGACAGGATGATGCTGGATTTCACGGGCAAGACGGTTTTGGTGACTGGCGGCGGCGCGGGGATCGGACGCGCCTGCGCCGACGCTTTTGCACGGCAAGGCGCACAGGTCTTCATTGCGGAGATCGATCCGGAACGCTGCGCCAATTTCACCGTCGGTAGGGCAATCCAATGCGACGTCAACGATCCACAACAGGTTGATGCACTGGCCGACCGGCTGAAACAGGAAACGGGCGGCAAGCTCGATATCCTTGTGAACAATGTCGGCCATTTCCTTCATGCCAAAGCATTTTCCGATCTCTCACGCGATGAGATGCAGGAAATTGTCGGCCTCAACCTGATCAGTCTCATGCACGTGACGAACCGCCTGCTCCCGCTTTTGAAGGCATCAGCGCCGGGCAGTTCCATCATCAACATCACCTCCATCGAAGCCTATCGCGGCATTCCCAACTGCTCCGTCTATGCCGCCGCCAAATGGGGGATAACGGGCTTTACCAAAAGCCTTGCTCTGGAACTCGCGCCGCTCGGCATCAGGGTGAATGACATCGCTCCGGAAACCACGGACACACCCCAGACCCCGATCGACTACATGGTGCCGCCGGAAAACCGCGAGCATGTGCAAAGATGGGTGCCGCTCGGCCGCTTCGGCCATCCGGACGACTGTGCAGGCGCGGCGCTCTACCTCGCCAGCCCGCTTGCGTCCTGGGTCACGGGAACGGCCATCAACGTTGACGGCGGTTCGCTGGCGGCGGCGGGATGGATTCGCGATATCAACGGGACCTGGACCAACATGCCGATCGTTACTGGCAACGGAATGAACTTGTGAGCGGCGCGATGAACAAGCTGATCGACGAAGCAGCGCTCCGGCGCTCGGCGGAAATCTACGCTCAGGGTGCGGATCGGAAGGACAAGCAGCTGTGGCGATCCGTGCTGGCGGATGACTGCCGGATTGAAGGACCCGGCTTCGTCACAGAAGGACTGGAGGCCACATTGATGTCGATCGACGGACTCGCGCAGATGTTCCGCTCGACCTTCCACCGCGTCCATAACCAGACAGTTATGATCGACGGTGATAGGGCCAGCGGTGAGACCTATTGCACCGCCGACCATTTGCTCAACGACGCGGACCAGATTTTGCGCTGGACGATCCGTTATCTCGATGAATGGCGTCGTGATGGAGACGCGTGGCGCTTTACCCGGCGTAAGCTCGAACTGTTGTGGGAGGAAAAGGTGCCCGTGACGGTTCGTCACGGCTAACGCAAATCCCAATTCATTGGGAAGCAATCAAAATCGCGCTACACATGTTGGACCCTGTCCAGCCCGGATCATATACCGCATCGTCGGCGTTGTAGATCCGGGCAACAAAGTGGAATGCAATGAACGAAAGACGTGCCTGCATAAACGCGATAGGTTGCGCCGTTCCTGACCAGGATGTGCATTCCCCTTTCATTCGATGGGCCAGTCAGCAATTAGTGGATGAACGGGCGCGCAGCCTGTTCGTCCGCATGGCAGAGCGCAGCGGCATCAATCATCGCTGGTCGGTCCTTCCCCAAGTGGACGCGGAAGCCTCACCTGTCGATCCCGGCGGCTTTTATGCGGACGCCATGCCTTCGACATCGCAACGCATGCAACTCTATCATCGCTACGCCCCTGAATTGGCCCTGCGAGCCATCGACGCCTTGCGCGCAAAGATAGTTCTCGATGGCATTACCCATCTGGTCGTTGCCAGTTGCACCGGCTTCGTCGCTCCCGGCGTCGATCAGATCATCGCCGACGCGCTGGGTCTGGTCGGTGTGGAGCGGACACTTGTAGGTTTCATGGGCTGTTACGCAGCGGTCGCGGCGCTTCGGACTGCGCGACATATCGTGCGGTCGGAGCCCGACGCGCGCGTGCTGGTGGTCACCGTCGAACTGTCCTCGCTTCACCTTCAGCGGGAACAGCAGGTCGAAAGATTGCTGATGATGCTGCAATTCGGCGATGGCGCGGCGGCGGCACTGGTCAGCGCGCAGGATCGCGGTTTCGCGATGGATGCGCCCTTCGCGATCAATCTGGAAGGTTCTGCCGATCTCATCCGTTGGGAGATCGGCGACGCCGGTTTCGTCATGCACCTGTCCGGCGAAGTCCCGAGCCGCATTCAGACCGCTCTGCGAGACAAGGGCGTCAGGGACCGGGTTTGCGGTTCTATTGATCCCGCATCGGTCGCGAATTGGGCGGTTCATGCCGGGGGCCGGTCCATATTGGACGCAGTCGAAAACGGCATGGACCTACAACCCGATGCTCTGGCCGTGTCTCGCGGCATCCTCGCGCGCCATGGCAACATGTCGTCCGCAACGCTGATGTTTATCCTCAGCGACCTGCTCGATGAAGGGAGCCACGGCCCCGGCGTCGCGCTCGCCTTCGGACCGGGCGTCGCTGCGGAAGGATTCCGCTTTTCGCGAGCCGGATGATGCCAGGAGCGGCCAAGCTAGAGGCGCTCATCATAGGCGGCGGCCCGGCTGGCTCGGCCGCTGCCATCACGCTTGCCCGTGCCGGAATGAGGCCGCATCTGGTGGAACGCCATGCCGCTGCCCGCGCTGGCGTATGCGGCGGCTTCCTTGGCTGGGACGCGATCGCTGGCCTTATGGAATTGGGGGTGGACCCCTGGAAGCTTGGGGCTCGGCCCATAAGACGCTTCAGGCTGGCCACGGGAACACGCTGCGTCGAAGCCGCCCTGCCCGCCACAGCCGGCGGCATTTCCCGCCACGTCCTGGACAATGCTCTTATCGAGGCAGCGGCCGACGCCGGTGCTATCGTCAGCCGAGGCCGAACAGCCCGCACAGCCGATCCAGATAGCCGCGCCGTGCGCTTTGACAATGGGAAGACCCTTACCGCAGACGCCCTGTTCATAGGCGTCGGCAAGCATGAGCTGCGCGGTGTGGCCCGGGATTTCTCAAGCTCATCGATCGGGCTACGCACTTCTCTCCCTGCGTCCTCCGCATTGCATTGCGCGCTGTCTGGCTTCGTTGAACTGCACCTGTTTAACCAGGGCTATGCAGGACTGCTGTTGCAGGAGGATGGGTCGGTCAATCTCTGCCTGTCGGTAAGCAGAGATCGGCTCACTACAGCGGGGAGCGTTCCCACGCTGCTAGACGAGTTGCAACAGGAGGCGCCGCTGCTCACCGAACGGCTTCAAGGCATCCCAACCCATTTCGATGCCGTAGCGGGCGTACCCTACGGCTGGCGCGCGCCGCAAAGCCACAAAGGCGTCTTTCGCATCGGCGATCAGAGCGCCGTCATAGCCTCCCTCGCAGGCGACGGTATCGCCATCGCCCTGGCCAGCGGAGCGAGCGCCGCCGGAGCAATGCTGGCCGCAGGACCTGAAGCTTCACCGGCATGGCAGGACAAGTGGCGGCGGCAATGCGCGCGGCCTGTCGGCATTGCCGAAGCCCTACGCCATGGCGCCGCAGCACCCCTGACCCGCAGCGTCCTCATGTCGCTGCTACGGTTCGCACCCGGACTGGGAACCGGCGCCGCATCCCTCACCCGGATCAGGAAAGGATAAGCGGCGTCTCCCGCACACGCTCCACGCACAGGCGAAAGGCGAAACGGCGCACTATCCGCACCTGATCCTCGGACATGCCAGCCTGCGCCAGCAGATCGATCCACTCCCGACGCCGGAACGATCGGGCGATCGATAATTGACCGTCTTCCCGCACGATCCTGTGGACGCGCAGCAGTCGCGCCAGAATGGGGAAGCCCCAATGCGCAAAGCCATGTCGGTGCAGGTCGCAGATCAACCAGCCCATCCTCGCTTTCGCTTCCATATGACGCAGGAAGGTCATCAGTTGCGAGTCGGTCATATGATGCGTGACCTGGCTTGAAATGATGAAGTCGAACGGTTCCGGCTGATCGAGATAGTCGCCAGCCCGATAATCGATCGACAGGTCGGACGGGGTCGCATGCCGGGCCGCCTGCAAACTCTTTTCATTCAGGTCCACGCCGATCAGCTCAGCATCGATACCCCGGCGCCGCGCCCATCGGGCAATCGCGCGCAGAACATCGCCGTCGCCAAATCCGACATCGAGCAGGCGGAAATGTCTTGCCTGTCCTACCGCGCGTTGGAGAAAGGCGATGGTGGGCCAGGCTGTGAACGTCCATCGATTGACCCGCGCCAGATCATGCAGAACCCGCTCATATACCGCCGGATCGAGATCGGGCGCGTCCATCTGCTCTTCCTGACGCGATCTTGTGATGAGCTTTACCATGTCTCGTCTTCTCCCGCGATCATTCTACCACGGAGAAAGCAGTTGATGCGCCACAGTTTTTGTCTCACCGTGCAAGGGCGGGGGCGGATAGGAGTATGACAATGCTGGCGGCTTCCCTCCTCTTGCTCGCCTCTTCGGCTGCGGTTCCTGCAACCGACGTAGCCGGTCTATGGGTGACGGACGATGGCAAGGGCCTTGTCAGGATCGAGCCGTGCGGCGCGAAACTGTGCGGTCGTATCGTGCGAGTGCTCGATACGGGTGCCGATGTCCCCAAGACAGACGTGCACAACCCGAACCCTCGCCTTCGCGCGCGGCCTCTGGCGGGCCTTCTTACCCTCTGGGATTTCAACCGATCCGGTTCCACATGGACGGGCGGGCGGGCCTATGATCCGAAAAGCGGCAAGAGCTATCGCTCGTCACTGGCGCGCAACCCTGACGGATCGCTGAAGCTCACCGGCTGCGTGCTATTCATCTGTGAATCGCGACGCTGGACCCACGGCGGCTAGACCGCTTCCCACTGGAATATCCCATACCGCATCGCCCCTGTGCGTAGCGCAAGGATGAGGCGCGGAAGGCTCAATACGAAATCGCGGCTCATCGTGGCGCGGCCAATCGCAAGCCGACGGATGTCCCGGTCGCTCAACACGCTCTTCGCCAAACGACCAAGGCATATCGACCAAGTCCGGCGCACCTCCCGGCTGATGTCCCGATAATCCACCAGGCGAAATCCAGCGTCAGAGGCCAATGTCAGATAATCTTCCCGGCTTCCCATGCTGGGCAACCTGCCCTCCTTGCATATCGGCAGGAGCAAATGCCGCACCTCCCAAGCGGACGCCCCCTCCCCCTCCAGCCAGGCGCACACGACCAGACGGCCGCCCGGCCGCAATATGCGTCTTGCCTCGGTGAAGAAGCGCGGCTTATCCGTCATATGCTCGGAACTTTCGATCGCATAAGCGCGGTCGAACGACGCCGTTTCCAGGCCGTTGTCCAACCAATCCCGCACCAGACAGGTAAAGCGTGGCGAACGCTCTTGCGCAATTGCGTGCTGGGCCGCCGATAGCGTCAGGCCGACGATCGACACATCATGGCGTGTCAGGATATCGGCCGCTGCCGCCCCATATCCGCAACCAATGTCGCAAATACGGTGCCCAGCCTCTATGCCAAGCCTTTGCTCCACCGCAGCCACCAACTCGGCAGCGGCCCGCTCAGGCGTTTCGGTCCCGGTGCGCCAATATCCGTGGTGAACATGATCGCCCCAGATGCGACGATAGGCGAGGTCAAGCTCATCATAGTGAAGTGCAACGCTTCGTGAATCCGGCGCTTGATCGGGAACAATCATGCGGCTCAAGGCACCGGCCGATCCGCGTGCGTCGCGGTCAGGAAAGACGGATACATCATCGTGACGGAAGCCGCAGCGATGATGACGAGGGCCGCGATTAACGCGGCTCCGCTACTCAACCTCCCCCGATTACGCGCATAAAGCACCAGGCCGAGCAGGGCCGCAGCGATCAGGATGATGATGGCAGTAAGTCCGGTTAGCGACATCGATCAAACTCCTGAAAATGAGGAAGATCGGTCCCTCGTGCAGGGATCGCAAAGATTGCAATTACCGATGCGGCGATTCGTTCCGGGTGTCGTCCCCAACTGGTGCTGCGGTTGCAGAGGCCGGGACCGCCACATCTGACCTTCGCGATGCCGGATCGGGTGCACGCAGGCTGGTATAAGCTATCAGCGCGGCCAGAGCCAGACCCGCAGCAACGATCGCCCACAGCCATCGCTTGGCATTTCGCCGCTGCCGCCGCTCTTCATCCTTGGGCATCAGCTCACCTTTCTCCGCGCTTTAATTAATCGAACGGCGGTTGAACCAGTTCCGGCAGATAAGGACGACTATTATGAATGATCGCAATGCACATCTCGCAACTGCATGTGCGCTTAGCCGGGCGGTGGCGCGATCCGGTCGAAGCCCCCTTGCGTTCCCCCCGCGATAGGCAGAACATCGCTCCGTCAGAAGAACCGTCTTCGCCACGAAAGACGGGATGAGGAGAGCAAGGATGAGCGGCACGCAATCGCGCTCCATTGCGCTGATCGGCCCCGCCGGAGCGGGTAAAACCAGCCTCGCGGAAGCTATCATGCACATCAGCGGGGCTGTTTCGCGACAGGGATCGGTCGAAGCTGGCACCAGCGTCGGCGATGCAAGTCCGGAAGCGCGAGAGCGGGGAAGCTCCACCGAACTCAACCTCATGCAGTTCGAATGGATGGGAGATCATTTCTCCCTCGTCGATATTCCGGGCTCGCCCAGCTTTGCCGATGATGCAGCCATCGCTCTCAATGCGGTCGACCTCGCCATCGTCGTGATCGATCCCGACCCGGCCCGCGCCCCTCTGGCAGAACCCACGCTACGCAAGCTCGAACGCGCAGGCGTTCCGCACGCCCTGTTCGTCAATAAGATTGAGCAGGCGCGTGGCAGCATCCAGGATCTGCTTACGGCCGTCGCCCCGATGAGCGCCGCCGCGCTCGTCGCCCGGCAAATCCCGATCCGGTCGGGCGATCGGGTCGACGGCTTCGTCGATCTCGCGCTGGAACGGGCCTATCATTATGAGGCAGGCAAGCAATCGCAGCAGATCGCACTCGCCGAAGAGTTGAAGGCTGATGAAAGCCAGGCGCGCTTCCATATGCTGGAACAACTGGCCGATCATGACGACATCCTGCTTGAACAGCTCTTGTCGGACGAACAGCCAAGCCTTCAAACCATCTTCGCCGATCTCGCACAGGAAACCGCCAGCGGTCTCATCGTGCCGGTGCTGTTCGGTTCCGCCGCCAATGGCTTTGGTATCCGCCGCCTGCTCAAGATGCTACGGCATGACACACCTGCCCCCGCGAAAACGGCGGAGCGACTGGGCATCACCGGAGCAGCGGCACAGGTGCTGAAGATTTCCCATGCGGCAACGGTAGGCCGCCTGGCGATCGCGCGGCTGTTCGCCGGCAATTTGCACGACGGCGCCGACCTCCAGGACAATGGCGGTCAATCCCTGCGCGCGGGCGGGATATTTGCACTCCAGGGTCTTGCCACAACCAAGATCGCCGCCGCCGAACCGGGCGCGATCGTCGGCATTGCCAAGATCGACACGATAAAGGCAGGTGACCTGATCGGCATCGCGGCCAAACCCGGCGGCGACGGGCTGCTCGCTGATCGACCGGCAACCAATTGCGCGGTAGCGATCGCCGCGAAGGATCATAAGGACGAGGTGCGCCTGTCCACCGCCCTCAATCGGCTGGCGGAGGAAGATCACGCCCTCCACTGGAGCCAGGACGAAGCATCACGAGAGACCTTGCTTCACGGCGTGAGTGACGAGCATCTGAACGTCGCGCTGGCCCGTCTGAAGCGCCGCTATGGCGTGGCGGTATCGGTACAGCCGCCGACGATCGCCTACAGGGAATCGATCCGAAAAGCGGTCACGCAACGCGGGCGGCACAAAAAACAGTCCGGCGGCCATGGTCAGTTCGGCGATGTCGTGCTGGAAGTGCGCCCTCTGGAACGGGGAGAGGGCCTTCGTTTCGAGGAACGGATCACGGGGGGCGCGATACCCAAGCAGTGGATTCCCGCCGTCGAAAAAGGCGTGCATGACGCCCAGGCAAAAGGCCCTCTCGGCTTTCCCGTGGTCGATGTCGCGGCGACTTTGGTCGATGGCTCCTTTCACAGCGTCGACAGCTCCGAACTCGCTTTCCGCACCGCCGGACGGATAGCGATGAGCGACGCGCTGACCGCCGCCTCCCCCTATCTGCTGGAGCCGGTCGCGCATGTGACGATCATGACGCCAGGCACCGCATCATCCCGCATCACCTCCGCCGTGGCGAGCCGTCGCGGTCAAATGCTGCGGATGACGAGCCGCGAAGGTTGGTCGGCCTGGGATGTGATTGAAGTCCTGCTACCGGAAGCGGGACTGCAAGGGCTGGAGGCGGAAATCCGTTCGATGAGCCAGGGCATGGCTCATTTCGAAGCGCATTTCGATCATCTTGCGGAAGTCGCGCCGAAACTCGCCAGCAGCATCGTCCAGCGGGTCAAGGAGCCCGCCTGATCACGCAGGCAGATGATGCCGCGCCCAACTGACGATCGCGGCCATCGGCATAGCGCCCGGATTGCGCGCGATTTCCCGTCCCTTGTAGACGATGACCAGCGAAGGAATGCTGCGTATCGCATAGCGGGCGGCAAGATCGGCGTCCGCTTCCGTATCAATCTTCCCCAGCCGGGCATGTGGTTCCAGCTGCGCGGCGGCGGCTTCGAAGGCTGGCGCCATCTGGCGGCAGGGACCGCACCAGCTCGCCCAGAAATCGATGATGAGCGGGACGTCGCTGCTCACCGCATGCTGCGAAAAATTGGCGCTGGTCAGCGTCACCGGCCGACCCTGGAACAATGCCTGCTTGCACCGCCCGCAACGCCCCTCGCCCAACCGTTCCTTCGGCACACGGTTCAGCGTAGCGCAGGCCGGGCAACTGATCACAAGGGGTCCGTCCATGCTGTAATGGCCTTCTGTTTAGGCCGCCAGCCCGCGTGATCGAAGCAAGGCATCGACTTGTGGCGCGCGTCCGGCGAAAGCCCGAAAATTCTCGGCTGCGGAACGGCTGGCGCCCGCCGCCAATATCTCGCGGCGGAAGGCGGTGGCGCCTCCCCCCGGCAGATCGGCATGAGAGAATATCTCGAAAGCGTCGGCCGACAGAAGTTCAGCCCAGAGGTAGGAATAATAGCCCGCCGCATATCCGCCCGCGAAAATATGGCTGAACGCATGGGCAAAGCGGTTCCATTCAGGCGGATGGACGACAGCCACCGCCGCTCGCACCTGTTCCAGCGTCTGCAACACCCGCGCCCCCTGCGCCGGATCATAGTCGCGATGCAGCAGCAGGTCGAAGGTCGCAAATTCGATCTGGCGCAACAATGCCAACCCCGCCTGAAACTGCCGCGCGGCAAGCAGCCGGTCAAACAGAGGTTCAGGCAATGGTTCGCCCGTATCCACATGCCCGGACAGGCCGATCAGCGTGTCCTTTTCCCAAGCGAAATTCTCCATGAACTGGCTGGGCAGCTCGACCGCATCCCATTCGACGCCCGAAATGCCACCGACCGAAGGCAGATCGACCTCCGTCAGCAGATGGTGCAGCACATGACCGAATTCATGGAACAGCGTCACCACATCATTATGCGTCACCAATGAGGGACGATCACCCGCAGGCGGCGCGAAGTTGGTGGTCAGATAGGCAATCGGCCGATGAAACGCATCGGCATCCCGGAACCGCGCCCGGCACACATCCATCCATGCCCCACCACGCTTACCCGCCCGCGCGAACAGGTCGAGATAGACCCCCGCCACAATCTCGCCGCTCGCATCCAGCACGTCATAGAACAGGACATCGGGATGCCAGGTGGAAACAGCTTCCCGCTCTATCAGGCGCACATCGAAAAGCCGCTCGATCAGCTTCTGCGTACCCGCCAGCACACGCGGCAAGGGGAAATAGGCTTTCAGCGCTTCCTGATCGACCCCATGCAACGTCCGCCGCATCGCTTCGGCGACGTAGGACAGGTGCCACGGATAAAGTTCGGTCAAAGCAAAATGCTCAGCGGCAAAGGCTCGCGCCTCCCCCAGTTCCTTCTCGCCGACCGGGCGGGCACGCTGGGCAAGGTCAGCCAGGAAGGCCAGCGCCTCGTCCGCATCCGCCGCCATCTTGGTTTCAAGCGAGTGCGCGGCGGAATCGTTGAAGCCCAATATCTGCGCCGCTTCATGCCTCAGCGCCATGATCTGGTCGATCCGCTCGCTATTATCATGGCTGCGATCATTTGACTGATCAGACGCGCGTGTATTGTGGGCGCGATAAACGCGCTCCCGCAATGCCCGATCGTCGGCGTGAAGCAGGATCGCCAGCACGCTGGGCTGGCGCAGAGTGATCAACCAACCCGGCAGGCCCTTTTCCTGCGCATAGGCGGCAAGAATGGCCTTGTCGCTTTCCGGCACCCCGGCCAGCGCCGCCTCGTCGGTCACATGCTCGCTCCACGCTTCCGTCGCGTCCAGCACGGCGTTGCCGAAGCGAGTGCTAAGGTCGCTCAGCGCCACGCCAATATCGAGGAAGCGCTGGCGGGCATCCCCCTCCAAAGCTACGCCTGCCAGACGGAAGGCACGCAGCGCCAATTCGACGGCCCGCTTCTGCGCAGGACCCAAATCGGCAAAATCGGACCGATCGGCCATGCGCGCGACCGCATCATGATGCGCCCGGTTCTGCCCCGCCTCCATCAGATAAGCCGTCATCAAGGCCTGTGCCGAAGCGTGTGCTTCCCGCAATTCCGGGGTGTCGGCTACCCCTGCAAGATGACCGATGGGCGACCATGTGCGCGACAGGAGAAAGTCCGCCCGCTCCGCCGCCAGTATGACGCTGCCGAAGTCATCAGCTTGCCCAGACGTAATCTGCTCGATCGCCGCGCGGTGCTGGTCAATCCTTTCCTCTATGGCGGGAACCACATGTGCTGCCTCGATGGCGGCGAAATCGGGCAGGTCGGTATCGGCAAGGAGGGGGTTGAGCGAAGTCATGGCTACTCTTGGCTGGGGCAGCCCAAACGGGCTAGGGAAGCCCCTTAATTGGGCCATGGCACCCTGCTCTTCAAGCTCTCTGTCGCTACCTCGCCGACACAATCTTAGCGAGCGTCCACCCCGTTGATCGCCAGGACCGACATGACAAGAGCCGTCGTCCCGCTGCGGATAGCCGATCCGCCACTGGCGCATAGAGCGGAGAATGGTTGGTCGGCGGCGTGAACACCTCGCGCCGCCTTTTTCACCTGGCCAGCAATTCCACAACCTCGATCAGATGCCCCTCGGTATCGGTCACGAAGGCAACCTTCACACCATGAGCTTCCCTGACTTCAATCGGCTGCACAACGTTGCCGCCAGCCTTTTGGACCCGCTCGACAAACGCCTCAAGATCGCTCGTCTGGAATCCCAGGATCACCTCATCCTGTGCAGGGGCATCCCGATCCAGAAACTTGAACAAAACGAAGGTAGCGCCGCCTTCGCCCGTAGCATTGAACAGGATTTCATCGATCTGCCGATCGCCGACCGTATCCTGAATCCGCGCCATTTCAACTAGGCCCGCGACATCCTTGTAGAAGGTGGCGGTGCCCTCCAGGTCTTGCACCACAAGCTTTGTAAAACCAAAATGCGAGGTCATTCATCCTACTCCACGAAAGATACAAGAAAAGGGCCAGTGGATGGTCTCCACTGGCCCTCTGTGATCCTAAACGAACGACAGGATCAAGATTAGAACCGGAACATTCCGGTCAGGCCGAATTCGCGCGGATTGGTCACGTTCACGATGCGATAACCGGACTCATAGGGGATACCAGCAGCCGTGTTGATCTGGGCGGTGCCCAGGCTGATGTTGGTGATCCGCTTCTGGTTCAGCAAATTCTTCGCGAAAGCGGTCAGCTCGAACCGATCGTCTTCCGTGCGGAAGCCCGCAAAAACGTTCAGCAGGGTGCGCGAACGGTAGTCATAATCGACCTGGTCGGCATAGAAGCCCGGACGATAGTTGACGAGCGCCCGTACAAACGGCGTAAACTCACCCATCGGGAAACGGATTTCCGTATTCGCGGTGAGGGTGAAGTCCGGCGTTTGGGACAGGCGACCGTTGGTCACGCAATAGCTGACATTGCCCGGGCCAGTGATGACGGGTGAAGGAGCGTCTTGGTTGGGAACGCCCGTACCTGCGTAGTCATTGCAAGGTACGCGAGCATCTTCGAAACGCGCACGAACATAGGATGCGCTAATGCCCAAGTTCCAATTATCGTTGATGCGACCATCGATGGAAGCTTCCACCCCCTTGATCTTGGCATCGCCATTATAATTGAAGTCGAAGCCGCCGTTGGTCGGTTCTCCAGGGGCGATCGCCGTTCCATTGACACTGCAGGCCCCGTTCAATTCAGGGCAGTTATACTGGATGCCCGTGAACCGGCTCAGATAATTTTCAAGCGTCTGGTAAAACGCCGATACTGTGAAATTCACCCGATTGTCGAACAGCTTGCCCTTCAGACCGGCTTCGAAAGAATCGGTCTTTTCGGGTTGTGTACGGATCAGGTCCCGGCTCACCCCCGCGGGAACAGCGACCCCCGTGCTACCGGCCCGATAGGAGTGGCCATAGGCCAGATACACGTTGAGGCGCGGATTGAACTCATAGGAAACCGTCAGGCCGCCTGTCAGAGGCTTGTTCGTAAACCGCTGCAGATCAGCAGGAACGCCTTCCTCAAATCGTTCAAAAGCAGGTATGCCGAAACCGGCATAACCCGGAGAAGTCAGGAAGATGTCCGTCGTTTGCACATTCTTGATAATGGAATAGCGCAAACCGCCTTCGATCGAGAAGCCGTTGGAACGGTAACGCAAATTGCCGTTGAACGACCATGTCTGCGCATTCACCGGAGTGAACACCTCTGTATCGATCGGCAGATACACGCCAAACGCGACAGGAAGCGGAGTAAAGAACTGGTCTGCTCGCTGATTGGTCACAACGGTGCCAGTCTGCTTCGTGTAAAACGCACCTACACCCCAGCCGAAACCTTCCTTGTTGTTGGACGCCAGGCGCAGTTCCGCCGAGTCCACCTTATAGGGCGTGTCAATGGTAGACGTTTGCACATAATCGGGGATCGCGTTGCCCGTGTCGAGATCGCGTTCCGCCTTCAGCCTGCTGTACTGGTGAGCGCCTGCGAAGGACAAGGTGGCCGGACCAAGATCATAATCGAAGGCCAGATTGACGATGTGGCTCTCATTCTGGTTGCGGAACCGGCCGTCCGACACCGCAGCGTAATCCGCCTCAGAAAGAGCCGGCCCCGACGGGTTAAAGCCGTCCGGCACATTGCCAGCACCGACAACTTGCTGAAACTGGCTGTTGTCCGCAAACAGATACTGGTAGCTCAGGTAGGCAGTGAAGTCGCTGCTCGGACGCCAGCCCAGCGTTACGCGCGCGCTTTCAGTGCGGCTGCGTGAGCGCTCGCCCGTCGTGATGTTGCGGACGTTGTTCAGGCGGTTGCCATCGACCAGGCCAGCGACGCGGATCGCAAGCGTGTCGTTGAAAGGCAGGGAAACGCCAGCCTGCACGTTGTAGCCATCGCGCGAGGTAGCGGTCGCCTGCGCATAGCCCTCGATTTCGTCGAAGTTCGGGCGGCGGGTCGCGATGGTGATGGAGCCAGCCGGCGAAGACAGACCGCGCAGCAAGCCCTGCGGACCACGCAGCACTTCGATCTGCTGAATGTCATAAAGAGCGGTATAGACGGTCTGCGCGTCGGTCGGGATTTCGTTGTAATAGACCTGAACCGCCGGGCTGGTGCCCTGATCGGGATCGAAGGTCACGCCACGCAGGGTGGTTGTGTTGTTGCGGCCCGAGGTGTTGGTCAGTTCAAGACCAGGTGCAAGCTGCTGCACGTCCTTCGCGTCGAAAATGTTGAACTTCTGGAGCTGTTCGCCGGTCGCGACGTTGACGGCCATCGGCACCGACTGGAGCGATCTTGATTCGCGCGTCGCAGTGACGACGATTTCAGCCGTTCCATCCGCTTCGCCGCTGGCGACATCCTGCGCCCAGGCAGCGACGGGGACGATCAGCGCTGCGCCGCACAACAACGCAGAGATTCCATTCACCTTCTTCATGACGTCCTTTCCTTGATTAGCAGGGACTTGGTCCCAACGATGTTGAGGGCCGCTAACGATCGTGTGGCCACCCCGCAATCCGGCGAGTCATGTTTTGTAAATTTTCGCACGAACCCGTGCTTTATGGGCAACAGTGAGGTTAGGCCATTTCCCTAATTTACGTCTAAAATCTGACCTATACATACGCATACAGATGAACCGATTTTCATCTGATAGCTTTCTTCGTTGACACGATGGCTATCACCTGTCCCCGTCAGGAAGAGCATATCAACTACATCCTTGTTATTGGTACGGCAAAGTGCGATTGCATCGGTCTTGTTCGAGGGAGCCGTATGACTGACAGCCGCAAGACAATTTTCCTGACCGGGGCCACCGGCAATATGGGCCGCGAAACGGTGAAGCGCATTGCAGAAAAGGCGGACACGCTGCGCCTGCGAATATTGGTAAGGCCAGAGGAAAAGTCCCACCCCGTTGTCAAGGACGTTCAGCGCCGTGGCTTGGCCGAGGTGATATGGGGCGACCTCACCGACCCTATGTCGATCCGTAAGGGGGTCGAGGGCGCCGATGTTGTGCTCCATGTCGGCGCTCTGGTGTCACCGCTTGCGGATCGCCTTCCGGCCGAGCTTGTGACCCGTGTCAACGTCGGCGGCGCGCAGAATATCGTCGATGCGATCCACGCAGTGGGCGATCCCAAGCAGACACGGCTCATCTATATCGGCACCATCGCCGAAACCGGCAGCCGCAATGCACCTGTGCATTGGGGGCGGACGGGCGATCCAATCAAGATCAGCGCCTATGATCATTATGCCGTTACAAAGACACAGGCCGAAGCGATCGTCGCGCAGAGCGGTATCACCCACTGGGCATCGGTGCGCCAAAGCGGGATGGCGCATTTCGAAATGTGGAAGATTTTCGATCCGATCATGTTCCACAATCCGCTCAATGGCGTGTTCGAATGGTCTACCGCCAATGACAGCGGCCGCTTGATGGCGGCACTATGCGGCGACAATGTGCCGCATGCATTTTGGCGCAATTTCTACAATCTTGGCGGTGGCGCGTCATCGCGCGTGGTGAATCATGAGTTCATGGAGAAATCCATGCCCAATTACCGCAAGGTGCTGAAACCGCACTGGTTTGCCACCCGCAATTTCCACGGCCAATGGTATGCTGACTCCGACCGGCTCGAAGCCTTGGTGCCCTTCCGTGAACAATCGCTCGATGAGTATTTCCGCGAAGCCCCACGGCATATGCCGTGGATCGCCCGCATTGTGCCCAAGCTGATGCCGGGCGTCGTTTCAAAACAGATCGAAAAGCTGGCCAACGGGCCGGACGGCAGCCTCAACTGGTTCGCCACCAATAATGAAGCCAAGATCCGCGCTTATTTCGGATCGCGCGCGGCATGGGAAGCCATTCCCCGCAATTGGGACGACTTCCACTTCGCCCAGCCTTCGCGGGAACCGGCTTTGCTCGATCATGGCTATGACGAAAGCCGTTCGCCGGAAGATTGGCGGATCGATGATTTGAAGGCAGCGGCGGAATATCGCGGCGGCAAATATCTTGGCAACTCGTTCGATGGCCCGGACGTACCCGTGGAATGGCAGTCCGCTGTAGGTCATCGCTTCACGATGACGCCGCGCCTATACCTCCAAGGCGGTCATTGGTGCCCCGTCACCATGCTCGATACCGCCACCTATGAAGCGGAGGCGGCGCGCAATCCCTTCTTCGCGCAGGTATGGGGCGACGCCGCCGGTTGAGCGGGACAAGATAGAAGGAGAGGTGGGATGAAAAATCACCTGAAGTGCTTGGCTATCGCATGGATCTTGGGCGCCACGGCGGCCAATGCGCAGTTGTCGGCCCCGTCGGAATTGCAGCAGGCGATACCGCTTGGCACCGGTCTCATGCCCGGTGGCAACGGCCCTGAAATCTGGTTCGGCAAATCCGGCAACATGAGCGTCCGCAATACCAGCGAAGCCGCCTTGCTGCCCGTCCTCCCCGACCCGGCAAAAGCGACCGGCACTGCCATGGTCATTGCGCCGGGCGGCGGCTTCATGACGCTTTCCTGGGATCATGAGGGGATGGAGGTCGCTCGCCTGTTGGCCGATCAGGGCATCGCCGCCTTCGTGCTCAAATACCGGCTGGACCCGACCCCGCGTGACTGGCCAGCTTTCGGCAAGATGATGCAGGGCAGAATGACCGAATGGGTCGGCAAGCCCGGTGAAGGTCTGCGCATCGTCACGCCCCCTTATGCGATCGCCGATGGGATCGCGGCGCTGAAGCTCGTCCGCGCGCGCGCAGCCCAATGGCATGTCGATCCGGCCAAGGTCGGCATGATCGGCTTTTCTGCCGGAGCGCGAACGACGATCCGGGTGACCATCGACGCGCCGCTCGCCGACCGTCCCGCCTTCTCCGTCATGCTATATCCGCCGATGGAAAAGGTGGACGTACCGGCCGACGCGCCCCCCGCCTTCGTGGCTATGGCGACCGACGATCCGCTGTCAGGACGCGCGGGCTATGCACTCATCGAAAGTTGGATTGCTGCTCGCCGCCCAATCGAGTTCCACGCCTATCAACGTGGCGGTCATGGTTTCGGCCTGGGTGACAAGGGCACGGCCACGCAAGGGTGGACCGAAGCGTTGCTCCGTTGGATCGAACTCAATGGTTTCGGGGCAAAGGAAGCCCCTAAGCGCTGAGTTCGTCAACCCGCTCAGCGCACCGGCACCTTCAGCTTGGTGGTGGCGCGGGTAAGCGGATAGCGCTTGCCATTCCACCGGAAATCGCCCGGCAACCCCGTCGGCCGGGTGATCTCGGCATTCAAGGTGCTTCCCGAAATCCGGTAGCGGACGCTGACCGGCCCCTGAGGCGTGGCAGCGGTTGCGGACAGGCTCTTGAGCGATCCCAGTGCGGGCTCAACCTTCAGCCGCGCATAGCCCGGCGCATCAGGTCCAATCCCGGCCACGATACCCAATAAATCCGCGCTGGGATGCGCACTCCATGCATGGCTGTCCGATCGCGTCGATTGGCCCTTGCCCCCCTGTCCCGCGTCGTCGCGCTCTTCCGGCCAGGTCGTATAGTGCATCGCCAGCAGATCACGCCACGTCTTGAGCATGTCGAGATAACGGTCGCTCTTGCCCGCATGGACCAGCGCCTGCGCCAGATACCAGGAGAAATAATAGCTGACGCTGGTGATCCCTTCCGGCGCGTCTATCCCTTTGCCCGGCACCATTATCCGGTCAATGATGGCCCCGGCCTCGTCGCGGCTCGCAACATTATAAAGGACAGCCAGCGCGTTCATATGCTGGCTGATTCGGTCGCCGTCAGGATTATCGGCATAAAGACCGCGCGCCGGAACCCAGCACCGGTTGCGGATCGCTGCCTTCACCGTCTCGGCACGCGCGGCATAGCGCTGCGCCTGGCTGGCGTCGCCAAAGGCTGCCTCGATCGCTGCTCCCTGCTGGAGAGCGCCGAGCCAGTTGACGCTCATCAAACAGCTTTCATCCGTCTTGCCATAGGAAGGAAAGATGGTCCGGTCGGTGGCGGACTGGCCGACCCAATCGATGAAGTTCCATTGCGGGTTCTTGCCCAATAGGCCACTCGGACGGCGGTAGGTTTCGAACCAGTCCAGAACACGGCGCATGCGCGGGATGTTACGGACGATGGGCGCGGGATCGGGCTGGCGCAATCGCCAGTCATCCAGCATGCCGACCCACATCAGCGCGAAGGGCGCGATCACATTATTGCCACGCGTCGGCCAGGCGCCCTCCATCAGCCCGCCATCGACATCGGACGCAGCAAAGGCATCGATCGCCTGCTCCGCCAGACGAGGGTCACCCGACACGGCATAGGAAATCAGCATCTGAAGGCGCGTGTCGCCCGCATATTGCAGCTGTTCCCAATAGGCTGTGTCCATATAGGTTTCATGCGCATCGACCCGCGCCGTGCGCCATCCTATATCGAAAATCCGTGCAAGTTCAGGATCATCGCTTTGGAACTTACCGACTTGTTGGAACGGATAGCCCGTCTCGTACGCGCGCAGCCCCTCCAGCACCAACGGCTGATCCTTGGTCTCGACCGTGATTTCGGCATAACGCCATGTCCGCCACCATAGCGGGGCAAAACTGCGCTTTTCTCCGTCGGCGATGAAGCTGTCCCAAATGCCGATCGGCTTGCGATCCTCGATCAGGTTGCGGTCGCCCTTGCGGCCCTGCGCATCGTACAGCGCCTCGGTCCACAGCAGCTTGATCGCCGCACCCTTGCCGCCGGACACGTCCAACTGAGGATAGGCCGAAACCATCGCATCGCGCTGAATAAGCAAGGTCGCCTTGCTGTTGGCCGGGATCGTCACTGCCCGCGCGGGAAAGGCCATGGCGGCAGGCAGGTCAGTCCGTACCACCTTGCCCGCTGCCACAGGCGTATAGGATTGCTGCGGCAGCCGTTCGGCCACCAGCGTACGCTTCGCCGCATCGGGAGCGGGAATAGCGTTCTGCCAGCCCTCGCCCTTCTCCTGCGGCCCGGCGGCATCGAAATCAGCCTTCGCCGCATCGATCTTCTCGGGGTTGCCCGCGACATAATACCATCGCTTCACCTGCCCCCAGCCATTGGCGAAGCCACGGCCTTGGTCGCGCTTCACTCGCCAACCCTGCCGGTCAGTCGAAAGCTCTGCCGCCTCGCCTTCGCCGATCAGGCGAAACCCGGTCGCGACGCTCTGTTGGAACAGCGGCGCGGTATTGGTGAATAGCGAACTGCCCTGAGCCGCCGAAACCTGCGCGGGCGTGGCATTGGCGGGCAGCTTCAGTGGCTGGACACCGTTCCACACCGTCGCCGCGATGACGTTGACGCCCGGTTTCATATAGGGCGCAAGGTCGATGCTCTCCTCGCGCCAATGGGCGATGTCGCCCGTCGAAGGCCCTGCCGCAACACGCGCACTATTCACAAATAATATGAAACGGTTATCTGCTGTCACTCGCACCTTATAAGAGCGCGGTTTGCCCGGCAGGTCGAGCGTGCGGCGGAAATGCAGGACGATCGGGCGCACCGTTGGCCCCGCCTCCGCATGGCTGATCCAGCCCTCAGCGCCACCCGTCTGAGCGATAGCGGCGGGCGCAGCGCCCAACATCAGCGAAGCAGCCAGCAATGCGCCCATCCTCATCATTTCTTCTCCGACGAAAGGGCGCGGGCCAACGCTGCATCGAGCGCGGCATTGAATTGCTGGGATATGGCCGCGCGCGGCACGATCAGCTGGAACCCATGGAAAGCGCCTGGTATCACCAGCAATTCGGTAGGGACATCTGCATCGATCAGGCGGCGGGCAAACTCTACATCCTCGTCCACGAACAGGTCGATTGACCCTACCCCGATGAACGTCGGCGGAAGCCCTTTGAGGTTCTTCACCCGCGCAGGCACCGCGCCTTCAGGCTGAGTGGCAGCGCCAGGCCGCCGCCCAAGCAGCGCCTGCCAGCCCTTCCGGTTCCACTCCGCCGTCCAGATCAGCTGGCCGATATGCGGCGGCACCGGACGCGAAGAACCCGTCCGATCGTCCAGCATGGGGTAGATAAGCGCCTGAAACGCGACCGGCACCTCGCCCCTGTCACGCGCCGCGATAGTCAACATAGCAGCCAAGCCGCCGCCCGCGCTTTCACCCAAGACGACAATCCGTCCCGGATCGACGCCCAGTGCGGCGGCATTGCCATGCAGCCATTTCAAACCCGCATAGGCATCTTCCAGAGGTCCGGGGAAATGCGTCTCCGGCGCCAACCGATATTGCACCGACACGATGACGCAGTTCAGCCGTTCGGCCAGGCTCTTGAGCGCGGGCAGATTGTCCCGCGCATCGCCGCCGATGAAACCGCCGCCATGAACAAAGAAGATGGCGCCGCGCGGCGATGCCTTCTCGGCGTTAGCGTTCACGACATAGACCGGCACCGGCGGTTGCCCGCGCGATCCGGGTGCCTGCCGCTCCTCGACCCCTGCGGGCAGTGGGCCGGGCTTGGCGGGCTTGTACATCGCCCCGCTCCGCTGCGCCTGCATGATGCCGCGCGCGACCGGCCGCAACTCCGGATTGACCGACTTCAATCCCGCTTCTGGAGAAGTTACGACCGGCGCCGCTGCGATCAGCAGGCAGGATGCGATCGCGGCTGCGAAACGCCGCCCTCTCACCGTTGCGCCTCCAGTTTCGCTGGCCCCACCCATCCGGCCGGAACCGGCTTCAGCTTCTTGTAAATCGTATCCTTGGGATCGATCATCGCATTCTGGGGTACGTTGGCGACAGCAACGCTGATGTCATTCTTGCCCGCGCGAACCAGCTTCGTCACATCGACGCGGAACGGTGCGCTGAACAGCGTGGGCAAGCTTTGCCCGTTGACCGTCACCGTAGCGACGTCATGCACTTCCCCCAGATCCAGCATCACGCTTGTTCCCTTGGTCAGCCAGCCCGCATCGACATTGATCGTGCGCCTGTAGGTTCCCGTCCCTGCAAAGCGCGCCAGTTCAGGCATCTGCTGCCAGTCTTTCAGACTGATAGAGGCGAAATCCTGGCTATAGGGCTTGCGCTGGACATGACCGGCCGCCTGAAGCCGCCATCCATCCATGGGCAGCGTCATGCTGGCCACGGTAGCGGATGCCGGAACGGTGACAGCCTGCGTCGTTGGATCGAGCATCAGGAGCGCGCTTTCCCCCGCCGCCAGGCTAAGAGGCACGTCGGTCGCCTGCCCAGCGACGCGCGCCGACACAGGCGCAACCGTGCCGTTCATCGCATTCCACCGCGTCACGCCCCCAACCTCGGGCAGCGTCAGCGTCACCTGCCGTGCGGCTTCTCCCCTGTTGTACACAAAGGTCGCCGTGCGGCCCTCGATCTTCCGCTGGACGAAGTAAAGATCGGCAGCGTCACCGGAAAAGCGCAGATTGGCCGGAATCGCCGCTGCCCGCAGCGCATCGGTCATGTCCGCGGCGGGAACGATCTTAGCTCCGGATTTCAGCGCGGCGGCGACTGCCTTCTTCACCCTCGCATCACGCTGGCGAGCCTGGGCGAGCCCTTCATCCCGGCTCGGCGCTCGATCGGTGAAGAAAACCGGCAGTCCCGCCTTGGCAAAACGCGCGATCGCCTCGGCTGTCTCTGCCTGAATGCCGTCGATCGGCGGCAACACCAGCACCGGATAGCGTTGGCCGCCCTGCGAAACGAGCTGCTTCCCTTCGATCCGCGCATGAGCGATCGAATCCGGGTTGATCCGGTCGAAATCATAGCCTCCCGCCAGGAATGCCTTTTCCGCTGCCTGCTTGCCCGCGCCGTCATCCTCGATGCCGACATAATAGCCGTAGCGGCCATAGAAATAGGCGACCGGAACCACCGCCTCACCTGCTTGCATGACGGCCTGCAAGCGGCCGATATAGCCCGCCAAAGGCTTCATTGCGGGCCACACCGGATTGGTCTCGTTCAACATGTTGGAAAAGCCGCCAGCGAACGGGCTTGGCTGGAAAGCGTGCCAGCCGGGCCAATCGTCGGCATGGAAGCGATAATTATAACCGTGCAGGATCATGGAGTTGACGCCGCCCGCCATGAAGGCATCGACCCGCCGCCGCATTTCGTCGGGCGTCACATCATAGGGGCGATTCCCCCATGCCAGACTTTCCGCCGATACGATTGGACGCCCATAGAGATGCGCACCCGACCGGGCCATCCGCATGAAAAAAGGATCGCCTGAACCGGGCAAATCCTCGGTCTCCGGTATGTCGGCCAGACCATATCCCCGGATCGTATCGAAAGCGCCGCCATGCGCCTGGAACTTGGCCTTCAGCCCATGCGCATGATTCCATGCCACGAAAGGCTGGATGAACCCCTCGATCATCATGTCTGAAACCGTGCGGCGATAGTCGGCGCGAACCCGTTCCGCCACATCGCTGTTCGCCGTGTCGAAATAGGGCGGCGACCAATGCTCGCTCCACGCCTGCATCCAACCGGGCTGGACAACGAAGGGCAGATAGGGTGTCAGGTCATAGCCGCGCCGCTTCCTGAACTGTTGCAGCAATTCAGGTCCCCACTGAATATCCTGCATCAATTCCAGGCTGTCCACGAATGTCGATCGGATTCCGACCGGGTCATTCCCCAACGGATCACCGACGCGCGCCGCATGCGCCGCAAAGGCTTGCGGGTTCATATGATCCAGTATCAGCTGCGGCCCCTGCCCGGCCGCACCCAATACACCGACGTCGGACGCATATTGGCGGAACACGAAAATCTGCCAATCACCCGGCGGCGGCGTCCAGTCGAGCGTGCCATCATCACGCAACTTGCTGGTCAGGAGCACGCTGCTTGCCGGGTCCAGCGTGCCTGCCGTCACCACATCCCGCCACGGCGTCAATGTCATGCCCATCGCGCCCGGCACGGCAGGGTGAAGCACGGGCGCATTGCCCTTGACCGCAACGACCGCGACGGTGCGCGCGCGGCCCTCCATCCTCTTGCCCCAGTCTGCTACCTTCGGGTCCTTGACGCGCGCATCGAACATACTCAGCGCGCCCAGCCGCTTTGTGCGCTTGGGTATATTGAGCTTGATCGGACCGGCCTCGCCGCCCCTGACCTGGGTGCTGGCCATGGCGAGTTCGGTGAACGCTAGTTCCGGCGGGATGGCAAAGCCGCCGCCGGACGGCCAGGACGAACCCAGCGTATAGTCCAGCGTCAGGCCCAACGCCTTCGCCGCCTCCCCCGCGGCACGGACATGGGCAAAGAAGGACGGCTCGGCATATTGATCGACGCGTGCCTTCTCGTCCGGCGTAAGCGTCACGAAATTGGGCGTGAACGACTGAATCTCCGCACCGGCAAATCCGGTGTCCGCCATCAGCTTCAGCTCACGCTGCAATTCCTGATCCGTCACCGCATCGCCCGGCCACCACCAACGCAGCCGGGGCCGAGCATCGACGGGCGGGCTCTGGAAATGATCGTCCAGCGGACCTGCAAAAGCCGGAGCCTGGACAAGTGCAAGCATAGCTGTTGCCGCCAGCAGGCAGTTCTTCATCAAACGCTTCGCTGTCATGGCTCAGGGCCTCCGGATCATACGGTTCAGCCGCACCGTGCCGGTCAGCACCGGATCAGCGGCGGATGTGCCCACCTCTACCTTGACGTCACCCGCTGGCACCACCCAACGCTGCGCCTTTGCATCGAAGTCTGCGATCACGCGCATTTCTGCCGTAACCGTGACTTCCCTGCTTTCGCCAGGCTTGAGATTGGGCTTCGCCCACCCGATCAACCGCTTGGCCTTGCCCGGCCGGGTGACGTAGACCTGCGGCACGTCCGCACCGTCCCGCTGACCCTCATTCACCACGGTGAAGCGGACAGACAGCGCCTTTCCGCCCGTGACCTTCAGCCCTTCATAGCGGAACTGCGTGTAACTGAGACCGTATCCGAAAGGATAAAGCGGCTTCAGTCCCTTCTTGTCGAACCAGCGATAACCGGCGTCCGATCCTTCCGGATAGACGATGTCGAACGGCTTCAAACCCGCCTGAAGACCATAGACGGCCCGCGTTTCCTTATCCGCTGGCGCCGCGTCGGAGCCAGGAAGCACTGGATTGGGCAACTGATCGACGGAGGCGGGGAAGGTCACGGGCAGATGACCGGACGGGTTCACCTTTCCGGTCAGAACCCGCGCAATGGCAGCGCCGCCACGCTGGCCACCATACCATGCCGACAGGATGGCCGGGACCTTGGCCTGCCAGGGCATCAGGACAGGGTTGCCGGTTTCCAGTACGACGACGGTCTTTCCGTTCGCGCTTGCCACCGCGTCGATCAGGTCGTCCTGACCCTCGCCCAGCGACAGGTCCTTATGGTCGATGGCCTCGGTCGCGTACTTCTCCGCGAAAACGACAACGATGTCGGCCGACTTCGCTGCCTGGACAGCGGCTGGCACATCCTTGCCGTCCAGATAGCTGACGACCGCATTCGGAAACTCGGCGCGCAGCGCATCGAGCGGAGCCGTGCCCCCATAGCCGCGACGGGCAAAGCCAGCGGCAGGGCCGCTTTCCGCGCCCTTGGAAACGCGCTTCAGTCCACCCACGGGATTAACCTGGCTCGAACCGCCGCCGCTCGGCACGCCAACATCGGCATTGCCTCCGACCACCAGGATCGTCTTCGCCGAAGCGGCCAGCGGCAAGATGCCACCCTCATTGCGCAGCAGGACGATCCCCTGTTCCGCCGCACGCTGCGCTACCTCGGCGTTGGCGTCATAATCGATCGACTGGCCCGGCTGTAGCGGCTTGTCGGCCACGCCATGGGCATAGATGGCGTAGAGCACGCGTCCGGCCGCCTTGTCGACCGCCGACTGCGGCACCTTCCCCGCCTTGACCGCTTCCACCATCAGGTCGGAAAAATAGCGCTTGCCGTCGATCTGTTCGCCTGATTGCTGGTCGAGGCCGGCGATGATGGCCTCGGTGGAATGCACCGCGCCCCAGTCCGACATCACATAACCCTTGAAGCCCCAATCACGCCGCAGCACGTCGTTTAGCAGGAAAGGGTGCTCACAAGCGAAAGTACCGCCAATGCGGTTATAGCCGCACATCACGGACCCAGGCTTGCCGCGTTCCATGCCGATCTGGAAAGCCAGCAGATCGCTCTCGCGCATCGCCTGCTCATCCATGTTCACCGATGCGATGTTGCGACCGGTTTCCTGATTGTTGAGCGCGAAATGCTTGATCGTGCCGATGATGTCGTTGGACTGCACGCCACTGATCTGACTTCCGACCAGTTCCCCAGCCAGCATCGGGTCTTCGCCCAGATATTCGAAATTGCGGCCGCCGCGCGGATCGCGCACCAGATTGACGCCGCCCACCAGCATCACGTTGAAACCCTTGGCCCGCGCCTCCGCGCCGATCATCGCACCGCCCGCGCGGGCGATTTCCGGATCCCATGTGGACGCAAGCGAAAGCCCTGAGGGCAATGCCGTCGCCACATCGCCCTTGCGCATTTCCATCAGGTTGGACACGCCAAGGCTTGCGTCGCTTTCCACCAGCATAGGAACGCCAAGGCGCTCCACTCCTTCAATATATCCCGCACCTACCGGTATTCCCTGCGGCCGCTTTGACGGACTCACCATGCCTGTAATGGGGCCGTGGATGAGCCGGACCTTCTCCTCGCCCGTCATTTTCGACAGGGTCTCAGCCGCTCTGCGCTCAGGTGAATTCCGGGCATCGCGGGCATGTCCCCCGACCGGCGTCAGCATCGTCCCCGCGGCAGCAAGCAACAGGATGGATGAGGAATTCTTCATGATGTGCAGCCTCTCCGCTGGGGGGACATTTTCCGATTGTCGGCAGTTTACATTCTTACGTTCCAGGAGCGCACACGTCAATATTCGATCGGTGTCGTTCGATTTATTTCAGAAGGCCATTGCTTCCGCCCATGGCTTGAGTCAGAGATGCGGTCATGCCAGCTACAAAGACCGAGAAAGCATTCACCCCAAAACGGGGCCGACCCGACGCGAAACAGGTCGCCGCGATCGATCGCGCCATCTTGGCCACCGCCACCCGCATGTTCCTGGACCAGGGTTATGACGGCGTGGCGATGGAAAATATCGCTGCGGCCACCGGCGTTTCCAAGGGCACGCTTTACGCCCGCTATCCCTCGAAGGAAGCGTTGTTCACGACCGTCATCCATGATCGCGTCAAGCAATGGTCGCTTATATCGGCAAGCCAGGATCATCTGCTGACCGATGACATTGCCGAACGCCTCCACCATCACGCGCAAGTCATCGCGCGGTCGCTGCTTCAGCGGGAAGTGCACGCGTTCCAGCTCTTGACGCTCGCCAATCGTGAACGCTTCCCCGAACTCGCCCGCGCCATGTATGAAGCAGGCTATCTCTACATCGTGCGCCTCATCAGCGACGACATCAGCCAAGCCGCCGTGCGCGACGGCATTCCTGCCCGCGACCCGTCCGCGATCGCTCGACAGCTTGTAGCCGCCATCACCGGGTGGGAATTGCAGGAAAGCAGCGCCGGTCCGATCGTCGAAGCCGAACTGTTAGGCGCCGCCCGGAAAACCGTCGATCTTTTGATGGCGGCCCGCAAAAGCTGGTGACTTGAATTTAGCACGACATCGTGCGATATAGGAAATATCACAAACGGAGGATCCTGTTCCATGCGATTTTTGATTCTTGCTGCCGCTGCTCTGTCGCTCGCCACTCCGGCGCTGGCGGAAACTGCTGCTACCGCCAAGTACACCTCTGCCGACACCGAACTGGGTGTCCTGCTCGACAACCCCGCTGCCAAGGCGATTGTCGAGAAGTATATTCCCGGCATGACCAGCAATGATCAGGTCGACATGGCCCGCGCCATGACGCTGAAGGCGATTCAGCAATATGCGCCTGACGATGTCACCGACGCCCGTCTGGCGGCGATCGACGCCGATCTGTCCAAGCTGCCCTAACGGCAAAAAGCTCAGGCATTATTGAGGGAAAGGGGCGCGCAAGCGCCCTTTTTCTGTTGGGCGCCCCTACCGCCACATAAAAGAAAGGGCCGGTTTGTGGCCGGCCCAGGTAGGTGTAGGAGAGTGCCTAAAAGGCGCATCTAATTGAACATGCATGTTCGATAAGTCAAGCGACCGGCGAGCACCTGTCAACATTTCCATCATATGGGAAAAGGATCGTCATCCCCCGGCTGACGAGGCGTCACCAGACGCGCGGCCCTTGGCGCGATCCACCTTTCGATGCTTTCGACGATCTCATAGATCACCGGCACGAAGATCAGCGACAACGCCGTTGAGGTGATGAGGCCGCCGATCACCGCCAGCGCCATCGGCTGCCGAAATTCCGCGCCTTCGCCAATGCCCAACGCGGTCGGCAGCATGCCCGCCGCCATCGCCACCGTCGTCATGACGATCGGCCGCGCACGTTCGCGGCATGCATTGCGCAGCGCCTCGGTCATCGGCGTCCCCGCCCGCTCCTCCTCGATCGCAAATTCCACCAGCAGGATCGAATTTTTCGCGCACAGGCCAAGCAGCATCAGCAGGCCGATCATCGCGGGCAAATCCAGCGTCTTGCCGAACAGCGTCAACGCGGCAAAGGCGCCCAGCAGCGACAGTGGAAGCGCGGCCAGGATGACCACCGGCTTGAAGAAGCCCTTGAACAGCAGCACCAGCACCGAAAAGGTCAGCCCGATGCCCCCCACGATCGCCAGCATGAAGCCGCCAAACAGCTCGGACATCGCTTCCGAATCGCCCGTCTTCGCTTCCTGGACCCCGTTGGGCAGGTTACGCATGACCGGCAACGCGTTCACTTCCTGCAAAGCCTGACCCAATGTCCGCCCGGCGACCAGATCCGCCTCCACCGACACGCGCCGCTCCCGGTCATAGCGCACAATCTTGCCGGGTCCCGCCTTGAACCGAATATCCGCAACGACCGACAAGGGCGTCGTCTGCCCATCGATGGTCGGCACGCGAAGGTTCGCGATCGTCTCCAGATCCTGACGCGATCCTTCGGGCAGGCGGACGCGGATCGGCACGCGCTCGTCGCCATCCGAATATTTCGCCACGCTCGCGTCGATGTCGCCGATAGTCGCGATGCGCAGCACCTGGGCCAGCGTTCGGCTATCGACGTTGAGGCGCGACGCCTCCTCCGGCCGGGGCGTCACGATCAACTCCGGGCCTGCGGGCGGCGGCGCCGGGCGGGGGTCGGAAATCGACCGCACGTTGCGCATCTGTCGCAACAGTTCGATTTGCGTGCGCTCCAACGCCTGTCCATCCTCCCCGGCCAGCACGATGTTGACGCCAGCCGAACCGAACGTGCCCTGATTGGACAGGCGCACGTCCGGAATATCGCGCAATTTCGGCCTTATAATCTGGCGGAACTCGTCCGTCGTGACGTCGCGATCATGTTTCAGCACCACGGTCAGCGTTCCCGTGCGCATATCGTCGCCCGCGCTGAAGCCGCCGGACGTTGATCCCACCTGGGCAAAGACCCGTTCCACAGCGGGCTCCGCCGACAGCATGCGGGTCGCGTCGTTGACCGCCCGCGCCATGTCCTCACGCGTCGCGCCGGGCGGCCCCTGCACCGCGATGTAGAGATAGCCCGGATTGCCGACCGGCTGAAATCCCACCGGCGTAAGGCTCGCCAGCAGGAGCGACAGAAGGAAAATCCCGCCACCGATCGCCATGGTCATCCATCGGTGTGCCAAGGCCCAATCCAATATGCGGCCGTAAATCGGGTTTACGGGCCGCTTTTCCCGATGCACCCGATCCTTGAGCGGCACGAGGAAATAGGCCGCCATCAGCGGCGTCAGCAAACGCGCGACGACCAGCGAGAAGAGCACCGCAACAGCCACGGTCAAACCGAACTCGCGGAAAAACTGCCCCGCCTGCCCCGGAATCAGCGATACCGGCGCGAACACAGCGATGATCGTCGCAGTCGTCGCGATCACGGCCAGACCGATGGCATCCGCGCCGATCAACGCGGCGCGATAGGGCGTCTCGCCGGTCTCGATCCGCTTCTCGATATTCTCGACCTCCACGATCGCGTCATCGACCAGGATGCCGATCACCAATGTCAGCGCCAGCAGCGTGATGCTGTTGAGGCTGAACCCCATGGCCGACATCAGGACGAAAGTGGGGATCAGGGATAACGGCATGGCCACCGCCGCGATGATCGTCGCGCGCCAGTTGCGCAGGAAGAGGTAGACGACGATCACCGCCAGAAAAATGCCCTCGATCAGCACATGCTGGGTCGATGCAAAGGTCCGCCGTGTCGAATCCACCGTGGACACCAGCTTGGTGAAGGTGACGCCCGGATGTTCGGCCTGAATCTGCGCTATGGCCTTCACCGCCCGGTCCTCGACACTGATGTCGCTCGCTTCGCGCGTCTTGCTGATCTGGATCGCGGTCACGGGCCTGCCGTCCAACCGCGCAAACCCGCGCTGTTCGGCCGCGCCATCGCCAATTTCGGCAATGTCGCCCAAGCGGACATAACGCCCCTGAACCGGGATCGCCAGGTCGCGCAACCTGTCGATGGTCGTTGATGAGCCGAGAACACGGATCGTCTGTTCGACCGCCCCCACATCGGCACGGCCACCCGGATCGTCACTGTGGAACGCGGCAAGCGCGTTGTTCACCTGCGGCGCGGTCACGCCCCGTGCCGCCATGCGCTGCGCATCCAGCACGATGTTGATTTCACGGTTCGCGCCGCCGATGCGGTGAACCTGCGCCACGCCTTGTTGGGCCTGCAATGCGCGCGTGACCACCTTGTCGACGAAGCGCGACAATTCCGTGTTGCCCATCGCGGGCGCACTGACCGCATATGTCAGGATCGGCGCGGCATCGATGTCCAGGCGCTGCACCAGCGGCGGGTCGATCCCCGGCGGCAAATCGATGCGCGCGCGCTCCACTGCGGTACGGACATCGTCCGTCGCCTTCTGCATGTCGCTGTGCAGTTCGAACTCGACCGTCGTCGTGGACGATCCCAGCACGGCCGTGGAGCTTATATGCTTGACCCCCGCCACGCTGCTCAACGCATTTTCGATCGGCCGGGTGATCTGGTTCTCGACTTCGCTGGGCGCCGCACCATTTTGCGTCACCGTCACGCTGACGACCGGGAAATTGACGTTGGGGAACTGCTTTATGGGCAGGCCGATATACGCCACGATTCCCGCGATCGTCAGCAGGATGAACAGCGAAACGACCGGGATCGGATTGCGGATGGCCCAGGCGGAAATGCGCATGGTTACTTGCCCCTGCCAGCGGCGATCCGCACCCGGTCACCCTCCAGCAGGAAAGCGCCGCCGCCCAGCACGGCTCGCACGCCGGGCTTCGCGCCGCTCAATATCTCAACCATGCCACCCGCGCGCCGCCCTGTCCGCACCGAAGCGCGATGAACCCGGTCGGCCTTGTCGAGCAACAGCATATAGGCGCCGTCGGCATCATAATGCACCGCGGCTTCAGGCGCGGCCAACACCGTGCCGCTGGCTTTGACGAACTCCGCCTTGGCAAAGCCGCCGGGGCGCAATTGCGGGTTCACCGGCAAGGCGATGCGCGCGCTCGAAAGCCCCGTCTGATTATCGACGCGCGCGCCCAGCAGCCTGATCTTGCCCGATAGCCTGGTGCCCGACGCCAATGTGACCGTAGCGGGATCACCGATGGAAAGCGTTCCCATGGCCGCTTCAGCAACCTCGGCATCCAATTCAACCAGATCGTCGCGCGCAATGGTGAACAGCACCGTGCCCGATGCGGACGGCTCGCCCGGACGTGCCGATCGCTGGAGAACACGGCCTGCCACGGGCGATCGGATGATCAACCGGCTTTGGCGGGTCAGCAGGTCGTCAAGCTGCGCCTTCGCAACGCCCACGGCGGCCTGCGCCGATCGCGCGGCAATGCGCCGCTGGTCGATCGCCTCCTGCGACAGCACGCCCTGATTGTCGAGGCCCGCCACGCGGCCCGCGTCCATGCGAGCTCTCTCATACGCAACCTGCTGCTGGCTCAACTGCGCGCGCGCCTGATCGATCTGCGAACGCAGCAGCGTATCGTCCAGCACCGCCAATACCTGTCCCGCGCCCACCCTGGCGTCTTCTTCCACCAGCACGCGCGCGATGCGGTAGCCCGAAAGCTCCGGCGCGACCGCCACCTCCTCGCGCGGGATCAGGCGGCCTGAGGCGCTGAGGCCCCCTTCCAGCGCTCGATGATCGACCATGGCCACCGTCACGGTCGGCGGCGGCGGCTCCTTCGCCGCTTCCTTGCCCCCACCGCAGGCGGCAAGCAGCAGGGCGAGGGGAAGCGCCATGGCAAAGGGACGCGGCTTGAAGGTCACGGCATTTCCTTGGATTGAATAGGCAGGGCGACCGGCTGCTGTTCAGGCGCCGTCGCGGGATCGTCCGGGCTCCACCCGCCGCCCAGCGCACGGAACGCGCCAACGGCATTGCCCAGCGCCTGTGTCCGCGCGTTGGTGAGCGCCCGGCGTGCCGCGCGCCATGTCTGTTCCGACTGGATCAGCGTGGTAAGGTCGATCAGGCCCGCGCGATAGCCCTTGCGCCCGGCATCAAACGCAAAGCGCGCCCGTTCCTCGGCAAGGCCAAGGTCGGCAAGCCGCACCCGGTCGGCGGCGACAAGTGCCAGCGCGATGTCGGCATCCCGGAAGGCCGCCTGCACCGCCGCCTCATAGCTCACCACGGCGCGTTCGCCCTGCGCCTCCGTCGCGCGCAATTGCGCCATCAGGCGCGTACGGTCCAGAATCGGCAGGCTCAATCCTGCGGCGATGGACCAGAGGCTCGAAACGCCGCCCGCCACCCCGGACGTCCGGTTGATGCTGCCATTGCCCTGAAGCGTGAAGCGGGGGAACAGCGCCAACCTGTCGACCTTGACGGCGCTCGTCGCTGCCGCGACCCGCGCCTCGGCGGCCAATATATCGGGCCGCCGCGTCAGCAGCGTCGCGGGCAGCAGCGGCGGGACCGGCGGCGCCATGTCGAGCCGCGCCTCTATCGGCAGGCTATCGGTCGGGGCGTCCGGCGTTCCGATCAGGACCAGCAATGACCGCTTGGCATTTCGCAGCGCCGTCTCGATCCGCGTCAGCTCTGCCTGCGCCGTTGCCGCGTCGCCTTCCAGCCGAGCCGTTTCCGAAGCCGCCACCAGCCCGCGATCCCGGCCGAGCTGCGACGCCCGTTCCAATTCTCTTGCGATGCGCAGCCCCTCCTGCGCGTCGTCGCGTTGCACAGCCAGCCCTCGCGCCTCGAACAGCGCGCTCGCAACATCGGCGGCCAGGCTCAAGCGGGCCGCATGATAATCATAGGCCGCCGCCACATAAGTCGCCCGCGCCCCTTGTCCGATCGCGCCCAGCCTGCCGAACAGGTCGAGTTCCCAGCTGGGGCTGAAGGCCAGCGACTGGCTGTCACTGCGCGCGGTGGACCCGAACAGATCGGTTCCCGACAGCTGGCTGCCATCCTGTATCTTGGCCGATCCGCTGATGGCGCCTGTCGGCAGGCGCTGCGACAGCGATTGATCGCGAATCGCGCGCGCCTCGCGCAGCCGGAAATAGGCTGACCGGGCGTCGGTATTCTGCGCCAGCGCCTGTTCCACAAATGCGGAAAGTTGCGCGTCGTTGAAACGGCTCCACCAACGGTCCAGCCTTTCCTCGGCGGCCGGGGCAGGTGCCGTTTCGAACCGCTCGGGCAACGCGATCCTGGGTCGCGCGAGTTCGATCGACGGCGCGCAGGCCGACAGCAGCGCACAGAGCATAAACGAGGAACGGCGCGGGCCAGAAAGCGGCAAGCGGAATGACTCCAACCTTGATCGACAGCGACACGGATAGCGCGGCGACAAAAAGAAACAAGATTGTTTATTTTCAACCGGAGCTTTTTTTGCCAATGCTTTCCTTCATGGTTTCCACTCCCCCCATCCGCCGCCCCGGCCGCCCCCGCCGCGAAGAAAGCGGCGACGTCGAGCAGCGCCTGGTCGATACCGCCATGCAGCTGCTCGTCGAACATGGGCCGAACCTCACGATGAACTCGATCATCGCCGCATCCGGCCTGTCGCGGAAAACCGTCTACGCCCATTATCCCAACAAATCCGCGCTATTTGCCGCAGTCGTCCGGCAAATGCTGAATTATGGTCTGGAGCCCATGATCGTCCCTCCCTGTTCAGACTGGCAGGAAAGCCTGCTCGCATTCGTGCAGGGGTGCCTTGTCGAAGTGTGCGAACCCTATGCCACCGGCATGCGCCGTCTATTGATGCTAAACCCCTCCTTCATGGAAGAAGCCCGCCCTCATATCGAACAGGTCGTCGTGCGCCGCTATCTCGATCCGATGATCGCATTTCTACAGTCGCTGGTCGACCGGGGAACCATTCCCGATCAGGATGTGGCCTTCGCGGCTGAGTCTCTCACCAGCCTCATCCTCTCTGAATCCCATCGCCGCTTTTTCCAGGGCGAGGCCGAAAACCGCATCGACCCGGCCCATCTCAATGCTCATGCACGCCGTTTGACCGGCCTGTTTTGCGGCGGCATCTTGGCGCCAACGCAAAGCTGCTGACAGAAGGTTAGGGTTACACTTCCCGTTCGGCCCATCCAACCGGCCAAGCAATTTTGCTCATCCGGTTCATTTCGCACGTCGCCGTTCAGAAAAGCGTTGCCAGCGTTGTCCACTCGAATATAGTGCACGAAACGGCCCAAATTAACGAGAGCCGTTTAACAGCAACACCCTCAGGGGAGGATTATCGATGCGAATTAAGCGTGCCTCACGCGCAGCGCTTCTGTGCGCTGGCGTTTCTGCTTTTGCTGTACCCGCGCTGGCTTATGCACAGGCCGGGGCAGAAAATTCCAACAATGAAATCATTGTCACCGCCACGCGCCGGGCGGAAAAACTTCAGGACGTGCCGATGTCGGTGAACGTCGCAACTGGCGAACAGCTTGAAAAATTCAAGATCTTCGACATCAAGGACGTCTCCCAACTCGCACCAGGCTTGGAACTGACCAACACGACCGGCCGTAACAACACCACGACCCTGCGCGGTGTCACTTTCGACCCTGATCAGGGCACCGGACCCGCAGTCCAAGTCTATTATAACGAAATTCCGGCGGATGCGCAGACAGTCTTCACTGCAATCTACGACATACAGCAGATCGAAGTGCTGCGCGGTCCTCAGGGACTGCTCCGCGGCCTGTCAGCGCCAGCGGGTTCGATAACGATCGCTACTCGCAAGCCCGTATTCGACCGCATCGAAGGAAATTTACAGGCCACCGGCACCGACCGACACGCTTACAACGTTCAAGGCGGCGTTTCTCTGCCTTTCTCCGATACACTAGCTATCCGCGTAGCGGGTGTGGTCGATGGCAACCGCCTCAATCAGGTGCGAAACGTCAATAGTGATGAATATTCGCGCAGCCGTACGGAAAGCGCACGCGTTACCCTTGGTTGGCAACCCAGCACCGACTTCACCGCTTACCTGACCTATCAATATCTGCATGCGGACAATCGAATATTTCAGCAGGTGGTCGGTAACGGCAATACCCCACTGGGCATTTACGGCACAGTATTTGGTATACCGTCAATCTTCGTGCCTCCAGCATTTGGGGGCGGTCCCTTCGCTACAGACACAAGCGTAATGTCCGGTCCACCGCTAAGCGTTTCCGATCGCGGTTCGGTGCAGGAAGGCATCTTCCGCAATCAGAACGAAACGCACCTAGTCAATCTCCAGTTCGACTATGACCTTGGGCCTGCGACACTCTCCTTCGTCGGAGCGCATCAGTATAGCAAATTGAAGATTTCCCGTGACCTGGATGTTGCCAACGCCATTCCCGGCTACGTTCAGCCTTCGGATGTAGTGACGCCTTACAAGGTCGATACCGCGGAACTGCGTTTAAGCTCGAACAATGATGAAGGTCTTGGCTGGGGTGTTGGCGCGTTCTATTCGAAGCAAACTGGCACCACAACAGTTGCCCAAGACAGCAGCCTGCTTCTCTACACCGTAGCACCTACCGCGCAAGTCAACCCGCCTTGTGCATTGGTCGGCGGGGCAGCCGCCGGTTGTCCGGGAGACTTCGCGCCCTATACAATTCCCAATCAGTTGCCGCTCACGGCTTTGGTAACTGTGCCTGTGTACGCGCAGACATGGTCATTCAGCGGCAATCTAAGATACAAGGCTGGTCCGCTAACTATCCAAGGCGGTCTACGCTATTCGATCATTAAGAATGTGCAGACGACGCAGCAAGGGCTCTCCGGCTTCATCAATTCACCGCCGGTAGAAATCATCCCGACATCACTTCAACGCACCCGGAACACTCCGATCACTGGAGGTGCGACTATCAACTATGAAGTGACACCAGAACTGAATGTCTATGCCGCATATGGCCATTCCTTCCGTCAAGGTAGTACAAAGGTCGCGGGTCCGGCTGTTGTATCCGCCGATCTCATTCAGACGCGGCCGGAAAAGACAGACTCGGTCGAAGTGGGCTTGAAGGGAGCGCTATTTGATCGGAAGCTGAATTACACCGTTGCGGCATTCTATCAGAAACTCGATGGTTTTCTCAGCCGTTTCAACAGCATTTTCTGGTCCTCGCCCACCAATCCAGGTCAAACTACCGGCGGTTTTGACTTCAACTATAATGGCGATGCTACGATCAAGGGCATTGAGGCGTCAATCGATGCGCGCCCAACACCGAACTGGGATCTGAACGTTGCCGCAGCCTATACGAAGGCGAGATGGGATAACGCCAGATTGCCCTGCAATGACTATGCGGGTACTGGAACACCCAACACTACGGGTCTGCCAGCCGTCACTGGATCCGGCAATGTTAGTTACTGCAATATAAGCGATAGGTTAGCGAATACGCCTGACTTCAGCTTGAACGCCAACACGGAAATGCGTTTCCCTATGGATAGCGTCACGCCATTCGTGCGGGGCCTGCTCACCTATACGCCCAGCTACAACTGGTGGCAGTCGCAATACCGCTTCAAGCATCGTGAACTCGTCAACTTGTTTGTCGGCGTACGTTCAAATGACGACAAGTGGGAACTCGACATTTTCGCGAAGAATGTGCTCAACCAGAACCGGATTACCAATATCGGGCTGGGTGAAGTACAGACCAATGCTGTCGTCGCAGGCGCATTCCAGTCGGGCTACAGCGTAGTCAATGTCATGAACCCACGTGAATTTGGTGCCACCCTCAACTTCAAGTGGTAAATACAGGCTGGCCTCCATGCTCCTCGCGGAGCGTGGAGGCCTCCATCTTAAAAAATGTGTGGGGTCCTCGATCCGGAACCAGTCAGCATTTTCTAACACATGCCCTTCACGCCGTCTCATGGCGCTTCAAGGTAGCGCTAGCTTCAACGACCCCAACCCTAGCCGCTATTTTGATGGCAAGCCTTATCTTGCCATAGCTTCTGGCCGAAACATGGCGGTCCCGCCGTCATGTCGATAAGCAGTCGGCGAATGACCCGTCCATGCGCGGAACGCCTGACGGAAAGCATCTGAATCGCAATAGTCGAGCCTGGCCGCTATATCCTCGATCGATATCTCTGTTCGGCGCAGTAAATGCAGCGCCAGTTCGCGGCGGCAGCTTTCGCGCACCTGGCGATAGCTTGTTCCTTCACGCGCCAGCTGGCGGCGAAGTGTAGCCTCACTTCCGCCAAGTGCGCTCACGATCTCTCCGAAGGAAGGCAGCCGCCGGTCATTGCTCAGCGCTGCCATTGCAATGCCGCGAACACGTATTCCTGTTGGCGTCCGCTCGGCTTCCTGAGGGTTGGAAACGAACAGGAGGTTACTGAGCGGTCGACGATGCTGGTCTTCCCAGTTGCGCATTACGGGATAATCCAGCAGCGACGCACTGAAATCAAAGCCGCTCCAGCCTCCGTTCAGCCGCACCGGGAAGGGCAATGATGGCAAATTCAGCACCTCGAATATTTCCGGAGCATGGTTCAACCAGGCATTGCGTGCTGGGATCGCATGATCGATCAGCCAACCAAATAGGCCATGTATTTCCATCACACCGAAAAGGTCGATCAAGCAGCCCGCTGACGTCGATCCGCCGGTTCGCATCGCTTCCAATTGAAGTTCAGCCCTGTCCCCATAGGTCCGCAGCGCCATCTTGCCACATCGCCAGTCGATGGCTTCAAAACAATCGCAGCAACGCATTATCGCTTCACGCAAGGTTCGTGCGCTCGTCAGGCTGTACATTATGACGCGCCAATCACATGGGCCTAGCCCCCGGCGTCCTATCATCACCGCGTCCCGGCGCGCCAGTTCGTTAATCGCCTGGCTGGTCATCCGCGCAAGATCGGCAACCGGCAAGGTTCTCAACGAACTTCCCCCATCGACCGACCGGCCTACATGGGCAAAAAGTGGTTCAGTGGACCCGAACGCTTCGGCATAAATGGCGAGCACGCGCTCAGCCACGCTCTCGGCAAGATGCCATTCGCCGGATTCCGTCTGTAATGGCCGCATTGATACTTCCCTTGATTTTCGATCAACCTAGTCGATCCGGCACCCAGGATAAATCTTTCTGTTTCCAGTGTTGGCGCAGAATGGATGCGCGAAATTGCCGCGCCACATGATCGATTTTGGGGTGGTGGCAAAACGCAGGAAGAGTCATGAAATCTGAAGCACCCGCCTAAAGCGGCATCAGAGAGGAATATATGAAGGGCAGATTGGGATCGACCGGCGGTCGGCCGACCAGAACATATGTGGCCCTGCCCCTGATCGCGGCGTCCCTCATCGGCGCCGACGCGCCCACCGGCGGTGAAACCGGCGTCCACACCTTCGTACTCAGCAATGTCTATCTTGCCCAGGGTGGGGAGAAAGACAGCTGTCCCGTGCCCGATAGCGGGGACCTCGATCGATTCTATGCCATGCTGCCACCTGCCGAGCAGGCCAAATATGCCGGCAAGGAGAAACGGCAGGAACTTGAGCAGCGGATGAACGAATATTTCAAATTCCGCAGAATATTTCTTCGCGGCGACCGCTCATCTTCCGTGCATTTCCCGCCGGGCTACGATCCAAAGGCAGAGCCAACGCAGGAGCTGGCGGCGGCGATCGGCGCCCTGAACGGTTTACCCAAAGGCGCCGGGCGGCTCGCCTTCCAGAAGCGGGAAGTGGTTTACAGCGCCTGCTCCAACCCCGCCGATTTCCCGGCCTTGGCGAAAAACTTCAAAACCTATGAGGGCAAGGTTGCCGCCGGTATCAACCTGGACGGCAAGGCAGGAAAGTTGGATTTCGAAGGTCCAGATGGCACGAACGGCGTCGATAACCGGCTTTGGCGCGCCGTCGGCTGCGTTTCCACCTTCCGCGAAAACGGCAAGGAAGTAGTTGCGGGCAAAACCATGATCTCGGCCCGCGCGCCCACTGTAATCGAGCTTCGCGGGGTCGACAGCCTTCAGGATGACCCTGAAGTGAGCGTCACCATTCTTGCTGTCAGTGAACCGCTGACCCGCGACGGCCGTGGCGGCCCGCTCGCACGCGCCACCTTTACGCCCGACCCTGATCCCCGGCTTCGCGCCACGGTATCAGGTCGCATTACAGGCGGCATCTTGACGACGGACCCGGTCGATCTGACTATGAACTACAAAGAACAGATAGTGGATGCACCCCGCCATATCCGGGGCGCTCGGTTGCGTGCCAAGTTTAGCCCTGATGGCTCGATAGAAGGCAGCATCTTTGGCTATTACACGCTGGACAGCTTCTATGACTCGATTGAACAGATGACACAGAATGGTGCCAATCTGACGCGAGTATCCTGCCCCGGTGTTCGCAAGGCGATCGATCGCCTGGCCGACGGCTATCGTGATCCGCGCACTGGTCGCTTCACTGCCATATCCTCCGCCTATGATTTCGTGGGCGTCAAAGCCTTCCTTGCTCCGCCCAGCCAAGTCGCACAAAGCGAGGTGCGTCCATGAAGGTCCGCGCCCTTCCCTCGCTCGCCCTAGCTGGCGCCTGCCTCACCCTTGGGCTCAGCATCGCCCTCAATGGAGCGCGCGCCGACGAAACGCACGCGGACACACCTCCCAGCCAGATCCGGCGATTGACGGAAAGCCAGTATCGCAGCGTCATCGCCGATATTTTCGGCCCCGACATCAAGATTGTCGGCCGGTTTGAGCCAGATCTGCGCATCGACGGACTTCAGGCGGTCGGCACGAGCGCAGTCTCCGTCACGGCAGCGGGCCTTGAACAATATGAGACGTTAGCCCGCAGCATCGCGACGCAGGTGACGGACGAGCAGCACCGCGAAAAACTGATCGGTTGCGCGCCTACTCCAGCGGACAAGGATGGCTCCGCGTGTGCCCGCCAGTTTATTCAACGTGTCGGCTCGCAGCTCTATCGACGGCCCTTGAGCGAAGGCGAAGTTGCGGCTCTTACAAGGTCAGCGACAGAGGCGACCGCTACGCTCGGGAATTTCCACGCAGGTCTGGCGGCAACGCTCGGCGGAATGCTGACCAGCCCCGAATTTCTGTTCCGCATAGATCGCCCCGCTCCCTCCCGCCGGAGCGTCGATGCATGGTCGAAGGCAAGCCGCCTTTCCTTCCTGTTGTGGAACAGCGCGCCCGATCAGACATTGCTCGACGAAGCACGCAGCGGCGCGCTCGATACCCAAGCAGGACTCGCCAAGGCCGTCGATCGGCTGATCGCCTCGCCACGGTTCCAGGAGGGTGTTCGCGCCTTCTTCACCGATTATCTGCGCTTGGACGGAATGGACGATCTGGCGAAGGACACCCTTATCTATCCCGCCTATTCGCAGGCCGTCGGCACTTCGCTGCGAGATCAGACGCTGCGCACCATCAACTGGTTGCTGGTGGATCGAAAGGGCGACTATCGTGACCTTTTCACGACGCGGTCCATCGCAATGAACCGCACGCTCGGCCCGATCTACGACGTGCCGGTGACAAAGCCTGACTGGTATATTTATGAATTTCCGCAAGGTGATCCGCGAACCGGATTGCTCACGCATGCCAGCCTGTTGTCACAGCATTCGCATCCGGGTCGCACCTCACCGACACTTCGCGGGGTAGCGCTGCGCGAGATATTCCTTTGCGAGAAAATCCCCGCCCCGCCCGCCAACGTGAATTTCGCGGTGGTGCAGAATGTCGACAACCCGACGCTCAAGACGACCCGCGCCCGGCTTCAGGCGCACCTTGATGACGAGGAATGCGCCAGCTGCCACCGCCGCACCGATCCTATAGGCTTGGGGCTGGAACAGTTCGACGGCGTCGGCCAGTTCCGAAAGGTCGAACATGACGAGGTGATCGACGTCACCGGCGATTTCGAAAAGCAGGCCTACAACGGCGCCGCTGCTCTTGGGCAACTGTTCCACGACAGCCCGCGCGTCAGCAGTTGCCTCGTCCAGTCGGCATGGCGTTACGCCAATGGACGCAATCCGGCGGAAGCAGACGGAGCCGGGATAGCGCGGCTCAGTCAGGGCTTCTCGGCGAGCGGCTATCGCTTCCCATCCCTGATGCGCGCCATCGCGCTGGACCCCGCATTTTACGCCATGCCGCGCCTGGCTCCTGAAAGTCGCGTGGCAACGGTTCGCAGATCGAAGGAGACTGGCTGATGTTGATGAATGGAACGACACGGCGCGGTTTCCTGCTGCGCGGGATATTGGGCGGCGGTGCAGTTACGTTGGGGCTGCCCCTGCTGGACGCGTTTCTGGACAATAACGGCACCGCCTTTGCCGCGACGCTGGGGGGCGGGCGCCTGCCTGTGCGCTTCGGCACATGGTTCTGGGGATGCGGGATGATCCCTGATCGCTGGCAGCCAAAGTCCATGGGGGCCGATTACGACCTGCCCCCGCAACTTGCGCCCATTGCCGCCGTGAAGCAGCATGTAAGCGTCCTGACCGGGTTCGACGTGATGCTGGATGGCAAAGGCAATCTGCCTCATCTGTCGGGCAACACCGCCGTCCGCACGGGCGCGCCCGCAGACGATTGGCTCGCCATTCGGGCACCTACGCTTGACGTCCTGATCGGCGACGCGATCGGCGGCGGCTCCTTCTTCCGTTCGCTCGATCTCTCGGCGGACGGCAATGCCCGCACCAGCTATTCATTCCGCGACGGACGCAGCATGAATGCCGCCACGCCCAGCCCGGTCGAATTCTACCGCAAGATTTTCGGCCCGGATTTCAACGATCCCAACAAGGCCGATTTCAAGCCCGATCCGCGCATCATGGTGCGCCGGAGCGTATTGTCCGGGGTTACCGAACAACGCCGCGCGCTGGAAACCAGCCTGGGTGCAACCGACAAGGCCCGTCTGGACCAATATTTCACCTCTGTTCGCGAGATGGAAGGAAAGCTCGCGCTACAGTTGCAGAAACCCCCGCCGGCCGAAGCCTGCGTCGTACCCGCCGAAGCACCGGCCATGTCAGGCGACATCACCGATGTCCAGCAGCGGAAGATCAATCACAAGCTGATGGCGCAGATGCTGGCCATGGCACTGGCCTGCAACCAGACCCGCGTGTTCAACATGAATTTCTCGACAGCGGCATCCGATCTGCGTCAGGCGGGTCAGACGACGGGGTATCACCAGAACACGCACGAAGAAATGATCGACCGGGCCATCGGGTATCAACCGACCGTGGATTTCTTCGCCACCCGCAGCATGGAAGCCTGGGCGGATTTCGTGTCGGCGCTCGCAGCGATCAAGGAAGGCGACGGCACCCTGCTCGACAACACATTGGTATTTGCGCATTCGGACGTATCCTATGCCAAGAACCATGATGTTCTGGGCATTCCGGCGATGCTGGCCGGGCGCGCAGGCGGAAAGGTCAAATCCGGCATCCACGTCCATGGCAATGGAGAGTCGATCAGCCGTGTCGGCTTGACACTTCAGCAGGTTATGGGAATTTCGGTCGACTCATGGGGCATGGATGCCATGAATACGAAGCGGCCCATCGGCGAAATATTGGCGTGACGATCACAGAAAGAATGAGGCAGAATATGAAGCTTCCCTACTCCCTGGCTTTGGCAACCCTCGGCTTGGCCGCGAGCTACGCCGCCTATGCCGCCACACCGGCGGTCACCAACGCGATCAAGGCACGCCAGGCCAGCTACAAGGAGATTGGCGGAGCTTTCAAAAGCATCAATGATGAACTGAAGTCCGGATCGCCCGATATGAACAGCGTCCGCCCGCTGGCGCGTGATATCGCCACTCGCGCCGCCTTGTTACCCAAATATTTCCCGAAGGGCAGCGGTTCGGAATCGGGCATCAAGACGCGCGCGAAGCCTGAAATCTGGAAGGATAACGCGGCCTTCGTGAAGCTTCAGGGCGACATGATCACCGCTTCGAAGGCCCTCGATGCGGCAGCCGCCAGCGGCAATGTCGCTGGCCTTGGCGCGGCGCGAACCACTTTGGGCGGCACCTGCAAAAGCTGCCACGATCGCTTCCGCGCGGAGCTTTGATGGTGGATGCGGAAATGAGCGGCGCGCCGGTGCGCCTGCGTATCTGGGATCTGCCGATCCGTCTGTTTCACTGGACGCTGGTGCCGCTGCTGGGTTTCGCCTGGTGGACGGCTGAAGAACGCATGCTCGATTGGCATCGGCTAGCCGGTTACAGCATTTTCGCACTGCTGCTCTTCCGCCTGATCTGGGGTTTCGCGGGGAGCAGCACGGCCCGTTTCTCCAACTTCGTTGGCGGCCCATCGACCCTGCTTCGCTATGTCCGCGGCCATATGTTCAACCGGGCCGCCACCCCAGCAGCTGGCCATAATCCGGTTGGCGGCTGGAGTGTGATCGCCATGATCACCATCCTCGCGGTGCAGGTGGGGCTCGGCTTCTTTTCCGTGGATATCGACGGAATGGAGTCCGGTCCCTTTTCCTATCTGGTCGATTTCGAAACCGGCCGGGTCGCGGCGGAATGGCACGCCTTCATCTTCAACGCCATTCTTGCCCTCACGGCTCTTCATGTCGTCGCCGTTCTTTTCTACCTTGTCCATCGGCGCGACAATCTTGTCGGACCAATGATCAGCGGAACGCGGAAATGGTCAGGAGATCGGCCAACGCTGCGGTTCGCATCGGCCTGGTCCGCGCTTATTCTCTTCTTGCTGATTGCGGGCGGAACGTGGTTGCTGATCGCCCAGTTCGGCCGGGCGTGACACGCAACCTACGCTAATGCGCTATAAGAAAGGCCCTCTTCGCAGTCAGCGCAGAGGGCCTTCCTCCCATTTCACACAGTTCGTCTGAATATCCATCTCAAGCCTTGAGATGCTTCGCCAAATGCTTGTTCATTTCGAACATGCTGGCCTTCTTGCCTCCGAATATTTTTTCCAGCTTGTCATCGGCCAGTATCTCTCGCTTGTCCTTTGGATTTTGGAGGTCATTCGCCTTTATGTAGGCCCAGATCTTCTTGACCACTTCGCTTCGCGGAATCTTGCTATCGCCAATAATGTCGGCCAGCTCAGGAGAGGGCGTAACCGGCGCGGTGATCCCTCCTCGCGCGCCATCGGTGACCTTGCCTGTCTTTTTCACCTTGGCGACAGCCGCTTTGGTTTCCTTTTCGCCACGCTGCTCACGAGTCTGCGCCATGAACTTCTCCCTTGCTGATCGCTCGCGGGTTGATGATCATGCCAAGTCATGAGGGACGAAAAAGTTGCCTGTCATATGACAATCAAGGCTCCTTTCTCGCGGCATCGGCCACATAAGCATCCCACTCGCCAGGCGGTTTTGGTCGACCGCCCGTGCCGCCCTGCGCCCTTTGCTTCAGTCCAGCAGCAGGTGCATGCGACCCGTCGCGATGGGCTTGTCCCGATCCGCCTGCCAGCAAACGGCATCGGCGTTCACCACCCTTCGCCCCACACGGATGAGCCGGGCCTGCGCATAGCTGTCCACCATCAGCCCACCGCGCAGGAAGTCGAAAGACATGTTGATCGGTTTGGGCCAAGGCTCCCTCCGATCCTGCGCGACGGCCTCAAGACATGCGAGTTCCAGCAGGCTGGCAATGACGCCGCCATATAGAAACCCCGACCGCCCTTCGAGCGACGGAGCAGCGGGCATCATGAGGACGGCCGTTTCGCCATCCAGCGCAACGCTCCGGATGCCCAGCATCTGCGCATAGGGGGTGCGAACGATCATGACTCGTCCGTGAAGAAGAAGCTGGCGGTTGCCGTGGCGATCGGCGCCTTTGGGTCACCATCATGAACGTCACAACGGGTGAAAGCGACCTTGCGCGTTAAATGATGGCAATGGGCGCGCGCATAAAGGCTGTGCCCTGCCCTTGCTGGCCGCAGATAATCGATATGCAGGTCAAGCGTAGCCATCCCCCGCCACTGGCGCGTGCGCGCGATGATGGCGGAACCTGCTGCCGCATCGACTAGCGAAATGATGGGGCCGGACGATACCAGGCCAGCGTCCGCATCCATGAGAAACCCGGGAGCGAAAGGGCAAGCCAGTTCCGCCCAGTCCGGTCCATGATCGACATTATAGATGCCCAGCAATGCATGATGTCCCCGCGGCGGCAGGTTCTTCAATCGCTCGAAGGCATCTTCCTCCTCCACCGTTCAGGCGTTCCCGCGCGGTTCACGCGGCAGGCCCAGCCCCCGCTCCGCGATCAGGTTGCGCTGAATCTGGTTGGTGCCACCGTAAATGGTGTCGGCCCGAGAGAAGAGGAACAGGTTAGGCAGCGTATCCCATTCATATTCGGCATGATCGCTGATTTCGCCGACTTGGCCCAGCACGTCCATGGCGAGTTCCCCAAGGTCGCGGCGCCAGCTGGCCCACTGAATCTTGTAGGTCAGCGCCGCGCCATCGATCTTGGAATGATCAGTTTGCGACAACATGCGCAACGCGCCATACCGCATCAGGCGCAGGCCCACTTCCGCTTTGGCGACGCGCTGACGGATCAAGGGATCATTCGCTGCTCCATTGGCCTTGGCCGCCGCGATGATCTCGTCAAGTTCATTGCGGAACCCCATTTGCTGACCCAGCGTCGACACGCCCCGCTCAAAGGCCAGCAGGCCCATCGCGATCCGCCACCCATCGCCCACCGCGCCGATCAGGCTGTCGGCCGGACACCGCGCGTCAGTGAAGAAGGTTTCGTTGAACTCCGCATCACCATTGATCTGGCGGATACCGCGTATCTCGATACCCGGCTGATCGATGGGCATCATCAGGAAGGTGAGGCCCTTCGGCCCCTGCGATCCTTCCTCCGTGCGCGTCACGACGAAGATCCAATCGGAAATATGGGCAAGGCTCGTCCAGATCTTCTGGCCGTTCACCACCCATTCGCCGTCTTCAAGCCGCGCCTTCGTCCGCACGCTGGCAAGGTCCGAACCGGCATTGGGCTCGGAAAAGCCCTGGCAGAAAATGGTCTTGCCGCCCGCAATGCCGGGCAGAAAGCGCTGCTTCTGCTCCTCGGTGCCGAATGTCAGGATTGTGGGACCAGCAAGCTCGATGCCGATATGGTTGACGCGCCCCGGAACACCCGCCCGGGCATATTCCTCGGCAAAGATCACCTGCTGCGCCAATGTCGCGTTGCGCCCGCCCCATTGCGAGGGCCAACCGATGCAGGACCAGCGATGCGCGGCAAGCTGTTGCTCCCACTCCTTCCGCCGTTCCGGTCTGCCGGTCAGCTTGGTGATGCCCTTGATGTCGCGAAATTCGCCCGCCATCTGGCCATTCAGCCAGTCGGCGCACTCCTTCCGGAACAGTTCTTCTTCTGGGGAAAATCCGAGTTTCATGCCGCTTCTCCCAGAATCATCATGGCGATCTTCTCACGATGCCAGACGTTGTTGCCAAGCATCGTCTGAAGCGCACGGGCGCGCTTGAAAAACAGATGCGCGTCATGCTCCCAGGTGAAACCGATACCGCCGTGCAGCTGGATCATATCACCGGCGCAGCGGAAATAGGTGTCGGTGGCAAAGGATTTGGCGGCATGAATGGCCATCTCCGCCTCCTCAGCGCCCTCATCCACGGCGCAGGCGGCCCAATATACCGCCGACCGGGCCTGCTCGATCTCCACCATCATGTCCGCCAGCCTGTGCTTATAGGCTTGGAAAGACCCGATCGGCCGACCGAACTGGATACGCTCCTTGGAATAGTCAACAGTCCGGTCGAGGCACGCCTGCGCGCCGCCCAGCGCCTCCGCAGCCGCCGCGATGAACCCAGCGCGATGGACAGCGGCCAGCGCAGCTTCCGGATCGGCAAGCCGCTCGCCCGCCACATTGTCCAGCCGCACATGAGCCAAGGGCCGGGTCTGGTCCATGCTCGTTTGGCTCGTCACCCTCACGCCGGGCGCATCCGCGCGGACAATCCAGACCTGCCGTATGTTCGTCACCACAAACATGTCCGCACAGGCGCCGTGGGCGACGAAACGCGATCCGCCCGTCAGCCGGTCGCCATCCGACTGAATGTCCGCGCCATAGAAATAACCACCGATCGCCTCTCCAGAGATCAGGCGCGGTAGCCACTGGTCCTGCTGCTCCGAGTCACCGCCAGCTGCGATGGCCTGCGCAGCCTGCGCCAAGCTGCTCAGCATAGGCAATGCCGCCACCTGAGCGCCTGCCGCCTCAGCGATGATCGCCAGCTCCACCATGCCTAGGCCCGCACCGCCCGCGCTTTCCGGAAGTCCGATGCCGGAGAGCCCCAGTTCCTGACAGAAAGCCTGCCAAAGCGCCCGATCGATGCCGTCGCCCGCCATCGCCTTGCGCGTACGCTCGCTGGTGGCATTCTCCGCGAAGAAGCTGCGCGCCGTCTCCGCGATCATTTGTTGTTCGTCGGTAAATGCGAATTCCATCTCGGCCGCCTTTAAATATGCTGGCGGAGATCCTTGCCCCGACACCCAACGGTGCGAGACATCAGCCATCCAATGACGCGGCGGCTCTCTCCTGCCATTGACGATCGGCAGCCATATACTGCCAAACGCCGCTCACATCCTGCTATATGAGGTCATTTTCCTTTTCAAGCGCTCATATGCGGAATTTGAAAATATTTAAATTCCGAATTTAACTGTTCACTTGAACCTTACAAGCTGCTGACCGTCTGCGCGTCCGTGATCCGAACTACGCGGTTGCTGAACTTCACAGTCCTGACCGCCAGGGAGGTTTCGACGTGATTTACCCCCTCCATCGACAGAATCTGCCCCGACGCCATCTTGTGAAGGTTGTCAAGGTCATCATACAGGCACGTAGCCATGATGTTGCACGGCCCCAATGTGATCATCACGGCCTTGACCAGCGGTATATGCGCGATGTCACGCGCGATCTGGCGGACATGGCTGACATCCGCCTGCACCGCGACGAAAGCCACATTGGTCGCCTTCTCCAGCTTCAACCCCGTCAGGGCGGTGAAAGCGATCAGCTTTTCCTGCTGCAACCGCTTGATGCGGCCCCTGACCGTGCCCTCATTCACGCCCAGATCGGCCGCGATCTTGCGGTTGGACACGCGCGCGTCCTGCGCCAATATGTCGATCAGCTGGTGATCCAGCTCGTCGAGGTCCGGCCTCCTCATGCAAGCCTCCTGCGATCGATCGGAGCGGTATCCAGGCCATAGCGGACAATGTCGAGCCCAATCGCGGGTGTCATCGATCTTATTCCCCGCACCTTCGACAAACGATCCGTGATCAGTGAGGGAAGCTCATCAATGTCACGGAGCGTCAGGAGCAGGCTAATCTCATAATTACCCGTCACCAGATGCGCAGCGAAGACTTCAGGAAATACAGCCAGTTCTTCCGCAACGTCCAATGCCGACCGCCCACTCACCTGCACCGCCAGGTGGATCAGGACATGATAGCCATGCACCGCAAAGTCGGACACGGCTACAACGCGCAGCATGCCCGCATCCTCCATCCGCCGGATGCGCGTCGAAACGGTGGAAGCAATCAGGTTGAGGGATTCCGCGATCTGCTGATTGGTGGCCCGGCCATTTTGCCGCAGCTGTTCGACAATCTTCCGGTCCGTCTCGTCGAACGCAAACGTCTCGCTCATATACCCACTCAACCTCTTTCAACCGCTGCTCTTGCCAGCAAAGGGCCAGAAGGTCGAATCGAAAGCGCATCCTCCGGCCAGCAACATCGCGAGCGCCACCTTAGGGTTGGAAGCAGGGCGCATGCCTTCAGTCTCGCAAAAGCGATCCGCCATTCACATGCCAGAGCTGCCCGTTAACCCATTCCCCATCGTCGGACGCGAGGAACGCAACCGCGCCCGCAATATCATCGGGCTTGCCTAGGCGACGGTGAGGCAAATTCTCCAGCATATTGTCCACATAATCCTGCGTCAGATGCTGGGCCACCGCTTCGGTCAGGACGACCCCAGGGCAAATGCCATTGGCGCGGATGCCCTGCTTCCCGAACTTTCGGGCGACGTGCCGGACGAGCGCATGTAAAGCATTCTTCGTCATCGGATAGGCGACCTGCATCGGGTTTCCCGAAATCGCTGCGCCGGAGGAGGTGTAGATCATCGCGCCACCCTCACGCTCCAACAGCACTGGAAGCGCAGCCTGCGTCGCCAGGAAATGGCTCTTGGCATTGATCGCGAAGGACCGATCCAGCACCTCTTCCGAACAGTTCAGCACATCGATGTCGCCTTCGGTGCCGCCCGCCAGATTGCTGTGGTAGAAGTCGAGCCGCCCGAACTCGGACAAGGCGGCCTCAACGATCGCCGCCTGAGACGCCGCCTTCGTGCCGTCAAGCACCACGCCGATCGCCCGTCCGCCCTGCTCGCGAATGGAGCGCGCGGTCTCTTGCGCCCACTCGCCGACAATGTCGCCGATCACGACTGATGCGCCCTCAGCCACTAACCGCCGCGCCGTGGCCGCGCCGATACCGCGCCCGCCGCCTGCGACGATCCCCGCCTTGCCTTCCAATCCGCGCATCATATTCTCCAATATATTAAATCGCCGGACGCCTGTTCTTCCAGGGCGCAGCACTTTCCAGCTGCCCCGCAAGCCTGAACAGCAGCGCCTCGTCGCCATAGCGTCCCATAAACATCACCCCGATCGGCAGACCCGCCGATGACATGGCAAGTGGCACCGACATGGCAGGCTGGCCGGTCATGTTCGCAACCTGGGTAAAGGGCGAGAAGACCGCCGCGCGTTGTCCCCATGCGGCAAAATCCACATCAGGCGTCAGGTTGATCTGCCCCAGCTTCAGCGGGGGAGCGGCCAATGTCGGCGAAAGGATCACATCATAATTCGCCATGAACTGCGCCATGGTGATCGCCGCCGCCTGCAACGTATTGTTCGCGCGAGCGAAGTCCATGCCAGTCGTCTTCTGCCCGTAGCCGACAAAGCCCAGCGTAATCGGCTCCAGCACATCCGGCCCGATCGCGATGCCGGTCGCCTTCGCGCGATCCATCATGTCCGCAGCCACGGATGAGCCGATCAACACGAAACTCGCCGCCCCCATCGCCGCGATGTCCAGCTTGGGCGCCGCTTCCTCGACATGATGGCCCAAGCTCTCGCACAGCCGCGCTGCCTTGCGCGCCGCCTTCACGCATTCCGGGTCGACCGGCGATCCAGCAGGCGCATTCAGCATCAACGCTATCCGCAAACGCCCCGGCGCTTTCCCGACTTGCGACAGGAAAGTCTCGCCCGGCGTCGGCGCTGCATAGCGGCCGCCCGGCTCTGGACCCTGCGTCGCATCCAAAATAGCGGCGGAATCCCGAACGCTGCGGGTGACGGCATGATGCACCGACAGTCCGCCCCAGCCTTCGGTGCGCGGCGGCCCCATCGGCACGCGGCCCCGGCTGGGCTTCAGGCCAAAGAGCCCGCAACAGGACGCCGGGATACGGATCGAGCCCCCGCCGTCAGTCGCGTGCGCGGCGGGCAGGACCCCCGCAGCCACTGCCGCCGCAGCACCGCCCGACGATCCGCCCGTAATCCGGCTCGCGTCCCACGGGTTGCGCGTGTCCCCGGTCAGCTTATTCTCGGTCGTGCCGGTCAGGCCCAGTTCCGGCACCGTCGTCTTGCCGAAGATGACAAAGCCGGCCTTCTCGATGCGCCGCACCAGCTCAGAGGTTACCTCAGGCTTGTATCCCTTGTAGAAGCGGCTCCCATTCTCGGTCGGCAGGCCCGCAATATAGGTGTTCAGGTCCTTTAGCAGCCAGGGAACGCCGCTAAACGGCCCTTGCGGCAAACCCTTGGCGATCGCAGCGCGGCCATAGTCATAATGTTTCTGCGCCATGAAATTGAACCGCGGATTCAGCGCCTCCGCCTTCCCGATCGCCGCCTCCAGCAACTCGCCGGGCGACACCTGCTTCTTGGCGACAAGTTCAGCCAGACCCATGGCGTCGTGCGTGTCGAGCGGGTTCGCGGACGGTGTGCGGGCCTTTGTCGTCCCCGCGATGCCCAATAGAGCCGCTGCGCCGACGCTCGCCATGCCCTCGCGGCGTGTCATGTCCATTCCTCTCACTCCCACGCCGTCTTTAACCCAGTGTTCCTGCGAAGGCAGGAACACGTCACTTCGTTCAGCTACGCTGCGCTCTGATCCGCATAATAGCGCGCATAATATTTGCGGAACTGCGGGATCGGGCCATCACCATCGCAGATGATCGGGTTCGGCTCGAACTTCTGCCGGTCCCACACCACCTTGTCCTGATCGAACTGCTTGCAGATGTCGCGGATGATCGCCTTGGCAACGCCCGCCCGCTCGCCTTCCGCCTGCGCCTTGGGCTGAGTGAAGCAGAAGCGGACATGCACATGGTCCAGTTCGACCGGGGCCAAGCAGGCAACCAGCAGCGTCTCCGAAATACCCGTAAAGCGCGTCCAGCTTTGCCCCGGCCCCATCGTATCATAGCTGATGCAGCCATCGACCTCGCCCCACGGCGTGCCCATCTTGGCCTTCACGTCCGCACCCCGGCCCCAGTCGCCCCAGCGCAGTTCGCCTAGCGGCACGTTGGCCGTGCCATGGATGAAGCGGAAATGCGCAACGTCCACGCCATTTTCCGCCATATTCTGAAGGGAACCCCAGACATTCCACTCATGGACCTCATAATCGGTCCATTCAGGGTCGCTCGCCTCCGGCAGTACCGCCACGTCGAACAGCGGCGCTTCATCCTGCGGATGATACCAGGCCCAGATAAAGCGGTTTGCTTCGGTGATGTGCCAGTTGCGTGTGCACTTCCGCTTCACCTGCGGCGGGATATTGCGAGCGTAGGGCACGTCCTTCACCACCGCCTCGTCGCCGTCATAGCGCCAGGCATGGAAAGGGCACTCCAGCAGATTGCCATGCACCTTGCCGCCATGGCCCATATGCGCGCCCAGATGCTTGCAATAGGCGTCCAGCATGCGGACCTTGCCATCCTCGCCGCGCCAGATCGCCAGATCCTTGGAGAAATAGCGCAGCGGCTTCACTTCGCCGACCTGCAATTCCGAAGAGAGCAGGATCGGATACCAGCCAAAAGGAATGCCGATATTCAGGTTACGCTCTTCGATCGACGCGCGGTCCTTCACCTCGGCCAGCCGCCAATCAAGCAGATCCTGCCCTTTCAGCTTCTCAAGTATCTGCCATACGGCAACCGGCGGCGTGCGCGCATCGGATGCGGCTGCGGTTTCGGGGTTCGACATGGAAAGGCTCCGTCAGATTATTTGAGGTCAAAGACCTTGAGGGCGTTTTCGCGCAGGAATTTCGGCCACACTTCGTCCTTGAAGGGGACGTTCTGCATGTCGCTGAATATCCTCTCCAGGCTTAGACCCATGGGGAAATATCCGGCATAGATGATCTTGTCCGCGCCACGCGTGTTGGCGTAGTCGATGATCGCCTTGGGATAATGTTTGGGCGCAAAGGCGCTGGTCGAATAATAGAGGTTCGGCCATTTGAGCATCAGCTTGACCGCCAAAGCTTCCCACGGCTCCGCGCCATGACGCATGACGACCTTCAGATCCGGGAAGAACCAGCAGACCTCATCCAGATGCTCGACCTTTTGCGTCTCCATCGGAATACGCGGACCCGGAATACCGGCATTGAGCAGCACAGGCAGACCCAGTTCGGCGGCAACCGTGTAGAGCGGGAACATATATTTGTGATTGATCGCCACCTGCGGCAGCGTGCCCGCCGGGAACACGCTGATCGCCGACAGCCCGACTTCGGCATGGATGCGCTTGATCCGCTTTACTTCCTCCATGCCATTGTTCGGATCGCAGGGCAGGTCGAAGAAGAAGCGGTCGCCGTACATTTCCTTCGCACGGTAGGACGTCGCATTGTCATTCCATCCAACCAGCGCCTTGTCGATGCCATATTGGTCCATCTGCTCGACAGTCCAGGACACGAAGTCATCCACCTTGCCGGTCTGTGGAATGTCCTTGAACATATATTGCGCTGGCATCGCGAATTGCTGCAGCGTCTGCTGATCCTTGATCAGCGGCCGGAAGGGATCGAACCAGGCGGAACGATCTTCCGCGTCCGGAATACCCAGCATGCAATCGATTATCTTTATGTCCTTGGGCATGCCCATGGGAACTCTCCTGTTCAGTTGTTTTCAGCCAGCTCGGGCCAGAGCGCACGAAGCGCGATCTTGTTGATTTTCTGCGACTGGTTGCGCGGCAGGGGCTTAGCCGAAAAAGCGACGCGCACCGGTGCCTTGTAGGGCGCAAGCCTGCCCGCCACCCAATCGATGATGCTGCGTTCGTCCAGGCCATCTGCCTGAACCACGGCGACCAGAGCCTCGCCCAGTCGCTCGTCCGCGATGCCAAAGGTCGCGCATTCGGTGATCTGAGGCATTTCGCTCAGGACGCGCTCGACTTCGGCGCAATAGATATTCTCGCCGCCTGAAATCACCATGTCCTTGGCGCGATCGACGATGAAGATATAACCGTCCTCATCCTGGTAGCCAATGTCGCCAGTGCGCAGCCAGCCATCGGCCGTCAGGCTCTTTGCCGTATCCTCCGGCCTGTTCCAGTAGCCATTCATGATCATGGCACTGCGCACGATGATCTCGCCGGTTTCATTCGGACCACAGACCGCGCCGTCCTCCCGCTCGATCCGCAAATCTACCAGCGGCAACACTCGTCCCGCCGAAGCACGAGCCGCCAGAAAGTCCGCCCCCACGGCTTGGGCGATCGCGCCCGACGTTTCCGTCATGCCATAGCCGGTCCCTATCATCGCATGCGGGCAGAGCTTGCGCACTTCCTCAAGCAGGTTGAGCGGCAGCGCCTGCCCGCCCGATCCGATGTTCCGCACGGAACTAAGGTCGGCATCTTTGCTGCGCGCGCGATGCACCATGTCCCACAACATGGTGGGGACGGTGGAAAGCTGCGTCACCCGCTCCCGCTCGATCAGGCGCACAGCCTCATCCGCATCCCAGCGGCGCATCACGACGATCTTGCCGCCCGACAGGAACGGCGCAAGGAAGCCAGCGCCCAACCCCGAAATGTGGAAGAGTGGATAAACCAGCAAAATCGCCTGAGGCGGCACCTGCGCGGCGATGGCTTCCACCGGAACCCCATATTCGCGCGCCATATTGTGCAGCACCATCATTCCGGTCAGCTGCGTGCCCAGCAATCCGGTAATCAGGCTGCGGTGGGAAAGCACCGCGCCCTTTACCCGCCCGGTCGTTCCCGACGTGAACAATATGGCACACGGATCGCCCGGTTCCGCAGCCGCATTGTTCGCGATCGGTGACGTCTCATCACCCAACGGCTGCGTCACGTCGATCAGACGCCCCGCATAGCCTCCGTCGCGCAGCAACGCCGCTCTTTCAGTGTCCGCCAGAACAAGATCCGGCGTAACCTCCTCGACCATCGCATGAAGTTCGGCGGGCGACCCGCGGCTGTTGAGCAACGCCGCAACGCCGCCCTGCTTCACAACCGCCAGAAACGCGACCACCCACTCCGCGCGATTGCGCATGCAGATCGCGACCCGCTGCCCCCGCTCTATACCCAATCGGGCGGCCAGTTGATCCCGCCAAGCGAACATGTCCGCAAAGCTCAGCCGCCGCTCACCCTCCGGCCCGTCGAAATCAACGATACAGATCTGCTCTCCAAAGCGGCGCGCGCCTTCTATCAATTGATTGAGGTCCGACGGCGCGTTCACGAAAAAGCGCAGCCCATCCTGCTCGCCAATTTCAAAGGGCGTGCCTGGCGCGGTGACTGTCGCGAAAATTGGGTCGATCTTGCTCATGCTATCCTTGGGGATCACTCTACCGCCGTGGAATTTTCTCGACGGGAGTTTTCGCCGGAGCCGCAGCCCCGCTCATTCCCGACATCCTCTATCCTCGACTCGTCGCCTGCTTTTGTTGAGGCCAACTTTATTCCGTCATTCGCGTAATTCAACAATATTATTTTTCCGCACATTTCAGACAGCCGTTCATGCTGCTTCCGCAAGCGAGGAAGTCGCTGAAATACCCTGAAACCAAAATGATTTTTGCGCAATCTCGGCTTGGACACTAGCGGATCGCGATATCATTCCGATGCTCTCATATATCCGTTACGAGCCCCTGAAACATCCATATTCGGAATTTATAGATTTACAAATTACGAATTCTGAATGATCCTGAGTCGCATCGCACCGGTCTCGGCAAGAGTGTGATTCTGTTTAGGTGAGGTTCTGGACGTCGAATGAGCGAGGATTTTCAAGGCCGCGTCGCCATCATCACGGGCGGCAGCGATGGCATCGGCCTCGCGACCGCCACACTGTTGGCACAGCGCGGCGCTCAGGTCGTCATTTGCGGCCGCAGGCAGGCGCTACTCGACAGCGCGCGCGACAGCATCTCTGCACAAGGCGGCCGGATCGAAGCAATCCAGCTCGACGTCACTGACACCGATGCCCTTGCGGCGATGGTCGAAGGCACCGCGCAAAAATATGGGCGCCTCGACATGCTGGTGAACAACGCCATGTCCACCCATTATGCGCCGATCAGCAAACTGACGCTGGAACATTGGCGCAAGGATTTCGCCGTCAACAGCGACGCCGCCTTCGTCAGCACCAAGGCGGCTCTGAAAGTGATGACTGCGGCAGGCAAGGGATCGATCGTCAACATCGCCTCGACCTGCGGCATCCGCGCGACCGTGAATATGGCAAGCTATTCCGCTTCCAAGGCTGCGCTCGTCCACTTCACCGCCGCCGCCGCGATGGAGGCGGCGCCACTGGGCATCAGGATAAACGCGATCATTCCCGGCCAGGTGCAAACCGCGCCGACTGAACTGTTCTCGGCACGCGCAGCAGACACAGCCGCCCGTACAACAGCCGCCATACCCATGCAGCGTGGGGGACAACCCGAAGAACTGGCTCATGCCATCGTTTTCATGCTGTCGGACGCCGCAAGTTACATCACGGGAACATCTCTACCCGTCGATGGCGGGAAGGCGGCTCAACTTTACATGCCCAGATGAGGCCCAAATCAGCGGCAACCAGAACTGAATAGTCCGGAACGCGCAAATAGACTTCGGCGCGGCCTCATTCGTCACAACTACGAACCTTATGATATCTATGGGAGAGATATTGATGGCCAAGACATATACATGTGCAGCGCTACAACTGATCATCGGGGTCAGCGGCCTGGCTCTTGCCAGCCAATCAATGGCGCAGACCACCGCGACACCTTCGGAGCCGGGCCTCGATGAAATCGTCGTCACTGCCCAGAAGCGCGCCCAGAATCTTCAGGATGTCCCCATCGCCATCAGCGCGATCAGTTCCGAAAAGGTGGAACAGCTCGGCATTCGCGATAGCCGGGACCTGAGCGGCCTTGCGCCCAACGTCGTCGTGACGCAGGGCACCACCAGCAACAGCGCGGCCGTCTTTTCCATGCGCGGCATCTCGAACGGCGGCAGCGAGAGCTTCGGCATCGATGCAGCCAACGGCCTCTACGTGGATGGCGTGTACATCGCGCGCGGCGGGGCAATGGGTCTCAGCGTCATGGACATTGAACGGGTAGAGGTTCTGCGCGGGCCGCAGGGCACCCTGTTCGGCCGCAACACAACGGGCGGCGCGATCCACTTCATTTCCCGCGCGCCTTCATCCACCTTCCGGCTGAAGGCGGAGGCTGGCTACGGCAATTTCAACGCGTGGAACGGCAAGATCTCCGTCGATCCGGGTGAGATTGCAGGCATCTCGACCACCTTCTCCTACAGCCATAGCGAACGTGACGGGGTTATCGACAACATCCTGCAACCCCGCGATTCCCGCGATCCGGGTGCGCGAAAGTCCGACGCTTTTCGCGCTGGCGCCAAAATCGACCTGGGCGGGACTGGCAGCATCCAATATGTTTTCGACTGGAACCGTATCAAGGGCACGCCGCTCCCCTTCATCCTGACCCACGTGGCGGATGGTACGCCCAACGCCCCGATCACTGTCGATGGTCGGCTGGCGGTGGTGACGCAGCAGGCGCCGGTAGCCCAATATCTGGCGGGGGCAACCTTCGCGGACCCGGAATGCGCGGCACTGGCGGTCCCCTCGCGCACCTATCGTCATAAGGTCTGCAACAACATCCTCAGCAGCGCTACTGACAAGACCTGGGGTCATAATCTGCAAGTCCAGAATGATTTTGGCGACTTCAAGGTCAAGACGACGACCGGCTATCGCTTCTGGAACAGCGACAGCATCACCGATCTGGACGGGATCGGCGCCTTCAGCGGCCCGGCTTTCTCCAACGCGACACTGTTCAACGGCATGCCCGCATCGCTGTTGCAGTTCATCCCTACCATACCGGCAGCAGCCATTCCGTTCATCTCCGCAGCGCCGGTGCCGACGATCAGCCAGGATCTGTTCTCCGTCGACAATAAGCGGCGCCACAAGCAGTTCAGCCAGGAAGTCGAAATTTCCGGCGACAGCAGTTCGCTGGACTGGGTCGTCGGCGGCTTCTACTTCTGGGAGAAGGGCTCCGAGAATGGTCGTCAAAATAGCGGCTTCATCCTGGACACCAATTCGGTCTTCCTCGCCAATTTCGGTCCTCTTGGACCGGGCTTCGCCGCTGCCAACCCAGCCCGTTACCGGCTCGTCCAGACGCTTGCCCGGCTTAACTACACCACATCGAGCGAGAGCACCGCACTCTACGGCCAGTTCACCTTCTATCCGGGTGGTCGTGACAGCGGCATCCGCCTGACGGCTGGCGGCCGATACACCTGGGACGAAAAGAAGATGATCCGTCTCCAGAACGGTGCGGCGCCGCCTCCCGTCCCCGAATATGGTGCTGCGAAGTTCAGCAAGTTCACCTGGAACCTGATGGCCGGCTACGATGTCGCCGATGGCATCAACCTCTATGCCCGCGCCGCCACAGGCTATCGCTCGGGTGGCTTCAATTCTCAGGACCCCGCGCTCACCGGCACCAACCAGCTGGGCAGCTTCGAACCGGAGAAGGTGACCTCCTACGAAATCGGGGCAAAGACGGAATTGTTCAACCGCCGCCTGCGCCTGAACGTCGCGGCCTATCACAACATCTACGACAATCTGGCTGTCATCGGCCCCGTCACCGACGCTCCAGCGGGCACGTTCGCCACCCGCATCATCAACGCGGGCAAGGTCGTTTATAACGGCGTGGAAGCGGAAGCGCAGGCAGTCCTTTCCGACAACTTCTCGATCGATGGCAGCATCGGCTATATCGACATAAAATATAAGGAGTTTCTCGCCGGACAGTCGCCTGTGACCGGGGAGCCGCCGGTCAACATCGCGTCGATCGCAACGCCCGGCTATACGTCACCCCTGACCGCCAATGTGGCACTGAACGCGCAGTTCCCGCTGAACTGGGGCAATGCCACCCTGCGCGGCCGGATCGGCTATACACATGAAGACGGCAAATATAATTTCAGCAGCAGCCTCGGTTCGCCGTTCAACGAACAGATCAAGGGCGATAATATCGACCTGATCGACGCACAGATCAGCGTTGACGGCATTCCGCTGGGGACGGGCGAAGGCGAAGTCCGCCTGTGGGTGAAGAACCTCACCAACGCGAAGGATTTCGCTCGCGGCATCGACTTCGGCCAGCTCGGCTATGCGGGGGGATATTATGCCGAACCGCGGACCTACGGCATCACCGTCGGCGCGAAATTCTAACGCTTTCCGGCGCCATCCCGCCCTCCCATGCCCCGCCTCCTCCCGGAGGCGGGGCCTTTTTTCTGCCTGACCTCGGCGATCATTTCACTTCGCATTCAGCCTCATTGCGCTAAAACAAGAAACTGACCTATTGCGAAGGGATACGCCGAACTTGCTGAAATCATTGGCCGCCGCATCCTTTCTTGTCCTGTCTTCAGGCTTCGTTGCGACAGCCAATGCCGAAACCTATTATGTGAATTCCACGCAGGGCGACGACAGCTTCAACGGCACCTCACCAACGCAACCTTGGCGCTCTCTCTCCCGCCTATCGACTTTCCCACTACAACCGGGCGATCAGGTCAAGCTGATGGCGGGATCGGTATGGCGAGAGCCTCTTACGCTCACCCGTTCCGGAAGTGAAAAGGCGCCCATCACTGTCACCTCTGACGGAACAGGCCCTCGCGCGCGCATTGATGCAGGCGGCGTTTCCCCCCATGCCGTCGGCATCATCAATGCGGATTATGTGACGGTCAGCGGCCTCGAAGTCACGAACGACAGCCCGCTTCCCGCCCACCGCACCGGCCTTCTCATATCGGCGGAGGATCGCGGCATCACGCGCGGCATCCGTATTCGAGACATGTATATCCACGATGTACGCGGGACCAACGAACGCAAGGATAATGGCGGCATAGTCTTCCGCGCCACCGGGCAAAAGCTACCCACCCGTTTCGACGACCTCATCATCGAACGCAACATAGTCTGGCGCGTCGATCGATCCGGCATAGCCGGGATCAGCGATCAGGTGACATCCTCCAACTGGTTTCCAAGCCAAAAGGTCGTCATTCGCGACAATTATGTCGAGGATGTGGGCGGCGACGGCATCGTGCCACGGGGCACCAATGGCGCGCTTATCGAACATAATATCGTGCGTTATGCGGGCAACCGCGCGCCCGGCTATAATGCAGGCATCTGGCAATGGAGCACGGACAACAGCCTGATCCAGCTGAATGAGGCCGCCTATACCCGAACCCGCTATGATGGTCAGGGCTTTGATTCCGATTTCAACTCCCGCCGCACCACGTTCCTCTACAATTACAGCCATGACAATGCAGGCGGCTTTCTGCTCATCTGTTCGCCTGGCCAGGATGACATCGCCAATATCGGCAACCACGGGACAGTCGCCCGCTTCAATGTCAGCCGCAATGACGGCACGCGCATATTCCAGATCGCGGGCAATGTGTCAGACGCGCTGATCGAGAAAAATGTCGTCCATGTCGGAAAGGCGATGGACGTGCAGATGGTCGTTGCGACCCAATGGGACGGATGGGCGCGCGGCGTCCGCTTCCGCAGCAATGTGTTCAAGGTTGCGGGGACCGCCCGCTACGGCAGCGAGATTGGGCGCAACGGCCCTGACTATCTGATCAAGGCGGGCTTTGACCCAACGGAGTCCTTCCGGTTCAAGGGCAACAGCTATCTGGGCAGCCACATCGATGCCCCCGACGACGGCGCCGCCCAGATCGAAACCACCTATGAAGAACAGCCTGCGGACTGGCAGGTGCCCGTTTTCGACCCCGCAAAACCGGACGGTTTTCCCGAATATATCGCAAGCCATCGGCTCTGGATGCTGGGAATGCTGCGCCGCGAACTTGGAACTTTCGTGAAACTGAAGCAGCCCCGCCGCCTTCATGTTTCAGAAGCGCGGAGGTAGAGCATCTTGGCCGACCGCTCGACCACGCAATCCGTTCCGGCTGACACGCCTCCTCTTTATGACATGTTGATCGTCGGCGGAGGAATAAACGGCGTCGGCATCGCGCGCGATGCGGCTGGGCGCGGCTACCGGCTCCTTCTGGTGGAGCAGGACGATCTGGCCAGCCAAACCTCCTCCGCCTCGACCAAGTTGATCCACGGTGGCCTGCGCTATCTCGAATATGGTGAGTTTCGGCTGGTCCGTGAATCCCTGATCGAGCGGGAACGGCTTTGGCGCATGGCGCCTCACATCATCTGGCCGCTTGCCTTCCTGATGCCGCAAAACCTCTCGACGCGCCCGGCATGGTTGGTGCGCCTCGGCCTCTTTATCTACGATCATCTCGGCGGCCGACGGAACCTACCCGGCACGCGCACGATCGCGCTCGATCGATCGCCTTTGGGAAACAGCCTTGCGAACCGCAAGGGACGCGGCTTCCTCTATTCGGACTGCTGGGTCGAAGACAGCCGGTTGGTGGTGCTGAACGCGATGGACGCCGCCAAACGCGGCGCGCATATCGAAACCCGCACCCGCTTGCTCCATGCTCGCCGGGACGGGTCAGTCTGGTCGGCCGCCATCGAAGATGCGCATGGCGTGAAGGAAGTGCGCGCACGCATATTGGTCAATGCCGCAGGTCCATGGGTCGCCGACATCATCGCCCGCTCCGGCCTAGAGAGTCAGCGGAAAGTCCGCCTCGTAAAGGGCAGTCATATCGTCGTGCCGCGCCTCCACGAAGGGGACCATGCCCTCACGCTCCAGCATATTGACGGCCGCATCATCTTCGCCATTCCCTATGAGCATCGCTTCACGCTGATCGGCACCACCGAGCAAGAGTGGCACGATCCACCGGGCAAGCCACAAATCAGTGAGACCGAGATCGACTATCTGCTCGACGTGGCAAACAGCTACTTCGCCCGGAAAATCGCGCGCGAAGACATAATCTGGTCCTATTCAGGCATCCGCCCGCTTTATGACGATCAGGCGGGCAATGCGTCCGCCGTCACCCGCGACTATGTCCTCGACCTCGACAGCGAAGGCGCTCCTCTTCTCAGCATCTTCGGCGGCAAGATCACCACCTACCGGAAACTGGCCGAGCAGGCGCTCGACCTCCTCGCGTCCCAAGGGGTCGAGATGCGAGGCGCCTGGACCGCGAACGCACCGCTCCCAGGCGGGGACATGCCCGACGGGGACTTCAGCACCTTCGTGCAAGAATTGGAGCGCCAATATCCCGCCCTACCCCATTCGCTCCTCCACCGCCTCGCCCGCGCCTACGGCACATGCGCCCTGAAATTGCTGGGCGCAGCTGAAACGCTGGACGATCTGGGGGAGATGTTCGGCGGCGACCTCAGCCGTGCCGAAGTCGACTATCTTGTCAGGGAAGAATGGGCACAGACCCCAGAGGACATTCTCTACCGCCGCAGCAAGCTCGGCCTACACTTGACGCCGGAAGCCAGCGAGGCGCTTGCCCGCTATCTCGACGGTCCTATTTCGTGCCGATCCGACGTCCGGAATGAGTGAAGCACAGCGCCCCAGGTGGGGAGATGGGTCTTTGGGACGCTGTGCTTCTCTCCCACAGTGCGACCCGAGGGAGTTGAGGCAGTGCGACATGGCGGGACTATCCCGCACATGATCGCGGTATGTCTGTAACCGGGACCGGCAGGCTCGATCGATATCCTGCGCCAGCCCGAACGGATGACTAATTTAGTCCCGACGGCAAATCGCGTGGCCAGGCGGCCCAAATTTCAGGAATGGAGAAAAAGGGATAAGCGGTTTCATCGCGTCATGTCCTGTTTCGGTAACCCCGCTGTCTCAATCAAGAGACCGGAAGCTTTGCGTCCTGCCGTCACCAGCAGTTTGCCCTTTCGTCAGATCACTCGCCGCAGCGCGCTTCTCTGCCTTGGGGATTATTTAACCGAATTATCGCGTCAGGTCAAACATTTGTGGCCAAAAAAAGATGTGGCCTGATAACTTCGCCGACGATCCATCTGTAGTTGTTCATCTCTTCCCACCACCTCCCGAGGCCCTTCCCCGGAACGATCTGAACCGATAACAGCATCATACGGCGCCAGCGAAATAGGTGGGATAAGGAATGACGGATCAGTTGATCATCTTCGTGCAAAATGGCGTCGGCCGCATCCGCCTGAACCGGCCAAGGGCGATCCATGCGCTGACGACCGAAATGTGCGCCGCCATGATCGACGCCCTGCTCGCCTGGCGTCACGACGATGCCGTGTCCGCCGTCATGCTGGACCATGCCGTTTCCCCCGATGGCGACCCCAAATTGTCGCGCGGCTTCTGCGCAGGCGGCGACATCGCCATGGTCGCCAACAGCGCCAAGGGCGACTGTTCGGAGGCGGAGCGCTTCTTCCACACCGAATATCGGCTGAACCATCTGCTGTTCACATATGAAAAGCCCATCATCGCCTTCATCGACGGCATAGTCATGGGCGGAGGCGTCGGCATATCCGATCCGGCGCGCTTCCGCATCGCGACCGAGCGAACCGTCTACGCCATGCCCGAAACAGGCATCGGCCTTTTCCCTGACGTCGGCGGTGGCTGGTTCCTGCCGCGCATGCCTGGCCGCACCGGCACATGGCTCGCCACCACCGGAGCCCGCATCAATGGAGCAGACTGCGCAGCGATCGGCATCGCCACCCACTATATGACCTCGGAAAAGCTCGACGCGGTCAAGGCCCGGATTATCGCCGACCCCGACGGCATCGGCGAAATCCTAGACGAGATGAGCGACCCACCGCCCCCCTCCCCCTGGGAAGCACAGCGGGCCAACATTGACCGGCTGTTCGCGTCCGACCGCTACGAAGACATCCTCGACGCCCTGCGCACCGACGGATCGGAATGGGCGCGCGCGCAGCTGGCGGTTCTCGCCACCAAATCGCCCCAGACGATCAAGGTCGCCCTGCGGCAAATGGCAGAAGGAGCGGCTTTTACCGACTTCGCGGCCAACATGCGCAATGAGTATCGCATCGCCTGCCACGTCATCCGCCGCCCCGACTTCATCGAAGGCGTACGCGCCGTCATCTTCGACAAGGACAATGCGCCAAGATGGAACCCGGCCACCCCGGAAGAGGTGCCGAATGCGCTTATCGACAGCATCTTCGCACCACTCGCCCCGGACAGGGAATGGACGCTGCTTCCCGAACTCGGAGAGTGAACGGGCTTTATCGGGGTCCCGCTCCAAGCCCACCGATCAATCACACATTCCAAACGCCGCTAGCCGCCGCATCCTGCGCATATTCGGAAAAGCGTCTCGGTTTCCGGCCTAATACCCGCTCAACATCATCCGTGACATAGGCCAACTTGCCGTCGGCGATACCAGAATAGGTATAGGCATATTCTTCAGGCAAACCGTTCGACAGGATCGACTCCCGAAATGTGTCGAAGGTAATGGGGGTGAAGCTGATCTTCCGTCCCGTCGCCTTCGTCAACGCGTCGGCGGCGGCTTCAAAGCCTATCGATTCCGGCCCGGTCAGCTCATAAACCTGTCCACTATGCCGACCGTCCAATAACGCCTCTGCCGCGACAGCAGCGACATCTTCGATATCGATAAACGGTTCGGTCGCGTCACCGACCGGCAGTACGATCTCACCCGCCAGCACCGTGTCGAGGAAGAACATTTCCGAGAAATTCTGCATGAACCATGCCGGACGAACGACTGTCCAGTCCGCCGCACTCGCCCTGAATCCGCCTTCAACCGCATCCAGAAATGCCTCATCGGCTCGCCCGGAAAGCAGCACCTGCCGCTTTACCCCGCAATCCAGCGCAAGCTGTGCAAGCCGCCCAATCTGCGCACCAGCATCGGGATGCGTATTGTCATGATGCGCGATATAAAGGCCATCCGCGCCCTCCAGCAGGGGTTTCCAGCTGGCCTCCTCTTCCCACAGAAACGGCTGCTCCGCGCTCCGTGAACCAATGCGGACAGTGTGACCAAGAGCCGTCAAACGATCGGCCAGACGACGACCCGTCTTACCGGTGCCCCCGACGATGAGAATGGTCGATTTCTGGCTCATTTCTATCCCCTCGGCTGCAATCAGCATCTCAATTACAACGATGAATGTAACCTGGCGCGCGCTTTGTCCACGAAGAGTTACTATAATGGCCCCTCTCCCGGCGACTGGCGCGTTGGCCGAGGACAGGCTATCAGCCCGTCATGAGCGAGGATATCCGCCACATTCTCGATCGCCTGCGCACGCCGCCCGACAATGTCGTGGCCCGCGCCCGTCGCATGGTTGAGGCTTATGTGCCGGAGAATCGCCGTGGCCCCGGTTGGGACCGCCACTGGCGCGAACTGGAAGCCTATATCGAATTGCCCGGCCGCTGGATCGGCGGAGAGAAAGCCGAAGATGACGTCTGACAAAATCACCGATCTTCTCGTCGCCCGCCTTGTTCGCGACCACGGCCGCAGCAAGCATCACTGGCGCAAGGTACTCGGCGCCGTTCGCCTCTACAGCCGCGCTACCCATCCGCATTGCAACTGGACGATCACGCCAACGGGCACCTTCCACGAAGTTTCGGTGATCGAAGGGCTGATGGATGACCTTAGAATGCGTTATCCGGTGATCAGCGGCTGAAGTGACGGCCCGCCATTCAGGCCAATCTCATCAACTGCCTGCTTGCGTATTAACTGGCGGTGCCAGCGGGTTGGGCTCCTTCACTTCGCCTTTTTCGATCCTTTTCTCCGCTTCGCCGCTTTCCTGATCGCCACCGGCCAGCGGTGATCCCCGTTCCGGCGGCGGTGTATCGTCCCTTCCTTCTGCCGGTTGGTCAGATGATTGGCCGCTCTTCCTGTTCTGCTGCATCGACTCTTCCTTTTGCTGCTATCCTTGATCAACGCCGCGACGGCAGCAGATATCCATGAGCGAAGCTGGCGCTAACAAGGGCATGTCGGTTAGCGGCACCCCAATGCCATCGAAGGCGTTCAGCCACCATGGCACGCGCGCTCAAGGTCTATCGCACCCCTATCGGCTTCCACGACGCCTATGTCGCTACGCCCAGTCAAAAGGCGGCGCTGGAAGCGTGGGGCGCCGACGCCAATCTTTTCGCGCGCGGTTCTGCCGAGCAAGTCACCGAAGCAGAATTAATGCGGGAACCCCTCGCCAATCCCGGCAAGGTCATCAAACGACCACGCGGCAGTGAGGCGGAACATTTGGCCTCCCTTGCCAAATCACCGCAGCAACCCGGCGGGGCGAAATCCCGTCCGGGAAAAGCGACTCCTCCCAACTCCCCGCCGAAGCGCGCATCCCCTGCAACACCACGACCCAGTCGTGAACCACTCGACAGGGCGGAAGAAGCCCTCGCCCTGCAGGAGGAAGAAGACAGGGCGGCGTTGAAAAAACTCGAAGAGAAACAGGCACAGCTTCGCGCCCAGATCGAACAGTTGCGCCAGCAGCAGCAGGTCGCCTATCGGCTGTTGGCCCGCCGCGTGGAAAACGAACGCCGCAAATATGACACCGCGCTCGAACGCTGGCGCGCGTCATGATCGATCAACCCGCCAAAAAGATAAGGATTTTTGCCGCTTTCCGCCAATAGCTTGGCACCAGATCGACTTTGCATCGTTATCGTCATTCAGGAGGGGTCTTGAATGGACACCCGTGAAGAGATTGTTGCGATAGGGCTGCTGACGCAGAACGATATTCATCGGCTTGGCGAAAGTTTTTCCCGGCTCTTCCCGCTCCCGCGCGACGGCGCCTTCGACGATCTGATAAAGGCGATCGATGAAGCCGACCGCGAAAAGGACCGCCGTCCCAAACCATGATTGGCCGCCCATTGTCCCGGCCCACACAGGGCTAAAGGAAAGTCGGGTCCGGCTGTAAAGCTTCGACCTTATAATGGTCGGGGCAACCGGACCCGGTTCCACGAAATTTGGGGATCTCGCGGAAGCCGCAGGCTCCCCGAGCACCGGCGACTGAGCAGCATTCTACAATGGTGCGCCTCTGCAAACACTGACGCTTAATGCTGCCAGTCCGGCGATTTGGGACGACGCCAAATCTCCTTTAGGAGAGTTGACGGAAAGCCACGCTATCCCCATGGAATCGCGCCTGACTATCCCGATATCAGCAGGGCTTGAGCAGGCCGCCGCTGTGCCGTTATGACGCAACCATGCGATCCTCCCTTTTGCCGCTCCTGCCTGCCCTGTTCATCGCTGGGTGCGCTTCGTACCAGCCCGTATCGGACACGCCGGTTCGTGTCGGGCCGCCCTATACGGTGCGCGGCGTCACCTATGTTCCCGCCCAACAACCGGGCTATGATGAAGTCGGCTATGCCAGCTGGTATGGAACTGAATCAGGCAACCGTACAGCGCGCGGAGAGAAGTTCCGGCCGGGCGGGATCAGCGCGGCCCATCCCACCTTGCCGCTGCCTTCCTATGTAGAGGTGACGGAGCTTGGCAGCGGCCGAACCGTACTGGTTCGGGTCAACGATCGGGGTCCCTTCACGCGCGGGCGGATCATCGACCTTTCCCGAGGAGCGGCGGAAGCACTCGGAATACGCAATCAGGGGCAAAGCGCCGTGCGCGTCAGGCTTGCCGAGCCCCGCGAGAAGGATCGCCAGCGCCTGCGCAAAGGCAAGGGAGCGAGCGAACGGCCGCCGCTCACCGGCGAAGCCCTTGCCGCGCAACGCCGCCGCCTTCTTGCACCGCGCTGAATTTGGCCTCGCCTTGACCGCCAACCGCTGTATAGCGGCATATATACCTTAAGCGTCAGGCGTCGCATGCATCGGTTCCTTGTTCTGCTCCTTCTGCTCATTACCGGCTTTGCGGTTGAACCCGCTGAAGCGCGCGAACGCGGGCCTTTGATATTGGCCGCCGCCAGCCTCCAGGAATCGCTGACCGCCGCAGCCGATGCCTGGACGGCGCAGGGGCATGACCGGCCAGTCCTGTCCTTCGCCGCGTCTTCCGCTCTCGCCCGGCAAATAGAGGCCGGGGCGCCTGCCGACCTGTTCTTGTCGGCGGATGAACCCTGGATGGATGCCATCGCCGCGAAAGGACTCGTCCGCCGTGGAACCCGTGTTCCGCTGCTTACCAACCGCCTCGTCCTGATCGCTCCAGCGGGCAGCGGCACGAAAATGGCGATCCGCCGTGGATTCCCTCTCGCCCGTGCGATCGGCACTGGCCGCCTCGCAATGGCTGACCCGGACAGCGTTCCTGCCGGAAAATATGGCAAGGCGGCGCTTGTGGCACTCGGCGTTTGGCCAGCGCTATCTGGTAAAGTGGCGGCGGCGGAAAACGTCCGGGCGGCTCTTGCAATGGTGGAGCGGCGGCAGGCGCCCTATGGCATCGTCTATGAAACCGATGCGCGGGCCACGACCGCCGTCCGTATAGTGGGCATCTTTCCTGCGGCCAATCACCCGAAAATCACCTATCCGCTGGCACTGCTAAGCCGCTCCACCCATCCGGAAGCGGCAGGATTTCACCGCTTTCTCCTGTCTCCACGCGGCAAGGCGATCTTCCGCCGCTACGGTTTTGGAACGCGTTGACGGTGACCGTCTTGAGCCCGGAAGAATGGGAGATCGTCCAGCTGTCCTTGAAGGTCAGCTTCGCGGCCATGCTCTTCGCTCTCCCCTTGGCCTTCGCCCTCGCCTGGGTCCTCGCGCGCTGGCGCTTTCCCGGCAAGCTGCTGCTCGACGCGGCGGTTCACCTCCCGCTTGTCCTGCCGCCGGTAGTGATCGGTTGGCTGCTTCTCCTGACCCTCGGACCTGCCGGCCCCGTAGGAAGCATAATGGAACGCTGGTTCGGTGTGACCGTCATGTTCCGCTGGACCGGCGCCGCCATCGCTGCTGGCATCATGGCCCTCCCCCTGATGGTGCGCGCGATCCGCCTGTCGATCGAAGCTGTAGATCATCGTCTGGAAGAAGCCGCCCAAACCCTCGGCGCCAGCCCCGCCTGGTGCTTCCTGACGATCCTCCTCCCCCTGTCTCTACCCGGATTAGCTGCGGCATTCATTCTTGGTTTTGCGCGATCGCTCGGCGAATTCGGCGCGACCATCAGTTTTGTATCAAACATTCCGGGAGAAACCCGCACCCTGTCGCTCGCGATCTACAGCGCCCTCCAAATCCCCGGCGCCGACGCCGTCGTATGGCGGCTCGCCGTGATTTCGATCTGCTTGTCGCTAGGCGCACTGTTGCTTTCAGAAGCGCTCAGCCGCCGGATATCGGCGGATAGGTCCAGCCATGTCCTTTAACATCGACGTCCGCAAGGTTCTCGGCCCCACCCTCGTTACGGCGCGCTTTGCAGCATCAGATGGCATCACCCTGCTCTGGGGACCCTCCGGCGTAGGGAAGACATCGATCCTCAACATGATCGCTGGTCTGCTGCGCCCGGATCAGGGTCATATCAGCGTCGATGGAGAAATATTGTTCGATGCCGATGCCGCCATCGATTTGCCCTCCTATCGTCGTCGCATCGGATATGTTTTCCAGGATGGCCGCCTTTTCCCCCATCTTCGGGTGCGGGCGAACCTGCTCTATGGCTATCGGCTTGCGACGCCGCAGGACAGATGGATGTCTCTACAAGCGGTCGTCGATTTTCTCGGGATTGAACATCTGCTCAGCCGCTGGCCACGCACATTGTCGGGCGGCGAAGCACAACGCGTTGCCATTGGCCGCGCTCTGCTGTCTGGCGCCCGAGCCTTGCTCATGGACGAGCCTCTCGCCTCCATAGACCCCGCTCGCCGGGAAGACATCATGGATGTTGTCCTGCGCATACGGGACGAGCTTCGGCTCCCGATAATCTATGTCACCCATAATCCAGACGAAGCCGACCGTCTGGCAACGCGAAAGATCGAACTTACGCCTTCATTTCGATAAGGGCGACCAGCCCGCCATCGTCCGCATTCATCAGCCGGACGGACGCGTCGAAGGTGAGCGCCAGTGACCGCGCTATAGTCAGACCGATGCCCGTGCCGGGCCGCCCGCCCGGCTGCCCTGAAGCACCGCGAGTGAAGGGCTCAAACATCTGATCTAGCTGTTCCGCCGGTATGCCCGGCCCTTTGTCCCGGATGTGTATGACAAGTCGGCATCCCTGGCGGAAACATCCGATTTCGGCCTCGCCACCATATTTGAGGGCGTTACTGACCAGATTAGTGATGCATCGGCTCAGTGCATTGGGCTTGGCCCGGATCGTCCCGCCACACCCTCCCGCGAACCGCAATGGAGCGCCCAGATCCTGCGCATCCTCGACCATGCTTTCCAGCATGGAATCGATATCAATGACTGACCATTCTTCCTGCGTCTCGGTACTGGCGGCGAGATCCAGTCCCTCTTTTACCAAGGTTTGCATCGCCTGATGGTCCTGCAATAGCCGCGCACGCAACTCCTCATTTTCGACGAGTTCAAGCCGTAACCTCAGCCGGGTAAGCGGCGTCTGCAAATCGTGGCTGATGGCCGCCAGCAATTGCGTACGCTCGGCAAAACCAGCACGCGCGCGCCGTTGCATGAGGTTGAAGGTCGATAGCGCCGCACGCACTTCTTCAGGCCCGTTTTCAGGAATTTCCTCCGGGTCGAGCGACAGGGAGAAGGACTCCGCCGCGTGCTCAAGGCGCCGCAATGGTTGGGTTACGATCCGGGACACGATGATAGCAAGACCAGCAGATGCGGCGATGATCAGGAGCATATAGAGCGGGTTGGCCATCATACTGGGCGGACGCTCCATGCGCGGCAGGTTGAGCGCCATGGATCGTCGAGCACCAGTGCTATCGGTAAATCGTACGATCCAGCATGACGGGCGCGGCGCGTTGACCACCCCAGCGGCGCCCGCCGATGGATCATAACGCAGGCGCGGAAAGCAAAATCCTGCAGGAACCTGACTAGCCTCCGGGTTCGACCCGGGGCCGAACCGCGCCCTGAGCGCTTTTGCAAGCTCAGCATCCGGTTCAGCCACCGCGATGCCCTCCGGTGCCAACGCCGCGCCCATGATTTGCTGGGCCGCCAGCATGGCCTCGACCCGCTTGGGATCACGCTGAAGGCGATGACCGATGTCCTCGGCGCTCGCCACCACCCGCTGCATGCGCCATTGCTGAAAGTCATGGCTCCTGCTTTGTTCAGCGATCAGCAAAGCCAGCATCGCGGCCAACGACATGCCAATTGTCAACAACAGGAATATTTGTCCTGTCAGCGAGCGCAAAAAGCCTCGAACACGGCTCCAAAGACGTTCAATCATTCGTAGGATACCGGACTTGCGAGTACATACCCTTCGCCCCGCACCGTTAGAATGAGTTCCTCACCCCCCGGCATGGTCGCCAGTTTCTGCCTCAATCGGCTTACCTGTAGATCGGTCGAGCGGTCGAACGCAGCAGTCGCTCGACGTTCAGGCACAAGGCTTTCCCGTGAGAGGACCACATTGGGCTCATCGATAAACCGGGACAGCAGGCGAAACTCCGCAGACGAAAGCATCACCAGTCGGCCGTCTTCAGCGATCAGCCTGCGCTGGAAGAGGTCGAGACGCCAGGGACCGAAGCTGGCGATGCGCACGCCTTTGTCGCGCTGCCGGTCGGGTTCGTCAGCATGGGACCGGCGTAACAGGTTGCGTATGCGAACGAGCAATTCGCGTGGCTCGAACGGCTTTGTGAGATAGTCATCCGCTCCCAGTTCCAGCCCGAGCACCCGGTCGATCGCACTGCCTCTGGCGGATACCATGATGATGGGGACGTCATTTCCTTCGGCCCGCAACTCCCGGCACAGGGTGAGCCCGTCGCCGTCCGGGAGGTTGAGATCAAGCACGATGAGGTCGGCCGCATGCACCGAAAGGGCCTGATAAAGCTCTCCCAAGCAGCCTGCGGCTACCACCTCATAATGTTCCTGCCGCAACTGCTGCACAATCAAGTCCCGAATGTCGGGGTCGTCATCGACTACGATCAGGCGTGCTTGGCGGCTGTTCATCTGGTCAGGCATCGCCGCCTTTTACGGTGTTCAGCATGAAAAGTCTGCCTTCCTCAGTGCCCCTGATACGCGCTGATACATTTCGACATATTGCGATGCACAATGGCACATGTTCGGCCTTTTCAAACACCTGCCAAGACGCGAATAGGGAGCGTCGGAGCCTGTCAGACAGCTGGCCCGTCCTTCACCCGGCGCTCCCCTCCCCCTGCGCCGGGTGAAGTTTCCGTACTGCTGAACCCCGCCACTGGATCACCTGCCGCCATGCCGCTGCGCTCTGCACTCTCCTCATCCCGCTACGCTCAATTAGGCGCGGCCATTTGTTTGCTCGCCACCGCATGCAGCCAAAGCAAACCGCCTGAGAAAAAGCAGGTCGAAGTGGGCGTAGTCACGCTTCAGGCGCAGGACGTTACCGTATCGACAGAGCTACCCGGACGCACCGCGTCGACGCTGATGTCTGAGGTGCGACCACAGGTTGCTGGCGTCGTTCAAAAGCGCCTCTTTACCGAAGGCTCCTATGTGCATGCGGGCCAGCCATTATATCAGATTGATCCGTCCCTCTACCGCGCCTCTCGCGATGAAGCGCAAGCTTCGCTAGCCAATGCGCAGGCGACAGCGGTCGCGGCGCAAGCCAAGGCGCGCCGCTATCAGGCGCTCGGGCAGACAGAGGCCGTGAGCGCGCAGGAGCGGGACGACGTGGTGGCATCTTCGCGGCAAGCAAGCGCCGCCATTCAACAAGCGCGCGCGTCGCTTCAGACTGCCAGCATAAACCTGCGCTTCACCGAAGTTCGGGCACCGATCAGCGGGCGCATTGGCCGTTCTTCGGTTACGCCGGGCGCATTGGTCACAGCTAGTCAAGCTGCCCCGCTTGCCACAATCCAGCAGCTTGACCCCATCTTTGTCGACATTACGCAGTCCAGCGCGCAGCTCCTGGCGCTGCGCCGCAATCTGGCCGCGGGTAAAGCACTACCTGCCAGTGCCACCATCCGGCTGAAACTGGACGACGGCAGCGACTATCCGCTTGAAGGCCGTATAGAATTTGCCGAGCCTATCGTGGACCCCAATAGCGGCACCATTACCCTGCGCGCGCGCTTCCCCAATCCTGACAGCCTCCTCCTTCCCGGGATGTTCGTGCGCGTGGTGGCCCCGCAGGCCGTCGTGCCCAACGGCATACTCGCGCCCCAGCAGGGGATCAGCCGTGATCCCAAGGGCAATGCCACCGCACTTGTCGTCAATCGGGCAAACAAGGTGGAGCAGCGCACCGTCACTACGGCGCAGGCGATAGGGGACAAATGGCTTGTGACCGCAGGCCTCAAGTCCGGTGATCGGCTGATCGTCGAAGGAACTGACAAGGTGAAACCGGGCGATACCGTCCGCTCCGCAACCGTCGGCCAAGGGAGCTAGGTCCTCCGATGCTCAGCCGCTTTTTCATCGATCGGCCAATCTTCGCCTGGGTGATCGCGATCGGCATCATGCTGGCTGGACTTGGCGCCATGCTGTCGCTGCCTATTGCTCAGTATCCAGATATCGCGCCGCCTGCGGTCAACATCAGAGCAAATTATCCAGGCGCTTCGGCCGATACTGTAGAGACAAGCGTCACGCAGGTCATCGAGCAGCAACTGACTGGCATCGATGGCCTGATGTATTTCTCCTCGACATCCACCGCCAATGGCCAGTCGCGTATCACTGTCACCTTTGACAAAGGCACCGACCCCGATACTGCGCAGGTCCAGGTTCAAAATAAGGTGCAGCAGGCGTTAAGCCGGTTGCCCAATGCAGTTCAGCAGCAGGGCCTGACCGTCACTAAATCGCAGACCGATTTCCTGATGCTGGTTGCGCTGTACGATCGTACCGATCGAGCCACCCAGACTGATATCTCCGATTACCTGGTCAATAATTTTCAGGACCCCATCTCCCGCTTGGAAGGTATCGGCGACGTTCAGATTTTTGGATCCCAATATGCCATGCGCATATGGCTGGATCCCTACAAACTCGCCACCGTCAAGCTCATGCCGTCGGACGTCGAAAACGCGATCCGGTCGCAGAATGTCGAGGTTTCCGCCGGTCAGATCGGCGCTGATCCGGCGCCCGCCGGACAGCAACTGAATGCCACCGTTCGCGCGCGTGCACGCCTCCAGACTCCCGAAGAATTTCGCAACATCATAGTGAAAACTCAAAGCGATGGGTCCGTCGTTCACCTCTCCGATGTTGCTCGGGTCGAACTTGGGAATGAAAGTTACACCTTTTCAGCCGCGCTGAACGGACATCCTGGATCGGGCATCGCACTCCAACTCGCTCCCGGCGCCGACGCTCTGAAGACCGCCGAACTCGTCAAGGCAAAGGTCGCAGAGCTGTCCACGAACCTGCCCCACGGGTACAGCATCGCATTCCCGCGCGATACGACACCCTTCATCCGGCTTTCCGTGGATGAGGTCATCAAGACACTTATCGAAGCCGTCGGGCTGGTCGTCGTGGTCATGTTCGTCTTTCTGCAAAGCTGGCGCGCGACGCTGATCCCTGCGGTGGCGGTTCCGGTCGTCCTGCTCGGGACCTTCGGCGTGCTAGCCCTTTTCGGCTATTCCATCAACACGCTCACACTGTTCGGCATGGTGTTGTCCATCGGCCTTCTGGTCGATGACGCGATCGTAGTCGTCGAGAATGTCGAACGGCTGATGCACGATGAGGGGCTTGACGCGCGCGCCGCCACAATCAAATCGATGGAAGAGATAGGCAGTGCGCTGGTCGGCATAGCCCTTGTCCTTTCGGCCGTTCTCCTGCCCATGGCCTTCTTCGGCGGTTCGACGGGGGTTATTTACCGGCAGTTCTCCATCACCATTGTGTCCTCCATGCTTCTGTCCGTGGTGGTTGCGCTCATCCTGTCGCCCGCCCTGTGCGCCACATTGTTGAAATCGGCCAGTGAGGAGCGCCGTCACCAGGGATGGGCGGGCCGGTTCAACCGCTGGTTTGGGCGCGTGACCGGCGGCTATATGCGGCGGCTTGAGGCAATCATGCATCGGCGCGCCCTCTTCTGGACGATCTATCTGCTGATATTGGGCGTCCTTGCGCTGATCTTTGTCCGCTTGCCGACCAGCTTCCTCCCCGTAGAGGATCAGGGCCAGGTCATGGTGCAGATGACCCTTCCCGCTGGCGCCAAGTCCACGCGAACCGCGCAAGTGGTCGAGAGTGTTCGCAGCTACTTCCAAAGCGAAGAAGGAAATAACGTCGGCAACATATTCATTGCCCAAGGTTTCAGTTTTGCAGGACAGGGCGAAAATACCGCGCAGGGTTTCATCAATCTCAATCCTTGGGAAGACCGGAAGGGTAAGGCGAATAGCGCGACCGAGATCGCGAACCGCGCTACAAAGCAGCTCGCAGCCGTACGTGATGCGAAAATTCTGGCCATGACGCCGCCCGCCATCCGTGGCCTGGGCCAGTCGAACGGCTTTACCTTCGAGCTGCTCAACACAGGCGGCCTCAGCCGAGACAAGTTCCTGGCCGTGCGCAACCAGCTGCTCGCTGCAGCTTCGCAAAGCCCTCTGCTCGCGGGTGTGCGTGCCGCTACGCTTGAGGACACGCCCCAGTTGAAGGTCGATATCGATAATGAAAAGCTTGCTGTGCTTGGACTTACACAAAATGATGTGGACGATGTTCTAAGTTCCGCCTGGGGAAGCAGCTATATCAACGACTTCATTGATCGCGGACGCGTAAAACGCGTCTTTATGCAGGCAGACGCGCCTTATCGAGCTTTGCCGACCGACATTGAAAACTGGCAAGTGCGCTCTGCCGCCACGGGCGAAATGGTTCCATTCTCCGCTTTCGCCACCACCCATTGGGAAATGGGTCCGACAACAGTGTCGCGCTTCAACGGCCAATCCTCCTATGAAATACAGGGACAGGCGGCACCCGGTGCGAGTTCGGGGGAAGCCATGGATGAAATGGTGCGTTTGCAGCAGCAATTGCCGACAGGAACCAGCTATGCCTGGAGCGGCCTTTCCTATCAGGAACAATTGTCTGGCGGACAGGCGCCCTTGCTTTATTCTCTCTCCGTGCTGGTTGTCTTTCTCTGCCTCGCTGCGCTTTATGAAAGCTGGTCGGTGCCGCTCGCAGTATTGTTCGTAATCCCGCTGGGCCTGATCGGGGCAGTCGTCGCGGTGTGGGCGCGCGGGCTGGAGAATAATGTATTCTTCCAGGTAGGCCTCCTCACCACGATGGGGCTGGCCGCAAAGAACGCGATCCTCATCGTTGAATTCGCCGAATTTGCCTATCGCGATGGCAAGGACGCGATGAGCGCGGCAATCGAAGCGGCCAGGCTCCGTTTCCGACCGATCATAATGACCTCGCTCGCCTTCATTGCGGGCGTTATGCCGCTGGCGCTCGCTCATGGCGCTGGCGCACAAAGCCGCATCGCCATCGGCACGGCGGTTGCTGGCGGCATGCTGACCGGAACCTTGCTTGCCATCTTTTATGTGCCGCTGTTTTTCTTCACGATCATGCGGCTTTTCAGACGCAAGGACCATTCATCTGTCACCGGATCGGAGGTGCCCGCATGAGGCGCTTGCTCCCCCTCGGCCTGTCCGTGACGCTGACCGCCTGCAATCTGGCGCCCGCATATGAGCGGCCCACCGCGCCCGTTCCGCCCGCTTGGCCAAATGGATCCGCATATTCAACCGCCCTTCCTACAGAAGTGGCAGGTTTGCCCTGGACGGCTTTGGTCGGCGACGAACGGCTGCGTACGATCATTGATCGGGCGCTGATCAACAATCGGGATCTTCGCGTAACTCTGGCCAACCTTCTCGCGGCGCGCGCCCAATATCGCATTCAGCGGGCCGCGCAGATGCCTACGGTTACGGCGGATGCCAACGCGACGCTCACGCACCGGAATGACCAGCGTCAGGACAATTACAGCGCGGACATCGGTTTTAGCGCTTTCGAAATCGATCTGTTCGGCCGCCTGCGCAATTTGAGTGAATCCGCCCTTCAATCCTATCTCGCAAGCCAGGAGGGCGCGCGCGCCGCGCGCATCGCGCTCGTCGCGGAAACGGCCAGCGCCTATGCAACGCTTGCTGCGGACCAGCAATTGCTTGCCGTAGCTCGCGATACGCTCAGCGGCGCCGAACGGACGCTCGCGCTTACACGATCGCTCAACGGCGTCGGTCTTTCCGGCAAGCTCGACGTCCATCAGGCGGAAACGATCGTCGAGCAGGCGAGGTCCGATGTCGCGGCCGCGGTTACGCAGGTAGCGCAGGATCGCAACGCGCTGGATCTGCTCGCCGGGGCGCCGGTAGAAGAAGCTCTGCTCCCGCTATCCCTATCCGCTCTAATCAGCTCGACTGCGCAAGTTCCTGCCGGGACTTCGTCCGAAATCCTGCTTCAGCGGCCAGATGTGCTGCAGGCCGAACATCAATTACAGGCTGCGAATGCGAATATCGGCGCTGTACGGGCCGCGATGTTCCCGAAGATCAGCCTGACGTCAGCGATCGGCGTCGCCAGTTCAGCACTGTCGTCGCTTTTCACTGGCGGCGCATTCAGTTGGACAGCTGCTCCATCGGCGAGCCTTCCCATCTTCGGTGGCGGTGTGAAAGCCAATATCGAATATAGTAAGGCGCAACAGCAGGCCGCAATTGCCAGCTACGAGAATGCCATCCAGAGCGCCTTTCGTGAAGTCGCCGACGCCTTGGCACGCGGAGGCACCATAGGCGAACAGCAGCGGGCTCAGCGAGCTCTGGTCGCGTCGAATGAGAATGCCTATGCCTTGTCCGAACAGCGTTATCGGGCGGGTATCGATCCGTTCCTGACAACACTCGTGAACCAACGCTCGCTATATTCCGCCCGGCGGAGCGCGATCGCGACGGACCTTGAACTGTTGCTAAATCGTATATCCCTCTATCGCGCAATCGGTGCCGATTTTTAAGAGTTTTACTCGGTTGAGCCCCTAATGGTGACGGGCCGTATGGCTGCAACGCCGTCACCTCCCTCTCCACCGAGTTCGGTCAAGCCGGGCCAACTGACTTTAGGTGCGACAGTTTCCTTGCAGTTCGCTTTGACGAAATGAGCTTCGAACCACGCCGCGTTGTGCGCGGCATGGCTCGATCCTCACTCAACAGGCATTGGCAGTCCTCAGTTTTGATTATCAGGCGCTGACCTGAACTTCGCTGATAAGGGCCAATAACTGCTGAGCATGTTCTTTTCTGCAAATGAGCAGGTCAGGCAGATACACATTTGCCTGATTGTAGATCAGCGGGCTGCCATCAATTCGCGAGCAGTGCAGGCCATGCGCCTTCGCCACGGCGACAGGTGCCATACTGTCCCATTCATATTGGCCGCCGGAATGCAGGTAAATATCTGCCTGCCCCAATATCACCGCCATCGCTTTCGCGCCGGCCGAGCCCATCGGAACAAGCTCGGCACCCAGCTTTTCCGCGACCGCGACAGCTTCGGCGGCCGGGCGGGTGCGGCTGACCACCATGCGTAGCTTTTCGGGTGCAGGCGGGATCGGCTGCGGCTGATCCGACCGAACTATTGTACCCTTCCCTTTTCCGGTCAGGTCAAGGCCCGGCAGCGCTACAGCGCCGATCTCCGGCTGCCCATCGATCGCCAGACCGACATGGACCGCCCAATCGGATCGCTCCTCGCCATATTCGCGGGTGCCATCGACAGGATCCACAATCCAGACGCGGCTTTGGCTCAGCCGCTCGGCATTGTCCTTCTCTTCCTCAGACAGCAACCCGTCCTCGCCCCGTTGTTCACGCAGGGCGTGAACAAGGAATTGGTTGGCCGTTTGATCGCCCGCCTTGCCCAGCGCCTTGGCGCTGAACATGCCGCTGGCGCGCACCTCAAGCAGGATACGCCCGGCGGTTTCGGCAAGATGCGCCGCAAGGTCGGCATCGCTCATCCCGCCGCTCATGGGATCAGCCTGGCTACGATGGCGTCGGCCGCTTCCTCGGCGGTCATGGCCGTTGTGTCGATGCGGATTTCCGGGTCCTCTGGCGGCTCATAGGGGCTGTCAATGCCGGTGAAGTTCTTGAGATCCCCGGCACGCGCCTTCTTGTAGAGGCCCTTGACGTCCCGTGCCTCTGCTTCAGCAAGCGGCGTATCGATGTGCACCTCGATGAACTCGCCCGGCTGCATCATCTGCCGCACCATTTCGCGCTCCGACCGGAAGGGCGAGATGAAGGCGGTAATGACGATCAGGCCCGCGTCGGTCATCAGCTTGGCAACCTCGCCCACGCGACGGATATTCTCCACGCGGTCGGCATCGGTGAAGCCCAGATCCTTGTTCAGGCCGTGGCGTACATTGTCGCCATCCAGCAGGAAAGTGTGCCGGTTCATCCGCGCCAGTCTCTTTTCCACCAGATTGGCGATGGTCGACTTGCCCGCGCCAGAAAGCCCGGTGAACCACAGCACGGCAGGCTTCTGGTTCTTGAGGCCCGCATGGAACTCACGGGTGACATCGGTCGCCTGCCAGTGGACATTCTGCGCCCGCCGCAGCGAGAAGTGCAGCATGCCCGCCGCCACGGTGGCGTTCGTGATCTTGTCGATCAGGATGAAGCCGCCCAGCGTCCGGTTCTGCTCATAGGACTCGAACACGATCTGCTTATCGGTGGACAGATTAGCGACACCGATAGCGTTGAGGTCCAGCGTCTTGGCCGCCAGATGCTCCATCGTGTTGACGTTCACTTGATATTTCGGGTGCTGCACCGTCGCGGTGACGGTCTGCGTCCCGATCTTCAGCCAATAAGGACGGCCCGGCAGCATTTCCTCGTCAGCCATCCACACGATGGTGGCTTCGAACTGGTCGGCAGCCTGCGGAGGATTGTCGGCCAGCGCGATGACGTCGCCGCGCGAGCAGTCGATCTCGTCAGCGAAGCAGATCGTCACCGACTGCCCCGCGACAGCCTGATCCAGATCGCCGTCCAGCGTCACAATACGCGTCACCGTGCTGGTCTTGCCCGAAGGCAGCACGCGGATCGCATCGCCCGGCTTCACGGTGCCGGTGGCAATCAGGCCGGAAAAGCCGCGGAAGTCGAGGTTCGGGCGGTTGACCCACTGCACCGGCATGCGGAACGGCTTTTCCGCGTCGGTCGCGCTGTTGACTTCGACGGTTTCCAGATGCTCGATCAGGGCCGGGCCCTTGTACCAAGGCGTGTTCTCCGAAGGGCCAGTGATATTGTCGCCCTTGAAGCCGGAAATCGGCATCGGCACGAAATGCTGAATGCCGATCGAGCGCGCGAATTCGGTGTAATCCTTGACGATACCGTCATAGACCGCCTGGTCATAATCGACCAAGTCCATCTTGTTCACCGCCAGCACGATATTCTTGATGCCGATCAGGTGCGCCAGATAGCTGTGGCGCTTCGTCTGCGTGAGCACGCCCTTGCGCGCGTCGATCAGGATGACGGCGAGATCGGCGGTCGATGCGCCGGTCACCATGTTGCGCGTATATTGTTCGTGGCCGGGGGTATCGGCGACAATGAACTTGCGCTTTTCGGTCCCGAAGAAGCGATAAGCCACGTCGATCGTGATGCCCTGCTCGCGCTCGGCGGCGAGGCCATCGACCAGCAGCGCGAAGTCGATTTCCTGGCCCTGCGTGCCGACCTTCTTGGAGTCCGCCTCCAGTGCCGCCAGCTGATCCTCGAAGATCATCTTGCTGTCATAAAGCAGGCGGCCAATCAGGGTGGACTTGCCATCATCCACCGACCCGCAGGTGATGAAGCGCAGCATCGTCTTGTGCTCATGCACCTTCAGATATTCGTCGATATCCTCGGCAATGAGGGCGTCGGTCTTGTAAATGGGTTCGTCGAGAGTGTCGGTCATGTCATCTGTCCCGTCATGCCAGCGCAGGGTGGCATCTCGTTGATCTGAAGGAAGGTTCTGCCTCGGGGCCTCAAATCCCGGCTAACGCCGGGATGAGGGCAGAGGTCAGAAATAGCCTTCCTGCTTCTTCTTCTCCATGCCGGCGCCGCCCGCATCCTTGTCGATGGCGCGGCCCTGACGCTCGGAGGTGGTGGTCAGCAGCGTTTCCTGGATGACTTCCGGCAGCGTCTTCGCTTCGCTTTCGACAGCGCCAGTCAACGGATAACAGCCCAACGTGCGGAAGCGGATCGATCGCATCACCGGCGTCTCGCCTTCCTTCAGCGGGAAGCGTTCGTCATCGACCATCAGCAGCATGCCGTCACGCTCGACGGTCGGGCGTTCCTCGGCGAAATAGAGCGGCACGATCGGCACATTGTTGAGGTGGATATACTGCCAGATATCCAGCTCGGTCCAGTTGCTGATCGGGAAGACGCGGATGCTTTCACCCTTGTTCTTCTTCGCATTGTAGAGGTTCCACAGCTCCGGCCGCTGGTTCTTCGGGTCCCAGCCATGCGAGGCGGTACGGAAGGAGAAGATGCGCTCCTTGGCGCGGCTCTTTTCCTCGTCACGGCGTGCGCCGCCAAAGGCTGCGTCGAAGCCATAAAGGTCGAGCGCCTGCTTCAGACCTTCGGTCTTCCACATGTCGGTGTGCAGCGCGCCGTGGTCGAACGGGTTGATCCCGCGCTCCTGCGCTTCCGGATTGTGATAGACCAGCAGCTCCATGCCGCTTTCCTTGGCCATGCGATCGCGCAGCTTGTACATTTCCTGGAACTTCCACGTCGTATCGACGTGCAGCAGGGGAAATGGCGGCGGCGAGGGATAGAATGCCTTGCGGGCTAGGTGCAGCATCACCGCGCTGTCCTTGCCCACGCTGTATAACATGACCGGCTTTTCAGCCTCGGCCACAACCTCTCTCAGAATATGTATGCTCTCCGCTTCCAGGCGCGCCAGGTGGGTGAGCGTTTTTGTATCTGTCATCGTCTTGTCCAGCCTTTCGCAGACCCAGATGACAGAAGGCGCGAATCATCAAACCTCCCAGATGGGAGAGAGATATTTCTTCCATTACCGCACGACGAAAATTTAATCAGCGGCAAGAGCGCGAGCCGACTTTTCAGGCATTTTGAGGCGACGCTTCGTCTTCACCCAACCTCAGTTCCACCTCATAGCCAGAGATGATCCGCTCCAGTGTTGTGCAATAATCGCCAAGGATTTCCGGTAGCGGTCCCCAATTTTCAGTCTCGTACTCAGGGAGTTGGATCAGCACCTCCCTCCGCATCATGCTGATCGCAGCACCGATCACGACCTGATTAATCTCGATATAAACGTTCAGGGCCACAGCGGGAGGAAGCCCCCTCGCCTCCAGCATCGTGAGCACCCTCTGCGAATAGTCGAACGAATGCTGTTCGGGTTCTTTTCCAATCAGATTGGTGATGAGGTGAGGCAGGGACCGGAAGAGACGATAGGTAACTGTCGCATGTTCGCGCAATATATCCTGCCAACTCTGTCCTTCATCCTTGATCAGCGCTTGCCCTACTAGACGCTGTGCCACGAGTTGCAGCAGATGTTCCCGCCCCCGCACATAGCCATATAGCGTGGCAACACCGGTATTCAGCCTTTCGGCAACCAGACTCATCTCCAGCTTGGCGATGCCGACCTCGCAGGCGGCATCGACAATCATTTCCAGCGTCAGCCTTCGGGGACGCCCTACCGTCCGTTTCGCCTGCCTCGGCATTCCGCTCTCCAAATTCGATTTCAACGCGATTCTAGCGCGCCTGTTTATATTGACAACGATTGCTTGCGCTCCTGCACGAACCGATTGTTCTAAGGGTAGATTATATCGATCGCCTCGTCTCGGCGGTCAGGCGTGTCCGCCCGCCACCGCACCGATCCGGTCGGCCGTTCGAGGCGCCGCCGTACCCGCCCCTCGCCGCTCCCCATGTGGAAGGCATTAGCGGCGTCCTCGATCTGGCGGTCGCTCATCGTCATACGATCGCGCTGGTGCAGATAATCTCCCCAGGTCGGACAATGATAATGTTCGGTCCAGAGTTCGGGATCTGCGATGTCGCGTGCCACGGACCAGCCAAAGGCACCACTTCGGAGGCGGGCGCTGCGCACCTTCTGCATCGCGGCATAGAAGTCGCGCGCCTTGTCAGTATCTACCCGATAATCGATTTTCACGACTATGGGACCACTGCGCGAGGTCAGTGCAAGGCCAACCTGCGGCTGATGACTGAGAATGCTTTGTTCCAATCCATCGGGGAGCGATCGCGCCAACGGAAAGACGAGACCGAGAATGGTGCTGAACACCATCGCTGCCCCCGACATCATCATCGCTTCACCTGTTCCTAGAGCGGTGGCGATCGAGCCCCACAGCCACGCACCCAGAGCGAGCCCACCCGTCAACGCCGAGCCATAGCAGGCAAGCGCGCGCGCCGTGACCCAACGCGGTGCTGACATTTGCACAGCGACGTTGAACTGTGCGACCAGGATCATCCAGGCAAAGCCCGCGACCAGCAGTGCCCCGCAAGTCAGAACGGTGTAGCTGCTGATCCCGGCGAGGATGATCATTGCGCCCAGCAATATCGACAACAATCCCGCAGCCTGCTCCGGCCGCAGACGCCGACGCACCAGATCAAGCCCGGTGGCGCCCAGCACCGCGCCCACGCCATAGGCGCCCAATAACAAGCCATAGGTGCTTGCCGACCCGTGCAGCAGGTCCTTTGCGATCAAAGGTGTGAGTGCGGACACTGATGCCCCCGCCAGACCCACGACATGTGTGCGGATAAGCACGACCCGGATTGGGGGCGAATGCACCGCATAGCGCACGCCCGAGACGATCGCCCGATCGATCCTTTCCGGGGGCAAGCGCGAAGGCTTATGTTCCCGCTGCCACATCAGGAAGGCAAGGATCAGCGGCAGATAGAAGAAAGCGTTGGCTGCAAAGGCCGCCATTGCGCCCAGCGAGGCAACGATGATGCCGCCGATCGCGGGGCCGAAGCTGCGCGCCACATTGTAGCTGATCGTGCCGAGGGCGATCGCGGCAGGCAGATGCTCGCCGCTTACCTGCTCACCGATCGAGGCTTGCCAGGCAGGCCCATATAAGGCGACCCCCGTGCCGATCAGGAAGCAGAAGAGCAGCAATGTCCAAGGAGAGAGCAGTTCCGCACCGGCAAGCAGCGTGAGGCAGATCGCCATCAGTGATGCGAAGACAAGGCCAGCCAGCGCCACCTTGCGCCGGTCGATCATGTCCGCGATCGCCCCAGCGGGCAACGCGACGAGCATCAACGGCAGCATGAGGGCCGTTTGGACCAGCGCCACCATCTGCGGCGACGAACTCAGCCGCGTCATAAGCCAAGCCGCACCGACGCCTTGTATAAGTTGCCCGAAGTTCGAAAAAAGGCTGGCGATCCAGATTGTGCGGTAGGTCCGCTGGCGCAATGGCTCCAAAAGGGCGAAGCGGCCCGCCCCTGAAGTCGCGGTTTCAGCTGTGGTTACGGCCTTGTCGCTCATCTGCCTTGGTCTCGTTTCACGCTGAACACTTGTCTTGTGCGGCACAGGGACAGAATATTGCTGAACGTCCTGGAGTTTTCCAGCAAGGGTTTCGATTTAAATAGACTTATGGCTATCAGGCAGCCGGGGGCTCACGCCAAGTTCAATCGCGACGGAATATAGGGGCGCGCTTTTCGAAGAAGGCAGCGAAGGCTTCCTGAGCCTCTTCGGATTCCAGCATCTGTTCAAAAAGCCGCGCCTCCTCTTCGATCCTGTCGAGCAGCGCGGCGGGATCGCCCTTTAGCAGCCGCCGGGTGGCCGCCAGTGCCTTGGGCGGCTTCTTCATGAGGGTGGCCGCCTTCGCCCGAGCGTGACCAAGTAGTTCTTCGGTGGGCAGGATTGCGGTCACCAGACCTGACCGGTCAGCGGTTTGGGCGTCCATTGGCTCGCCCAGCAACAGCATCGCCGCTGCTTTTGCATGGCCCAGCGTCGCGGGCGCGAGCAGGCTTGAGCCAGCTTCCGGCACGATGCCCAGATTGACGAAGGGCATGATGAATCGCGCGTCGGGCGCCGCATAGACAAGGTCGCAATGGAACAGCATCGTCGTGCCCACGCCCACGGCCAGGCCCTGGACGGCAGCGATCAGCGGCTTGTCGAAGTCTGCAATGGCGCGGATGAATGCGAATGCAGCCGCGCCACCCTGCGGTCCTTGAGTGAAGTCCTTAAGGTCATTGCCTGCGCAGAAGGCGTCACCCTTTCCTGCGATCAGGACAGCGCCGATGTCGCTCCGCGCCGACGCCTCGGCAAGGGCTGCGGTCATGCTGTCGTACATGGCTGCGGTAAGCGCGTTCTTCTTATCGGGGCGATCGATGTGGATTTCCAGGACGCCGCCCTGTTCGATGATTTCGATCCCGTTGGTCATGACCGCCTCCGTTTCCTAAGCCCCCACTAATGTGTCGATCGGCCGGGCGTCTATCCTTTTTCCGTTAGACTGCCTACAGCCCTGGCATGAGCCGTCTACGGGAAATCGCCGACCCCTTCCTGCTGCTGCTGATCGCCATGGTAGCGCTGGCCTCCGTCCTTCCCGCGCGGGGCGAGGGTGCGCATATCGTTGGCATCCTTGCGGACGCTGGCATCGTGCTGCTGTTCTTCCTGCATGGGGCGAAGCTATCGCGCGAAGCGATCTGGGGCGGGGCAATGGCGTGGAAGCTGCATCTGGCGACGCTAGGAACGACATTCGCGCTGTTTCCGCTGATCGGGCTGGCGACGCAGCATGTGGAAGCGATCCCCGGGCAGATGCGAGCGGGGTTGCTGTTCCTGACGCTGTTGCCCTCGACGGTGCAATCGTCGATCGCCTTCACGGCGATAGCGCGAGGCAACGTCGCGGCGGCGGTCGTGAGTGCGTCCTTCTCGAACTTGCTGGGGATCGTTCTGACGCCGTTGCTGGTGGCGCTGCTGATGCAGAAGAGCGTCGGGGGGACCGGCGGTCTGATTTCCCTGTCGGCGGTGGAGGGGATTGTATTGCAGTTGCTGCTGCCTTTCCTGCTGGGCCATATGGCGCGGCCGTGGATTGGCGGCTTTGTGTCGCGGCACAAGGCGATGTTGGGGCGAGTGGATCGGGGTTCGATCCTGCTGATCGTCTATTCCGCGTTCAGCGCGGCGGTGGTCGAGGGAATGTGGCATAAGGTGTCACGGGAAGAATTGTTGTTGCTGGCGCTGTTGTCGATTGCGATTTTGGTGGTGGTGCTGCTGTTTACCTGGGGTCTGGGGCGCTTGCTGGGATTGTCGCGGGAAGATGCGGTCGTTCTGCAATTTTGTGGGTCGAAGAAGAGTTTGGCGACGGGGGTGCCGATTGCCGGGGTTTTGTTTCCAGCAAGTGCGGTGGGACCGATATTGTTGCCGTTGATGTTGTTTCACCAGATTCAGTTGATGGTTTGTGCCGGACTGGCGCGGCGTTATGGAAGTCGTGAAGGAAATGGCGAATAGAACGGGATTTTCCGAAGGCCCGTGAGTTGTTGTACATATGTATAAGTATGACGCGGTCATTATCGGGGGCGGGCATAATGGGCTGGTGTGCGCATTTTATCTGGCGCGCGCGGGTTACCGGGTCCGCATATTGGAGCGGCGGTACGTCGTAGGCGGCGCGGCGGTGACGGAGGAGTTTCATCCCGGTTTCCGCAATTCGGTCGCCAGCTACACCGTAAGCCTGCTGCATCCCAAGGTCATCGCGGACATGGCACTAGCCGACCATGGCTATCGCGTGATCGATCGGCCGATCGCCAATTTCCTGCCGCAGCCGGACGGACGCTATCTGAAAGTCGGCGGCGGCATCGAAAAGACGCAGGCGGAGTTCGCCAGGTTCAGCGCGAAAGATGCGGCTGCCCTGCCCCATTATCAGGACGGGCTGGAGGCGATAGCGGATCTGCTGCGCGACATGATGCTGAAGGCACCGCCCAATGTCGGCGACGGGCTGTCGATGCTGACAGCGGCATTGTCGCAGGGACGGCGCGTCGGCGCATTGTCGCTGGACGAGCAGCGCGACATGCTGGACCTGTTCCTGAAATCGGCGCGCGCCTTTCTGGACGGATGGTTCGAGAGCGAGGCGGTGAAGGCGGCCTTCGCCTTTGACGCGATGGTCGGCAATTACGCGTCGCCCGATACGCCGGGCAGCGCCTATGTCCTGCTGCACCATGTCATGGGACAGGTGAACGGCAAGAAGGGCGCATGGGGCCACAGCGTCGGCGGCATGGGCGCGATCACGCAGATCATGGCGAAGGTCGTCCGCGCGATGGGCGTGGAGATCAGCCTGGAAGCGCCGGTCGAACGGGTGCTGGTGGACGGCGGACGGGCCGTCGGCGTCAGGCTGGAAAGCGGGGAGGAGGTCATGGCGGCGGCGGTGATAGCCAATGTCGGTCCCAAGCTGCTGTACGAACGGATGATGGACCCGGCCGACCTGCCGCCCGATTTCCGCAAGCGCATCCGGGGTTTCAGGACGGCGTCGGGCAGTTTCCGCATGAATGTCGCGCTGTCGGCGCTGCCGGACTTTGCCTGCCTGCCGGGACCGGGCGAGCATTTGCAGGCCGGGATCATCATCGCGCCGGACATGGACTATATGGACCGCGCCTTTACCGATGCGAAGGCCAGGGGCTGGTCATCCGCGCCGATCGTCGAAATGCTGATCCCGTCGATCATCGACGACAGCCTGGCGCCGCCGGGATGCCATGTGGCGAGCCTGTTCTGCCAACAGTTCGCGCCGCAGCTACCCGATGGCCGAAGCTGGGACGAGGCGCGGGGGCAAGCGGCGGACGACGTGATCGCGACGGTGGACGCTTATGCGCCGGGCTTTGCGGCGTCCGTGATCGCGCGGGACATATTGTCGCCGCTGGACCTTGAACGGAAGTTCGGGATGGTGGGTGGCGACATCATGCATGGCGCGATGACGCTGGACCAATTGTGGGCGGCAAGGCCGGTGCTGGGCCATTCCGGTTATCGCGGACCTGCCGAGGGGCTCTATATGTGCGGCGCGGGCGCCCATCCGGGCGGCGGAGTGACGGGCGCGCCGGGGCATAATGCCGCGCGTGTCGTAATGAAGGACATGGCGCTGGGCGGACGGCTCCGGCGGCGGAAGCGTGCCGATTGAGACTGCCGATAGGGGACTCGAGTCTGCGCCCAATGGTCAGGCATGAAGGCGCGCGGAGAGAGATTCGCGCGGCACGAGCAGGCGAATGGACCTCGCCAACCCCCAAAATATCTCGAATCCGGCACGAAAATATCGGTTAATGGGCAAAAACACCCCTAGTTGCGGGCGATGAGACAGGTTAAGACCCGTCGTCCACGAAAGGGAGACGATCGATGAACAATACCGAACTCGCCGAAGCAGTTGCAGCCGAGCATGGCCTGACCAAGGCCGATGCCCGCAAATATGTGGACGGCGTGTTTGCCGCTATCGCTGGCGCCGCTGCCAAGGGTGACGAAGTTTCGCTGAGCGGCTTTGGGAAGTTCAAGGTCAAGGATCAGCCAGCACGCGAAGGCCGCAATCCGTCGACCGGCGCAACCATCCAGATCGCAGCATCGAAGAAGCTGACCTTCACGCCCGCAAAGGCGGTCAAGGATCAGCTGAACGGCTAACAGGCCGGGCGCCCCTTCCGGCAAGGAACGGGGCGCCGCGAATGTTACGATTGCATGACGTGCAATCGACATGCCGATCTAAACAATTGTCAGGAGAGGGTCGCGGCGGCAAATGCCGCCCTGCCTTTCAGGCATCCTCTCCTAAAACTCATTAGGCCGGTCCTTTTTGGACCGGCCCTTTTTTTGGCCCGCAGCGCGACGGCCGGTTACTTTCGGCGATGGCGGCGTATTTTGGATGCGTATTCCTCGGTCCTCCCCTGGCGACAATATATAAGATGGTTACGGCCCAAATTGTGGGTAGAGCCGCGTTCAATCAACATCTTCACCCATCATGTCGATAATGAGATGGGACAAGATCAGCCCTCTAGTAAGGGCGCCACAGCAGCGGAACATCAGAAGCGTCCATCATAGGGACAGATATCGCCACACTAAAGAAGTGAAGGTGATTTACATTTGAGTTGAAAGCGCGCAGAAGGTCGCCACAGTTATTCAGTGCGGAGAAGCGTGCCAATGTCTGAAAATTCGCAGCCCGACATCACGACGCTCACAGTTCAGCTTTTGAGTGCGTTTGTCTCCAACAATTCGGTTACGAGCGAGGGGCTCGCCGAGCTTATCCGGACAACCCGGATCGCCTTGACTGAAGATCCGGCGGCGGAGTCTGCCGATGCGCAGGCAGCGACTTACACACCGGCCGTTTCCGTTCGCAAAAGCCTGTCGTCACCCGACCACATCCTGAGCATGATCGACGGCAAGCCGTACAAGACGCTGAAGCGCCATTTGGCGACGAATGGCCTTTCGCCGGACGAATATCGCCAGCGCTACAATCTGCCAAAATCCTATCCGCTGGTTGCGCCCAGCTATTCCGAAGCGCGCCGCGCCGTTGCCACGCGCCTTGGCCTGGGACGCAAACCCGCGACAGCGAACGGCGTGAAGGCAGCCGCACCCCAGCAGGCGAATGCAGGCGACAAGGCCGCGCCGAAAGCACCCGGTGCCGCAGCAAGCGCCAAGGCGCCCGCTGGCAAGGCGGCGAAGGCTGCAAAGCCCGCCAAGGCAGCGGCGAAGCCCGCCGCAAAGCCTGCCGCTGCTTCGGCAAAGGCGGCTGACGGCGCGCAGCCGAAGGCGGCCAAGGCAGCACGCAAGCCTCGCGCAAAGGCGGCAACGGCCGGGGCCGAAGCCAAGAGCTGACGCTCCTTTCTTTTCCGAGATAATGGACGGGCCGTTGCGGTTGGCGCAATGGCCCGTTCTCGTCAGTCGATGGTCAGTCGTCCGCAGCGGTTACGCGTACCGGTACATGGCCCACCCGCTTGGCGAGTTCAGCTGCATCGGTCAGTTGCAGACGTGCCGAACGCAGGATTACATCGCCACGCCGCCGCATCTGTTGCAGGGTGCGGTTGACGTGAACGGACGTCAGGCCGAGGGCATCGGCAAGGGCGTTCTGCGTCAGCGGCCATGCAAAGCTGCCCTCGCTCACCAGACCGCACAGCGCCAGACGGTCGCGCAATTCCAGCATGAGATCCGCGATCCGTTCCTCCGCGCTGAGGCGGCCGAGGCGCGTGATCTGGGCAAGCAGATAGGCTTCGTCCAGGGCGTGGCTTATTCGATAGGCCTGCTGAAGCGCCGGGGAGCCGATGGACGGCGCGGCGCAGACCGTCAGCTGGCTGAGGGCGACGACGGTCGATACCGACAAGGGGCGGTCATGATGGCAATTGCCGATGAGGTCGCCGGGCAGGATTATGCTCATGATCTGCCGCCGTCCATCGGGAAGGAAGCGCGTTCGAGCGGCCCAGCCATTGAGGATCAGCAACGGGTTCGAAATAGGCGCGCCCTCCGCGATCAGTTCGCGCGCGGGCTTCAATACGCGGTTGCGCAGGGCGGCATCGGCCAGCGCTGCCTCCGCGTCCTGATCGAGAGCGGCAAGCGCGGAGAGCCTGCGGATAGCGGGATGCGCGGGAGCGGACAGGCGGGTGATGACGGTCATGGCTGGACGACCGGGTTGATGACAGCGCGTTTGCCGATCAACCGCGCCATCGCGAACGGCTTTCTGAACCGGGGCGCATCAATGGACCGCAAGCCGCTTTTAATTGTCATGGATAGCGGCAAGTACTTCATTGGGAATGCCTGTCCCATTTCACCGACCTCCAGAAGCATCGATTTTGCCTGCAAAGGTTAATATGAACGGATGGGAAACGATGTTGGAGGCGAAAGGGTCCACATGTGGTGGCCAACCTGAACCGGTTCGTCTTAAGCCAGGCAAGCAAGTTTTGTCTTTCGCCCGGTGGCGATGGAGCATTGCCCGCGTCAGCACATGCGTGTCATTGGGGCCTGACAAAGAAGCGTCGAACGCGGGGAATTAGAGCGTCGCGCCTTTTATCTGGATCACTCAACCCCGTTCGGGCTGAGCTTGTCGAAGCCCTTACCTTTCTAAAAAGAAGGAAAGCCCTTCGACAAGCTCAGGGCGAACGGTAACAGAGGAAGATTCTGATTTAAGGCACGATGCTCTAAGCAGAGTATCGACGGACGCCGTGGGCCTGTTCCATCGGTGATGCGGTCGGGGCGGTCAGAGACCAAGCTCTCCCTGCCGCGGGCGCACTGGCGTGGATATTGGCGGGGAAAGCGGCGGCTGCATGGGCGGCATGACGGCGGATGCTATCAGAATGCGGGCGAGGCCGGTCAGCGTATAGACGGCCTGCCGCTGTGCGCCGCGATTATGGTGATCGACGCGGTAGCCCTGATAATGACGGCGCAGCAAGCCCGCCGCGACCATTTCCGATACGGCGCGGCTAAGGTTGGTCTTGCCCGAGGCGCGGACGCGCAGCTTCACCTCCTCTTCGACCGCCAGGCTGGCGGCGTCCGGATCGGCGGGCAAGCGCCCCTGTACGGCCAGTTCGGCTCGCACGCGCGTGGTCAGCGCCATGCGGCGGGGATCGCGGCCGCCCATGGGGGTCAGCGCGTCGCACAGCCAGTCGCGCAGAGGCTGCAAGCCGCCCTCTTTCGCCACTAACGGTCCTGCGCTGCCGTCCGGGCGCGCCGCTTCGGCAATCAGGGTCAGCAGCATGAAGGCGTAGCGTGGCCGCGTGCTGACATGGGCAAGCCGGTCCAGCAGGGCGGAAAGATCGCCACTGGCGGAAGAAGGAGGCTTGATCGAACCGTGAAACATAACGGGGATGAATCAAGCACAGGTGGAGGCCAATGTGAATCCCTTGCGTTGGGAATTGGTCGCTTTTGTCGCGAATGACACTTTGCCCGAGGGTAAAGTGTCATTGTTGGCACTTTGGTCGGTGGGGTAGTTGAGGGAAAGTGAATGGCGTTCAGTGGAGGCCTGAGCCGCCCCCGCTCAGTTCCTTGGCGATGGAGCCGACCATATCCTTGGCGTCGCCGAACAGCATCTGGGTGTTGCTGTTATAGTAGATCGGATTGTCGATCCCGGCGAAGCCCGCGTTCATCGAGCGTTTGATCACGAACACCGACTTGGCCCTGTCCGCCTCGATGATCGGCATGCCCGCGATCGCGCTATTGGGATCGTCGCGCGCCGACGGGTTCACCGTGTCGTTCGCGCCGATGATCACCGCAACGTCCGCCTGCGGCAGTTCAGGGTTGATGTCGTCCAGGTCGACCAGCTGTTCATAGGGAACGTTGGCTTCGGCCAGCAGCACGTTCATGTGACCGGGCATGCGGCCCGCCACCGGGTGGATCGCGAACTTGACGTCCACGCCCTTCTTCGTGAGCGCCTGGTACAGTTCGCTGACCTTGTGCTGCGCCTGCGCGACCGCCATGCCATAGCCGGGAATGATGACCACGCTGCTGGCATTTTCCAGCTGCATCGCGGCTTCCTCGGCAGAGGCGGAGCGCACCACCCGGTCGTCCTTGCCGCCCGCAACGCCCGCGACCACCTTGCCAAAGCCGCCGAACATGACATTGGCAAAGCTGCGGTTCATCGCCTTGCACATCACCAGCGCCAGGATGAAGCCCGATGCGCCATCGAGCGCGCCCGCCACGATCAGCAGCTTGTTGCCCAGCGCAAAGCCCATCGCGGATGCGGCAAGACCCGCATAGCTGTTGAGCAGCGCGATCACGGTCGGCATGTCCGCGCCGCCGATCGGGATCACCAGCAATATGCCGAACAGCAGCGCCAGGCCTGCGAACAGCGGGAACAGCCAGGTCTGCGTCGGATCAAGCGCCAGCGTCACGCCGATCGCCACCGTCGCCAGCGCCACCGCGCCATTGACGATGCGCTGGCCGGGGAAGGACACCGGACGGCTGCCCATCAGTTCCTGCAGCTTGGCGAAGGCGACGACCGACGCGGTGCAGGTCAGGAAACCCAGCAGCATCTCGAACATCAGCGCCCACAGGATGAAGCCGCCCGCATATTCGGCATGGGCGTGCTTATAATATTCAGCGGCACCGATCAGACCGACCGCCAGCGCGCCAAAGGCGTGGGAGATGGCGGTACGCTGCGGGATCGCCGTCATCGGCATCAGCAGCGCCATCGGGATGCCCGCCGCCGCGCCCGCGATCATCGCGATGATGATCAGGTTGTAATCCACCACCTCATGCTGGACGAGCGCGCCGATGATGGCGATGACCATCCCGATCTCGCCCGCGCGCACGCCGCGACGGGCGGTCGATGGATGGCTCATCCACATCAGCGACAGGATGAACAGGGCCGATGCGGCAATCGCCGCGAAAGGTACGAAGGCGTCCATTTGTTACTTCCCCCGCGGCTTGAACATCTTGAGCATGCGATCGGTGATCATGAACCCGCTCACCAGGTTCACCGTCGCACAAAAAACCGCGATGAAGCCCAAGGTCTTGGCAAGCGGCGTCGCCCCTTCCTCACCCGTGATCGTGATCGCCCCCACAATCACCACCGCCGCAATCGCATTGGTCAGCGACATCAAAGGCGAGTGCAAAAGCGGCGACACCTTCTTGATCAGCTGAAAACCCAAAAAGGCCGCCAATATGAAGACGAACAGATACTCTGCATTGAAAGCGTTCACTGACTTATCCCCTGTGTTCAGGCCGCCGCTGCCTGCACGAAGCGCGGGTGGACGATCTCGCCATGGCGGGTCAGCGTAACCGCTTCGATCAGCGCGTCATCAGCGGGCATCGCCAACCTCTTTTCCGCCTTGTCCCAATAGGCTTCGATGAAATTATAGCAGTTGCGCGCGAACAGGTTCGACGCGTCGACGGCGACCTTTGCCGCCCCATCGACAAGCCCGATAAGCTTGACCCCGTGACGCAGCACCATTTCCCCGGCGATGACACCTTCGACATTGCCGCCGTTTTCGGCGGCCAGATCGACGATCACGCTGCCCGGTTTCATGCTTGCGATCTGCGCATCGCTGATCAGGCGCGGAGCGGGCCGTCCGGGGATGAGGGCGGTCGTGACGACCATGTCCTGCCCGGCGATATGCCCGCTGACCAAGGCCGCCTGACGCTGCCGATAGACTTCGCTCATTTCCCCGGCATAGCCGCCCACCGCTGCGGTCAGCTGGTCGCCGTCCTGAATCTCTTCGAATATGGGCTTGGCGCCCAGAGACATGATCTGCTCGCGTGTTTCGGGCCGCACATCGGTGGCGGATACGACCGCGCCCAGTCGCCGCGCGGTCGCGATCGCCTGAAGACCCGCGACGCCCACACCCATGACGAACGCCTTGGCCGCCGCGATCGACCCCGCGGCCGTGGTCATCATCGGCAGGCAGCGATTGAGTTCGGTCGTGGCCCGCGCAACCGCATGATAGCCAGCGAGATTGGCCTGGCTGGACAATATATCCATTGCCTGCGCGCGGGTCGTGCGCGGGAGCACTTCGAGCGCCATCGCTTCCACTCCCAGATCGGCATAGGCCGCCATCCTGCCCGGATCCGCAAAGGGCGCCAAGCCACCGACCAGCTTCGTTCCCGGACGAACCCCGAGCAGTTCGGCGGCAGCCGGAGGACGCACCGTGACCACGACATCCGCCTGCCCAAGCGCTTCCTTGCGATCCACGATCAGGGCACCCTGCGCGGCATAGGCGTCATCGGAGAAACCCGCCGCAAGACCTGCACCGCTTTCGACCAGCGTCGACAGGCCGAGCTTTGCATATCGGGCGACAATCGAAGGCGTCATGGCTACACGATGTTCACCAGCCACCTGTCCGGCCAGGACGGAAATATTTACCATCGATCCTCTCTCTGCCTCAGTCAGCCGGACAACGATCACCGCAGCTGATATGCCTCGCTATGCGGGAGTAGCCCGATTCAGCCTTCGCGGGCCGCGCCAGTGATACATGTTATCTGACATATGTCAATTATCGATGCAGCCCACGCAGGTGTGTGTGCAGCGGGCCGTCATGGAGCAGGCGCCGTCATGAAGACTGGCGCCTGCCAAAGGTTCAAAGCGAAATGCCGCCATCCACGCAGGTGATCTGGCCGGTGACATAGGACGCCTGTTCAGACGAAAGGTAGAGCACCATGCTGGCAAGCTCCTCGCCCCGACCCGGCCGATTGCCCAGGCGAATGCGGCTGGTCATCCATTCCAGCGCTTCGGCCCCAGCGTCGCCGCCGGTCATGGCACGACCCGGATCATCGAGCGAAGCCTCCGTCTTGTCGATCGCGCCCATACCGAAGTTGAACCAGCCCAGGCGGACGACATTCGCGCGCACTCCGTAGACAGCCTCTTCCGCCGCCAGATAAAGCGCCATGCTTTCCAGACCCGCCTTTGGCACCGCCGACTGACCGTCGCGATCGAAGCGACGGGCGTTGCCGAAGCTGGTGCAAACAGTGATGACGCCCTTGTTGGCGCGCATCTGTTCCTTGGTGGCGCTGATCACGTTGAAGAAGCCGAACAGTTCAGTCTTGACGAGAAACTCCATGAAGCTGGGCTTCACGTCGGCCAGTTGCAGAGTGTTGTCCCACATCGGCCCGGACGCATAGATGACCGTGTGGATATGGCCGAAACGCTTCACCACGCCGCTGATGCATTGTTCGACCGCCTGCAAGTCGGTTATGTCCAGCTTGCTGGCCGATGCCGTTACGCCTTCGCTTTCCAGTTCATTCACCAACGCATTCGCCTTGGTTTCATTGCTGTTGTAGGTGAAGGCGATATTGGCGCCAGTCTTTGCAAAGGCGCGCACGATCGCCGACCCCGCGCCGCCGGTTCCGCCGATGATGAACACGGCACCTTCGCGCCGCACCGTCAAATTATAGGTCATTTTTCCTCTCCATAAGTCCGCGTTGCAAGCACCCAATCCGCCAGCGAACGCCCGTCAGCGCCAAAGGTGTTGGCATATTACCTGACGGTTGTCGTTCATTTAGTCAATGACCAATGCGCTGTCCCGCCACCCAAAGGGCCGCCTCCCCCGCCCCATTCAGTCGACGCCGCCATTTATCAATTTGACGAATGGAGGCATATTCGTTAGCAGACATTTGTCGTTTGTCGAGAAATCAGCGACGGAGGAGCAGGGCATGAGCCGCTCCGGGTAGAGGATGAATGATCATCAAAAGGTCACCAAAAGCGCTGCATAGCGGAGGGCCAGCTCGCTCAAGGGCCAGGAAATACGCTGGTTTTCGGACCTGCGGCATGTCCTTGGCCACCGGCGGCCGACATGGTCCAATGCCGTCGGCGAAGATCGGATCCCTCGCGCGATTACCCTCATCATCGAATCAATCATCTGACAATTGTCTTTGAAGGAAGCAACGCCATGAGTGATTTTATCTTCACACCCGCCCTCGCGATCACGCAGATCGCTTTTGTGGTGCCAGACGCCATCGAAGCGGCCCGTGCCCATTCCCGCCGTTATGGATCGGGGCCGTTCTGGGCTGTCGAACATTATCCGCTTCACGTCCATCGCTATCGCGGCAAGGACAGCGTCATCGACGTCACCTCCGTCTATGGTCAGTGGGGCAATATCACCGCCGAATTCGTGCAGCAGCATGATGATGAACCGTCCGCCTATCGCGATCTTGTGAAGAAGGGCGAGTCGCGGATTCATCATTTTGCCATGTTCGTCGACGATCTGGACAAGCGGATGGCTCAATATGAAGCTGAAGGCTGCGAGGCTGCTCTTTATGGCGAAACCTTCCCTAATGGTATGGGCCGCTACGCCATCATGGATACGTCGAAACAACTTGGCGTGATGACTGAACTTTATGAAGAAGAAGGCACCCGTCCCTTCTACGACCATATGAAGAAGTCCGCAGAAGGATTTGATGGAACCGATCCGATCCGCCGGATGCAATTCACCGACCTTTAAGACGAGGTGGAGCCGCCCCGACAGCTAACAGGCCGGGGCGGCTACCGCATGTAGCAAACAGGTTGTTCAGGCGGTGCCCACTCAGCACTGCCCCCGCCGAATTCAGAAGCAAAGTAGGGAGGGTAGCCAGCGCTACCCTCCCTTTCTGCATTCCCTGCGCGTTTGCGGACGGAAGCAATGCTCCCGCCCGCACCGCTGTGTCGTTATCAACTGCTCAGATGCGCCGTGGCACGCGCGGCCACCTCGCCCAGTTCGGACAGGATCGGGTTGCGGCGGAGCGTGAGCCCGCCATTTACCTGAAGATTCTGGCCGGTCATGAAACATTCGTCGGATGCCAGCCACACAACGGCAGCCGCAATATCTTCGCGCGTGCCAAGGCGGCCAAGCGGATATTCCTTTGCAAAGGCGTCGATCAGTTCCTTCACGCTGAAGCTGTCGCCAGCCATCGGCGTTTCGGTGAGGCCCGGCGAAATGGAGTTCGCCCGAATGCCGCGCGCGCCATATTCGTTGGCCACGGTACGGATCACATGGTCGATTCCGGCCTTGGTGCCCATGTAGGCGGCGTGATTTTCGAGCATGATAGTCGCGGTGGCGGAGGAAATCTGAATGATCGATCCGCCCTGCCCCATTACCCGCAACATCGCCTGGATGAAGAAGAAGGGGCCTTTGAACTGGATGTCCATGATCTTGTCGAGATCAGCCTCCGTCGTTTCATGGGTCGGCTTCATCAGCCCCCAGCCAGTCGCGTTCACCGCGACGTCCAGTTTGCCATAGGTTTTGACGGCAAAGTCAGCGGCGGCATCGACATCGGCCTTGCTGGTGATGTCCATCAATATGTAGCTGCCGCCGATCTCTGCCGCGAGCTTGCGCAACGGCTCTTCGTGACGACCGGTCACGACGACCTTCGCGCCTTCCTGGGCGAGGCGCTCGGCGATCTTCTGGGCCATGTTCTGTTCGCCCGCGGCGCCGGTGACCAGTGCTACTTTTCCTTCAAGCCTCATATTCAACTCCTGGGATTTTCGGTGCCCCGCCGCAGCCTGATGAAAAGCGAAAAAGACCGAGCCACCTCGCCAGGCTGACGAGGCGGCCCGCCATGTCGTGTCAGAAGCGCGCGGTCAGCGACGCGCCCCAGGTCCGGCCCGGCGACGGGTTGGCCCAGTCGATGAAGGTGAATACCGCCTCGCCCGACGTGTAACCGTCGTACGTGGTGTTGTCGGTCACGTTCTTGACGAAGCCCGAGACCTCGAGCGTGGTGTTGCCGCTCACCGGGAACTCGTAGCGTACACCGAGGTCGACCTTCGTCACCGGCGGGATCGACGCACGCGGGTCGTTGATCACGTCCGTTTGGTACCGCGACGTATGGAACAGAGCCGCGTTCAGGCCGATGGTCCCCGGACCGGCGTCGAAGCTGTAGTCCGAAATCAGACCACCGGTCCATTTCGGGGTGCGCCGCAGCTTCAATCCGGAAAGGTCCGTCTCTCCCTGCCCCAGATTACCGATGAAGTTCAGATACTTCGCTTCAAGATAGCCGAGCGATCCGGAGATCGTCCACCCCCGCATCGGCGCAACGGCCAATTCGGCTTCGAGGCCCTGATAGCGAGCCTTGGCGGCGTTCAGGGTGTTGGTGACGTTCGTGGTTCCGACGACCTGCAGGATATTTTCCTGCTTGTCGCTCAGCGTGTTGTGGAACGCGGAAAGGTTCAGGCGAACCCGGTTATTGAGGAATTCGGTCTTGAGGCCGACCTCGAACGCATCCATCGTTTCGGGCAAATAGGCCTGTGTTGCGGTGACCAGGTTGCCAGGACGACCGTTGAAGCCGCCGGTGTTGTAACCACGGCTGTATTGGGCATAGGCCATGACGTCGGGCGTAAACTTGTATTGCAGGTTCACCTTCGGCGTGAACTTTTTGAACTTGGCGCGCCCCGCCACGCTTCCGACCAGCGGCCCGATAACATCATTATCCCGCACGGTGGAAAATACGGGGCCCCACAAACTATAGGCAGTCGTCTTCCTGTCCCAGGTCTGACGGGCACCAACCGACAACTGCAGTTTTTCGGTGATGTCATAGTCCGCCTGGAAGAACAAGGCGAAGGTCTTGTTTGTCTGATGCGTATCGTAGCGGTTGAGTGAATTGAGGAAGCCTACGCCCGGCGGAGTCGAGAAAGTCGGCAAGCCGTTCGTGAGGATCGGACTCCCCGTGGTGAGAAACCCGTCGGGCAGCATCGACACGTCAAGCGACGGATCTTGCACCTCCGTATAGGAGTAGTTCATGTAAAATGCGCCGGCAACGACGTTGAACGGCCCCTCGAACGAAGTTGCGAAGCGGGCCTCCTGCGAGAACTGCTTGGCATCGACCCGGGCCTTGTCGCGGAACAGCGCAAAGCGGGTTGCGTCGAAATCGCTGGTCTGCCGTTCGTGGAACTCGCGATAGCCGGTCAGCGAAACGAATTTGACCTGATCGGTCAAATCGTACGACACTTCACCGGTCACCGCAGTCATGCGCAGAGATGCGGGAAGCTGGGTCGTTTCGACGACATTCTTGCCCTTGTCGAGATTGGCAAGCGGGCCGCAGACGATGCTCGTCGCCGGATTGTAACAGGTCGCGTTTGCGCCACCGACATAGCCCGGCAACGGATAAGGGATGAAATCGGGGACGTTAAGGGGCGTATAGGGCGGAATCTGGCTGTCGTTTTCCAGCCGGTCGAATGCCAAATAGATGTTCAGGCGATCGGTGGGGGTTGCAACAGCGGCGAGCGAGTATTGCCGGACATCACGATCGCCCTCCCGTCCGCCGGTGACGATGTTGCGGAACTGGCCATTATCCTTGCGCACCGAAACGGTCGCCTTGACCGCAAGCACGTCCTTGATCACCGGGGCCATAATGTAGCCTTCGTAGTCGTTCTGGCCGAAGCTGCCCACCGTGACGCGCGCCTTGCCCGTCGTGTCCGCCGACGGGTCGGGCCGGAGGCGGATCACGTTGATCACCCCGCCGGTCGTGTTCTTGCCGTTCAGAACGCCCTGCGGGCCGCGCAGAACCTCCACGCGCTGGACATCGTACGCATCGATGAGCGCGCCGCGCTGGAACGCGATCGGAATGCCATCTAGCGTGATGCCGATACCGGCCTCGACGCTGGGCAGGACGTCCTGAATGGAAATGCCGCGCAAGCTGATCTGGGGCACGTCGACGGCTGCGCCTGAACGCGTGACGGTCATGCCCGGCACGAGGCCGCGAAGGCCGGTCAGGCCGTCGACGCGGGCCTTTTGAAGCGTGTCATTGCTGAACGCGGAAACGGAGACAGGCACACTTTGAAGTGGCTCAGCACGCTTTTGCGCGGTTACGATGATGTCCGAAAGTCCTTCGGATTGCTGCGGCTGATTGGCTGCGGTCGCGTCCGGCGCTTGCTGCGGCTCCGCGGCCAATGCCGCCTGAAAGCCGCCCAACGCAGTTGCGATCGCTATCGCCGACGAAAATGCCAGGCCTCGCATATGCCCTCCCCATTCAACGCTGATTTTTAATCCGATGTGGCCGCGACTCTTTCTGAATCGACTTGTCGCTACACAAGTGTGCTAGCTAACTGCTTTTCGCCGGAGGGTCAACAGTGAAGCATGCGCAGCAAGCGCTTGTGAGCATTTTTATCTGACATATGACGGTTATTTTTTCATTTCGTGGCGGGTTAAGCGGCTATCCCTGTCACGCGAGCGACCAGTCTTTGATGCGTCATGTCGTCGCTTGAATATCAGACGTTCGTCATTTATCGTACGAATGTGCGGTGAGAGCCAGGCTCCGGCCGCGATCGCAAGGAGTGGATATCAGATGAGCGTTTATCTTCAGGCAACGTTGGAACTCGATTATGAGACGCTTCCCGTCTTTTTGAACATAGTTCCTGAGATGAAGCGCATCGCCGAAGGCGCGGGTTGGGAGATGATCGCCGGGCTCGTCACCAAGATCGGGCGGGCCAATACCGTCATCCATCTTTGGAAATTGCCCGACATGAATGCTTTCGATGCCGGCATCCAGGCCATGGCGAGCGCGCCTGAAGGTGGCAAAATCTATCAGGAAATCTGCCGGAGCGGTGCGAAGGAAACGCTAATCTTCGCTGATGCAGCGCCCTATTCACCGGCGCATTGACGCAGAGCTGAAAATGAAACGGCGGGAGGCTTAGAGCTTCCCGCCGTTTCATAGCGCCGCTCCCGGCCGCAGTGACCGGGGACCGTCGTTAATTAAAGCTGATCCAGCTCGGCCATTATGTCTTGCGGCAAGACTGTCATGCAGGCCTGCGCATTGGCGTAAACCTGTTCGGGCTTTGTCGCCCCGGCGATCACGGATGAGACGAAGGGCTTTGCGGCGAGCCAGCCGAGGGCCAGCTTCACCATCGGAATGCTCGATTTGCGGGAAATCTCCCCGAGACGGCTGACTTTCTCAAACCTTTCCGGCGTCAGGAACTTGTCGAAGAAAGGTATCTGCTTGAGGGTTTCCAGACGGCCCGAACTGTCGTCGCCACCCAGATATTTGCCCGTCAGCAACCCGTTGGCGAGGGGGAAATAAGGGAGAAACCCGACACCATTGGCGACCATCAAGGGCGCAAGTTCGCTTTCGACATCGCGTGCCAGCAGGCTGTATTCGGATTGGCATGATATGAAAGCCGCACGATTGCTGGCTCCGGCTGCGTCCAGTGCTTCGGCCAGCTGGGCGGCACTGTGGTTCGCACAGCCGACATAGCGCACCTTGCCCTCCTGAATCAGCTGGTCGAATGCGGCCAGCGTTTCGCTGATGGGCACCTTCGGATCGGGATAATGCAGTTGGTAGAGATCGACATAATCAGTGCCCAAATTGGCAAGGCTCTCTTCCAGAGCCTGCCGCACATAGGCAGGGGCCGCACCCTGATTATCGTCGCTGTCGCCAACCTTGTCGCCGACTTTCGTGGCGATGATCACGGAATCCCGGCGACCGCGAAAAGCTTCGCCGAGAATGCGTTCCGATTGTCCGGGAGGAAAACCATAGTTGTTGGCGGTGTCGAAGAAGTTGATCCCGGCGTCCAGTGCAGCCGAGATCACCTCAAGGGATTTTTCCTTGTCCAGAAACCAGCCGAAATTATTGCAGCCAAGACCGGCAATAGAGACTTTAAGGTCGGATTTCCCGAGATTACGCTTTTCCATGTCGAGAATATCCCCTTCAGGGTTGGCCATATATGTAGCGGATGGGATCGGACCCGTCCCAGCCTTCGGCGGCATCGCGCACCATCTTGTAAAAGTCGCTGACAACGGCCTCTTCATAGAATTCGGTCAGCATGCCGAACTCCTTGCGCGTGTCCATCATCGCATAGGGGCTGGGTTTGGAGTCGCCGAGCGGTGACACGACGGAATAAAGGATATTATCAAAGCCCTTGCTTTCATAATCCTTGATCGCCGCGTGAATGTCGTCAACGAACACCGTCATATGGTGCAGGCCGGGACCACCCGTCGGATAAAGTTCGCTGTAGGCCGATGGCGTGTCACAATGCTGTTCCACCAGTTCGACCATCACATCGCCCCACTGGCCGACGACACCTGTCGTATCGAGGTCGATTTCCTTGCCGCGATAGGTTTGCAGGTCATGGGGAAGGTGCGCGAGCACAAAGAAGGGGCCAGAGCCGAAGCGGGCCATGTGTCGGCGCGCCCATTCGATCGCGTCCGGTACAACGAATGCGATCTGCCGCACCTTCTTGAGTTGGCCTGAAACAGGGTCCAGGAACATCGAGCCTCTCCTTTTAATCGGCAATCGTCAGTTCGCCGCCCGAGGGTGCGGGCGCAGGTTTTTTGCATTTCGGCAACCGCTGACCGAAGCTGCCACGCCTATCGGCGCTGCGGGCGCTTACGCCCGCAGCGCCGTTCGTCATTCAGCGGCGATGGACATCCCATTTTCGACGATCAGTTGATCGATGCGGTCGTGATAATGGGAAATCCGCTTTTCCTGCCCGGCCAGTTCCGCGCCATTCCACCCGCGCGAATGCATGCCGCGCTGCTGCGCCTCCATGATACCGGCGTCGCCATCGAGCGTGATGCCAAGGCTTCCTTCGCCGAAGTTGCGCCATTCGCGTTCTACAGGCGCACGCACGGTGTCGGCAACGCCGCCCGCCGAGGTCAGCATCTTGGTAAAGAAATCCTCTGAACCCGTCGCATAGAACCAGGTGTCGAAGGTGCATTTTTCCGGGTCGGTCGGGTGCGGCCAGGCGCGCAGGAACAGCATGCCATCCGAAAAACAGGTCAGCGTCAGGTTGGGGAAGATCGAATAAAGGAAGGTGTCGGTCAGTTGCGCGTCTTCCATCCGGTCATAATGGCTATGGCCGCGCTCGACGCCCAGCTTCCGCTTTTGCGAGATGATCGCTTCCCGGATCGCCAGCGGCTTGTCCTTGAAATCTTCCGGCTGCAATTCCCAGGTCTTGAGATCCTGGATCAGATACTCGTCGATCGCCAGCTTGCCATCGGGCAGATAGCGCGAAGGCTGGCTGCCCGGCGTCACAAGGCGCGCATGGCCGTTCTTCAGCGTTTCGATGACCGCCGTCACATAATAGGGCTCGTTCACATACAGCCCCTCCGGATGCGCGGTGGGGATGTGATATGTTTCGCGGAAATTGTCCGAAATGATCTTCCAGTTGCAGGGCATCCGCACCGATATGGCCTGGGTGCAGTGCATCTGCTCGAAGGGATAGCGCGCCAACGGCTCGTACAGTTCGCCCAGATACTCTTTGAGAGGCATCGGGTTGGCGTCCATGTTCACCCAGACGAAGCTGGCGAAGGTCTCGCTGTTGATCTGGGCGAGCCGCTTGCGTCCGCATGGGGAGCCCGCAGAGAAGTCCTCCGGGTCCTGCGCGCCGATGCATTCGCCTTCCAGCGACCATTTCCAGCTATGATAGGCGCAGGTGAAGGATGGCATGGACCCTTCCGCCACGGACACCAGCTTGTTCCCGCGATGCTGACACACATTATAGAAGGCCTTGATGCCGCCATCTTCCTGACGCACCACAAGGATGGATTCCGTGCCAACCTCTTCCACCAGGAAGTCGCCCGGCTCAGGGATCTGGTCTTCGCGGCAAACCACGAGCCAGCTCTTGGTCCAGACTGCGTCCCATTCCCGCCCCGCGAAGTCGCGGTCGAAATAGCGCCAACCCTGAAGTTTCGAAGACCGTCCGGCTCCCGCCTCGGCGACCAGATTTTCCGTCATTTCCATCTCCTGTCGATTCAATCCAGGCGCATCCCGGCGCGCTGACCCTGTTTCCAATCGTCCAGCTACATCCAACGGCCCGCTTTACGCGCACTAGGCAAAAGGCGGCCAGGTTCCGGACGATCATGCATAACGGACATTTGTCCGTCAATAGCGGAGTATCCTTCCTTCGCGGAGTCCGCGCCTTTACGGCCGACCCCGCGCTAGATTTATCCTTGTGACGGCTTGTCCACCGCCTGAGCGATCTTCATCGCCAAATCTTCAGCAACCGGCTTCAGCATCGGTCCCAGCAGCAGGTTGAGGACCGGCCCGGTGGCTCCGCCCGCCTGAACGTTCAGCCGGAAAGTGATCTGCGTGTTCGGATCGCCCGCATCTGCCACGGGCGCTGCCGCTTGCACATCGACACTGTTGGTGACGCGCCGCAGCAACCAGCGGGACAGGCGTTCCCACAATCTGCTCAGCCAGCCGCCGGAAGGAGAATGCGCGGGGACGGCGGCGGTTGGCGCGGCATTCGGCATGCCGCCGCCCAGATCGATCGCCAGAAACTCGCCGGAGCCGGTGACAGGCTCCTGCAAACCCTGCATCACGAAGGTGACGCGGCTAGGCTCGTTCCATTCCGTGACCTGGACCTTGAACTCCGCGCTGCGAGTCAGGCCGCCCAGCTCGCCCTTCACAACCCAGATGGATTCATCGCGGTTGATCTTCTCGTGGCGCTGATACCCTGTGAGGAACGGCGCCCAATTGTCCATGTCCTCGACGAAATTCCAGACCTGAGGCAGGGAGGCGGTGACCGTTGTGGTATGTTCGACTTCGGGCAATGTCGCCTCCTTTTCAGAACCTGTTGACGCTGGACGCCGCCTCGCGTCCGGCGATGTGGCCGAAGACCAGGCCCGGCCCGATCGTGGCCCCGGCGCCCGGATAGGCCATGCCGGTGAAGCCGCCGGAGACGTTCCCCGCCGCGTAAAGGCCGGGGATACGGCCGCCCCTGACATTCACCACTTCGGACTTGGCGTTGATCTTCGGACCGCCCTTCGTACCGAGAACGCCGGAATAGACACGGCAGGCATAGAAGGGGCCTTGCTGGATCGGTCCTAGCGACTGGAGTGCCCCTTCGCGTGACGGGTCGCCATAATGACGGTCATATTTGCTCCGGCCGCGGTGGAAGTCGGGGTCCTCGCCCCGTTCGACATTCGCGTTGAAACGCGTGACCGTGTCTTCAAGGCCATCTGGGTTTACGCCGATTTTCTCCGCCAGTTCGCGCAGCGTCGGCGCGGATTCGAGCCATGCCGGAATCGGATCGCCCGGATAGCGCGTGCCGAACGGATATTTGTCGAGGAAAGTCGAATCGAGGATGATCCAGGCGGGCAGGTTCGGATAGTCGAACGCCACTGGGTCGAAGTTGCGGAAGGAGCGGCCAACGTCATTATAATTGTGGGCTTCGTTGACGAAGCGCTTGCCCGCGCGGTTGACCATGATCGAACCGGGCGAGGCTCTTTCGCCGACCACCATGCGGTTGAGCTGCTGCCCTTCATATTCGTCGCCCGGAATGCGGATCATCGGCATCCACCAGGCTTCATGGGCGTTCGCCATGCTCGCCTGCGCCTCGGCCGCCATGATCAGGCCGTCGCCCTCATTGAAGGGCGGGCTGAGCGGACCTTCGATGGGAGCGCCCATCAGGTCGGTCGCCATGTCCTTGTTCCATTCAAAGCCGCCGCTTGCCAGAATGACGGCGCGACGGGCGCCGATCCTAACCATGCGGCCATCCTGTTCGACCTCAATGCCGACAATGGCGCCATCGTCGATCACCAGACGGCGGCCACGGGCGTTGCGGCGAAACTCCACGCCCTTGTCCACCGCACCCTTGATGAGGCCAGCCATCAGCGCCATGCCGGTGCCCACCATGCCCTTAGCGAGGCGGTCGCCGATGATTTCGGGGTCCAGCATATTGGTTCCGTCATCAATGTCGGTCATCGCGACAGGCAGCGGGAAGCAGGGCGCGCAACGCAGATGCGCGCGCAGTTCCCCCAACTCGCCCGCTGGGAACAGGCCGGGGCTTACGGAGCGACCGAAGGTGCCGCCGGGATGTTCCGGATGATAGTCCGGCGTCTTGAGCGCCCGGAACGCCAGCTGGGTCTCTTGCTCAAGGTAACGCAACACGCCTGGCGCTTCATCGACATAGGTTTCGGCCAGTTCGATGTCCATTTTGCCGAGCGAAAGGCTGCGAAGATAGGTGAGCGCCTGTTCGCGCGAGTCGGTCGTTCCAACCTCGTGCATGTGGTGATTGTTGGGGATCCACGGCACGCCGCCCGACACGGCGCTCGTCCCGCCCAGCTTGTCGCTGCGCTCCAGCACCAGCGTCTTGCAACCGCGATGCTGCGCCGCGATCGCGGCGGAAACACCCGCCGCGCCGGAGCCCATGACCACCACGTCGAAAACCTCATCCCATACCGGCATTATAGCTCTCCAGTCGCTCGCGGTTCGCGCCGCTTCCTATGTCGTTTGCACTTGTCACGCATGGCTGCGGCCCTTGATCAGGTCCGCGGCCTTTTCGCCGATCATGATGGCGGGCATATTGGTGTTCCCGCCGACGAGCGTCGGCATCACAGACGTGTCGGCGACCCTTAGCCCGCCAATGCCCCTGACCCGCAGGCGGGCATCGACGACGCTATCATCGTCCGATCCCATCTTGCACGTACCGGCCGTGTGATAATCCGCACTTGCGTTGGCACGGATGAAGGCGTCGATCTGGCTGTCAGTCTGTACAGCCGCGCCCGGCGACAATTCATCGCCGCGATAGGGATCGAAGGCGGCCTGGCCGAAAATCTGGCGGCACACTCGGATGCCGTTGCGGAAATCGACCATGTCGCGGGTGTCGCTAAGATAGCGGTGATCCACGACCGGCGCGGCCTGCGGGTCGGGCGAGGCCAGCGTCACATGGCCACGGCTGTGGGGCCGGACGACGCAGACATGCGCCATGAAGCCATGACGCGGCATCAGGCCTGTCAGCGTGTCATTCATCAGCGCCAGCACCAGCGAGAGCTTTATGTCCGGCTCAGCGAGGTCCGGTTGCGATCGCACATAGGCGACCACTTCCATGCCGGTGCTGGCGAGCGGCCCCGTGCGGAAAGCCAGATATTGCGCAAAGGCCAGCGCCCCCTTCAGCGGGCTGACATATTGATAATGGGACACTGGCTGCGTCACCGCCTGCTTCACATAGGTGGACAGATGGTCCTGAAGATTTTGACCGACGCCGGGCAGGTTATGGACCGGGTCCACGCCGACCTGCGACAGGGCCGAAGCGTCACCGATGCCGGACAGCATCAGAAGCTGGGGCGAATTGATGCCGCCGCCGCAGAGGATCACCTCGCCGCCCGCACGAAGGTCCAGTTCCTGCCCTTTTTCACGGATGCGAACGCCGACGGCGCGGCCATTTTCGACCAATATCTTGAGCACTTGCGCGCCCAGACGCACCTCCAGGTTCGAGCGCGAGCGGAACGGCTTTATGTAGGCGGTCGCCGCGCTCCACCGGCGGCCCCGGCTGACGAACATGTCGACGGGACCGGCGCCATCGCGAACCGCGCCGTTGGTGTCGTCATTATAAGGATAGCCAGCTTCTTCGCAGGCTTGCAGGAACGCCTTGGCGAGTGGATTGTGGACGCCGGGGCGGCTGATCCTGACCGGCCCGGAGTGACCGTGCCACCGCGCATCGCCGCCCGGCTCGTAACTTTCGGCCCGCTTGAAATAGGGTAGCACGTCCTCATAGGACCAGCCGGAACTGCCCAGCGCCGCCCACCGATCGTAATCGCTCGGCGTGCCTCGATCATAGATCATGCCGTTGATCGAGCTGCCGCCTCCCAGAACCTTGCCACGGGGGAGGAAAAGGACGCGGTCGTTCAGCTCTTCCTGCGGCGCGCTCCTGTAGTTCCAGCTATGCTTGCCCGACGTCAAAAGCGGCATCAGCCCGCCGGGCGCATGGATGAGGGGATCACGGTCAGTGCCCCCCGCCTCAAGCAGGATTACCTTGTGGCGGCTGTCTTCCGACAGACGGTTGGCGACGGCGCAGCCCGCCGCTCCCGCGCCCACGACGATATAGTCCGCGTTCAATGCGCGTACTCCGGCAACGAGGTCCGTCCATCGTTAAGGGGAGCCGCGCCGCAACAGCCGACCATCGCACAGTGGCGGAAATGCAAATGACCTTGCAACGATCCTACTCCTCCAGGACGCATTTCGCCCCAATTTTTCCCCGGACGCCGTGATGCGCCCCGATCCACTTTATGCGACCCTTGTCACATTACGCAATGGCGGCCGACCGCAGCTGTCTCAACTTACCTCCGCAGGCACCGCGACCTCTACCTGGCCATCCACGACACGTGTTTCAAACGTGCGGAGCGGCTTGTCCGTCAGCTGACCCTTGGGATTTCCGGTTCGCAGGTCGAAGGGCATGCCATGTTCGGGGCACAACACCATGCAGCGCCTGATGCGTCCGGCTGCCAGGGAAAATGCGCGATGCGTGCATTCATTCTGCACACAGAAAAACTCTCCGTCCGCATGACACAGCAGAAGGTTCAAGCCGTTCACTGTTATCGGCTTGCTGCTGTTGTTCGGCAGATCGGCGGCCGCAGCGACGGGAAGGAAGTCGGCGCTCATGCTATGGTCAAGCCTCCATCAACGACAAATTCGGCACCCGTCACATAGGACGCCTCTTGCGATGCCAGGAACAGGGACATGTTCGCGACATCGTCCGGTCGGCCCAAGCGACCAAGCGGGATCGGCGCAGTGGCGGCGTCGATAGCGGCCGGATCGCCCTGAAGCAATTGATCGACCATCGGCGTTTCGATCGTACCGGGATGCACCGAATTGCACCGGATGCCATAGGGCGCTTCATCGAGCGCGACACTTTTGGTCAGCGCACGAACGGCCCCCTTGGTAGCGGCATAAGCAGCGCTTCTGTGAACGCCCGTCAATGCGGCAATGGACGAGATATTGACGATGGAACCGCCGCCATTGGCGCGCATGTGCGGGATCACCGCCTGGCAACCCAGGAACGTGCCTCGCAAATTGATTTCGAAAAGGCGGTCAAGCATGGCGACGGGTGTGTCAGAAACATATGCCGCATGATAGATGCCCGCATTGTTCACGAGAATGTCGATGTGCCCGAACCGTTTGAGGGCGTCGGCGGCGAGTTCCTGCCATCCCTCTTCCTGACGGACATCCTGCGATCGGGACAACGCAATGCCGCCTTCCTGCGTGATGGATGCCGCGACCGCCGCAGCACCCGCTTCGTCAAGGTCCGTCAGGATCACCGACGCACCTTCCCGAGCGAACAGGCGGGCAGTTGCCGCGCCCATGCCGTGCATCGAGCCAGCGCCTGTGATAATTGCCGTCTTGCCAGACAGTCGACTGCCCAACGCACCTCTCCCTACAGCCCGCTCCATACCCGGCGTGGTCGACCACCACAGCCTTTCAGAGACAGACAAATGTCATATAAGGACCATCTATCGCGCCAGCGGAAAGCTGTAAAGCGATATCGTGCGCTAGGATACTATTTTTGCAACATCGGAGTTGACAGCTGTTTTCGAACCGACTTCACTTGAAACCTCACCCCGCTATGATATGGTTCAATGATGAAAAAACAGGGACTGGCGCCGCTCAAAGGTAAAGCGGAGAAAATATCGGCGAAGATCAAACCTCACAGTTTGAAAACAGATTCCGAGCCCAATACCCTTCAGTTTCTTCAAAGCGAGTTGCTTTCCGAACGGGAGAAGCTGGGGCAGCGCGCGCCGGGCAGAGCCCGCGTCGACCGGATCATCGAAGCGACGATTGAACTGCTCAAGGCGCATAAGCCAGCTGACATCTCCATCGCCATGATCGCCGACCATGGCGGCATCACCCGGACATCCATCTATTCCCACTTCGCCAGCGTCGAGGAGATATTGGGCCAGATCGCCATCCGCTTCGTCCAGCAGACTGGCGTCGAAGTTGAACGCTATGTTCGGCGGCGCAAGCCGGAAAGCCTGGAGCAACTGGTCACGTTGATGATCAAGGGCATCCAGGATTATTTCAACCAACCAAGTCCAGCAAAGCCAGGCGCGCTGGCCCGTCACATTCCGTTCGAATCCCGCCATTTGGTGCGGGATTTCGACAAGGTTGCCGCCCTGCCCTACCATACTTTGTGGCATACGGGCTGGGCGATCGAACCACTGTCGGAAGAAGACCCGTTCCGCACCCTTGTCATCATCCAGTCAGCCATTTTCGAAGCCAGCATCCAGCAGCAGGGCAAGATAACGGATCTGGCGGTAAAGCAGGCGACAGAAGTCGCGCTGGATTTTCTCGCTCGGGCCGAAGCGCGTTACGGCGCAGCGCCGGAAGAAACCACGACCGCAGAGCCCACGCCGGAAGACAGAATAATGGCGGCCGCCCGAACCCTGGCCGCGCACGACGACCCGGCACTCATTGAGATGGCCACGGCGCAGATCGAATTGCTCGCGTCCACGGTCACCAAATTGGCGGCCAAGCCCGCGGCGAGGCGTCGCAAGAAAGCCTGAATTGAGCAATGCCGATGCTGTATCGGCACTTTCGCTGAAGTTCCCCGGCGCTGAAGTTCCCCGGCCCAGCGTACACGACTGCTGGGCGGGTGGCGGTGAAGGACGAGTCGTTCGCCTTCGCATCACCGCCACATCTCCGTAACCCGGCATCTGTCGATTACGGTATTGTTCCGCGCCGACGCGGTGAGCGGCGGCGCGGCTCCCTTGCCCCCCTTTGCCCTTGCTTTTCAACGTCCGACAAGCGTCAGATATTGGTCGGCGATCACCGGCTTGGTCCTACGGCCTATTATCCAACTTTCCATTATGTCCGGAATGGGTTTTCATATGATCCGTGGCTGTCCCAGGACGAGCCATCGGTAATCAGATTTATAGTCGCGCGGCAAATGACGCGACAAACGGAAAACCGGCAACAGACATAAATGGAGGGGATAACATGCGGACCTTTACAGGAACTTCGCTATTGGCGCTCAGTTTGGGCGTGATGGCACCCGGCAATGCCTTGGCGCAAGCTTCAGGCGGATCGACACAGTCATCGTCGGCGGAACTGGCGGACATCATCGTCACCGCCCAGAAACGCGCCGTGCCGTTGCAGGATGTCCCCGTCGCCGTGACGGCTTTCACCGGCGAGGCAATGCGCGCGTCCAACCTGGATGCATTGACCGGCCTGCGCGGCATGGTGCCGGGCATGACGATCTCGCGCTCCGGCGCTGCGCTCAACACGCCGCAGATCAGCCTGCGCGGCATCTCGCTTCAAGATCCGAACCGCGCCGTCGAATCCGGCATCGGTTTCACCATCGACGGCATTCCGCTGGCATTTCAACGCGGTACGCTGCTCGACGCGTTCGACATCGAACGACTGGAGATTTTGCGTGGTCCGCAGGGCCTGCTGTTTGGTCGCAACACGACGGGCGGAACGGTGAACGTCATCCGCTCCCGTCCCGATCCCGACGCTCCTACAAGCGGCAGGCTGCGCGCGACGGTGGGCAGTTTCGGACGAACGGACTTTGAAGGTGTCGTGATGGCGCCGATCATCCCCGGCCTGTTGGCGGTCAAGGGCGCGATCGCGATCAAGAAGCATAATGGCGAGTTCCGCAACAGCATCACCGGCGATCGCGAAGGCAAACGCGATATGCGGGATTATATGCTGTCGCTGGTCGCTACCCCTTCAGATCGGACCAGCATCTACCTTTCGCTCGAGCGGATGGAGGATGATAGCGAAGTGCCGCCCTATGTGCCGGTCCTGACCCCCGACCTTATTCCGCTGACCGGCCCCAAGCTGTTGACGCCCAATGGTCTGGGCACGCTGGGATATCCGACTTATGTCACCGGGCAGAATATACAATGTCTCAATCCTGCGACCTCGATCGTTTGCAGGCCGCTCAGCAAGAAGCGTAATGATGTCGAGACGACTCAGTTTCCTGCATATTACAATCTTAATGCAGTGACGCTGGAGGTTGCGCACGAACTTGATGGCGTCAAGTTGGTCAGCCTGTCGGGTTATCGCGAGGACGAAGAAGATCAGCTTGGCGACTTCGACGCCACCCGGTTTGCGATACAGCGTAACGACAAGCGGGAAAGTTCCTGGCAGTTTTCGCAGGAGTTGCGTGCGGAAACGCAGTTCGACGGTCCGATCAACTTCGTGGCTGGCGCTTTCTTCATCGAATATGCGTTCACCGCGCGACAGTTCCCGTCGGTCGATTTTGCCGGGCTGTCGGCGACTACCGCGCCGGGCACGGCCTACTTCAACTCGCTCAACGCCTATCGCATCCGGCAAAAGAGCCGTTCCTTCGCCTTATTCTTCCAGGGCGACTGGGACATCACCGACAAGCTGCGCCTGACGGCGGGCGCGCGGCAGACATGGGATCGCAAGCAGACGAACTTCACGCTTTGGGGAAGGCTACAGCAGCCGATCCGCGATCAGTTCGTGCTTGGCCCGCAGCAGGGGCCGGTGAGCGCCTCGGTCAAGTTCGACGAGCTGACGCCGCGCATCGGGTTGCAATATAAGATCCAGCCCGACCTGCTGGTCTACGCCAACTGGAGCCGGGGCTATAATGCGGGCGGGTTCAACGGCCGCGCGGGAAGCATCGTCAACGCCGTCATTCCCTATCGTCCTGAAATCATGGATGCCTATGAAGTCGGCTTCAAGAGCGAATGGTTCAACCATCGGGTTCGCCTGAACGTCGCGGCATTCCACAACACGCTGAAGGACAAGCAGGAAGATGTCCTGACGGTCGCACCGGGAGGGGGCATTGTTACGGCGACGGTGAATGCTGCCAAAGCGCGGTACAAGGGCGTGGAGGCCGAACTGGCGGTGGTCCCTGTCGCCGGATGGACGATCACCGGATCGGCGGGCTATCTGGACGCGAAATATCTGAGTTTCGTCGGGAATCTCGCGGGTCAGGGCCTTGCGGACCTCTCGGACCTGAAGCTGCGCCGTACGCCTAAATGGACCGCGGGCCTGATCTCCGACTATGCTTTCGATCTGGGGGCAGGCCGAGCGGGACTTAATGCCGCGCTCTATTACACGTCGCGTTACGAAACGAGCGTTCTCAATGATCCACGCGGGTCCATTCCCCCGGTGACCAAGGTCGACCTGGCCATGCGTTACCAGTTCCCGGTGCATGACAAGCTGAACATGACGCTGACTGGCTTCGTCAAGAATGTGACGAACAACACCATTTATGATGGATTCACGTCCAGCAACACGATCGGGTCGTTCATTGACTTCGCGATCCCGTCGGTCGGCAGAACCTGGGGCGTGTCTCTGGCGGCAGACTTCTGATGGGATTGGAAGAACTCATCCCGCGCAATGAGAGGATGGCGCTGTTGCAGAATTGCTGGGTCGTGGCGGACCTGGACGATGCGATGGAGCGGTGGCTGTCCATGGGGGTCGGGCCGTTTTTCCGGCGCGACTCCGACTATCCTGACGCATTGTATCGCGGGCGGCCCGAGCCGCTCGCTTTCAAGGCGGCGCTGGCGCAGGCGGGGCCGGTTCAGATCGAACTGATCCAGCAGACGAGCAAGGGGCCGTCCGCCTATCGCGACATGGTTCCCGAAGGCCAGATCGGTTTTCATCATATGTGCCGGATAGTTCACAATGTCGGCGAAGAAATCGGGCGCCTGAGAGCGCGAGGCATAGAGATGGCGAGCGAGTTCCGGTCGGTCGGCGGGGCGCAGGTCGCTTATGCCGACACCCGCAATGAACTGGGCTGCATGCTGGAACTGGTGCCCGCAGAGCCGGTGTTGATCAACCTGTTCCGCGACGTGGCGCAAGCCGCGCAAGATTGGGACGGGACCGATCCCGTCCGCATGTTGGAACTTAAAGACGGCCCGGCCGCACAAGTGGGAGGATCACAGTGAAGACAGAGGCAGCCAAGACGCTGGACGAAGTTACGTTCGCGACGACGGCGGATGTTGTAATCGCGGGGCTGGGAGGGGCTGGCGCTTCCGCCGCGATTGCAGCGGCCGAAGCGGGCGCAGAGGTTTTGGTCATTGAACGAACCTCTGGCGGGGGAGGCTCCACCGCCATGTCCGGTGGGTTCATCTATCTGGGCGGCGGCACGCCTCCTCAAAAGGCCAATGGCTTTGCCGACACGCCGGAGAATATGGCCCGGTTTCTAAGGGCCACGCAGCCGAAGGCGGCCGTGGACAAGATCGAGGCCTATTGCGAGGGTAGCGTCGGCCATTATGACTGGCTGATGTCGCTGGGCGTCACGTTCAACGAGCGCTATTTCGACGGCAAGCATTTCCACCCCCATAGCGATGAAACGCTGGTGTGGACCGGAAGCGAAGCCTGCTGGCCATTGTCTGAAGCGGCGGAGCCTTTCCCGCGTGGTCACAAGCCGGGGGGCGGATTTGTCGGACATTTGTTGTTCGACCGGTTGCTCCAGCGCCTGCATGAACTCAAGGTGCGTGTGATCTACGATGCAGCGGTCAACGCGCTGGTCCGGGACGACGCAGGCGCGGTCGTTGGCGTCCAGTATCGGCAGGAAGGCCGCAACATGGCGGTGGCGGCGCGCAAGGGCGTAGTGCTCGCGACGGGCGGTTGCGAGTGGGACCGGGAACTCGGCCTTGCTCATGGATCGAAAGCTGGACGGGAGGGCATCGCGCCGCTGGGCGTGCCGACTGCCGACGGATCAGGCATAGCGCTGGGCCAGAGCATGGGCGCGGCGACCGTCGGGCTGGATCAGAGCATGATTACATCGCCCTTCTATCCGCCCGCCAGCCTGGTCAAAGGCATATTGGTGAACAGCGCGGGCCGCCGCTTCGTGGCGGAGGACGTCTATCACGCCTGGTCCACCGACGCGATTTTGAACCAGCCCGAGGGCAAGGCTTACCTGATCTGCGACAATGTCAATTTCGGCAGGCCGGAGCTTGGCGACATCCGATCCGAGCGCAAGCATGAGGTCGTCGATGCCTGGGACAATATACCGGAAATGGAAGCCGACCTTGGCATGCCTGAAGGGTCGCTGGTGGAGACGATCGGCAATTATAATCGCTATGCCGCGACAGGATATGATGAGGAATTCCGCAAGAATCCCAAGTGGCTCGCCCCGATTTCGGAGATACCCTATGCCGCGATCGATTGTTCGGTGGGTTCGGCCTATTTCTGTTGCATCAGCCTGGGCGGCGTTGACACTGACGTCGATGGGCGGGCGCTGAAAGCCGATGGCACGCCTGTTCCCGGCCTTTACGCGGTCGGTCAGGTGGCCCCCAATCTCTCGGTGGAAGGCTGGGGCTATGCGAGCGGTCTGCTGATCGGCGGCGCGACCTTCTTCGGACGCAGGGCGGGCAAGGCCGCCGCCGCCGAACCCCTCCGCCACGCTCTCGATCCCGGATCGAAGCGCCCCGAATTACCGGCAGATGTCGCCTGATCACGCGCGAACGATCGGCCGCCCCTCATATACCTATCATTTCAGGAGCATTTCATGACATCCACCCCGACGGCCAATCTCTACGAAAGATTGGAAGAAGATCCCTGGCGCTTCCTGGAGCTTAGTCAGGAGGAACTGTTCGACCTGGATTATGCCGAAGTCGAAAAGATCCAGCTCGCCCTCTTCCAGCGGCGGTTCCGCGATTTGAAGCCCAAATTGCGCGCGCTCCAGCGTCTGGCCGAGGAAGTCGGGCTAGAGGAAATCAGCGGGTTCGATGACCTCACGCGTCTGGCGATGCCGCACACCATGTTCAAATCCTATTCCGCGCTGGACGTGCAGAAAGCGCGCTTCGACAAGCTGACCCGCTGGCTTCAGGCGCTTACCACGCACGACCTGTCCGGCGTTCATGCCGAACATTGCGAGTCGATCGAACAATGGTTGCTGGAAGTCGAGCGTTCGACGCCGCTGCGGCCGGTCACCTCATCGGGGACGAGTGGCAAGATTTCGCTCTTCCCCCTCAGTACCGTCGAAGAAACCCTGTTCGTTGACAAGAACACCTATATCGTCGAGCCATATCGCGACGAACCGGGTATTTACGCAAAGAGCGGCGAATATGTTTTCGTCTGTCCCTGGCCTTCGCGTTACGGCCGTCACAACATCCCGCTCATCATGCGTGTCCTGAAGGAAAATTGCTACGACGGCCGGGAGGACATGTTCATCACGCTGGATGATGGCACGCTGACCGCTGACGAGATGTGGTTGAACGGACGGCTGCAACGGGCGCAGGCGCTAGGCGAGGAATTGGAGCTGAGTCCGGCCGAGCAGGCAATCGCCAGTGCGCTCGCAACCCGTGCGTCCAATGCGGACGAACGGTGGACCCGCTTCATCGAGAATGCCGTGGTTGGCCTTAAAGGTCAGAAGGTCATGTTCTACGGGGCTCTCATGAACCTCTACCTCATGGCCGAGGCGTGCCGGAAGATGGACATCTTCGTCGAATGGCATCCCGACTCCATGATCATGACCGGCGGCGGGAGCAAAGGGTTCAACTTCCCAGAAGGGTGGCGCGATGTCGTTGCCGAACGCTTCCCGCATCATGTGCCGGGGCGCGTCAAGGAAGTCTATGGCATGACCGAATCCAGCTCGACGGCGGTCTGTTGCCCCCATGATAAGCTGCATCCCCTGCCTTGGGGCATCACGCACCTGATGGACCCGGCAACCGGTCAATCGCTACCGCGCACCGGCACGCAGACCGGACGCATGGTCGTGTTCGATCCCATGCCAACCACCTTCTGGGCCGGGGTCATCACGGGCGATCAGGTGACGGTCCATTTCGACGGCGGATGCGCATGCGGGCGCAAGGGTCCGTTCATGGACAATGACATCAACCGCATTTCGGAACTGAATGGCGGCGACGACAAGATCGTGTGCGCACGCACGCCGCAGGCCTTCCAGAGTCTGGAAGATTTCCTGGCCAAGGCGTCCTGACCCAATCTGTCTCGGAGTATCGAAGATGAAAGAATATACTATCCCGCTCATCATCCGGGGCCGCATCATAGAAGATGACCTGGTCCGCTTTGAAGGACGTCGGGGAGAAATCGCGTTCCTGACCCCCGACGTGAACAAATATCTGGACCAGATCGTCCTGCGCAACGGCGCTGACCTTCAGGATTATTATTCCGTCAGCCTGGACAATATTCTCGACTTCCTGGAGGAATTGGGCCGCAGGCTGCACCCGGACACGAATCCCGACATTCGGTTGGCGCTGGAAATGAACATGCAGTCGTCGGGCCAGTCGCCCGACATATTGCGCACCGCCTATGTCTCCTTTGCCGCCAATCTGCGCCGGACCATCGTCGAGGAAGCCGTCGATCAGAATATCGGCCGCGACTATCTGGAAGGCTGGAAGCCGAGGCCACTGCATGACCGCGACGCGATGGTGCGCGCCTTTGGATCGCGCATCGTTCACCTGAACGCAGGCAACGCACCCAATGTGGCCCTGCACGCTGTGATCAACGGGGCGGTGCTGCGTTGTGACAATATCGTCAAAAGCCCGTCGAACGACCCCTTCACCGCCGTCGCCATCGCGAAGACGATGATCGCGATGGACCCCGACCATCCGATCACCCGGCACATGACCGTCGCCTATTGGAAGGGCGGGGACCTGGGCTTTGAGAAGAAGCTGTATGACACGCGCAACATCGACAAGATCGTTGCCTGGGGCGGCCCTGCGTCGATGAACCACATCCGCCAGCATCTGACCTCCGGCCTCGACCTGATCGCGCTCGATCCCAAGGTCAGCGCCTCGATCATTGGTGCGGAAGCGCTGGAATCAGAGGAGCAGATGGGCTGGGTCGCCCAGCAGCTGGCTAAGGATTTCGGCTATTTCAATCAGGAAGGCTGCGGCAACAGCCGCCTGGCCTATGTCGTGTGCGGCAGTGATGATGCGTCGCTCGACCGGCTGAACCGCTTCGGTCGGCTGGTGCATGAGGCGTTGCAGGCCCTGCCCGCCGCCTATAGCTCCCCCCACCCCGCGTTCGACCCGGTGCTGCGCGACGAGATAGAGGGCATCCGCTATTCCGACGATTATCGCGTGTTCGGCGTCAAGGCGAATGAGGGCGGCGTCATCGTGTCCCAGCAGGCGGAGGCGGTTGAGTTCAGCGACCGGATCGGCGGGCGCGTCATCAATATCATTCCCGTGCCGGACCTGGATGCAGCTGTTGCAGCCGTTACCATCCACACCCAGACGATCGGCATCTATCCCAATGCGGCGCAGGCGGAAATTGCCGACCGATGCATGTTGCGAGGGGCGCAGCGGCTCTCACCACTGGGCTGCATCGCTTATGAAGGGCTGGGTTATCCCCATGACGCCATGGAAATCATGCGCAGGCTCGCCCGCTGGGGTGTTCGCGAGCAATTTGACGAAGCCGTTGCGGAGGCAGGCGCCGGGATGATGTGCGCCGCCTGACGAGGCGGGCACATTTTGAAGGGGAGCGGGATCATGGATTCTCCGATTGGCCGCTCAATATTACGATCTTCCCCGATCGGGCGGCTCCGGTCAAAGCTCCCCTTCCTTTTTTAACGCAGGATTAAAGCACCGCCGTCAAATTTGGCGGTAGCGCTCGTCGATAAGCTTGACGGCCTCTTCTTCCCAATTGTCCAATATGTGACTGATCTGGTGGCCGATCTCCGACATGATCTGCCCCACCAGCATCGGTGAAAGGACAATGGAGGTGATGGAGAAGGCCGCAACTTGCGGGTCGGTATCCGCCCGATAATATCCCTGACTTACCAATGTCCGGACCAATTCCTGCATCCGGATGAAGCTGCCCTGCGATTTCTTCTGCCGGTAGGAATTCCATACGGTCGAGTAGGGGCGGAAACTTTCGATCAGGACCACGCTGGCCGTGCCCCGGTGAGTTTCCAGCACCTTCATCCAGGCACTGACAATCTTGCGCGTGGCGTCCTGGCAGTCGGTCAGGAACAAGCTGTTGAGATCATTGAGTATCTGTGCGATGTCGCTGCTCAGATTGTCCAGAGCGGCGTCGATCAGCCCGTTCTTGCCGTGATAATAATAGTGGATCATGCCGGCGTTGGTGCCGGCGGCTGATGCGATTTCCCGCGTCGTCAGATCCAGATGACTCTTGTTCCGCAAGCCATGCTCCATTGCATGGAGCAGTTCGTTCGACACTTCGCGGTTGTCGGAGACCGTAGGCCGACCACGCGCGGAAGCTGCGTCAGGGCGGGCGTCGCCTGCGTTTGTCATGGGTACCTCTCCATCACTTTATCGATGCAGTCACTCCCGCCGACATTGTCCCATGAAAGGAAGAGAGGCGCAACCGCTACCGAAGGTGGCAGCGCTGCGCCTCGCTCATGGGTCGATTGATCTTACTGCGGAAGCTGGTGCAGCGCGCAGAGCTTGTTACCGTCCGGATCGCGCAGATAGGCAAGATATAGAGCCCCCATCGGCCCTTCACGGACACCCGGGGCATCCTCGATAGACACGCCGCCATTGGCTACCCCAGCCGCATGCCACGCGTCCGCCTGCTCAGGCCCCTGAACGGCGAAACCGATCGTGCCGCCATTGGCATGCGTCGCGGGCTGGCCGTCAATGGGCTTGGTGATCAGCAGCGACAGGCCGTTGTGCATGTAGATCAGCCGTCCGTTATCATCGACGAAGGCCTGTGCGCCGCCCAGCGCCCCAAGCGTCGCGTCATAGAAGCGCTTTGATTTTTCTATGTCATTGCTGCCAAGCACGATGTGCGAAAACATGAAATTCTCTCCATAAAATGCCGTCCTTGCGGGCGGGAATGTGCAGATGGGAGCTGGGTTTATTTCGAAATAACCGACATCTGTCAATAACAGCATGGACTGTAGATTGACAGATGTTAGTCAATCCGCTGTTCAGGCGGGCGTGAGCGCGTCCTGTTTCGCCTCTTGCAAGCAGGACTGAGCGGCCCTGCGGCCTGTGAACACGCAATCCGCGAGGGAAAGGCCGCTAATGTAGGTGCGCGATGGTATGCTTCCGGTGGCCCGGCCCGCAGCATAGAGGCCCGCTATAGCGCTGCCATCGGCCCGCCGCACAGCGCCTGTCGCCTCTTCGAGCGCCAACCCTCCCAAAGTATGGAAGGTGATGAAGCTGTAACGGTTGGCGAGGGACACATTCATTGCGACATAGGGACCATTGCCGAGCGACTTAAGATGATCCTTCAGCTTTGAAAAGTCGTCGTCATGCCGGTTGCGGACCATGTCTTCATAGCGCCGTACAGTCTGGCGCAGACGATTGGGATTGATGCCGCATTTCTCCGCAAGCACGTCCAGATCCCTTGCCCGCTTGGTGCCGCCGAGCATGAGGTTCAGCATGGCGGGCGCGCCAAAGCGCATGAATGCGTCCAGACCGTCCGTTGCCACCTGGCGCATCGCCTTGCGAATGTCCTTGGTGGACATGATCAGCCACGCCTTGCCTTCCGGCTGGTCGGCAATGGCGCGGCCCAGCGTGCCGACATAGACGGCTTCGTTGGCGAACCGCTCCCCTGCCTGATTGACGAGAATGCCATCCAGCAACGCCGCCGGAGGAGATTGGACCCGGCCGACGAACATCGCGTCCATGCCCACGGTATCCGCGCCCAGCGCCGTGCCCAGCTGCACGGCCGTGCCATCGTCACCCAGAGTGCCGAGGCGCATCATGGTCTTGTAATGCTTGCTCAGCATGGGCGCATGTTGGCCGAGCATGTCGAGGTTGAAGACGAAACCGCCCGTCGAAAGGATAACGCCAGTCTTCGCTCTGATATAGCGCAACTGGCCATGTTCGCGCTCCATGACGCGTGCCGCCTTGCTCGCAGCCTCGGCCTTACTCTCCTTGAACGGAGCGGTAGGTGGGAACTTGTCGTAATATTTCTGATGCTCGGCATGTTTGGCGGCCGGAAGCTCCAGCGCAGCGACGCCGACGACGCGCCCGTCACTATCGACAACGAGGCTCTGAACGATCGTATGCAGCTTCTTGCGAATGGCTGACCGATCCGCGGTCTCGCGCAAGGCGCGATACAGCTTGTTACCCGTAAAGCCGCGCCCCAGCGTTCGGTGCCCTCGCGGTGCTGGCCGGGCGTCGCGGCAATAGGCCTCCACCTTCTCATTGCCGGAATATTGCAGGAAATAGCCCTCCGGCGGATAGGTCGTCTTTCCGGTGTAAAGTTTCGTCCCGAACACGACGCCATGCGACTGCAACCATTGCAGATTGCCAGCACTTTGATCGCAAAAGCGTTTCAGCGTCTCGGGCTGAACGACATCGCCGACCTCCAGCCGAAGATATTTCAGCATGTTGTCGGGATCGTCCTCAACGCCGTTTTGCCGTTGAATGTCGGTCCCTGCGGCATAAACGACGCCGCCGCTGAAGGCCGTTGCGCCACCGCCATTGAAGCGGTCTATGGCAATCACGCTGGCGCCGTTTTCCACCAGTTCGAGCGCTGCACAAATTCCCGCGCCGCCGTAACCCACGACGACAACGTCAGCCGTGTCGTCCCATTGGAACATGTCGGCATTGTCGATGGAAATCACCGGCTGACCATCTTGGGAAATCATTTCATCTCTCACGCCATCATTTCCTTCGAAGATATTTCCGCGCCGTAGTTCATCATCGATCCGCACAATCCGCTTTTCCGCAAGCGTCCGATTACAACCTCATGCCGCCGCTTGCCTGAATGATCTGTCCGGTGAGCCAGCCCGAGGCCGGAGATGCGAGGAACAGAACGATCTGCGCTATGTCGTCGGCGGTGCCGATACGGCCCAGCGCGGCCATGCTTTTGAACATGCGCATTGCCTCCTCACTGTCCCGATAGCCGTTGATGAGGTCGGTATCGACCGGTCCAGGGGCGACAGCATTGACGCGAATATTGCGCGGCGCAAGCTCTACCGCCATCGAAACCGTGAACGAATTCACCGCCGCCTTGCTCATGGCATAGGCAAAGCCGGGCGGCTGCGCCATCAGCCCGCTCATCGACGAAATATTGACGATCGCGCCGCCATCATTGAAACGCTTCAACGCCTGTTGGGTGACCAGTATCGGCGACTTGAAGTTGACCCGATACATGCTGTCGATTTCTTCTTCATCGATCGTCGTGATCGGAGAGGTTCGTCCCGCGCCCGCATTATTGACCAGAATATCAAGTCGCCCTCCGGCCTGTTCGTCAAACTGCTGGAACAGCTGCCTCACTCCTTCGGAATGGCTAAGGTCCGCCTGTACAATCACCGCGTCGCCGCCTGCTTCGCGCACTTCGGCTGCCGTCCGCTCGGCGCCTTCACGGCGAGAAGAATAGTGCGCGACGATCCGCGCACCGCTTTGCGCCAGGGCAACGGCGATCTGCCGCCCGATGCCTCCCGAGGCGCCGGTCACCAGCGCAACCTTTCCGTCCAATACAGCCATTTTCGCACCTCTCCCAGTCAATTGCCCGAAACTTGAGGCCGGGCCAGCCGTCTTCGCAAGACGGCGTCTTACGGTATCATTACCTGACTAATGTCTGACAAACTGTCAATACTGCCCGCATATGTCCTTGATATGCGGTCGGGCTGACAGAGAAGGGAAAGGCCATTGTGTCCGCCAATCCGCCGTGTCATAGAAGCGTATATAAGACGAATGTCATTTAATTTCTGGAGAGGTCATGACTGAGGAGTTCGACTTCATCATTGTTGGCGCGGGCAGCGCCGGTTGCGTGCTTGCCAACAAGCTTTCCGAAAATCCATCGAATCGGGTGCTGCTTCTGGAGGCCGGTGGCGAGAACAAGCACATGTTCGTTCGCATGCCAAAGGGCGTGGCGAAGCTGGTCGGCGACCCGACATTCGCGCAATATTTCCCGGTCCAACAGCCGCGTGAAGAAGGGCTGGACGCAAGCGAGATCTGGCTGCGGGGCAGAGGACTGGGCGGATCTTCCGCCATTAACGGCATGATCTATATCCGGGGCCAGCCTGAAGATTACGAGCAGTGGGAAGAGCGCGGCGCGAAGGGATGGGGTTGGAACACCATGCTGCGGTCCTTCAACGCCATTGAAGATCATGAGCTTGGCGCATCCAACGAGCATGGCGTCGGTGGTCCTGTGCATGTCTCGACCTCCAAGTTCCATTATCCTCTTGCAGATCGGATGATCGAGGCGGGCAAGCAAATGGGCTTGCCACGCAACGACGATTTCAACGCCGGGAGCCGGGAAGGCGTCGGCTATTATCATTATAATATCAAGAACGGGCGCAGGCAGAGCGCGGCGGTCGCTTTTCTGGACCCGATACGCCATCGGCCCAATCTGGTGATCCGGACGGGCGTACAGGTTGACCGCATCATCATCGAACAGCGCCGGGCCAAAGGCGTCATGTGCAGGCTCGGCGGGCGCAAGACGGAGTTCCGGTGCCGGGGCGAAGTCATCGTGTCGGCAGGCGCGATCGCATCCCCCAAGCTGCTCCAGCTTTCGGGGATCGGACCAGCCGAGGATTTGAAAGCCGCAGGCGTCGATGTCATCGTGGACAGCCCGGACGTAGGCCGACGGATGCAGGAGCATCCCATCTACGGCATCAACTACGACTTGCAGGGCGAGAAGGGCCTGAACCATCGCTATCGCGGCCTGGGTCTGGCCCGTAGCCTGGCCGAATATTTCCTGTTCAAGGGCGGTCCGATGGCGACGGTCCCGCAGGAAGTCGGCATCTTTGCCCGCAGCCGTCCGAGCGTAGCCCGTCCGGACATTCAGTGCTTCGTTGGTGGCGTCACCCTGGCGCAGGGCGAGGCGGATGTTGCGGTTCCGACCAACGGCGTCAACAAGACGCCTGGCATGATGATCGCCACGGCGATGCTGCGGGCCACCAGCGAGGGTTGTCTTACCATTACGTCGCCCAATGCCGACGATCCTTTGCGCATCCATCCCAACTGGCTGACGACGCAGGAGGATTGCGAGACGGCGGTTGCGATGGTGCGTTTCGTGCGCAAGTTGATGACGCAGCCCGCCATCGCGCCCTTCGTGACTCGCGAGATCGCGCCGGGGCTGAACGGTAATGACAGCGATGACCAGATACTGACGGCGGTGCGCCGCCATCTGAGCTGCGGCACCCATGCCGTGGCAACGTGCCGGATGGGCAGCGATGATGAATCCGTGGTCGATCCACGCACACGCGTTCGCGGAGTGGACGGCCTGCGGGTGATCGACTGTTCGATCATGCCCAACCTGACATCGGGCAACACCAATGCACCGGTAATGGCGATGGCCTGGCATGCGTCATCGCTGATCCTCGAAGACGCACGCTGAAGGCGACGTAGGGCAGCCGCGCGCAAGACCCGCAAAGGGCGTGCGCGGCCAGCCAAAGGATAGAATGCAGGAGAGATAATCGTGACGACCCAATGGGATGAGGAAACAGACGTTCTGGTGGTAGGCTCCGGCGCGGCCGGTTGCTCTGCGGCGCTGGCGGCCCGGACGGCTGGTGCCGAAGTGCTGCTGGTCGAACGCACGGACAAGCTGGGCGGCACGAGCGCGGTTTCAGGCGGCGTGCCGTGGATCCCCAACAACCATCATATGCAGGAGATCGGGCGCAGCGATTCCCGCGAGCAGGCCCTCACCTATCTTCGCCGCATTTCGCTGGGCAAGATGGACGACGTCATGATCGAAACCTTCGTGGATACGGCGCCGCAGGTGCTGTTGTTCCTCGAAAAAGAGACCGATCTTCGCTTCCGCGCGCTCCAGATGCCGGACTATCATCCGGAATTTCCCGGCGGCAATATCGGCCGTTCGGTGACTGCGGGGATTTTCCCCGCTGGGCAGCTTGGTGAATTGCGGCCCGCGCTGCGGGCGAGCGCGCATTTCCCTATCCCCATTTCCATCGCCGATGTGGAGGACGGCATCAACGTGCTGGATTCCGAGATTATCGGCGGGCGCCTCAACGAAGATATGGTCGGCATGGGCGGCGCGTTGATGGCGGGCCTGCTCAAGGGCGCCATGGACCATGGCGTCCGGATCAGGCGCAATGTCCGCGTCCTGCGGCTTGTGCAGGAAGGCGATGTCGTGGTCGGCATCGAGGCAGACAATGACGGAAAACCCCTGCGTATCGGTGCGCGCAAAGGCGTGATCCTGGCCTGCGGCGGGTATGAGTGGAACGAGGACATGACCCGGCAGTTCCTGCGCGGCCCGATGCACGGCCCGCACAGCCCGCCCTGGAACGAAGGCGACGGGCTGAAGATGGCGATGCAGGCTGGTGCCGCCCTTGGCAATATGTCGGAGGCATGGTGGCAGCCATCAGTGACGATACCGGGCGAAGAATATGACGGGCGGCCGCTCGTCCGGCTGACCGGCATCGAACGCTGCGGTCCCGGATCGATCATCGTCAACCGGACAGGCCGCCGCTTCGTCAACGAAGCCTGCAACTACAATGATATCGGGCGCGTGTTCCAAGCCTTCGATCCTGTGAACTTCGACTATCCCAACCTGCCCGCCTGGCACATCGTCAGCCAGGATTATATGGATCGCTTCCCCTTCCTGACGCGCTATCCGGGCGATCCGGTCCCATCCTGGATGGTGAGCGCCGACACACTGGCCGAACTGGCGGGCAAGATCGGGGTTGATCCCGCCGGGCTGGAGGCAGAGGTAGCGCGCTTCAATGATAATGCCCGCAAAGGCGTCGATCCCGACTTCCATCGCGGTGAAAGCATCTATGAACTGTATTGGGGCGATGCGAGCGCAGAGGGCACCGCGAAGACGCTGGGGCCACTCGAACGCGGTCCCTATTATGCGGTCGAAACCAAGATCGGAACGATCGGGACGAAAGGCGGCCCACGCACCAACGAGCGGGCCGAGGTGATGAGCCTTTCGGGCGGCATCGTCCCCGGCCTTTACGCAGCGGGAAACGCCATGGCGAGCATCATGGGCATGGCATATCCGGGCGGCGGTGCCACGCTCGGCCCCGCGCTGACCTTTGGCCACATTGCTGGCCGGGAAGCCGCGCGCGGATCAAACCGCTTCTGAACACCCTGTCGCACGGAAGCGGCCTCCCCCTTCCCGCGATGTTGACGAAGGAATTTCATCATGAATGATCCGAAAATTATCGCGACCTATTACACGATCGCGGGCGATGCTTATCCCGGTGCGCCGGTCGCCAGCCCTTTTCCGTTGGAACGGCGCGCTGCGGCGGCCGTTGCTGCGGGCTATTACGGCATGGGCCTATCAGGCGATGATCTGGCCGCGAATGTTGCCTTGCATGGCACGGCGGGCATTCGCCGCATCCTGGACGATGCCGGTGTCCAGTTTCTGGAAATTGAGTGCCTGACGGACTGGTTCGCGCAGGGCGAAGCGCGGGCCGCTTCTGACAAGATGCGTCGCCTATGGCTGGATACCGCCGTCGAGATCGGGACCAAGCATATCAAGATCGTCGGAGACATCAGCGATAGCGGCGTGTCGATGGAGACCATGGCCACCGACTTCCGGCTGCTCTGCGATCAGGCTGCGGAGGTGGGCGCCCATGTATCGATCGAGGTCTTTCCCCTGGCGAATATTCGGGACCTCAAGTCGGGGCGGCAACTTATCGAAATGGCCGGGACCGATAATGGCGGGCTGTTGATCGACATCTGGCACATGACGCGTCCGGGCATACCCTATGAAGAGGTGGCCGCCCTTCCCGCCAGCTATATCAAGCATGTCGAGCTGGACGACGCGGCGGCCGAAGTCGTTGGCGGTCTTTTCGACGATTCGACGGACAATCGCCTGCTGCCGGGCGAAGGCAGCTTCGATGTGCCCGCATTTCTGCGAGCCATCGCGGCGACCGGCTATGACGGCTGCTACGGGATCGAGATATTGTCGCACGAATTCCGCGCGCTTGAGCCGGAGGAAGCGGCGAAGCGATCCTTCGACGCCGTCGCGCGGCAGTTCGCGCTGGCACGGGAAAATGCCTGATCGGCCGTGGCGGCGCCTTCAATCGGGCGCCGCTGCAAGGACCATATGACAGTTTCAGGAGGACAGGGTGCCCGAGCAGGATGGGATTGAAGAGACCGACGTCATCGTGATCGGCTCGGGCGCTGCGGGGCTAGCAGCTGCCCTAAGCGCGCGCCATGCGGGAGCAGATGTCGTCATTCTGGAACGCTCGGAAAAACTCGGCGGGACCACGGCGATGTCGGGGGGCGTCCCCTGGATTCCATGCAACCACCACATGCATGAAGTCGGAACCACCGACAGCCGCGAGGCGGCGCTCACCTACATGAGGCGTCAGTCCTTGGGCCGCATGGATGACGCGATGATCGAAACCTATGTCGATCAGGGCGCAGACGTCATCAAGTTCATCGAGGCGCAGACGGACATTCGATTTAGGGCGCTCAAATGGCCCGATTATCATCCCGAGCTGCCCGGCGGGACATTCGGACGGTCCCTGTCGGCGGGGTTGTTTCCCGGTAACAGGTTGGGGGAATTGCGGCCGAGATTACGGAGCAGCCTGACCTTTCCCATTCCGGTGTCGAGCAACGACCTTGAGGACGGCGTCGATATTTTCGACCCTGCCATAATCGGGGACCGGCTGGAAAAGGGGCTGGTGGGCGTCGGCAACGCGCTCGTGGCGGGACTAACTGCCGCCGTGGTTGAGAAAGGCGTGCGCATCCTGTTCGGCATGCGGGCGCAAAGCTTGGTCATGCATGAAGGCGCGGTCACGGGCGTTGCCGGCAGCAAGGACGGCGAACCTTTCGAGATGCGTGCGCGGCGTGGCGTCATAATCGCCAGCGGTGGCTTTGAGTGGAATGCCGGTCTGGTGAAGGACCTGCTGCGCGGTCCACATGAGGGAGCGGCGAGTCCGCCGGACAATGAGGGCGATGGCCTGTTGATGGCGGCGGAGGCCGGGGCTGCCCTGGCGAACACCGATGAGGCATGGTGGATGCCGATCATGAAGATTCCGGGCGAGGAATATGATGGCAATCCCGCAATCCGTTTCGCGGTAACCGAACTTACAAAGCCAGGGTCGATCATGGTGAACCGCAAAGGGCAGCGGTTCGTGAATGAAGCATGCAATTATAATGATCTTGGCCGCTCCTTTTTCCAGTTCGACGCTCAGACGTTCGACTATCCCAATCGGGAGGCGTGGATCATTTTCCATCAGGCCTATCTGGACAAATACCCAGTGCTCACGCGTTATCCGGGCGATCCCTTGCCGAATTGGATGATACAGGCGGCGTCGCTGCGCGCCCTTGCCGAGCAGATCTGTGTGGACGCCGATGGGCTGGAACATACGGTCGAGCAGTTCAACAGATCAGCTCGTGAGGGGAGCGACCCCGCCTTTCACCGGGGCGAGAGCCAATATGATCGATACCATGGGGATTGGTCGCTGGACGGCGCATTGCAAACCGTCGGGCCGCTGGATCAGGCGCCCTATTATGCCTGCCGGGTGTATCCCGGCGTTCTGGGAACGAAGGGCGGCCCGAAAATCAGCGTCAGAGCGGAAGTGCAGAATTTGCGGGGAGGTAACATCCCTGGCCTCTATGCGGCTGGCAATGCCGCCGCGAGCATTACCGGCATGGCTTATCCCGGAGCGGGCGGAACGATCGGCCCGGCACTGGTCTTCGGCCATATCGCTGGCCGAGAGGCTGCGGTCAGGACGAACCGCAGATAGGCATCCCAAAAATAGATACATATATTTATCGTTCGCATGTTTACTTACTTGACAGCCGTCGTTGATGGTGCTGGAATGCGCTGCCTGATAGAGGTGCAGCAATTAGCACCCAATGCGAAGCGGCCGGAAATGGTACTACTTCATAACAAGGCCAGACAAAGAAAACATAATATTCGCCTTGCCACAATTTCGGTCGAATAACTTATAATTATAATATTTAGTCGAGGGGAAGATCAATGAAGAAGAAGGCATTTTCGATCGTTGGTTTGTTATTGGCGAGCGTGGCCCCCGTGCCCCTGCTTGCCCAGACGGATGCAGCCCCACAAGGTGACGCAGCGTCGACGTCCTCGCCAATAGGTCTTCAGGAGATCATCGTCACGGCTCAGCGCCGTAGTCAGAATTTGCAGGATGTCCCCGTCGCGGTAACGGCGTTTACGGGAGAAGCTCTGGAAACAAAGGGCATTTTCCGCGTGTCGGACCTCCAACAGGCCGACTCTTCACTGTTCGTCTCACAGATGTCCGGCGTTGTTGTGCCATTCCTGCGCGGCGTCGGAAATCCCGGTGCATCGACACCGGGTAATGAGGCAAGTGTTCCTGTATATATTGACGACGTCTATTATTCACGTCTTGCGAGCGCCTATCTTGAACTGGCGAACATCGAGCGCGTTGAAGTTCTAAAAGGCCCGCAAGGCACGTTGTTCGGCCGCAATTCAACTGGCGGCCTGATGCAGGTATTCACGCGCGATCCCGGCGACACCACCGATCTTTCGGCAACGCTGGGCTATGCCAATTACGATACGATCAGCGGCAAGCTGTATGCGGCGACGCCGCTGGGTGAAGGCGTCGCCGCCGGAATCTCCTTCAGCGGTTTGAACCAGGGCGATGGATGGGGCAAAAACCTGTTCACCGGCAAGGATACGTACCGCCGCAAATTCTATAATATCCGATCGAAGATCGTGTTTGAACCGAGCGACACGACAAAGATCCGCCTGAGCGGCTTTTATACCTATCAGCGGCAGAATCAGGGCAATTCGGTCCGTATCTATCCGGGAACGACCCGTGGCTATCCTCTGGGCTCACCACTTGAGGGCACCCAATATTTCGATCCGCCGGGCTTTTACGATATCAACGAGAATACCGAGATTTTCCATCGTCTGCGCGGTTGGGGTGGTGCGCTCAAAATCGACCAGGAACTGGGCTTTGCGGATTTCACCAGCATCACTTCCTACCGGAAAGCCAAGGAATTACTGAATTATGAGGGCGATCATACCGAATTGAACTGGCTGGCATTTCCGATCAAGATCGGAGACCGGCAGATTACCCAGGAACTTCAGTTGAAGTCTTTGCCTTCATCGAAGATCAGCTGGATATTGGGCCTTTTCTACATGAATTCGCGCACCGACGTGAATATCGCTCTCAATGGTGACGCCCTCACTCTGAACGGTCTTGCCAGCCAGAATATTGGTAGCCAGCAAAGGATCGAGTCTCTGGCTCCCTTCGCACAAGCGACCTTCCCCGTCGTGGATGACAAGACGAATGTCACGCTTGGCCTGCGCTACACGAAAGATCGCGTGGAAGGGAACGGCCGTGTTTCGCTGACACCGCTAGTTGGGGCCGACATTCCAGCTGGAAGCTATCATCAGGTCGCCAACTTCGACAAATGGACCTACAAAGTTTCGGTCGATCACAAATTTACCGACGATATCATGGCGTATGCGACATGGAGTCGCGGCTACAAGTCGGGTACGTTCAATACCATTCCGCTGGCCGCCCCGCCGACCAATCCGGAAACGGTGACGTCCTACGAGGCGGGTTTGAAGATGACCCTGTTCGATCGCAGGGTGCGCGCTAACTTTGCCGCGTTCCGCAACGACATCAAGGACCCGCAGGTCCAGCTCGTCCAGCTTGTGGACACGCCAGCTGGGCCGACACCCTTCGTCGCCTTTGCCAATGCGGACAAGGCGCGGACAAAAGGTTTCGAATTCGACACGACATTCCTGGTGACCGAGCGGTTGAGGCTCGACCTGGCGGGGCAGTATCTCTGGGCGAAATTCCTCAGCTTTGACAGTGCGCCGATCAACGTTCCCATCTTCGCCCCGCCTTGGGGCGTCGCCCTGGCGGTGGGCGATGTGGGTGGGAACAGGCTTTCCCAGACCCCGAAATGGAAAATCAACGCTGGCTTCAACTATGATCTGCCAACCTCTGTCGGTCAGTTCAGCTTTGCCGGTCAGATGTCATACCGTTCCAACCTGAAGTGGGACCCCGACAACATTTTAACCGAACCGAAGCTGACCCTGTTCAACGGCAGCATCTCGTTCAAGCCGGAATTCAATGACAAGCTGACCTTCCGCTTGTGGGGCGCGAACCTCACCAACGAGAAATATTTCAACAACGAAATTCCGCAGACCGATACGCCCGCCGGTGATCTGGGCGGCGTTGGTGATCCGCGGACGTACGGGGTCGAAGTCCGCTTCGATCTCTGATCACGGGCGCCTGCATGGTTGCTGAAAAATAAAAGGATGACCCGCGCCAGGTTAAACTGGCGCGGGTCATGAACATAGCCGGTATCGCCATATTTATGGTCGACAGGGCGCCTTTGCGCCCTTTTCCCGCTTTTTGGAGGCGATTATGCTCCTACACGAAGATTACCCCCACACAGTTCCAGCCCGAGCCTGGTTGCGTTGGAAGGAAAATTACTTCTGGGTCTTCATGGACCCCGATCGCGACCTATGCTGCCTTGCGCATAGTACGGCAGAGCCGACCTTTGACCGGGCTTTTGCATCTTTCACGGTGCTGCATAAGGGTGTGAAGGTCAGCCACAGCGGCGAGGTTCCCCTGCCCCAGCCGTTCGAACATCAGAAGCTGCTGCGCTACGGCAATCAGACGGTGCATTTCCTGAAGCCGCAGGAAGAGTTTCTTGTTGAATATGAGGACGAAAATGTTGCGGCATCGCTGCGGTTTACCCGGCGCATGCATCTGTTCGACTTCCTCGCCTGCGCGGACGTCAATCCTGACCAGTTCTCTATTTCAGAGAATACCGCGCTCGATAGATCCGGCTTTCGCCATCAGGGTCAGTGCATGAATGCCACCGGCAAGGTGACGTTCAAGACAGGAGAGCTTGCGGGTGTGTCGGTTGACGTGGATGGATCGGGCTATCGCGACCACAGCTGGGGCATGCGCAATGACCAGATTGTGATGGATCACAATTGGTCCTTCTTCAACTTCCCTTCCATGGGCTTTCACCTTTTCACGGTGCGCAACATCGTTCGTCCTGAGAATATGACAGCCGAAGGCTATATTGCGCGGCCGGAAGGGAATGAGGTCATCAAGACACTCAGAATCGAGAATGTCGGCGAAGGGCCGGAAGGAATACCGGACAAGGTCATATTCCACACCATGACCCTTGGCGGCGAGAAATTCACCCTGACCGCTGATGTCGGCAACGCCTTCGCCCGTCTGCCGCTGCATTCGCAGAAGCCCGGCGCGAAGGTCTATTACAACGTCGAGAATATGTGCCGAGTGAGGTGTGAAGAGACCGGCGAGGAAGGCCTGGCCAATGTCGAGATCGGCACATTGAAGGACGTATGAAGCGCTGACACGCCCTCCGGCTGGAAATATATGCCGGATGGCGCGTCCCTCTAAGCCTCCCGAATATGAGCGCCGGGGATCGTCCGTTCGTAGCAGCCATAGCCTTTCACCGTCCCGTTGAGGAGGAGGCTGACGGACTGCTCGTCGACCACGCGCGTCGGACCCGGATCGGTAGGATAGACGCCGACATATGTGTCGTTGGGCGAAGCGAGCGACAGGTAGGAGCTGCCGTGGAATCCAGCCGTGTCGATGACCAGCGTGCCGTTCTCATAACTCAGCACCGTCCGGATCAGCTTTTGGTCGTCATCCACATGGTTGCATCGTTCGATCTGTTCGATCCTGGCTTCGAAGCTCTTGCCATCCTCGTAGATGACGGCCTCTGAAAACACGACCTGTTCACCCTGATCGATTTCCGCATCGAAGAGCAGGAAGGACAAGCCGTTTTCAAAATAGCCCTGAAACCACTGATGGCTGTGCAGATTGCGGTTGTCGCGCCCGCCAAGGCTGTGATCCCGGTTGGCCATCGCGTTGAAAGAGAATTGCTCACTGCCGACGCGGATTGATCCGGAAAGAAGACCGGGCTGTTCGATGTGGCCAGCAGGGAGAAATTCCTGCAACGCGCCCACCTTATGGAGATCCCAGATGTCGGCCGTCGATGTGAAGGTCAGGTCAAACGAAGCAGGCGTACGCCGTCCGTCTCCCACCAGCCCGTCGAGCATCTGCGCGGCGGGAACACGCATCACGCCACCGTTGAAGCGGTAAGTCAGCTTGCGTCCAGGCTCCACGATCCGCACCGCCAGATGAGGTCCGCCCGGCCCATCCTCAGCGGCATGGGCATTGCCGATGGCTCGATGGGCAATGACCGTGTTGTCGGGCAAGCGGATGATGACGACCTCACGAAAGAGGGTTAGGTCATGATGCCAGCGGCCGATGTGGAACCAGAGGCCCACGCCCGATTGCGGATCGAACCCGGCGAGACAGAAATTCTCGCTCCAATTGTCGATATCGGGAAAGGCGCCCTCCCAGGGCGTTTCCTTCAGCGGGATGTGCATGATCTTCTCCAACGCAGGGGGAGCGCCCACGCCTTTAGCGGACGGAGGGAAACACCGGCGCGCGCTTTTCGAGAAAGGCTGTCACGCCCTCTTCGAAATCAGCGTCGCCGACGCAGGCGACGATGCCGTCTGTTTCTGCATCAAGGACCTGCGCAAGGCTGCGCGCGGCCGCTTCATTGACCAGCTTTTTCGCGGCCACGACGGCGCGCTGCGGCGCCTGCGCGAGGCGGCGGGCGATCTTCATCGCTTCCCCTTCCAGCGCTTCTGCTTCAACGATCTTGTGGAGCATGCCCAAGCGGTGCGCTTCAGCGGCATCGACCTTTGCCCCCGTCAGCAGCAGCATGCGGGCCATGCGCGTTCCCACCACCTGCGGAAGCACCGCTGTCACGCCGCCATCGGGACTGAGTCCGACACGCTGGTGGGCGAAGACGAAAGTCGCGCTTTCGTCGCCAATCGCATAGTCGGCGATCAGGGGGTAGAACAGTCCCGCGCCCGCGACCGCTCCCCGTACCGATGCAAGGATTGGCCGATCGAACGCGACGACGGCCTCCACCAAGTGTCGTGCCAACGGAAGGCGGCGAGCGAAATCCGCCTGCCGCACCCCCGCCTCCTGCTTGATCGAGTCCGCAAAGCTCGCGACGTCGCCGCCTGCCGAAAAAACCTTGCCCTCGCCCCGGACCAGGATGCAGCGCACGGTTCGATCCGCCTGCGCCGCGCGGAAAAGTTCAGTCAGCAGCGGCACCATCGCCTTGGGAATGGCGTTGCCCTGTTGCGGCCGGTTGAATGACAGACGCAGGACGCCATCTTCCAAATCGACCAGATAGCTTTCGTCCGGCGCCGATTGAAGCATGACCGCTATTCCTTCCCTGCTGATCAGACGAGCGCTTTGCGAACGGCCGCCTGGATCGTATCGGCGCTGGGCGCGAACGCCTGCTCCAGCGGTTTGGAAAATGGCACGGCGCAATAGGCTGCGCCCACCCGCTGGACCGGGCCTTTGAGCGTGCCCCACAGTTCCTCGGAGATGACCGACGCGATTTCGGCGCCGATGCCGAACTGCTTCACCGCCTCATGCACGACAACCGCCCGGCCGGTCTTGCGCACAGAGGCAAGCACGGTTTCGCGATCCCAAGGCGATATGGTGCGAAGATCGATGACCTCGACCGAGATCCCCTCCGCTGCCAGTGCGTCCGCGACGGCCAGGCTGAGCGTTACCATCAGCGAATGCGCGATGATCGTCACATTGGCGCCTTCGCGAGCGATGCGCGCCTTGCCGATCGGCACCAGCTGCTTGGTCACCGGCGCGGGGGTCCAGTAGCTTGGCATATTCTCGATGAACAGCACCGGATCGGGGTCGTCGATCGCCGCCCGCATCAGGCCATAGGCATCATCGGGGGTTGAAGGCGCGACCACCTTAATGCCTGCCGTATGGGCGAACCACGCCTCAAGATAGTCACTATGCTGGCCACCCGTGGAGAAGCCCGAGCCCGTCATGGTGCGGATGACCATCGGCACGCCGGTCTGGCCGCCCGACATGAAGCGCAGCTTGGCGGCATGGTTGAAGATCATGTCCATCGGGACCGCGATGAAGTTCATCAGCATGATCTCGGCCACCGGCTTGTAGCCGCCGACGGCAGCGCCGATCGCCGCGCCGATGATCGCCTGTTCGGATATGGGCGTGGATTTGACGCGCTCTTCGCCGAAGCGGGTGGACAGCCCCTTGGTCACGCCCATGACGCCGCCATCCTGCGGATCGGCGACATCCTCGCCAAGGACGATCACCTTGGAATCGGTCTCCATCGCATCGTGAAGGGCCAGATTGATGGCCTCCACCATCGTCATCTTCTTGGGTTCGGTGTCCTGCGACGCGGGTGAAGCCTGCGCGGCGGATGCAGTGATTGTGTCGGTCATTGCCATTACCTCAAGCGATTTCTTCAGCGAACACGTCACGCTTCAGTTCGGCGACGTCGGGGAAGTCTGCCGCCATGGCGGCTTCGATCGCGGCCACGATCCGGCTGTCCGCGTCCCGTTCGATTTCGGCTAGGTCCGCTTCCGTGGCGATGCCTTCGGATAGCAGCCGGGTACGAAGGACGGGCATCGGGTCCTTGGTCTGCGCCTCGGCATAGATCGCCTTGTCCATGTAATGACCTGCCTCACCGAGGATATGGCCATTGAAGCGGAAGGTCATGGCCTCGATCAGTGTCGGCCCCTCCCCCGCCCGGGCGCGTTCAATCGCCACCTTGGCAGCGCCGAACATCTCATCCGGGTCGTTCCCATCGACGGTCACGCCGGGCATCCCATAAGCCGCAGCCCGATCCGAAATGCGGTCGATCGCGCGCGAATATTCGGGAGCCGTATGCTCGGCATAATGGTTGTTCTGGCACAGGAAAATGACGGGCAGCTTCCACACGGCCGCCATGTTCATCGATTCATGGAAGGCGCCGATATTCGTCGCCCCGTCGCCAAAGTTCGCGACGGACACCCGGTTGCGGCCGTCGAGTTTCGCTGCCCAGCCAAGGCCGGTGGCGATCGGCATGGACGATCCCACGATACCGGTCGTCACCATCATGCCCTTTTCAGGGCAGGTCAGGTGCATCGGCCCGCCCTTGCCCTTGCACGTGCCGGTCACCTTGCCTGCAAGTTCCGCCCACAGCTCATCCAGAGGAAAACCCTTGGCCAGCATGTCGTGGATGCCGCGATAGATGGTGCAGATATAATCGTCATCATCCAGGCTGACGGAGATTGCCGAGGGGATGATTTCCTGCCCGCGCGGGCTGTAATAGGGCATCACCAGCTTTCCCGCCATCATCTGCTTGATGACATGTTCGTCATTCTGCTTGATGAGCGTTGCCTTGCGATAGATTTCCAGGAGCGTTGCCGCGTCTGGTTTTGGCCAATTGGACATGTCATCCACTCCAGCTGATTTTCTTAATAGGACTTCGGCAGATCCAGGACTTTTTCCGCGATGAAGCTCAGGATCAGTTGCTCGGTGATCGGCGCGATCCGCATCAGGATTGACTCGCGGAACAGCCTTTCCACCTGATATTCGGTCGAATAGCCCATGCCGCCATGCGTCATGACGGCGCGGGTGCAAGCGTCAAAGGCAGCGCGGCCACCCAGGAACTTGCCCGCATTCGCCTCCGCGCCGCAGGATTTACCCGTGTCATACAAGTGCGCCGCCCGCATGATCATCCAATAGGCGGATTCCAGATAGGTCCAGTTTTCCGCCAGCGGATGTTGGATGCCCTGATTCTGGCCGATATAGCGGCCGAACACCTTGCGCTCGCCGGCATATTTGGCCGCTCGCGCCAATGCTCCCCGGCCCAGCCCGACCGCTTCGATGCCAACGAGTATGCGTTCGGGATTGAGGCTGTGCAGGATGTAATGGAACCCCTTGCCCTCTTCACCGATCCTGTCCTCATCCGGCACGAAATAATCATCGATGAAGGTGGCGTTGGAATCCACCGCGTTCCGGCCCATCTTGGGGATACGGCGCACCTCAATCTGACTTTTGTCGAGGTCGGTGTAGAACAGCGTCATGCCGTCCGTGGGCTTCTTGCATTGTTCCTTGGGCGTCGTGCGGGTCAGCAGCAGGATTTTGTTCGCGACCTGCCCGGACGATGTCCAGATTTTGCGGCCAGTGACGCGATATCCGCCAGGCACCTTCGTCGCGAAGGTCTTGATGCTTGTCGTGTCGAGCCCGGCGTCCGGCTCCGTCACGCCGAAACAGGCGCGATCCGTGCCCGCGATCAGCGGTTCGAGCATACGCTTCTTCTGCTCGGCCGTGCCGTGAACCACCACGGCATGGGGGCCGAAGATGTTGAGGTGGATCGTGCTTGCCGCCGAATAGCCGCCTGCGCTTGCCGACACCTCATGCATCATGATGGCGGCTTCGGTTACGCCCAGATTGGCACCGCCAAATTCCTCGGGCATGGTGATGCCCAACCATCCGGCATCAGCCATCGCCTTGTGGAATTCGGATGGGAAGGTCTTTTCATCTTCGCAGCGGGACCAATAATCGTCCCCGAACTGGTCGCACACCTTCCGCACACTGTCACGGATGGCTTCCTGTTCTTCTGATAAGCTTATATCCACTGCACTGCTCTCTTTGCGCGGGGCTTGCCGATTCAAGCGCGCCCAAACATTGGTACGCGATATTACTATATGCTCCACTCCCTATGTCAAGCGCGCTGAGGGGTAGCGCGGAAAAGGATGGATTTTGACCTCCTGCAATGCGTCTGTTGATTAATATGTCATCGTACCATATGCATGCGGTCTAAAGAGGAAGCCGATGACAAACGCACGTCATATTTGGGCCGTGGCCGAAGCCTTGCAGCGAGAGGTGCGCCCCTTCGTCACCGACAGCGATGCACGCGCCACGCTGGACAATGGCATACGAGTCCTGACCGCTACGGCCAATGGATTGGAAATGGGGCCATCTGCCTTCATGGACTCGCCCAGTCCGGTGCAGCTCGTTGACACAGACCGATTAGGAGGCCCCGCTGAAAACGCCGCCGCCTATCGAACGACGGGCGCGGTCATCACAGACGTGGCCGGATGTCTGGACCGGGGCGATCAACTTACCGCTTTCAGGGACGCGATAGCCGGTGAGCGCGGACTTCTGGAGTCAGCCGTCGCGCGCATGGACGATGTCGAGCGCGCCGCGCCCCGGCAGGTGGGAGCAGATAAGGACTCCATCGATCCCAAAAGATTGGAAGCCTATCTCCGGCAGCGAACCGGGCGCGAAGGATTGCGCGTCGATTCGTTCAAGCTGGTCGTCGGCGGCAGATCGCGCCAGACGGCGCTGCTTGGCCTCACAGATATGGGCGATCTTCCTGCCCGGCTGGTCATCCAGCGCGGCATCCCCAATCTTGCCACCAATGACAGCTTCCTGGACGAGCTGACACAGTTCAATTTGCTGGACCTGCTGCATAAGGCGGGCATGCGCGTGCCAGCCCCGGTTATGGTCGAAACGGACCCCGCGTGGCTCGATGCCCCCTTCATGCTGGTCGAGCATGCTCCGGGCACGACAGCGCAACCGGAATATTGGCTGCCAGTCGCTGACCGCAATGTAGTGCTGGATCTGGCCAGGCAGATGGCGATCCTGCACAAGCAGCCGGTCGAAGAAGTGGGACAGGGCCTGCGCCCTTCGCGCAGTTCATTCGACACTGAAAGCTGGCAGGCGGAACTGGCTGAGATGGCGAGCGAATGGCACGCCCTTGCCCGCTGGCCTTCGATTACCATGTCGGCCGCCATTTCCTGGCTGCGCGCCAATGTCGACTGTCTGGATGACCGGCGATCGATCGTCCACAATGACATGATTTTTCATAATGTTCTGGCCGAGAACGGCAACATCACCGCGGTTCTTGACTGGGAGCAGGCGGCGATCGGTCATCCGGGTGAGGACCTTGGCTATTGTTACCCGGTCGTAATCGCGGCGACTGACTGGGAAAGTTTCATGGATGCCTATCGCGCTGCGGGCGGCCTGGACATTCCGCAGAGGCAGATTGATTATTTCGCTCTACGTGCCGGATTACGGCTCATGAATCTGGTGCTCAAGGGCGGACGCGATACCTTTGAGAAGGGTCTGAGCGACGACATATTGGTTGCAAGCGCAGGGGCGCATTTCACCCAGCGGCTGATGCACCGCATCGCCCTGGTGTTGCATTCCGTGCTGAAGCGTTCGTGATGTCCCTCGTAGAACCGTTCGCGCTTCACGTTCCGCAGGAGCAGCTTGACGATCTGGGCCAGCGGCTGGAGCGGACGCGCTGGCCGGATGAGGAGCCTGTATCAGGCTGGGAACAGGGCGTCCCGTCAGCCCGGCTGCGGGTTCTGGTCGATCATTGGCGGACAAATTATGATTGGCGGAAATGCGAGGCGCTGCTTAACGGCCTTGGCCAGTTCCGCACGCGCATCGACGGGCTGGACATCCATTTCCTCCACATCCGTTCGGCCGAGCCGGACGCGATGCCGCTCCTGCTGACACATGGCTGGCCTGGTTCAGTGCTGGAGTTCCGCAACGTCATCGGCCCGCTGACCGATCCGCTTTCCCATGGCGGGAAGGCTTCAGACGCATTCCACCTCATCATACCCTCTCTCCCCGGTTATGGGTTTTCCGAAAAGCCTCCCGTCAGTGGTTGGGGAGTGGAACGGATCGCCAAAGCGTGGGCCGAGTTGATGCGGCGGTTAGGGTATGAGCGTTATGTGGCGCAGGGCGGCGACTGGGGTTCGTTGGTGACGATGTGCCTCGCCGTCGATGAGCCTGCGGAGCTGGCGGCCGTCCACTTCAACATGCTCTCCATCGTGCCGCCCGATCTGGGGGGCTCTCTCGATCCTGAAGCGCAGACAGCGCTGGAATCGATGCGGCAGTTTAATGACGTGGAATCCGCCTATGCCCGGCTTCAGGCGACCAAGCCGCAAACGATCGGCTTTGCGCTGGCGGACTCCCCGATCGGCCAGGCAGCGTGGATTTATGAAAAGCTGCAACGCTGGTCCGATTGCGACGGGGTGCCGGAAAGCGTCTTCTCTCTGGACGAGATGCTGGACAACATCACCCTTTATTGGCTGACCAACAGCGGCGCGTCGTCCGCGCGGCTCTATTGGGAAAGCATGAGCGGTTTCCGGCCCAGAAATGTCCGGGTGCCGCTGGGGTACAGCCACTTTCCGCGTGAGATCATCTGGCCTGCCCGCGCATGGGCAGACCGTTACTTTGAAAACATCATTCACTGGAACAATGTCGATAAGGGCGGCCACTTCGCCGCCTGGGAACAACCCGACATCTTCGTGCGCGAACTCCGCGACTGCTTCCGGGCGCTCCGCGGCTGACTGCATGTCCGGCGAAGCGCGATCCAATCACTGATATTGAGGGCATATAATGGCGTCTGAGAACATACTCCCCCTGACGGGCATCAGGGGAATCATCGCGCAGAAGATGAGTGAAAGTCTGCAAAAGACCGCCCAGCTCAGCTTCTTCTGCGACATTGACGCATCCGCGCTTGTCGCTGCCCGCAATAGCTGGAAAGCGGCCGACACGAAATTGGGCTATGAAGATCTGATCATCGCCGCCCTGACATCCATCCTGCGCGATTTTCCCCTGTTCAATGCGGTGGAGACGGATCGTGGCGTGGAGCCGCAGGAGCAGATTCACGTCGGTTGCGCAATCGCGCTGCCCGGCGCGCTGGTCGCACCGGCCATTTTCGATGCAGGCAACCTTTCCCTGCCCGACATTGCGGAGCGACGCGCGGACTTGGTGGCGCGGGCCAGGGTGAACAAGCTCACCATCGCCGAACTCACAGGCGCCACGGTGACGGTCACCAATCTGGGCCTGACGCGCGTCGAGCATTTCACGCCGATCCTCAGCTATCCTCAGCAAGCGATCGTCGGCCTGGGGCGCATGACAGCGAAGCCTTGGGTAGCGGAAGATGGCGAGACCATAGTGGTGAGGCCGGTTATGGGCTTGTCGCTGACCGTCGATCACCGGATCATTGATGGCGCTCCTGCGGGCGATTTCCTCACCCGTTTGGCGCAGGAACTGGAAAGCGGCGCTGCCTTCTCTCCTCCCACGATCTGACCCGCAGCTGACAAGAAAGGGGCCGCGTATCATCCGATGCGCGGCCCTTTTGGCCTTACCATGCCATTTCTGGCGAAATAGCGTGGCTCAGCCCCCCTTTTTGCCTTCAAGATAGAGATCCAGCTCAGCATAGAAATGCTGGATCCGGCGCTCCTGCTCGGAAAAGACGATGGTGCCGTTCAGTCCCTTTGATCGCATGCCGCGCTGCATCGTCACCATGTTGGCGATGTCCTGCTCGACCACTTCACCTGCCATGGGGTTTTCGTGGGTGGAACGACGGATCGGCGGGCGAACCTTGCCCGAAACGTCGACATCGTCCTCCACGCCCATATAGGCTGGCGGCCGCCGACCTTCCGCCAGCTTGGCAGACAAGACGAAGACGTCCTGATATCCGCGTTCCGGGTCGGTCGGATGAGGCCGGAACCGCTGGAGCAATATGCCTTCGGGATGCATGTTCATCGTCACGTTCGGGAACAGCGACGGGTTCCAGTCATCGGTCAGCTGATTGTCGGTATAGCCGGAATAATCCACGCCAAAGGGATTGTTCTCGCTGCGCTTGGCCTGCTGCAACGTCCGACGAACATGCCGCGCATCGCCTTTAAGCGCAGACATCTTCACGCCCGCTTCCTGAAGAAAATAGGCGAGACCGACATTGACGAAGCGATTGTCCGGCCAGCGAGGGCTGACAGAGCCTACCGAGAACAGATTGCGATTATGCCCGTTCCGGTAGAAGTCGTACTGGACATAATGGTCATCGACATAGGGTTTGATCTGGGGATGCGTCGCGTGCGCGTGGTACGTCTCATTGAACGCCGAGTACATCGTCTTCCAGTTTGCGGGGATATCGACCGTCAAATGCTTGACGACGAACATCTCCTCAATCTTGTAGGAAGCGAGCATCGGCAGAAGATCGGCGTAATATTCCTCAAACGGCATCGGATTGGGATTCATGCTGACGAACACCAATCCGCCCCACTCCCTGACATGGACCGGGGTCAGGTCCAGGTTCTGGCACAGCGCCTCCTCGCGGAATGTCTCCCGGTCGGTCACGCGTACATTCTTACCGTTCAGGTTGAACCGCCAACTGTGCACGATGCAGGTAAAGGACGTGGCGCCGTGGCCGAAATCATCCTGTACCAGTTCGTTTCCGCGATGTTTGCATACATTGTAGAAGGCCGCCACGCCTTCCTTGTTGCGGACAATGATCATGGACTGCTTGCCGACGTCGAACCGAAACCAGTCGCCGACATTGGGAATATCGCTGGAAACCCCCGCCAGCAGCCAGACCTTGCTCCACAACCGCTCCTCCTCGGCCGCCATCACCGCCGGATCGATGGACCTGCTGGTTTTGACGGTACGATAATCGGCGATATTAGGATGGAGGTCTTCCAGACGCCAAGGCGACTTTTTTTCAAAGTCGGCGGTGACTTCCCCCGGCTCCAGGATAAAGCTTTCCGGATCAGACAGTTGTTCTTTAATCGGACGGTCGTTGAACCGGATTTCCGCGTAGCGAGCATTGGCCGCCATTTATCTTACTCCTGAGTACCCCCGGATCAGAACTGGACACGCTTCGTAAAGCCGCCGTCGATGACCAGATTGGCCCCCGTAACGTAGTCGGCCGCCGGGCTGGCGAGGAATACGATCGACTTCGCAACCTCCTGGGGTGATCCCAGACGTCCCATCGGAATCTGGGCAACGATACCGTTATAGAGGTCCGGCATGAGCGCCTTGGCCCCTTCCCAGTTCCCGCCCGGATAGCTGATCGGGCCAGGCGTCACCATGTTCACACGCACGCCCTTCGCCGCCCAGACCTGCGACAGCTGTTTGCCGTAGGTAATCAGCGCCGCCTTTATGGCGTTGAACGCCTGGGGCATCAGGAATGTTTCGATTGCGGCCGTGCTCGACATGAAGATGACCGAGCCAGCTTGCGACTTTTCAAGATACGGCTCGAGTGCTTCGCATGCATCGACCGCGCCCAGCATGTCGATACGATAGCTTTCGTCCCAGTCCATGGCGCCTTGCGCGCCCGACGAGCTGATCGAATGGATGAATATGTCGCACCCGCCAAGTTCTTCGGCAAGGCCCGTCAGCATCGCCTTATACCCTTCGCGGTCCTCCAGCGTGAATTCCCGTGTGACGGCCTTGCCGCCCAACTCGCTGTTAAATTCCTCCAGCGCGTCTCCGTTGCGCGAGAAGAGGCCCAACTGCGCGCCTTCCGCAGCGAACAGTTCGGCGGCGGCGCGGCTGATCCCGCGGGTCGCGCCGCCCATGATGACCTTCAATCCTGACAAGCCCAGATCCATGAACCCTCTCCCATTTTTGGATAATGACTGGCAAAGCCGAACGACCGGCCTCCGCGCCCCATTATCATTACTATGCTAGCATACTATTTTCAATAGCCGACATTAGTCATTTTTCCAGTAAAGTTGATCCATGCCTTCGCCAGCGTCGAAGCGTGCCTGGATCGCCTTCATGCTGGCCAAGCTGTCGGGGTGCGCGAACAGCCCCTGGCTGATCAGCTGGTCGTTCTCGATGCCTTGGCTCTGGTTGAGATCTTCCGCTTCGCCCAGCATCTTCTTCATCCCGGCAACCGACTGCGGCGGGAGCGATGCGATATGCCGCGCGAGCGCAAGCGCCTCCTCGACTGCTTTGCCTTTGGGAACCACGCGATTAAGGCCGCCAAGCTCATATAGCCGCTGCGCGGTCAGGGGGCGCCCTGTCAGGACGACTTCTGCGGTGGCCGTCCGTCCTATCAGACGCATCAGGCGGGACGTTCCACCGATCCCGGTGCCTGCGCCAATGGCTACTTCCGGCTGGCTGAAGCGCGCCTGCTCCTCCGCGACCCGCAAGTCACATCCCCAACCCAGCTCACAACCGCCGCCCGATGTGTCACCGTTGATCGCGGCAATCGTGACCGCAGGTCCACGGTTGAGAAGCTGGAGCGAGCGGAACCACCCGGCGGGATCACCGGTGGCGGCCTTACCTTCGACCAGGTTCACGATGTCGCTCAGATAGGCATGTTCGAGCCAATGCCCCTCCATGGATGACGCGAGCACGATGACGCGGGCCTTTTGCTCGATCGCCGCCTCCAATGCATCCGCAAGCAGGCTCACCGTGGCGCAGGTGGTAAGGCTTCCCGATACGCCGCCATCGCCCACCGTGATCAATGCGATGCCATCAGCAGGCCATTGCGTGTCCACATTTCCCTTCACGTGCTTCTCTCCTGATTCTGGCAGATCGCGTTTGAGTATCGCTCAACGCTCCTTGACAATCGTCACTACAATATGGCGCATAAACATACAAATGTCATTTATTGATGCAGGCAGGGCCATGATGCAAGATGATGGGACAAGGCCACCGCCAAACGTCGACATGATTCGCAGCGGCATCCGGCACGGAACAAAGGGGGATGAGGGTGGCGAGAAGCAGTGACAAGATGAAGCGGGCGAAAAAGTCGGATAACGACGCGCAACAATGCTCATTCCCGATGTTCAAGAAGACATTGGCATATCAGGCGCAATTGCTGGCCCGTATCACGCAAGCGGATTATCTTGAGAGAATCAGGATGACAGGAATAGCGCCCGCGCAAGCCTATGTTCTTGGAGAATTATGGCTGGAAGAACCTCTCTCTCAGGTAGAATTGTCGCGAAGACTCGAGATTGGCAAAGCCACAATCGGACAGACGCTTCAGAGGCTTGAGAAAGCAGGCATAATAGAGCGGCGGCGGGTCGCGGCCGATCGGCGGTTGGTGATGGTTCACTTGACCGCAAAAGGGCAGACATTGCACCAGCCGCTGAAGATCGGCGCGGTGGAGCAGGACGAGCTGCTTTCGCGAAAGCTGGGGTCCGAACGAATCGCTATGCTGACGGACCTTCTGGAGGAGTCAAACCGACTCCTGTCAGGCAGCTTGCCGATCGACGCGGGCGGAACGGAGGTATTGGACTGAGGCAAATTCCGCGCCGTTCGCATATTTTTGCGGTCGATAGTATGCTAGCGTTCTAAGTTCTGCTATCTGTTGTTACAAGGTCGAGCGAACCCAAGCATCACTGGGAGAGGACATGAAGTTCGAGCATTATGAAACCCTGGCTTTCGAGCGTGAGGGGCGGGTTCTGACCATAAGGATGAACCGCCCAGACGTGCTGAATGCCGTCAGTTCCGCCCTCCATGAGGAAATGGCCCGCGTCTTCTTCGACGCTGCGGATGACCCCGAGAGCGACATCATCGTTCTGACCGGATCAGGCAGCGCCTTTTCCGCAGGCGGCGACCTGGAGTGGCTGGAAAACCAGGCCGCAGGCCGCCGTGAGCCTTTCGTCAATGATGCAAAGAGCATGCGGCGCATCGTCATGGGGCTGCTCGACTGCCCCAAGCCGGTGATCGCAAAGGTAAATGGCGACGCGATCGGATTCGGCGCGTCCATTGCCCTATTGTGCGACATCGTCATCGCCGCCGATCATGCCCGCTTCGCCGACCCCCACGTTAAGCTGGGCCTTGTGGCCGGTGACGGGGGCGCTCTGATCTGGCCGCAACTGATCGGTTTCGGCAAGGCGAAGCATTATCTGCTGACCGGCGAAGCAATCGGCGCGGTGGAAGCGGAAAGATGCAATCTGATCAGCTTCGTGGTTCCGGCGGCCGAACTGGACGGCTATGTCGCCAAATATGCGGAACGCCTCGCTCGCGGCGCGCAATCGGCAATACGTTACACCAAATCGGTCACCAACATCGCCCTGCGGCAGTTGTTCAGTTCCGTGTTCGAAGCTGGCGTCGCTTATGAAGGACTGGCGACCTACACCGCCGATTTCGGCGAAGCGTTGCGTGCGGTTCGCGAAAAGCGGCACCCGTCCTTCACTGGCCGTTGATGGCGGCTCGAAGGATTGGGCGCTTTCCATCTTGCGTTCCCCTGCATTACGTATGTATGCATATGGTATTGATACACACTATATAGGGCTAGGTTGAGCCGATGGATCCCGCCTACAGTGAAGAGGATAAGGCGTTCAGAGCTGAAATCCGTGCGTTTGTGGAAGCCAACCTTCCAGCGGAGCTCGCCCGGCGCGGCCGCCACGACTTTCATCCCCACCGCGAGGATCAGGCGGCATGGACGCGCATTCTCGCCGAGCGGGGATGGTCGATGCCGCACTGGCCCGCCGCCCATGGCGGTCCCGGCTGGAGCGCGGTTCAGCGGTTCATCTTCGAGGATGAGACGCGCCGCGCCTATGCGCCAACCGCAGACCGGATCGGTGCCGAACTGGTCGCGCCTGTCATCTACACCTTTGGTTCCGAAGAGCAGCGGCAGGCCTATCTTCCCGGCATAAGGCTGGGCGAGACATTCTGGGCGCAGGGATTTTCGGAGCCGGGCGCGGGTTCCGATCTGTCATCGCTGCGCACGCGCGCGGTGAGGGATGGCGATCATTATATCGTCAACGGGCAAAAGACCTGGACGACCGAAGGGCATCATGCCGACATGATGTTCATGCTTGTGCGGTCGAACCCTGACGTCAAACCGCAGGCTGGCATATCGTCGCTGGTCGTGGACTTGAAGATGCCCGGCATCACCCGCCGCCCGATCTGGACATTGGACGAGGGACTGACGGTCAACGAATTCTTCTTCGACGATGTGCGCGTGCCAGTGGAAAACCTCATCGGGGAGGAAGGGCAAGGCTGGACCCACGCCAAGTTCCTGCTGGGGAATGAGCGCACCAACAGCGCCGAAGTCCCGCACACCCGGCGTGACATCGCGCAGCTTCGCGAAATCGCTCGGATCGAGAGGAAGAACGGGCGTCCGTTGATCGAAGACCCGCTCTTTCGCGCAAAGCTGGCCCGTATCGAGATCGACACGAAATCGCTGGAAATCGCGGTGCTGCGCGCACTGACATCCGACAATCATGGCAGCGCGTCCGTCGCATCTTTGGTCAAGGTTCGCGGGTCGGAACTGCGCCAGCGCGTGGCCGACCTCGCCGCCGAAGCATTGGGCGACCTTGGCATAGCCGTCAGCACCGATGGCGACGCCGAATATCGCCTGTACGATCAGGATCATGGCGTCAGCCCGACGCCGGAACATGGCATCGGCGTTGCGGCCAAGGCGATGTTCCGCCGCGCCACCACCATCTATGGCGGGGCGAACGAGATTCAGCGCACACTGATCGCCAAGACCGTCCTGGAGCTGTGACATCATGGATTTCAATTATACAGCCGAGCAGGACGCTCTGCGGGACAGCGTCAGGCGCTTCATCGAACGGGAATATGACTGGGAAAAGCGGTTCGCCATCATCCGATCGGCGGACGGGGTCGCGCCGGATCATTGGGGAGCCTTTGCCGAACTGGGCTGGCTTGGCGCGGGACTGACGGAAGAAGCGGGCGGTTTTGGCGGCGGCGTCACAGAAAATGCGCTGATAGCCGAGGAACTGGGGCGCGGTCTGGTGACCGAACCCTTTGTCGGCCATGTCCTCGCCACCCAATTGCTGGCGGCCATTGGATCGGACAGGGCAGGCGCCCTACTCGCGGACCTGATCATGGGCGAACAGCGCGCCGCTGTCGCTTTGCAGGAGCCTGTGGGGCGCGGCGACTGGCGGATTGTCGAAACACGCGCGGAAGGTTCGGGGTCGTCGCGGCTCCTCACGGGGGTCAAATCTCTGGTCGAGGGCGCGAACCACGCAAATATGTTCCTCGTGACCGCCCGGCATGATGATCAGGTCGGCATTTATCTCGTTAAACAGGGTCAAGCTGGTGTCGATTTGCGCCGCTATCGCACCCTGGACAATCGGCGGGTCTGCGACATCCATCTGGAGGGCGCGTCAGCCGAATTGCTAATCGAGGGCGCTGAGGCCGAACGTGCGATTGCCCTGGCCGTTGATCATGCCATCCTTGCCGTTTGCGGCGAAGCGCTGGGCATCATGGACGCTGCGCTCTGGGCAACGCGCGATTATCTGAAGGTCCGCAAGCAGTTCGGCACGACCATCAGCAATTTTCAGGCTCTTCAGCACCGCATGGCAGACATGCTGATAGAGGTGGAGATGACCCGCTCCGCGCTGTTCAATGCGCTGGGCGCGATGGACGAAGATGAGGCCGTCAGGACCGCCGCCGTGTCAGCGGCCAAGGTTCAGGCGTCTACGGGAGGGCTGTTCGTGGGCCAGCAGGCGATCCAGCTTCACGGCGGAATCGGCGTGACCGAAGAACTGAACATCAGCCACCATTATCGCCGCCTCTTCGTCATCGCGCGGCAGTTTGGCGACGCAGACCTGCATCTTGCTCGCTTTGCCCACGCTACGGATGAGGTGGAAGGTCGTTAGGATTGGGCAACATCGCGAAACAGGGCGACGTCCTGATTCCCCGCTTCACGGAGCGTAACAAGGCCCATTTCTTCGATCAGCCACTCTCCGTCTGCCAACCTGAAGCCATAAGATAGCAGGCCCCAAAGCTCATGAAGCGGCGGCGTCAACTCTTCGCAACTGGCCCAGCCATAGCGTTTGGCGCGCAGGGTCGCCCGCTCGGCCGTCACGGAGACGATCGGGTTGAGCAACATGTGGCAGGACGTCTTGGCGGGAGGATTGAGCGACGCGATCCCTGCCACCAACTCGTCCACAGGCACGACCGCAGCCTCATCGCCTACCAGAACCCCTATCCTCACAATGACCATGGGCGTGAAACTGCGTCTTACGCGCCGCCAATCTTTCGCATCAACGGCTTCGTCGAGCGCATATGCGGCTTTCAAGACCGCTTCGATAGGGTTGGGATGGGTCATGGCGCGCTAACCGACATGCGCCCGCCCCAGCGGATCGCCCGCCGGATGACTTCCATATAGACCGGACTGTCCCACGGTCCGACCTGCGGCTCAATCTCCGCGATGAAGGGTTGCATGTCATATCGTCCACAGCTGTGGCCCGGCGCCAGGAACAGCGCCTCGCCCGCGCCGTGACGATGCAGCACCGCTTGCGGACGCGGCGCATCCTCTAGCCATGGCCCCTTCACATAGCCGGGGGCATCGCCAGTATAGTGGGACTCGAGCAAGATTTCGCTCTCCCCTCGCAGTTCCAGAATATAGGGTTCGTCCACCACCTCGAAAGGCGGCAGGCCCGCTACGATCGGGTGGTCGGATACGGGGCGCACGGTAAAGGGCTGGGGCGCGAGGTGGGAGAGAAAGCGGCAGCCCAAAAGATCCATATAGGCCGGATGCCGGTCTGGCGTGTCCGTAAGGCCGGGCAGTTTTATGCCGCCAATCTCCACCGCTGGGCCGGAAAACTCGATGTACGCCGCGCTGCCATGGACGGCGAGCCACCTTCCGCCGCGCGCCAGGAATTGCTCCAATTCTGACAGCGCCTCGCCTTCTGGGAAGATGTTCGTGGTGTAGGTCAACAGAAAATCAGCGGTCCTCAGCGCGTCCAGATCATGAAAATCGTTGGTGCATGTCGCCCTGATGCGCTCATGCTCCCCCAACCGCTCCAGCAAGCGGCGGCGCACCATGTCGAAATCATGAAAGTTTCCACCAATTACGAGCAACGCCCGCACGATGCCGCTTGCCGGTTCATCCTTCATTGCTTTTCCCTTGCCATCGCTTCAGTTCCAATTCGCCTGCCCGCCATCCACCGGGATAGTCGCGCCGGTGATGTAGGCGGCATCATCGCTCGCGAGGAAAAGGACAGCGCGTCCGATATCGGACTGGGGATCACCGATCCGCCGCATGGGGATGGTGGACAGATAGGCGTCCGGTCCCTCCGGCTTGGCGTCCAGCCAGGCGAGCATGGCGGGCGACCCGGCAAGTGGCGCAATATTGTTCACGCGGATGCCGTCTGGTCCCCATTCGGATGCCGCCGCCCGCGTGATCGCGCCGATCGCCTGTTTCGCGGCCGAATAAACGGCGGTCCCGCTCGTGTCCCAGTTTACGGCGGTCGAAGAGACGATGTTGATGATCGCTCCGCCGCCGCGCCGCTTCATATGGGGATGAACCGCCTTCATCATGCGGAACGCCGCGAACGGTCCGCTCTCGAAGGTCAGCAAGAGCCCCTCATCATCGATGTCGAGCAGCGGCGCCAGCACCGCCTGCTGTGCATTGTTGACCAGGATATCGACGCCGCCATGGCGATCGACGGCATAGGCGAAGAGAGCCTCTATGTCCGCCGCGTTCCTCACATCGGCGGGTGGAGCCACATCCGACTGGCCACCCCCAGCCGCTATTTCGGCATGCACGGCGTCCAGCTTGGCCTTTGTGCGGCCTGCCAATATCACAATCGCTCCGCCAGCCGCCAAAGCCAGCGCGATGCCGCGCCCCACGCCCTGCCCTGCTCCCGTGACGAGCGCGATTTTGCCCATGATGTTCATATGACCGACCCTTCCCCCATCAATATTGCGCAGACTGACCGCCATCGATCGGGATGACGGCGCCGTTCACGAAGGATGAGTCGGCGGACAGCAGGAAGGCGACGACCGACGCGACCTCGTCTGGGGCGCCCATCCGGCGCATTGGATTATGCGCGACGAACTGCGCGGCGGCTTCCTGCCAGTCATCGGGATTTATTTGGCGCAGCGATGCTTCAACCAGTGGCGTCAGGATAGCGCCCGGAGCGACCGCGTTGATGCCGATTCCCATCGCGCCATATTCCAGCGCTGCGTTGCGGGTCAGGCCCACGATCGCATGCTTGCTGGCGGTGTAACCGGCCTGCCGCCCCGAGCCGCGGATACCTAGCGCGGAGGCAGTATTGACGATCCGGCCATGGCCCTGCCCCGCCATCACTTTCAGCACATGCTTCAGGCCCAGCAGGACACCTTTGGCATTGACCGCCATGATGCGATCGAAAAATTCGACATCGACATCCTCGGTAGCCACCTGCCGGTCTTCGATGCCCGCATTGTTGAAGAAACCGTCGATCGTGCCGAAGCGGGTCACGGTCTTTTCCACATAGGTGCGCACCTGATCTTCCTGCGACACATCAGCTTGCACCAGGAGAATTTCTGCCTCCGGGCAAAGCTCCCGGACGGCGCCGTTCGTTTCTTCCAGACCCTTGGCGTTCACATCGACCAACGCCAACTGCGCGCCATCCTGCGCACAGCGGATTGCTGCCGCCCGGCCAAGGCCCGAACCCGCGCCCGTGATGATGATGACCTTCCGTTCCAACCTTCCCATTGCCGCCTCTCCCACCGGGCCTTCCCCTGTCTGCTGAACATTGCCGCAGCCACCAATACACGACATATGTCACTTTTATTCCTGTGACACCGCCCTCGGTGCTGACAGATGTTGCATAAACGATCTAAAGCATATAGTACGCATACGGATTAGATGCGTAAAGAGGCAAGGACGGGCTAGGCGTACGCGACGCTCGTTCGGCCACCGCGCACAAACATATTTCCTAGGTAAGCAAGGAAGAGGGCATGAGTTTTCTAGAAGGCAGAGTGGCGATCGTTACGGGCGGCGGGCGTGGTGTCGGCCGCACCTATGCGCTCAAGCTTGCACAGCATGGGGCGAAGGTCGTGGTCAACGATCTGGGCGGCGACGCAGCGGGCAGCGGCGGCGAAGACCTGACCCCCGCGCAAGAGGTCGTCAACGAGATCAAGGCTCTGGGCGGCGAGGCCATCGTCAATGGCGGTGATGTTTCCAACTGGGACAATGCCCGGGAGATGGTCAGCCAGGCCGTCGAAACCTTCGGCCGCCTCGACATCCTCATCAACAATGCGGGCATCCTGCGCGACCGCATGCTGGTCAACATGACCGAAGAGGAATGGGACATCGTGGTCAAGGTGCATCTGAAGGGCACCTTCGCACCGACGCACCACGCCGCCAATTACTGGCGCACGGAAAGCAAGGCGGGGCGCCAGCCGGACGCTCGTGTCATCAACACGACGTCGCACTCGGCCCTGTTCGCCAATATCGGCCAGGCGAACTATGCCGCAGCCAAGGGCGGCATTGCGAGCTTCAGCCAGGTCGCCGCACGCGAGTTGCAGCGGATCGGCGTCACCGTAAATGCTATCGCGCCGCGTGCCGAAACGCGCATGACGGCGGGGTTGCGCGAATGGACGCCCGAGCAGCTGGAACGCCGCGACCCCGAATGGATTGCGGGATTCGTCGCCTGGCTCGCCAGCGCCGAGGCAAGCCAGGTGAGTGGCCGCGTGTTCGAAGTTTGGGGATACGGCATCACTGTCGCGGAAAGCTGGCAGCATGGTCCGAGCTGCGAAGCGTCGAAGGACCCGACGGTGCTCGGCGAACGCGTCTCCAAGATCTTGAAATTCGCTCGTTCGAACGCCGGGATCAACCCGGGCGAATGGCTCGATCCCTAATAGCAGCGTGACGGCGGCGGGCCGTCGAACGTCCGCCGCCTCTTTGGATGGGTAAGCTCGCAGGAATATCGCAATGTCTCTGGACGCTTTATTTGAACCACTGACGATCGGGTCGCTGGACATTCCCAACCGGGTGGTCATGGCGCCCCTGACCCGTGCCCGTGCGGACGACCGGCACGTGCCCACCCCGCTTCAAGGCGAATATTATGCGCAGCGGGCGGATGCAGGCCTCATCATTTCGGAGGCGACTGCGGTCGATCCGCTAGGCATGGGCTGGTATCGCGCTCCGGGTATTTGGTCGGACGAGATGACGACGGCCTGGAAAGCCGTCATGCAGCGTGTCCATGCGGCGGGCGGGCGCATCTATTGCCAGCTTTGGCACATGGGCCGATTGGTGTTGCCGGATTATATCGGTGGGCAGCAGCCGATCGCTCCATCGCCCATTGCCGGCGAAGGTGAAACGATGGCTCCGCCTCCTGAAGACTATCAGGGCGGTTTCCTGCCGATGAAGGCCTATGTAGTACCGCGCGAAATGACGCAGGCGGATATCGGCCAGCTTGTCGCCGCCTATGGCCGGGGAGCAAGAAACGCAAAGCGCGCGGGCTTCGATGGCGTCGAAATCCACGGCGCCAATGGCTATGTCATCGACCAGTTCCTGCAATCAAAAAGCAACCATCGGCAGGATGGCTATGGCGGCAGTGTGGAAAACCGCGTCAGGCTGTTGCGTGAGGTCATCGATGCGGTGACGGCCGAGGTCGATCCCGCCCGAGTGGGCCTTCGCGTCAGCCCTACCAGCGAGCGCAAGGGCATGGGCGATGCGGACCCGGGCGCTTTGACCGAGGCGATCGGCCGCCTCGCGCAGCAGAGCGGGCTTGCCTATATTCACCTGATCGAGCCCATCGCCTCGGGCTTCATGGAAAAGCCCGATTACCCGGTCATCGAACGGTTGCGCGCCGTCTTTTCAGGAACAATCATTCAGAATGGCAGCTTCGACGGCCCCGCTGCGGGCGACGCCATTGCCAAGGGCAAGGCGGACGCCATTTCCTTTGGCCGTCCCTACATCGCCAACCCTGACCTCGTCGCCCGGATAAGGAGCAGCCTTCCGCTTGCGGAGGCGAATTTCGACTATGCCTATGTCGGAGAGGAACGAGGTTACACGGACTATCCTGCTTTCAGCGCATCGGGGTGTTCCGTCTGAGAGACAAATATCATGGCGATGGACGCGGACGTCGTTCATTCGCCACCACGCTAAATCGATCATCTTCGGCGTCACGGTAGCGCCGCCCAAGGAGAAAATATCATGTCGACTGAAATCCTGCTGCCCAAGCTCGGCTTTTCGATGAATGAAGGGCTGCTGTCCGAATGGCTCGTGGCCGATGGTGGGGCAGTAACGGCCGGAGAGCCGCTATTCGCTCTGGAAAGCGACAAGTCCACGCAGGAAGTGGAAGCACCTGCATCGGGCACGCTGAAGATTTTCAAGGAAATCGGGGAAACCTATCCCGTGGGCACCGTGCTGGGCGAGATTATCTGACGAATTATTGATAAGAACTGTCATCTCTGGAGAGGCGGCGCAAAGCCGAAAATCATATGAAACGCACCGACAAGGTCATCATTACCTGCGCCGTCACGGGGTCGATCCATACGCCGAGCATGAGCCCCCATCTGCCGATCACTGCTGACCAGATCGCCGCTGAGGCGATCGCGGCGGCAGAGGCAGGAGCCGCGATGGTTCATCTGCACGCCCGCAATCCCGAAACCGGGCAGCCATCACAAGATCCCGAACTCTTCCGGCAGTTCCTCCCGCGGATCAAGCAGTCCACAGACGCCATCGTCAACATCACCACCGGCGGCGGTCTGGGCATGAGCCTGGCTGACCGGCTGGCGCCCGCAAAGATGTTCCGGCCCGAAGTCTGTTCGATGAACATGGGATCGGTGAACTTCAATATTTCCGGGGCCGGGGCCAAGATTTCGGATTGGCAGTATGATTGGGAACTGCCCTATCTGGAAATGACCAAAGACTTTATCCTGTCGAATACCTTTGCCCAGATCGAGCAGGCGATGACGCAATTGTCGGACCAGGGCACGCGGTTCGAGTTCGAATGCTATGACGTCGCGCATCTTTACAATCTTGCCCATTTCGTCGACCGCAAGATGGTGGAGCCGCCCTTCTTCATTCAGGGCGTGTTCGGCATATTGGGCGGCATTGGCCCCGATCCTGAAAATGTCATGCACATGAAGACGACGGCGGACAGGCTGTTCGGCGAGGACTTCATCTTTTCCGCGCTTGCCGCAGGAAAGCACCAGATGCGGCTCGTCACCTTGTCCGCGCTGCTGGGTGGATCGGTGCGCGTGGGTCTGGAAGACAGCCTTTATGCGGGCAGGGGCAAGCTGGCGACGTCCAACGCCGAACAGGTGGCGAAAATCCGCCGCGTGCTGGAAGAACTCAGCCTGACCGTGGCCACGGCGGACGAAGCCCGCGCCCTGATGCAGACAAAGGGTGGAGACGATGTCGCATTCTGACGGTGAAGCGATTGGCGGGCTGCTGAAGGAGGGTCTGGCGCTCGCGGAAGGGCCGCCGCTCGACGATAGCGGCCTCATCCTGCCGTCCGATTATCCCAATGTCGCCGCTGCCGTTTCGCCGGACAAATTGGCCATCATATTCGGCGATCATAGCTGGACTTATGCCCAGCTGGATCGGGGCTGCGATGCGGTCGTCACGTTGCTTGGCGAGCATGGCGTCAGGCAGGGTGGCCGCGTCGCTTATCTCGGCAAGAATAACGATCTCTTCTTCCTGATATTGATCGGGGCCATTCGCGCTGGCGCGGTCCTCGTCCCCATCAACTGGCGCAATACGGCTCCGGAAACGGCCTATGTGCTGGAGGACAGCGAGGTCAGCCTCGTCATTGCGGATAGCGAGTTCCTTCCGCTGCTCAGGGAAGCGGACAAGCGAGGCCTTCCGACGCTGGTCGTGGATGATGAAGGGCCGCAAGGTCTTCGCAGCCGGATCGCAGCGGCACAGCCAACGCCTCGCAAGCCACTGGACCCGCACGCACCCTGCCTGCAACTCTACACCAGTGGCACCACCGGGCGCCCCAAGGGTGTCGTCACATCCCAATATGCGTTCGGCATCCACCGCCATGTCGAGAATGTGTCCGGCTATTTCGCCGACTGGGGCGATGACGAGGTTTTGCTTTCCCCCCTCCCCACCTTTCACATCGGCGGAATGTCATGGGTATGCACAGCCCTGGTGCGCGGTGCGACCGTTCACATCATCGCCGACACAGCGCCTGCGACCATCCTGGACGCCTGCCTGGAATTTGGCGTTACCCGCACTTTCATCGTGCCGACGCTGGTGCGCGGGCTGATAGCAGAGATGGACGCGCGCAATGTACGCGTACCGACACTGCGTGGCATCCACTATGGCGCCGCGTCGATGGACCCCGGTCTGTTGGAACGATCGGTCGATCGCTTCTCCTGCCACTTCCTGCAATATTACGGCATGACCGAAAACACCGGGACGATGTCGATCCTTGGGCCGCAAGAGCATGACATCCGTCGCCCTCATCTGCTCCGGTCGGTGGGGCGGCCTTTGCCCGGTTTCAGCGTTGCGATCCGCGATCCGCAGGGCCAACTTCTGCCCGTGGACCAGCCAGGCGAAATCTGGGTGAAGTCGCCCAGCCTGCTGATCGAATATTGGAACAACCCGAAGGCCACGTCGGAAGCGCTGATCGACGGCTGGTATCGATCGGGTGACGGGGGAAGGCTGGACAAGGACGGTTATCTGTTCCTGACCGACCGGATCAAGGACATGATCGTTTCGGGCGGGGAGAATGTGTATCCGGCCGAGGTCGAGGCTGTGCTGCGCGATCATCCGGCGGTGATGGACTGCGCCGTGTTCGGATTGCCGCATCCCAAATGGGGCGAAGGAGTGACGGCGGCGGTGGAAGTTCGTCCGGGTCATGCGCTCGATGCCGATCAGCTCATCGCCTTCGCGCGGCAGTCGCTGGCCGCCTACAAGATTCCGCGCCGGATCGAACTGGGTGTTGCACTTCCCCGCACAGCATCGGGGAAGGTCCAGCGCGGGCTGATCCGCAAGCAATTCCTGGGCGGGGAATAAGCAGAGCATCGGCGCGCACGGAGGTGCGCGCCGATGCCGCCCCTATGCTTCGCTCACCTGCGCTGAGCAGCGATCGAGCACCACCACATCCCGTTCCGCCGCGACGGCGCGGAAACGCAGCTGGCCGCCGCCCTGCTCATAAAATTCGAAGCGGATCGTCTCGCCCGGCATGACCGGCTTGCTGAAGCGGACGAACATGCCCTTGAAACGCGCCACGTCATTGTCGCAATAATGCGCCAGCACCGCGCGATTGGCCAAGCCCTTGGTGCACAGGCCATGCAGGATCGGCCGGTCGAACCCCGCCTTTCGTGCAATCGCCGGCTCTGCATGCAACGGATTCCAGTCCCCGCTCAAACGATAGATCAGGGCCTGTCCCGGACGGGTCGCAATTTCCACCACCGCATCGGGCTTTCCTTCCGGCACTGGGTCAGCGGCCGGGATGGCATTGCCGAAACCGCCCTCCCCGCCATTGCCGCGCATGAACAGCGTCGATCGCACGGTCGCCAGATGATCCCCCGTCGCGGTATCATACAGCGCCTTCTCCTGATGGAGCAGCGCCCCGCGCCCCTCGCCTTTATCCTCGATCCCCGCCACGCGATATTCGCCCCTTATGGTGCCCGTCGGGGGCAGTGGCTTGTGCATCGTCAGATGCTGCTCAGCGTGCAGAATTTTCACCCAGTCGATGCCGAATTCCGGCCGTTGCGCCCAGAAGCCGGGATGGCAGAGGATGTTCGCAAAGCAGGGCAAGGAACGCAGGTCTTTTTCATAGACGAACGGTAGCTCTGCCTCATCGAGCGGGTCCAGACCATAGCCCAGCCCCAGCGCATGGAGGATCGTGTCGCGTTTGTCATAGGATTGGACGATGGGCTCAATCGTCAGGTTCCTGATTTTCTCAATGTCCAAGCGTCATCCCTCCAATGGCGTTTCAAGACCACTCAACAGCCCAGTGGCGTTATATGGTGCGTTATAGTACCATACGCATTATATCTGGTTTGACAACCTTTGGTACGGGTATATAGATTGCAGGGATACGAGTTATTGACGCCTGATATGGAGCTTGCGTGCCGGACTTTATTCCTCCGTTCAGCACCCGCCTGACGAACCGGCAGGTCATCCTTGCACGCCGTCCGGCGGCCAGCCCCGTCGCTGTCGATTTCGCCCGCCAAGACGTCAGCTTTGCATCGCCCGAAGAGGGCCAATTTCTGGTGCGCAACCTCTATCTTGCGGCGGACCCGGTCCAGCGCGGTTGGGCGGCCAACGAGGCCCTCACGCCACTGGGTCAGCCAATGCGCGCCCTTGCGGTCGGCGTGGTCGTGGAAAGCCGCGATGATGGCATCCGATCAGGCGATGCGGTCTACGGCTTTTTCGGTTGGCAGGATTACAAGGTCGCGACACGCGGCGACCTGTTGTCACACATCCCCCATCCGCGCGCACCGCTTTCCGCCTATGCCGGGGTGCTTGGCATGCCCGGCGTGACGGCATGGCTCGCCTTGCAAGACATCGCTCCACCCTATGAGGGCGCGGCCATGCTTGTCTCGACGGCGGCGGGCACAGTGGGCAGTGTCGTGGGCCAGATCGGTCAGCGCGCGGGCGCGTTCGTCGTCGGGCTCACCGGCAGCGATGAGAAGGTGGAAAGTTGCGTTCGCGACTATGGCTATGACGTCGCCTATAATTACAAGTCCGTCGATCTGGCGGCCACCCTTGCCGAGGCTCGCCCCGGCGGCTTCAACATCTATTTCGACAATACCGGAGGCCCGATCCTGGACACGGCGATCCGCGCCATGGCCAGGCACGGACGGATCGTGCATTGCGGCACCGCCGCCACGCCTAGCTGGAACCCTACGCCGACCGGCCTTCGCAACGAGCGCGAGATATTGATGCGCGCGCTTCTTTGCGGTGGGTTCGTCATCTTCGATCATGTCGCCCGTTTTCCCGAAGCCGTGGAAAAGCTGAGCGACATGGTGCTGAACGGCGAGCTCAAATTTCACGACCATGTCGAACCCGGCATCGACCGGGTCAGCGGCGCCCTTGAAGCGCTTTTTGCTGATAGCAACGCGCCCAAGACACTGGTCTATATTGGCGAGGATTAGCGGCTTCTGGAACTGCGCTCGCGTTCAGTCGGGCCGCCACTCGCCTATGGCAGGCCGCACCGGCTGAACGACGAAATCGCCCGTGAACACGCCTTCCTTGGTAAAGGGGTCGCCCGCGAGCAGCGCGCGGACTGCGGCCTCATCTTCAGCCTCCAAAAGGAAGGAACTGCCTTGAGGGCTTGAGTCCGGCTTGTCTCCATCCAGCATCGCGCCAGCGACTTTCACCGCAGCACCCTGTTCCAGCCAATAATCCAGATGGCGCTGCCGATGCTCCAGCCGAAGGGGTAGAGCGCCCGGCTTGTCGGCGGCCAGAACGATGAAAAACATGATCTTCCCGCCTTCCCGTCGCTGATTTTTAGTCTTCGCCCTCGATCAGGCTCGAACCACCCTGCTCTCGCAGGACATCCTTCAAATTCTGCTTCACCTGCAACAGCACTTCCTCGCACACTCCCCTGTCCGCGTCCGACACGCCTTCCAGGATACGGCGGTTCATCGTCGCGGCCAGTTCGATCATGAGGCCGATCACATCGAACCCTTTTTCCGTGATGAACACGCGCTTTGCCCGGCGGTCGTTGGCATCTGCCCTGCGTTCGACATGGCCCGACGCTTCAAGCCGATCTATCAAGCCGCCGACGGTCACCTTGCCCACTTCCATCAGCCGGGCAAGATCGACCTGCATCATCCCGTCATTGCCTGCTCGCGACAAGGTGCTCAGCACCGACCATTGCGACCGGGTGATCCCGTAAGGCCGCATCAGCAAGTCCATCACGGTGCGCCGGATACGCGATACGTCATGAACCAGATAGCCGAACGTGAACTGTTTCGCTGAAGGCCGTTTCGGCGTCTTCTTTTTCGGTGCGGCAGCTTTCAGCGTGTTCGTCATTCTCACCATCCAGTTAAAGGCAATTCAGTGCATCAGCTTCACCTGATGCTCTATAATTCGCCCCACTATTGCAATAGCGTATGATAGCGAACCCGATGATCAGCAGGCGTATGATGTCTCATAGCCTCTCTATGCTGACCAACCATGATCTGGCAACCGCCTTCATTTGCCGAACAGGTCGCGGCCGATGATCTGCTTCATCACCTCCGCCGCGCCGCCCGCGATGCGGACGATGCGGGCGTCGATATAGGCTCGCGCGATCGGATATTCGGTCATATAGCCATAGCCGCCGAAAAATTGCAGACATTGGTCCACGACCTTCACATGCAGGTTGGTGACCACCAGCTTCACCTTCGCCGCTTCGACGCCGGTCAACTCTCCTGCGAGGAAACGCTTGATGCACCAATCCGTGAAGGTCCGGGCTGACAAGATTTCGGCCGACAATTCTGCGAGCACGAACTGCGTGTTCTGGAAATCAGCCAGGGTCTGACCGAACATCTTGCGTTCGGCGGTATAGGCGACCGTCCATTCCAGCGCGGCTTCCGCCACGCAGATGCTACGCACCGCCTGCGTCAGCCTTTCCTGCGCCAGCTTGCCCATCATGATCCCGAAGCCGCCGCCCTCGCGGCCCAGAAGCCTCCAGGATTCCGCGCGCGCGTCCTCCAGGAAAATCTCCGACGTATCCTGTGCTTTCAGGCCAATCTTCTCAAGATTGCGGCCGCGTTTAAAGCCCGCTTGATGCGTGTCGATCGCGATCAGGCTGACGCCCTTGGCGCCCGCCGCCGGATCGGTCTTGCACGCGCAGACCATGATGTCGGCCAGCTGCCCGTTGGAAATATAGACCTTTTGCCCGTTCAGCACATAATCATCGCCTTCACGAACGGCGCGGGTGCGGACTTCCTTGACGTCTGAACCAGCGCCCGGCTCGGTCAATCCAAGCGCGCCGATATACTCGCCCGCGACCATGCGGGGCAGGGCCTCGCGCTTCAGCTCCTCGGTGCCTGCCGTCAGGATATAGGGCGCGACCATTTCCGAATGCACCATGAAACCGGGGCCGGTGATCCCCTTCTTCGCCAGTTCCTCGATAACGACGACATTGTAGAGCCAATCCGCGCCAAAGCCGCCATATTCCTCGGGAATGTTGGGGCAAAGGATGCCTACCTCGCCTGCCCGCTTCCAAACCTCGCGGGGGACGACCTCATCCTTTTCCCACTGATGATGGTTGGGAACCAGTTCCTCATCCACGAACCGCGCGACCGTTTCGCGAAACTGTTCATGCTCGGCGGAAAAGATGCCGCGTCCGCATTCGCTGCTGTGCTGCACGTCAACCACGGCGCGCCTCATGCATTGCCAATGTTCTTTCCGCCTGTTTCAGGTGAGGGATGTCCAACATCTTGCCGTCGAGTCCCAAGGTTCCGGCGTCAGGGTTGGCGGCGAACAAGTCGACCACCCGTCGGGCGAAATCCACCTCATCAGACGATGGCGAGAAGCTTTCGTTGATGATGTCCACCTGCGCGGGATGTATCGCCACGCGGCCGGAAAAGCCTTCCGCCCGCGCGGCCTTGCACGAGGCGCGCAGACCTTCCGGATCACGAAAATCGACGTAGAGCGTGTCCACCGCTTCGCCGCCCGCAGCATGCGCGCCGAGCAGGCAGAGCGAACGCACCATCTTGTAGGTGTGGGTCCATTCGCCGTTCGCGTCGGTGTTGCCGCTCGCGCCGATCGCTGAACTCAGATCCTCCGCGCCCCATGTCAGCCCATATAACCGGTCCAGACCCGCCGCCGCATAATCGCCCAGCCGGAAGGGGGAGACTGCGGTTTCGGTCGCCACCGGCAGGATGCGGATCGAACCCTGTTCGACACCGGATGCGGCTTCCAGCGCGCTCAGATAATGGCTGACCTGAGCCACATCCTCCGGCCCGTTGACCTTGGGCAGCATGATCCCATCGGGCGCGACAGGCACGATCGCGGCCAAGTCATCCAGAGTCCAGGGCGTGTCCAGCGGATTGACGCGCACCCATAACTGCGACTTTCGTGCAGCGCGCGGACGTTCCTTGATAAAGGCTGGAACCATCTCCCGCGCCACTGGCTTGCGCGCGACGGCGACGGCGTCTTCCAGGTCGAGGATGAAGGCATCGGCAGCGACGCCATCGACCTTGCCCAGCTTCTTCTCGCTGTCGCCGGGGATGAAGAGGAAAGATCGGATCGGCAGGGTCATGACGCAGGCCTCTTGAGCTGGAGGCCGGATCGCTTGCACGACGCCACCAGTTCATCTTTCTGATTATAGGCTTTGTGAAAGAATTTGACGATCCCAGCTTCGGGTCGCGACCTTGACTCGCGCAGGTCGATGACCTCGCTCGTGACGTGGATGGTGTCGCCATGGAACAGCGGGTTCGGGAAGCGCACCTCGTCCCAGCCAAGGTTCGCGACCGCAGTACCCAGCGTCGTGTCCCCGACAGAAATGCCCACCATAAGGCCAAGCGTGAAGGCCGAATTGACCAGCCGCTGCCCGAAGGGCGTGCCCTTCATATATTCCTCATCCAGGTGCAGCAGCGCCGGATTATGGGTCATGCAGGAAAACAGAACATTGTCTGTTTCGGTGATGGTGCGGCGGATGGGATGCTCGAACAGCATGCCGATTTCAAGCTCGTCAAACCAGACTCCAGGCATCACGCAAGTCCCAGGATAGAGATGGCGGCGATGCCCTGATAGGGAACACCGCCCAGATTGTGCGTCAGTCCGATGGACGGGTTCGACAATTGCCGCTCCCCTGCCCGGCCCAGCAACTGGCTGTAGACCTCATAGGCCATGCGCAGACCCGAAGCGCCGATCGGGTGCCCGAAACATTTGAGACCCCCGTCGATCTGGCAGGGCATCGCCCCATCCCGGTCGTAGCGCCCGTCCAATATGTCGAAAACCGCCCGGCCATCGTCGGAAAAGCCAAGGTCTTCCATCGTCACCAGTTCGGTGATGGAGAAACAGTCATGCACTTCGCTGAGGTTCACCTGGCGCTTGGGATCGGTGATCCCTGCTTCCTTATACGCCCGCGCCGCCGCGTTGCGGGTGGTGGCGACATAGCTGCCGTCCCACTCATTGGTCTGGGTCTCGCGGCCGGAACTGGTCGACAATTGCAATGCCTTGATCGTCACCAGGTCCGTCTTGCCCAGAGCCCGCGCGATTTCCGGCGTGGTCACAATCGCGCAGGCCGACCCGTCCGACACGCCCGAACAGTCAAACAGGCCCAGCGGATCGGAGATCATCGGCGCGTTCATGATGGTTTCCATCGGCACCGCCTTCTGGAAATGCGCCTTGGGACTGTGAACGCCGTTCTGGTGGCTCTTCCAAGACACATGGCTGATGGCGCGCTTCAAGTCCTCCTTGGTCGTGCCGTATTTTGCCCGGTAATAGGGCGCGAGCTGAGCAAAGCCGGCTGGTGCGGAGCCCATCGGCATCCACAGGTCGTTGAAGGTCCCTTTGAAGGCAGGAGGCAGGCCGCCAAAGCCCGTGTCCTTCAGCTTTTCCGACCCGATCGCCAGCGCGATATCCACCGCGCCCGACGCCACAGCATAAGCGGCTCCGCGCAGCGCTTCGGTTCCGGTCGCGCACATATTTTCGACGCGGCTCACGGGAATGCCTTCAAGCCGCAGCGCCATCGCGGCGGGAATGGAGCTGTTGCCGACATTGACGCTATCGCCCCAGCATCCGAACCATGCCGCCTCGATCTGGTTGCGCTCGATCCCCGCATCGGCGAGCGCTTCCTCGAACGCTTCCTTCATCAGGTCAGCCGACCCCATGTCCCATCGTTCGCCGAATTTCGAGCAGCCCATCCCGAGAAGGGCCACTTTATCCTTGATACCCGTCGCCATGTCGCGAACTCCTCAGGCCGCGCTCAGCGGCGTCGATTTCCAGAAGTAGCGGTTATATCCCCGCTGGCGGTCCTTCTCCTTGATGCGGAAGACCATGCGAACCTGATCGCCCGTGTCGATCCCGTCAGGGCCGATATCCACCATCTCCATCAGGACGCGCGCGCCATTGTCGAACTTGACGAAGCCGACCCACAGCGGTGGTGAAGGATGATAGGACAACCAATCAGCGGTCGATGTCAGGACTTCCGCAGTCTTGTTCCGCAAGGGAACATCAGTGAACTGCTCCCCCGGCGCATGACATTGCACGCAATATTGCATCTGGGGGAACTGAACCGCGCCGCAATTGCCGCACTTACCGGCATTGAAACCTTCGAGTTGGGCGGCGGAGCGATACTGCTCGGTCAGAGCCGTCTTGGCGCTCTTCTCCGAACGCATGCCCCATTCGTTTTCGATCCCGCCGTAGAATGACAGCATCCGCAGATAGCTGTCCGTCCGCAAGGCATCCGCGATGGAACCCGCAACGCCCCGCGCCGGGCGGACTGACGCGATTGCCTCCGTCGCCTGGAATATCAGCACATCGGCGCCCTGCCCGAAGCCGATCAGCAATATCCGGTCGCCCGGCTGCGCCTTTTCCAGCGTCGCCGAGAACATCAGCAGCGCATGGGCCGCACCGGCATAACCTACGCCGTCGTCCAACGCTCCTGCTACCGTGCCTCCAAACTTCAGCGCCTTGGCCACCATGTCCGCCGCACCCTTCAGATAGGAGGGCATGACGAAATGCTGAATGTCGCCGATGGAGAGTTGCGCCTGATCCAGCGCCGCCCTGACAGCTTGGGGCACGATCTTCGCATAGCCTTCGTCGCGGACCCACCGTTCTTCCCAGCCATAGTCGCTCTGGGCGTTCGCCGACCGGAAATGGTCGACGAAAACTTCGGTGAGAGACGCTGATCCGATTAACCGCGCCACCACGTCACGGTCTGAAATCACAAAGGCAGCCGCCCCTGCGCCAAAGCTCATTTCCTGCGCACTGGCAGGCTTTGCAAAGGGATTGTCGGATGCGACCACAAGCGTCGCTTCCGCGCCCTTGAGCGCCTGTAGCAAGGCGGATGTTCCTGCCCGCTGTGAGCCAGCCGCATCCGACGTAGCGACACTCGCCGGGGCACCGATCGCCCGCGCCATGATCGCCGCATTCTGAAGGTCAGCATAAGGCAGACTGGTCGATGCCAGCCGTACGGCCTTTACGTTATCAAGGCTGGTATCAGCCAGGGCATCGCGGGCAGCTTCTACGCCCATGGTGATGGCGTCCTCATCCCAGCTGGTGAACGCCCTGCTGCCTTTCGCCTGCCCACGTAGGCCCGGCGCCATCCAACCATGCGCTTCCGCTATCAAGGAACGATCCAGCCGAAGCCGGGGAACATAAGCGCCGTAGCGCGAAATGCCGAGTTGAGTCATTCACCTCACCTGCTCAAGGACGCGGCACCCTGCCGCCTGCCGTCGCTCACCGTGACGGCCATATTCAGCCGAAGACTCATTTAGTTCGCTAGATTACGTTACGCAAGGGTCTTATTCGATGCAGTCGGCTTTACGGCCGGATATTCGTGTTATATATGACCGTATGCTTGCATACTTATGGAGGGATGCATGAAGATCCTTGTGCCCGTGAAGCGGGTCATTGACTATAATGTGAAGCCGCGCGTGAAGGCGGATGGGACGGGCGTTGATCTTGCGAACGTCAAGATGAGCATGAACCCGTTCGACGAGATCGCGGTCGAGGAAGCCATCCGCCTGAAGGAAAAGGGCGTGGCGACCGAGGTCGTGGCGGTGTCGATCGGCGTTGCGAAGGCGCAAGAGACGCTGCGCACAGCGCTTGCCATGGGCGCGGATCGTGCGATCCTGATCCAGACGGATGACGAAGTTGAACCGCTGGGCGTCGCCAAGCTGCTCGCCAAGGTGCAGGAAGAGGAAGGCGCTGGCCTGATCATCCTGGGCAAGCAGGCGATCGATGATGACAGCAACCAGACCGGCCAGATGCTGGCCGCGCTGCTCAATCTGCCGCAGGGCACCTTCGCATCGAAGGTCGAGGTTGAGGGCGACAAGGTCAGCGTCACCCGCGAAGTCGATGGCGGCCTGGAGACGGTGAAGCTCAACGTCCCTGCGATCGTCACCACCGACCTGCGTTTGAACGAGCCGCGCTATGCTTCGCTGCCCAACATCATGAAGGCGAAGAGCAAGCCGCTCGCGAACAAGACGCCCGCTGATTATGGCGTGGACATCAGCGCCCGTCTAGAGACGCTGAAGGTCACCGAACCCGCCAAGCGTTCGGCTGGCGTCAAGGTTGCCGATGTCGATGAACTGGTCGCGAAGCTGAAAGCTTTGGGCGTCGCTGCCTGACCATCATTCCAAGCCGTTCGGGCTGAGCTTGTCGAAGCCTGCTTCCTTCTTTGAAGAGAAGAAAGGTCCTTCGACAGGCTCAGGGCGAACGGGGATAGAGGATCGAGATTATGAAGACTCTGGTATGGGTTGAACATGAGGGCGGCGCCGTGAAGGACGCGACCCTTTCCGCCGTCACCGCTGCTGCGAAGCTGGGTGAAGTGCATCTGCTGGTCGCTGGCGCTGGCGTTGGCGGCGTGGGTGAAGCTGCCGCGAAGATCGCGGGCGTGGGCAAGGTCCATGTCGCCGACGACGCGGCATTTGGTCATGCGCTGGCCGAGAATGTCGCGCCGCTGGTCGTTGAACTGATGGGCAGCCATGACGCGTTCGTCGCGCCTGCCACCAGCAACGGCAAGAATATCGCGCCGCGCGTCGCGGCTCTGCTGGACGTGATGCAGATCAGCGACATCCTGTCGGTTGAGAGCGAAGACACGTTCACGCGTCCGATTTATGCGGGCAACGCGATCGCGACGGTCAAGTCGAAGGATGCGAAGAAGGTCATCACCGTGCGTGGCACCGCTTTTGAGAAGGCTGCGCGTGAGGGTGGTTCAGGCGTGGTGGAAGCTGTGGCCTCGACCGGCGACAAGGGGCTATCGAGCTTTGTCGGCGCCGAGATCGCCAAGCAGGAGCGTCCGGAACTGACCTCGGCCAAGATCATCGTGTCGGGTGGCCGCGCGTTGAAGGATGGCGAGACGTTCGAGCAGGTGATCTTCCCGCTGGCGGACAAGCTGGGCGCGGCGGTTGGCGCATCGCGTGCGGCTGTTGATGCGGGCTACGTGCCGAACGACTATCAGGTCGGGCAGACTGGCAAGATCGTGGCGCCGGAAGTCTATATCGCTGTGGGTATCTCCGGCGCGATCCAGCATCTGGCGGGCATGAAGGACAGCAAGACCATCATCGCCATCAACAAGGACGAGGATGCGCCGATCTTCCAGGTCGCCGACATCGGTCTGGTGGGCGACCTGTTCAAGGTCGTGCCGGAGCTGAACCAGAAGCTTTGAAGCTCCTTTCTACACCTCGCCGGTGAGCCCTCGGTCCTACGCCGAGGGCTCCCATCCTGCCATCGGGGGCAAGCATCGAAACGACTGTCTTGCCTTAGCTTTGCCCCTCAAATTCCTCCACCATCGCCTGACGGATCAGATACTTCTGCACCTTTCCTGTCACCGTGGTCGGAAACGCGTCAACGATCCGTATGAACCGGGGTATTTTATAGTGGGATATCTGGTTCACACAAAATGCCCTGACCTCATCTTCGGCCAGTTTTTCGTCGGCGCGCAATGTTATCCACGCACAGACTTCCTCCCCCATATGATCGTCCGGCACGCCCACGACGGAGACATCCTCGACGGCGGGGTGCATCCGCAGAAAATCCTCGATCTCGCGGGGATATATATTCTCCCCCCCACGAATGATCATGTCCTTTATCCGGCCTACGATGCTCCCATAGCCAGCGTCGTCCAGGACGGCCAGATCGCCGCTGTGCATCCATCCGTCTGAATCGATGGCTGCCGCCGTCTGCACGGGATCGTTCCAATATCCCATCATGACGGAATAGCCTCTCGTGCATAATTCTCCCGGCGTTCCACGCGGGACGATCGCGCCGTCGGCATCGACGATCTTGCATTCGAGGTGTGGTTGGACCTGGCCGATGGTGGCGGTTCGACGTTCGATCGAATCTCCGGGCACGGTCTGGAAACTGACGGGGCTGGTCTCCGTCATCCCGTAGGCGATCGTCACATTTCGCATGTTGAGGCGATCCACAACGTCCCGCATCAATGGCTCCGGACAAAGCGCCCCAGCCATGCATCCCGTACGCAATGACGATGTATCGGTGGCATCCGCATCGAGCCGCGCCAGGACCGCAATGAACATCGTCGGAACGCCATATAGGGCGGTACAGCGTTCCTCCGCGACCGTACGCAGCACCGCCGCAGGATCGAACGCGCTCGACGGATAGATCATGGCCGATCCATGCGTGATGGCGGCAAGGTTGCCCATGACCATCCCGAAACAATGGTACAGCGGCACAGGTATGCAAATGCGGTCGCCGGGGGTCAGGCCCATGGCGCTGCCGACAAAATAGCCATTGTTAAGGATGCCACGATGGCTGAGCGTAGCGCCCTTCGGCAAACCTGTAGTGCCGCTGGTGAACTGAATGTTCACCGCGTCCTCCGCCCGAATTTGCGGCTCGATTGAACGCAGATGATCCAGAGACGGAGCCGACGATAGCAGGTCGTCAAACCGCAGCCAGCCCGGACGCGGCTGTTCACTGATAAGGATGGCCGCTTTGAGCGTCGGCAGCCGCTTTGCTTCCAATTGCCCCGGTACGCAGCCGGGCAGCTCCGGAGCCAGCGTCTCGATCATATCGGCATAGGCACTGGTCTTGAACCGTTCGGCTGCAATCAGCGCACGCAGGCCGACATTGTTGATTGTATATTCGACTTCCGACAATCGATAGGCGGGATTTATCGTTACCAGGATCAGACCGGCACGGGCTGCTGCGAACTGCGTCAAGGTCCACTCCGCGCAGTTAGGCGACCAGATGCCGATACGATCCCCAGGCTGCAAGCCGAGTTCCAAGAGACCGGCAGCCAGCTTATCGGCAAGGGTAAGTAGATCATCATAGGTCCAGCGGATATTCTGTTCCGCCGAAACCAAAGCATCGCGATCACCCCACCGAGCGGCAGCGTCCGCCAGAGCCTGTCCTATCGTCAAATCCAGAAGGGGGGGATCCGTTCTACCCCGGACGTAGCTGAGAGCGCTCACTTTCCACATCCCCTCAGGGCCACTGGCATACTCCTCTCGAATAGGCTGCGGTTCCGCAGCGACAAATTGCATAAGCACCTGATTGTCGCGGACAGCGTCGCCTCTGCAAGTATGCTACTGTTAGGCACTTGCCTGTGAACCGCCTCACCTTTCCGTTGCTTTGCGACTAAAGTCAGGCAATGTTCCTGAGCCGGGCAAGGATCGATAACCCGACAAATGACGGAGAGGCAACGGTGACGATGAGGCGATCATCCCTTGACGCGCGCAGCGTTCCCCCTCTTGGCGCACAGGAGATGCAGGCGCATTTAAACAAAGTGCTGATGAGCCCCGTCTTTGAACGCAGTCCCCGTATGCAGCGATTTTTACGCTATCTCTGCGAGGAGATGTTCGCGGGGCGAGGATCGCTCCTGAAGGAATATAGTATTGCGCTTGGCGTTTTCGACAAGCCTCAGGATTTTGATCCCGGCACCAGCGCGACTGTCCGGGTGGAGGCAGGACGCCTCCGCCGCCTGCTGACAAGCTATCAGATCAACCATGGTCAATCCGACACCATTCAGATTGTCATTCCTAAAGGAGGATATGTCCCAAGCTTCCAGCGCAAGACGGAACAATCGGAAATTGTTGAGCGAGACGATGACGCTCCTGCAAAGGCTGCGACCCCGGATTTACCTTCGCATATGGAACTGCGCAGGGTAACGGTATTATCCTGCTCTTTCCGGTTAAGAGACATTTCCCAACTGACGGCCGAGTTCCTTGAAGAATTCGACCGCTTCCACGCATATTTTTCCTCGACCATGACGCAATTGGGCGGTGTCATGGAGAACGGCGCAACGGCCCGGCTCACCGTCTATTTCGGCTGGCCCACCTCGCTGGAAGATGCTTCGGGACGGGCGATGACAGCGGCAACGGAAATCATTGCCTACGCACGGCGCGAACATCGAGATAATTGTGAGGTCCGTGTAGCCATTGATACAGGCAATGTTCTCTCACGACCCTGCCTGGAACAGCCGCTGATATTGGGTGACGTACCCACCATCGCCCTACAGATAATCGATCACACGCCATCTAACGCAATTCTCGTTTCGGAAGAGACCCGCCGACATTCACGCACCGCATTTGAAGCCATTCCGGCTGGTGCAATAGAAGCAGAGGATGGGCACCAGATTCTTCTTTGGCGTCTTCTGAGTCCTAGATCGACAACATGCTTTCTAGCCAAGCAAGATGCTCCGTCCGCCGACATCATCGGCCGGGGTGCTGAATTGGACCTGCTAGGCAACCGTTGGCTCCTGGCTTCCGCCGGAGAGGGACAATCCGTCATCGTGGAAGGTGAAGCGGGTATCGGCAAATCCTGTTTGTCCGAAGCATTGATCAAACGGCTGCGGCCAAGGGGCTATCACATTCGCCTGCAATGCTCTGCGCACCACAGCAACAGCGCACTTTATCCCGTTATCCAAATCCTCCGCCGGTTGATGGCAGGGAACGATCCATCGAACGCCGTACTGGGTCGATTTCTTGAGAGAGTCGGTCTGGACGGGCCGATCAACAGGACACTGCTTCAAACATTGCTCGCTCAGGCGGATGTCGAAGAAAATATGGAGGGCATCCTTCCGTCGGCGAGCGAAAAGAAAGAGAAGACGCTTCAGCTTCTGATCGCCATCCTTTCTGCCTTATGTAACCGCAGACCAGTTATCCTTCTTGTCGAAGACATACATTGGGCGGACCCCACGACGCTGGAGCTGATTGGATTTGCCGCGTCGGCATGCCAGGATTTACGGCTCTACCTGCTGATGACGGGCAGATCAGGGTGCGCGGCGCTCTTTGGACCGGGACAACCAGTTACTGTTCTTCGTCTCACCCGATTGTCCCGCCAGGATTGCAGCCGGATGATTGACGGGATTGCGGGGGATGCGGCGTTGCCAATCCCGGCGCGGGACACGATTATCGACAAAGCCGACGGGGTGCCGCTTTATCTGGAGGAACTGACTAAGCTCCTGCTCGCCCAGAATGTTGGGAAGGGCGATCTGTCGACAGTGCCCGATAGCCTGAACGACTTGCTGGCATCTCAGCTCGGCTGCATGGGCTTTGCACGCCGGGTTGCGCAGGTGGCTTCCATAATAGGGCGGGACTTCCCTGGCGAGATATTGAAAGCTCTGGCCGGCGATGAAGATCAGCGGGTGGCCGCTGCGATCGACCAGCTGCTGGCCGCAGGCATTCTGACGCGCGGTCGCTCCAATGGCAAAGGTCGATATGCCTTTCGGCACGCGTTGCTCCGCGACGCAGCCTATACGTCGATGATGGACGCAGACCGTCAGGACCTGCATTCTCGAATTGCCGACATGCTGGTTGACTATTTCCCGGAAATCGCAGCCGATCACCCAGAAGTGATCGCGGGGCATATGCGCCATGCGGGGCGTTTCGACGAGGCTGTATCCTTCTGGCTGGATGCTGGCCGCAAAGCGGCACAAAGATATGCCCTCGCTGAAGCAGGCGCGAACTATCGCGCGGCCATCGAAACCCTTGCATCGATTTCGCCAAGTATCGGACGGAGCGAACGCGAACTCGACGCCTTGTTGGAGTTGGGGGCTACTGTTCGGGAAGCGGAAGGCTATTACGCCCCGGACTTGAAGCAAATTTACGAGCGAGCGCACCTGCTGGCGAAGGAGGTCGGACGGCCTGAAGCGCTGGCCGCTAGCCTGCATGGGCTTTGGACCGTGGCGGCGGGCCGTGGGCGCTGGAAGCATGCCGACCTGTTGGCGATTGAGTTCGACCAGTTCATTCATTCACTGCGACCAAATGCCCGCCTGGAAGCGGAAGGAGGGCGCCTGCTGGGCGCTGGCGCGGCATTCCGGGGAGACTTTGCTGCAGCCCGAACGCACTTCGAGCGCGTGGTCGCTGTCTATGATCCCGCGCAACACGGCCGCAGCTTCGGCTATGATCCCGGTGCGGCCTCCACGGCCTATCTTTCCTGGGTACATTGGCACACCGGCAATCCTAAACAGGGCAGGCGAGAGGCTGAGCGCGCCTTGGCCATGGCGGAAACCCTTGGCCACCCGGCAACTTTGTCGCTGGTGCTGGTGTGGCTGCTCTTCCACGCGGTTTGCGAAAGGGATTACGGCCGTATCCACACCTATAATGACCGGCTTCAAGAGCTATGCTCGCAGCAGCTTTGCCGGTTCTGGCAGCCTTTCGGGCGAGCTTGCCTGTCCTGGGCGTCGTTCCATTCGACGCGTGATCCGTCACATCTGGATCAGCTCCTGGCCCATACGAAGGCCTTTTCTGAGCATTATCTCACATCCTGCCTGCACCTGCTCGCCGCTGATATCTGCGACGAAATGGGCCATTACGAAAAAGGCCTGCACCATACCGGTTTGTCCGCGACGTTCATGGCCCAGCATGACGAGCGGATATGGGAAGCGGAATATTGGCGCTTGACCGGACAGTTGCACGCACGCTGGGGGCCGGACAAGAGCGAGGCGCGGCGTTGCCTGGAACAGGCGCTGACCATCGCGCGTCAGCAAAACGCGGTCACGCTGGAACAGCGGGCCATCGCCGGCCTGCAAGCTCTGTCGGGTGCGGATATCGGCCTCGTTGCCTGAGCTGCCGACGCTGACCACGAGATGATACCCGATGATCTGGGAAGCCCGCCTAGCTGCGGGATGATCCCCGGTCAGCCATAGGGTAGCAGGGACAATGGCATCTCTATAGGCGGCGCCTCCTCAACCGGAATGGGCCGGGTGTAAAATCGGCCGGTCTCGCCCGAGGGGAAAGGCGTGTCTATCCATTGCCTCGGCCGATCGGCAGGCACCACAGGCAACTCGATCGCCGATGGCCGTGCGGCATCGTGATGGATCGTCTGGCGCGCGATCCGATAATCTTTTGGAGCAGCGGTGGAAAGGTCGATGAAATCCTGGGGGTTCACCTCGCTGTTCGGATAATCGCTGCTCGAAATGACGATGCGAACGCGGTGCCCCTTTTTGAACAGGTTGCTGGTTGGCGCCAGCTCGATCTCATATCTCTCGACGGCATCCGGCATCAGTCCTTCCGGAGCCGTGCGCGATTTACGATAGCGCGCCCGCACCATGCCGCTCGCCAGATTGTAGGAACGGCCGTCCGGGAACAGGTCGATCAGCTTCACGAACCAATCGCAGTCCGTTGCCGACGATTGCCCATGGAGGATGACCCGGATTGCGCCCGTCACCTCCATATCCTCTTCCAGCGTCGCCGTCGTATAGACAAGAATATCCGGCCGATGGTCGTTCGGCCGTTGATCCGCAGGGCCACCGTGCAACGAATGCCCGCCCAGCGAAGGCACAGGATTAGCAGGATCGCTGACATAATGGTCAGCGGGTTCATCGGCGCCCGGAAGAGTCGGGGACAGCAGCCCATCCCCCGCCGCGCCGTTCGCGTTACCATCGCTGTGCAAGTAGAACAGCGTCGGCCGAGCATCGGGGAGCGGCCAATCCTGCTCGGCCCGCCAACGATTTTCACCCATCACGTACAGCATAACCCGATGGTCGTCCCCTTCCCCCGAGCCCCCCAGAAGGTGGCGGTCCATCCACGCCCCCATCATGGCGACATCATCGACCAGCGCATTGGGGAAATGACACAGCATCCCGTTCGCGACGTGACCCCATGGCCCTATGATCAGCCGCTGACCCTGACGCGCTGCTTCAGTAGCGCCATGGCGAGAGATATTGACGAACGCGTCCAGCGAATTGCAGTTGAACAGATCATACCACCCGGTGAAATGCAGAACCGGCGCCTTCACCCGGTCAAACCGCGAGGCTGCGTCATTCGGCGCGAAGAATTCCAGATTATCCCTGTTGTCGAGCCAAGCATTCCAGAATGGCATATGCCGGTTAATCGGGACGTCCTTCAGCGCGTGCCCGCGCGCGATCTCGAAAGCCAGGTCTGGGGATGCCATTAACATTTGCGGAGCCGCAAAGCCGCTGGGCAAGCCGGCCGCCCGAGCGTCGGCCTTGATCGCTGCGGTCACCTCTTCGCCCATCCATGCCGCGGCGGTGAACGCCATGCCCATGGTCCAGCACAAGGCCGTGCTATCCATCACGCCCGCTTTATAGACCCAGCCATTGTTGAACTGATTGACAGCCGGAACCTGAACGAACGCGGCGTCGATCTCATTACCTTCGGCCTGAAGGTGCAGCAGCTGCGTTCCACCCATATAGGACTGGCCAGTAGTGCCGACCTTCCCGTTGCACCAACCTTGCTGCTTGATCCAGCGGACAGTATCGATGCCGTCCTGCCGCTCGCCCCACCCCTCATTCATCATCGGGTCGAACACGCCGCCCGATCCGTTCGTACCGCGCACATCCTGAACCAGAACAGCGTAGCCTCGCCGGGTCAGATAAGCGGGTGTGCCGAACGAACCCTGCACAAACAGCTTGTTATAAGGCGTGCGGATAACAATCACGGGATAGCCGACGTCCGGTTCCACCTGTCCCGACGCCATCGGCAGGTAGAGGTCGGCGGCCAGATCAACGCCATCGCGCATTGGCACGACAAGGTTCCGGAAAACAGCTGTTTGCGCGGTTGTCAGATCCGATGGCACAATGGTCACTCCACTGATTGAAGGGCGCAGCGGGCCGTATCCCAACCGATCGCTGTGTTTCCTCCGATATACTCTTCCCAGACGCCGTTGGAACATATCAGTTCGCTATCTAACCGTATGCTACTATCATCAAATGGCGCGTTGGGAGAGCATTTCCGAAAGGCTCGGATGAGGCCTGAAGAATATGTCGGAAAATGCATTGGAGGGGAATTGAATATGTCTGTCAGGAAGTGGGCGCTATTGGCCTCTGCGCCGCTGTTTCCGGCCATGGCCCATGCGCAAACCCCGCAGTCGGAGGACCAGCCTTCAGGCGCGGGAATGCTGCAAGATATTATCGTCACGGCGCAAAAACGTGCCGAGCCACTGCAATCGGTGCCTGTTGCTGTTTCCGCTTTCAATAGCGAAACATTGGAGCATGCGCGTCTGGATAACCTGACCGGACTGCGCGGACTGGTGCCGGGGTTGACGATCAACCGGTCCGGCGCGTCCGTGGACGTTCCCCAGCTTAGCTTGCGCGGCATGTCCATTCAGGACGTGCTGCCCAGCCTCGAATCCAGCATCGGCTTTACCGTTGACGGCATCCCGATCGCCTTCCAGCGCGGATCGCTCATGGACGCCTATGATATTGAGCGGATCGAAGTGCTTCGCGGCCCGCAGGGTGTCTTGAATGGCAAGAACACGACGGGTGGCACCATCAACGTCATCCGCTCTCGGCCCGACCCGGCAGCCGACGCAACCGGCAAGGTGCGCTTCACCATCGGCAGCTTTGGCGAAAATGATTATGAAGGCGTCATAATGGCGCCGATCGTCAATGACCTGTTGGCGGTCAAGGGCTCGATCACGGTACGGAAAAACAACGGCCAGTTCAGAAATATCGTCACAGGCGGGCGCAATGGAGACCGCGACGTCCGCACGTTCGGATTGGCCTTCGTCGCTACGCCAACGGACAAGCTCAACCTGTATCTCGCGCTGGACCGGGTAGAAAATGACAGCGACTTGCCGCCCTACTCCCAGTTGCTGACGCCAAATCTGATCACCTACAAGGTGCCGGGTTATTTCGGCGGCGCCAACTCGCCTTGCCTCAATCCCTATACGGCTTCGATCTGCACGCCTCTCACCAAAGACAAGAATGTTGTCGAATCGAGGCCATTCCCCGGTTCCCTGCGGCTTAATGCCTTGACCGGCGAAATTTCATATCAGGCAACGGATGATGTGCGGCTCGTCAGCCTTACCGGCCTGCGCGAGTTCAAGGAATATACGCTCGGAGACTATGACTCCACACGCTTCGCCCTGGCGCGCAATGAGAGCAATTTGAAGGCACATCAATTTTCCGAGGAACTAAGGTTCGAAACGTCTTTCAATGGCCCCTTCAATCTCGTCGGCGGCTTCTTCTACATGAACTATGAATATACCCAGAAAACCAACTTGTCGGTGGACCTTGCCGCCTTGCCTCCCATCGCCACGGGATTGCCCGATTGGCTGCCGCCAGGCTTTGCCTACCTCAATTCGGTGGATGCCTATGTCACGAACCAACATAACCGGTCGACCGCGCTATTCTTTCAGGCCGATTATGACCTGACGGACCAACTTCGCCTGACTGTCGGTGGGCGCCAGACCTGGGACCGCAAGAAAACGCATTATATCCTCTATTCGGCCGTGCCAGGAACGGTGCGGGACATGAGCGTTCTGGGACCGCTGGTGGGCGACGTCTCTGCTGGGGTAAGCTTTCAGAAGTTCACGCCAAAGGTCAACGTCCAGTATAAGTTCAATCCCGACATCCTAGCCTATGCGAGCTACAGCCGAGGCTATAATACGGGAGGCTTCAGCGGCCGCACTGGCAATATTGTAACAGCTGTTCAGCCCTATGATCCCGAAGTGATGGACGCATTTGAAATCGGTTTCAAAAGTGAGCTCTTCGATCATCGTGTCCGCTTCAACATCGCGGCATTCCATAATATTCTCGACAACAAGCAAGAGAATGTTCTCCAGGTTGATGGATCGCGTCTCTTGTCCAGCACCTTAAATGTCGCGAAGGCGAAATATACGGGGGTAGAGGCAGAGTTGACCCTCGTGCCCACTCGGAACTGGACGATCCTGGCGACAGGCGGCTATCTGCACGCCAAATATTCAGAGTTCAGGGGCAACCTAGGGCAGGGGGACGCTGACCTGTCGGTACTCCGCCTACGCCGCACGCCCAAATGGACCGCTGGCCTCGTTTCCGACTATACAATCGACGCCGGAACCGGAAAATTCGGCCTGAACGCTGCTCTATACTATACTTCACGATATGAAACGGACGCGTTGAACGATCCGCGAGGATCGATCCCGCCTGTTGCCCGAATGGATGTAGGCATCCGTTACGAACTGCCGGTCAGTGATGCCACCAAGTTGGAAGTTTCGGGCTTCGTGAAGAACGTCACCGACAATACCACTTACGATGGCATTACGTCGGGCGAGAGTCCCGGTTCCTTGGTAGAGTTCGCGAACCCGATCACGGGCCGGACGTGGGGCGTCTCCCTGTCCGCGCGGTTCTAAAGCGGTTCTGTCCGAAAGCTCGTGCCTGTCGCACCAAGTTGCGACTGGCACGAGCCAGGGAGTTCTCCAACAAGCAAGCCAGCGACTGATCGCCTGATCAGCGCCCGCGCCACGCCCCTGCGCGCTTCTCCACAAATGCGCTCATGCCTTCTGCCCTGTCCTCGGTAGCGGTGAGGATCTGGAAAAGACGCCGCTCGGTCAGGATGCCTTGAGCCAGCCCCGTTTCAAAGGCGATGTTCACCATCTCCTTGTTCACCATTGCTGCCATTGGCGGCATTGAGGCGATTGCGGCGGCGGTTTTGAGCGCCTCTTCCAACAATTGCGCGGCAGGCACGATGCGGCTTACCAATCCGGAACGTTCCGCTTCGGCGGCATCCATCATGCGGCCGGTCAAGCACATCTCCATCGCCTTCGCCTTGCCCACGGCGCGGGTCAGGCGCTGGGAACCGCCCATGCCAGGCGCGACGCCCAACTTGATTTCGGGCTGGCCGAATTTTGCCGTGTCGCCTGCGATGATGAAGTCCGCCATCATCGCCAATTCGCAACCGCCGCCTAGCGCAAAGCCCTGCACCGCTGCGATCCACGGCTTGCGTGTCGCCACCACGCCAGTTTGCCAGCCAGAAAAGAAATCCTCCAGGAAGAAGTCTGCCGCCTGCTTCTCGACCATCTCCTTGATGTCGGCGCCTGCGGCAAAAGCCTTCTCACCGCTTCCGGTCAGCACCGCGCACCGTTGTGCCGGATCGGCGTCATAGGCGGCGAATGCAGAGGTCAGATCCTTAAGCACCTGGCTGTTGAGTGCATTGAGCGCTTGCGGCCGGTTGAGCGTGATTAGTGTGACGGCGTCATGCTGTTCGACGATAATGGTTTCAAAGGTCATGAGAGATTTCCGTTTGAGGCAGAGGGGTCCATTCCTTGTCCTGCGGCAGAGGCGCGAAGAGACTATCTATCAACCTGTCATCGACCTCCTCGGGCGTCGCCGGGGACCATTTCGGAGCGTTATCCTTGTCAAAGATCACCGCGCGCACGCCCTCAACGAAATCGGGACGGCGAATGATGTGGCAGGCCAGGCGATATTCGTTCCGCATATTGTCCGCAAAGTCGGTGAAGCCAGCGCCTTCCACCAGTTGGCGCAGGGCGACCTTGACCGCTTGCGGCGATTTGGTAGCAAGCACCGCGAGCTGCTTGTCCGCCCATTCCGACCCGTCCGCCTGGAGGGCAGCAAGGATATCCTCCAAGGCATCGCTCACGAAAAGGCGATCAATCCCGTCCCGCTGCGCCATCAACCGGGACTCCGGAGCAAGTTCATTTGCCTGATCGAGGATGGTCGCAACATCGGAGGGATACGTAAGGATTTCGACCTTGAGCGCATCCAGCCTGTCAGATCCGACATAATGGGTCGCAATCCCGATCGCGACGCAATCCGCGCCATCCAGACGTGCTCCAGTCGCGGCAAGCCATGTACCGATCCGCCCCGGCAGCCGAGGCAGAAACCAGCCTCCACCCACATCGGGGAAAAGGCCAATTCCTGTTTCAGGCATGGCAAAGGTCGTACGCTCCGTCGCGACCCGATATCGGCAAGGCAGTGAGAGACCGACGCCGCCGCCCATCACAATCCCATCGATGAAGGCCACAATAGGTTTGTCGTAGACGAACAACAGGTGGTTCATTCGATATTCGACGCGGAAGAAATGCTCGGCCGCTGCGCAGTCCGTCTTTGCGCTATTGGCGATAAGCGCGATGTCACCTCCGGCACAGAATCCGCGCCCTTCGGCATGGTCGATCATGACCATGAGCACCGTCGGATCGTCGCGCCAATCCAGCAGCGCCTGATTGATTGCCTCGCACATCTCCGGGGTCAGCGCGTGGATAGCCTTGGGACGGTTCAGCCGGATGCGGCCCACGCCATTTTCGACCGAGAGGATCAGCTGATCAGTCATATCTTTTCCCTGCACTCGCGGAGCTTCTCCGATGATGATCCCGCGCGTGATCTGGCTGTGTTTCCGAGCACCGATATTCCAAAAAGCACAGCAGTCGCGCCAATCGCCATGGAGCTGTGCTGTCCATGCGCGGGCGCGATTGTGCAATCAACATCTCATATTCGCAAATTGGGTCTGCATTTTTGCAGTAATTTACATGTTCATAGACGACGCATCGCTCGACTGAGCAGCCGCTAGCGCAATGCTTCTCCTACAAGCTGCGGGCGAACCCCTATGAAAAAAGCCCGCTGCTTGGGGACAGCGGGCTTTATCTTGTGCGGTTGAGTCGGGGTTCAGTGGAGGCCCGAGCCGCCCCCGCTCAGTTCCTTGGCGATGGAGCCGACCATATCCTTGGCGTCGCCGAACAGCATCTGGGTGTTGCTGTTATAGTAGATCGGATTGTCGATCCCGGCGAAGCCCGCGTTCATCGAGCGTTTGATCACGAACACCGACTTGGCCCTGTCCGCCTCGATGATCGGCATGCCCGCGATCGCGCTATTGGGATCGTCGCGCGCCGACGGGTTCACCGTGTCGTTCGCGCCGATGATCACCGCAACGTCCGCCTGCGGCAGTTCAGGGTTGATGTCGTCCAGGTCGACCAGCTGTTCATAGGGAACGTTGGCTTCGGCCAGCAGCACGTTCATGTGACCGGGCATGCGGCCCGCCACCGGGTGGATCGCGAACTTGACGTCCACGCCCTTCTTCGTGAGCGCCTGGTACAGTTCGCTGACCTTGTGCTGCGCCTGCGCGACCGCCATGCCATAGCCGGGGATGATGACCACGCTGCTGGCGTTTTCCAGCTGCATCGCGGCTTCCTCGGCCGAGGCGGAGCGCACCACCCGGTCATCCTTGCCGCCCGCAACGCCCGCGACCACCTTGCCAAAGCCGCCGAACATGACATTGGCAAAGCTGCGGTTCATCGCCTTGCACATCACCAGCGCCAGGATGAAGCCCGATGCGCCATCGAGCGCGCCCGCCACGATCAGCAGCTTGTTGCCCAGCGCAAAGCCCATGGCGGATGCTGCAAGACCCGCATAGCTGTTCAAGAGCGCGATCACGGTCGGCATGTCCGCGCCGCCGATCGGGATGACCAGCAATATGCCGAACAGCAGCGCCAGACCTGCGAACAGCGGGAACAGCCAGGTCTGCGTCGGATCAAGCGCCAGCGTCACGCCGATCGCCACCGTCCCCAGCGCCACCGCGCCATTGACGATGCGCTGACCGGGGAAGGACACCGGGCGGCTGCCCATCAGTTCCTGCAGCTTGGCAAAGGCGATGATCGAGGCCGTGCAGGTCAGGAAACCCAGCAGCATCTCGAACATCAGCGCCCACAGGATGAAGCCGCCCGCATATTCCGCATGGGCGTGCTTGTAATATTCAGCGGCACCGATCAGGCCGACCGCCAGCGCGCCGAAGGCGTGGGAGATGGCGGTTCGCTGCGGGATCGCCGTCATCGGCATCAGCAGCGCCATCGGGATGCCCGCCGCCGCGCCCGCGATCATTGCGATGATGATCAGGTTATAGTCCACCACCTCATGCTGGACGAGCGCGCCGATGATGGCGATGACCATGCCGATCTCGCCCGCGCGCACGCCGCGACGGGCGGTCGAGGGATGGCTCATCCACATCAGCGACAGGATGAACAGGGCAGACGCGACAATCGCCGCGAAAGGTACGAAGGCGTCCATCTGTTACTTCCCCCGCGGCTTGAACATCTTGAGCATGCGATCGGTGATCATGAAACCGCTGACCAGGTTCACGGTCGCGCAGAACACCGCGATGAAGCCCAGCGTCTTCGCCAGAGGCGTCGCGCCTGCCTCACCTGTAATCGTGATCGCCCCCACAATCACAACCGCCGCAATCGCATTGGTCAGCGACATCAACGGCGAGTGCAAAAGCGGCGATACCTTCTTGATCAGCTGAAAACCAAGAAAAGCCGCCAATATGAAGACGAACAGATAATCTGCATTGAAAGCGTTCACTGACTTATCCCCTGTCCAGAAACCGCGATCCTATCAAGAAACCCTGGCGATCTTCCAATTTCGCACGGGTTCGGAGCATATTGCCCCTGCCATGATCGCTGGCTCCTATAAAATCCCTCTAGGCATTATTGAGCGTGCCATATTGATCGACCAGATCACAGGCAAGCCGATCAGAGCCATTTATCACGCGGTCGATTCGCGCAACGAATTTATTCGGCCTCTACGGCAATCAGGGCTTCTGGCATCAGCGATTTTCAAAATGGATTGCGGCCGAGTCCCTATTTATCCGCCTTGCTTGAGTGTCAGGGGCAGGCCAGCAGCGACAAATACCACACTGTCGCAAGCGGCCGCCACATGCTGACTAAGCAGGCCCGCTTCGTCTCTGAAACGGCGGGCAAGTGCATTTTCCGGGACGATGGAGAGGCCGACCTCATTGGCGACCAGCACGATGGGAAGGGTGCAGCTGGTAATGGCAACGATCAGTTCTTCGCTCCACCGGGCGATGTCTTCGCCAGCCAGCAGCAGGTTGGACAGCCACAGGGTAAGGCAATCGACAAGGATCGGGCCGGATGGCGTGTGCGCGTGGGCATTCCGGATCGCGGCGGGCAGTTCGATTGGGGCTTCGATCGTTCGCCAGCGCGCGTTGCGGCGGGCGCGATGCGTGGCAATCCGTTCGTGCATTTCAGCGTCATACGCCTCAGCCGTGGCGATGTAGGTCATGACGCCGGGCAGGGCTTCGCACTGCGCTTCGGCATGGCGGCTCTTGCCCGAACGGGCGCCGCCTAGCACGAGCAGCTTCTGGAAAGCGGTCATCGCCCGATCCCTCCGATCAGCGCCGTCGCGAGCCAGAGCAGGGCACAGGCCCGGACGTAGAGCGCCAACGCGGCGTGGGCGTCGGCGGGCGTGGCTTCGCCCCCTTCCCCGCCGATCCATGGCTTGGCATGATATTGGCCTTCATAGGCGACCGGCCCGGCAAGCCGGATGTCTAGCGCCCCCGCCATCGCCGCTTCGGGCCAGCCCGCATTGGGCGATGCATGACGGCCATGGTCGCGCCAGAGGATGCGCCAGCCGCCCATGCCCGCGACGCAGATCAGGAAGCCGGACAGCCGCGCGGGAATCAGGTTCAGCAGGTCATCGAAGCGAGCGGCGGCCCAGCCGAAAGCCGCGAACGGCTCCTCCCGGTGGCCGATCAGGCTGTCGGCGGTGTTGACCGCCTTATAGGCCCAGATTCCGGGCAGGCCGCCGACGAGCAGCCAGAAGAGCGGCGCGACGACGCCATCGCAAAAGCTTTCAGCAAGGCTTTCTATGGCGGCGCGGGCGACGCCTGCCTCATCAAGGGTGGCGGTATCGCGTCCGACGATCTGGCTGACCGCGCGGCGGGCAGCGAAGAGATTGCCTGCTTCTAGAGCCTGAACGACGGGCAGGACATGGTCGTACAGACTGCGCTGCGCAAGCGCTGGCCAAGCGGCAAGCGCAAGCCCTGCCCAGGCCCAGGAGCCGAGCAAGTGGCGGATGATGAATTCTGCGGCCCAGCCCGCTGCGATGGTGGTCGTGAGGAGGAGTAGCAGCGTGACGATACCGCCGAAACGGCGGCGCGCTGTGCCGAAGTGGCGCTGGTTCAAACGGCGCGCGCAAGCGGTGATGATCCCGGCGAAGGCTCCGACCGGGTGGCCGATACGGGCGTGCAACCGGGCTGGCCAGCCTAGTGCCGCATCGATGATCAGCGCGGCCAGCTCAACCAAGCGCTTCGTCCAGCCGGGACATGGCGGCATCATCGGCGGGCAGACCGAAGCGGAGCCAGTTCGGCCGGTCCTCGAACGGACGGGTGAGAATGGCGTGGCGCGCAAGGCGGTCGAACAGGGCGGCGGCGTTCGGCGTGTCGATCAGGCGGAATAGCGGGCAATCGCCGCGCGGGATGAAGCCGTGGCGGATAAGTAGCGCGTTTAGGCTGGCGGCGCGGGTCGTCAGGTTCGCGATCGTCTCGTCAATCCAGCGCTGGTCGCGATAGGCGGCGCGGCCAAAGTCGATCGCGGCTGCGGATAAAGGCCAGTCTCCCAGCAGCCTGCGGCAGGCGGCGATGATGGGGGATGGGCCGAGGAGGAAGCCCAATCGCACACCCGCAAGGCCGAAGAATTTGCCGAAGGAACGGAAGATGAGCAGGCGGCGGTGATCCCCAACTTCGGCCGCCATGCTGGCACCGGGCAGGCAGTCGGCGAAGGCTTCATCGACGATCAGCCAGCCGCCTTCCCTTTCCTGTTGGGCCAGAAGCCGTTGCATCTGCGCCTGCGTATAGAGGCGGCCATCGGGATTGTTGGGATTGGCGAGCAGGAGCGCGGTGCCGGGTGGCGCGTCTTCGGGTTGCTGCAACGGGCGCGAGTTTGGGAAAGCCTGCGCATGGGTGCGGTAGCACGGCAGGATATGGCAGGCGGGCGTATCGATCAGGTGGCCAAGCAGGCGCAGGCCGGTTTCGGTGCCCGGCAGTGCGCAGATGTGATCGGGGGACACGCCGAAATATGTGGCGGCGGCCTGTTCGAGATCGGCAAGCGCTGCGGGATCGGGGAGGGATTGCCAGTCCGGGGTGATCGTGGCGGTGCCGGGCCAGCCGATCGGGTTTATGCCGGTGGAAAGATCGATCCAAGGCCGATCCTCGGCTGCATAATGCTGACGCGCCGCCGCCAGACGACCGCCATGCCAATGGAAGATGTCACTCATCGTGCCAGCACCAGCGCGGCTAGCAGGCCGCTTTCGATGAGTTCGATCCCCGCGCCATGGCCATCGCCCGAAATGCCGCCGATCCGGCTGCGCAGCCACCATGCCCAGAGGGGAACGAAAATAGCGGCGGACAGGAGGGCGGGAATGATCAGGCAGAGAGCCACGGCCAGCATCGTCCAGCCGAGCAAATGCAACTGACTGATGCTTTCGCGGAAGCGGCTGGCCAGGCCCTCATGGAGCGGCGGGAGCCAGAGGGTCCATGCCAGGGGGCCGATCCGCGCGACGAAGGGCACGGCGATGAGGGCGATCGGCGCGACATGCTCCGCGCAGAGGCGCAGCAGGACGAGCTTCGCCAGCAGTTGCAGGACGATGGTGACGACGCCGAAGCTCCCGATATGCGGGTCGGCAAGAACGGCGGACAGCTTTGCCGGGTCGCCATGGGCTGCCCCTACCCCGTCAGCGATGTCGCCAAGACCGTCGAGATGAAGCGCCCCGGTGATGGCGACCCAGGCGATCAGGCCGAGCAAGGCGGCCATCCAGGGATCGGCGAGGACGCCGATTGTCATGGCAGCGGCGACGGCGAGGCCGACGATGATGCCGGTCGCGGGAAACCAGCGGATCGCAGCGGCAAAGTCCTCCTCCTCCGCGCGCACTTGCGGGAGCGGCAGGCGGGTCATGAGTTGCAGGGCGAGGATGAGACGGATCATGTTACAAGCCCGGTGATCTGCGCGCTGGGATTGTCTCCCGGCCAGAGGCGCAGGCTGAGCAAGGCGCCATAGGGAAGGTCGATTGCCCAGGCCTGCTGGTACGTGAAGCCATACAGCGTAGTCAGCGCCCCCCGTATCGCACCGGCATGGGTGAGGACCAGCGAGGACCGGTCGATTTCGCCAAGTGCCGCCTTTACGCGCAGGCAAAGGCCGGACCAGCTTTCCCCTCCCGGCGGAGGATGGTCGTCTGGGGATGACCAGAAACGACCAATTTCCTCAGCAGGGAGAGTTGCGGGATCGGCGCCCTCCCACGTGCCGAAGTGCAGTTCCCGCCAGCGCGCGTCGACGTCGTGCGGCACTTGCCTGTTGGTCGCGATCAGGGCGGCGGGAGCGCGGGCGCGTGTCAGGTCGGAGCTGATCAGGCGGTCGAATACGAGCGCGCGGGATCGTTCGATGCATAGCTGCATGGCGGCCGGGTCGGGGGGCATATCCATGTGACCGAGCAGGAGGCCGGGCGTTTGTGGCGCTGCGTGGCGCATCAGGTGGAGCGTGAGCGGGCTCATAGCGCGTTAGCCACGGCGGCTTCGGCGAAGGTTGCCATCTGGTCGTGCGCGGCGAGGGCCGAGCGGATGAGTTGCGCCGCGACGGCTGCGCCGCTGCCTTCGCCGAGGCGCATGTCGAGGTGAAGCAAGGGGTTCAGGCCGAGCTTTTCGAGCAGCCGGGCATGGCCTGCTTCGGCGGAGCAGTGGGCGGCGAGGCAGTGGGCGGTGATGGCGGGATTGTCGTGCGCCAGAGGGGCGATGGCCGCGCCGCAGATAAAGCCGTCGAGCAGCACCGGCACGCGCATCATGCGCGCGGCGAGGATGGCGCCTGCCATCGCCGCGATCTCTCGCCCGCCGAGACGGCGGAGGGTTTCGAAGGCGTCGGTGCAATGGGGACCGTGCAGCGTATGCGCGATCTGGACGGCCTGCGTCTTGCGAGTGAGGGCGGCTGCGTCGATGCCGGTGCCCCTCCCCGTCCAGTCCTGCGCCTCGCCATCAAAGGATTCAAGGCACAGTGCGGCGGCAGAAGTGGTGTTGGCGATGCCCATTTCACCTGCGAAGAACAGGTCGCAATCTTGCACGACGGCGGCGGCGCCCGCGTTCAGGGCGTCGAGGCACTCCGCTTCCGTCATCGCGGAGGCTTCGCATATGTCGGCGGTGGGATTGTCGAGGGCGAGCGGGACAATGACCAGCTCGGCTCCGCAGGCGCCCGCAAGCGCGTTGATCGCCGCGCCACCTGCTTGGAAGTTCGCGACCATCTGCGCGGTGACGGAGGGCGGGAAGGCGCTGACACCGCGCGCGGCGACGCCATGATTGCCCGCGAAGACGGCGGCGCGGATGCGGTCGGTGCGTGGACGTTCGCGACCTTGCCAGCCTGCCATGAAGAGGGCGACCTCCTCCAGGCGGCCGAGCGATCCGGCGGGCTTCGTCAAAGATGCCTGCCGCGCCGCTGCCGCTTCGATCGCCGCCGCATCAGGCTGAGGGAGGTTGGCGAGCGCGGATTGGAAGCCACCGCGATCCTGAAAGCCGATCATGTGCAAACAAAGCCTTCGGGCGGGGTGCGGACGATGAAATGGCCCTTCACTCCCTGCGGCCATTCGGCGTAGCGCACGACGCCTTCTTCGCTGGCCGCGTGGCGCAGGGCATAGTCGAGGATGGCGCGGGCGGCGTCGGCATCCGGGTTGAAGTCGCCCAGCACGTAGCCGACCTTGCCGGGGCCACGCACATGGACGGTGCAATGACGCTGACAGGCGAAGAGGCAGGGCATGTCCTGCACGGCAACCGCATCATAAGCAGGCTCGGCCGCCTGAAGATCGCGCATGGCCTCAACCAACAGTGCGCCGCCGCGCCGCCCTGCCCCATCCTCCCGCTGATCGGCGGACAGGCGGCATGTCGAACAGACCACCACCGATGCCTTGTTTTCGACAGCGCACAGCATCAGCGGCGCGCTTCCATAACCATGTAAACATGAAAGACCGTCATCATGGCCCTCCTCGCAAAATCGAACCGCAAACGGCCCTGCCCGGCCGGATGGCGAGCAAGGCGGTGGCTGTCGTCCGCGAGGGGAACCCCGTTCGTCCGGCACACCCTGTCCGGTCGAAGAACGACTGCGGCAGGCAGGTCTCCTGGCTCACGGGTCGCTGCGCACCGGCCGCCTTCTCGGAGGAAAGTTCCTCCAATGGCTGCGTGGCCGGTCCACTCACCGCTTACAGTTGCAGGGGCAGCGCGGGCATTACACCCGACTTCCCTTTTGATCCCCGAGGGGAACCTGTCGCGGGGCTGCTGATAAAGAGGCGGCGGCGCGTCCGCAAGCGGTAGATGGAGCGGCGCTTCGTCAGTCGGGCAGGTCGCCCGCCGCGAGCACGGCATCGGGCCGGGCAAGCACGACGATCGGCAATCCCGCGCTGGCCGCGCGCTCGGCTGCCAGACGGGTCGGGGCGGAGATGGTGACGAGCAGCGGGCAATTGGCGAGCGCCGCCTTTTCCACCAGCTCAAAGGAACAGCGGGAGGACAGCAGCGCGAAGCCGCCATCCCAGGATAGCTGCCGATGCCGCATTGCCCCGATCAGCTTGTCGAAGGCATTGTGGCGGCCCACATCTTCATAGGCGAGGCGGATCGCGCCATCCGCTCCGGCCAGCGCAGCGACATGAACCGCGCCAGTTTGCCGATTGAGCGGCTGGTGCGCGGCAAGATCGCGCAAGGCGCCGAAGATCGCTTCCCAGCTCGCGTTTGATCGGGCTGTCACGGCAGGCAAGGGCCGCATCGCCTGTTCCAGATTTTCCACGCCGCACAGACCACAAGAGGAATCGGAGACGCGATGACGGACCCGGCCGAGCAGCCCCTCGACGCGGTCTTCCGGCAGCGTGGCCCGCGCGACAAGGCCCTGCTCCGTAGCATGGACATCGACGTCGATCGGCGCGTCGGATGGGATGACCAGCCGCTCGGCCAGCGCGAACCCCTGCACCAGTTCCGCAACGTCGGCGGGCGTCGCCATCAACACGGCATAGCCAACGCCGTTGAACTCGATCGCGACGGGCACTTCCTCCGCCAACTCGCGCGTCACGGGCGATGCTTCGCCATCGGGGGTGATGCGGGTGAAGGAGGAGGGCGAAGACATAGGGCCGGTCTAGGCGGGCAATGTACCTCCGGCAAGCAAATGGACGCGGCCATGCAACTGCCGCTTCCCTTTGGTGGCTAAGCCATCTATGCACGGCCACGATCGCGCCGGTGCCCGAAAGGGCTTTAAAGGGAATGCGGTGCGGGGTGCTAACGAGGCGCCCAAATCCGCGGCTGTCCCTGCAACTGTAAGCGGTGAGCGAGACGCATATCGACCTTCCGTCACTTGTCGGAGGGTCAGCCACTGGGCCGGACGCTAAATCATGCGAGGCCTGGGAAGGCCATGTGTCGAGCGATGACCCGCAAGCCAGGAGACCTGTCGGCGTCTGGTCGCTCTTGCTTTGGCCCAGGGGATGGCCGGGGCACGGTATTCCGTCTGAGCGACGCGTGCGGCGGGACCGCACCGGCTTCATGTGCCGGACGCTTCATCGCGTCCGTCCGGCGCGGAATGTCGGCCGCTTAGCGGAGGTCCCGTCCAGTCTCGCTGACGCTGACGGGAGCCATGCTTTTATGGCCATGCAATTTCCGGCGCTTCGTCGCCGTGCCACTTTCATGTTCGCGGGGCTGATCGCCGCCAACATCGCGTTATGGCTTTGCGCCTTGCTGATCTTTGCGGGCGACACGATGATGCTGGGCACCGCCCTGCTCGCCTGGAGCCTGGGCCTGCGCCACGCAGTCGATGCCGACCATATCGCCGCCATCGACAATGTGACCCGCAAGCTGATGCAGGAAGGTCAGCGGCCGCTGACCGTCGGCCTGTGGTTCGCGATCGGCCATAGCGGGATCGTGCTGATCGCCGCCGTCGGAATCGCTTTCGCCGCCAGCGCGCTTAGCCGTGTCGAGGCGGCGGGCGAGATCGGCGGGACGATCGCGACGATCATCTCCGCCACCTTCCTCTTTGCCATTGCCGCGATGAACCTCATCATCCTGCGGTCGGTTCTAAAGACCTTCAACCACGTCCGCAGTGGTGGCGCCTATGTCGATGAAGATATGGACATATTGCTGGGCAATCGGGGCATGTTGGCCCGGCTGTTTCGACCGCTGTTCCGACTGGTGACGCGCAGCTGGCACATGGCGCCGCTGGGCTTTCTGTTCGGGCTAGGATTTGACACAGCGACCGAAGTCGCGATCCTCGGCCTGTCGGCAGGGCAAGCGGCGAGCGGGCTTTCGATCGCGACCGTACTCATATTCCCCTTGCTGTTCGCGGCGGGCATGGCGCTGATCGACACGGCGGACGGCGCGCTGATGATGGGCGCCTATCAATGGGCGTTCGTGAAGCCGATCCGCAAACTCTACTACAACATCACCATCACGCTGGTGTCGGCGCTGGTTGCGATCGTCATCGGCGGGATCGAGGCGGCGGCGCTGCTGGGCGACAAGCTGGGCCTGACCGGCGGCGTCTGGTCGGTGGCCGCCGATCTGGGTGAGCATTTCAACAGCCTGGGCTTCTTCATCATCGGCCTGTTCGCCGCCTGCTGGCTGGTGAGCTGGGTCATCTACCGCTGGAAGCGCTTCGACGAGATCGAGGTGCTCCTCCCCAATCAAGGACAGACAATATGAGCAAGGTTCCTGCCACCGTCATCACCGGATTTCTGGGTGCTGGAAAGACGACGCTGATCCGCCATTTGATCGAGAATGCGGGTGGGCGGCGGCTAGCGCTGATCATCAACGAATTTGGCGATGTCGGCGTCGATGGATCGCTGGTGAAGGGCTGCGGCGATGAGGCCTGCCCGGATGAGGATATTATCGAACTGGCCAATGGCTGCATCTGCTGCACCGTGGCGGACGATTTCCTGCCCACGATGCAGCGGCTGCTCGACCGGGATGTGCCGCCCGATCATATCATCATCGAGACATCGGGCCTCGCCCTGCCCAAGCCGCTGGTGAAGGCCTTTCAGTGGCCCGATATCCGGACACGGGCGACGGTGGACGGGGTGATTGCACTCATCGATGCCGATGCACTGGCGGCGGGCCGCTTCGCCCATGACGAGGAAGCGCTGGCTGCCGCTCGGGCGGCTGATCCGACGCTGGACCATGACAGCCCGATCGAGGAGCTTTTCGAGGATCAGCTGGCCTGTGCCGACCTTGTGCTGCTGAACAAGACAGACCTGGTCGCGCCGGAAAGGCTTGCGGAACTGGAGCGGGATCTGGCGGCGGAAATCCGGCCGGGCGTGCGTATCGTCCGCACCGCGCGGGGGGAGATCGACCCGGCGGTCCTGCTCGGCCTTGATGCCGGGGTCGAGGACCAGATTGACGCCCGCCCCTCCCACCATGACGAGGAGGAGGATCATGATCATGAGGATTTCGACAGCTTCGTCATGGAGTTGGGGGAATTGGGCAATCCTGCGCCGCTGCTGGATGCTCTGAAGCAGGTCATAGCCGATCACGACATATTGCGGGTGAAGGGCTTCGTCGCCATTGCGGGCCGTCCGGCAAGGCTGGTCATTCAGGCGGTCGGGCCACGCATCCAGCATCATTATGACCGGCACTGGCAGGTGCATGAGGAGCGCCGATCGCGACTGGTGGTGATCGGGCAGGCGGGGCTGGACCGGGCGGCGATCGAACGGGCATTCATCCAGCAGATGGCGGTCGCCTGATGCATTTGCTGACCGCCACGCCCGGCACCGTCTCCAACGGGGACGAAGCGATCGACCTTGGCCAATCGCCGGGCGACATCGTGCTGCTGACCGTGGCGGACAGCGACCTTGCCTGCTTTGCGAGCGCCGCCGCCATTCTGGGGGAAGGCGGGCCGTCGATCAGGCTGGCCAATCTCCTTCAGCTCAAGCATCCCTATTCGGTCGATCTCTATGTCGAGAATGTGATTTCCCACGCGAAATTCGTCTGCGTGGTACTGTTGGGGGGTAAGAGCTATTGGCCCTATGGCATTGAGGAAATTGCCAATGTCGCGCGCGACAGGGGCATTGCCTTCGCCGCCATCGCGGATGGGCGGGAGGATGATCCCGAACTGCGGATGGCGTCCACCCTGCCCCCGAAAATATGCGACCGGCTACGCGATTATCTGCGGCAGGGTGGCGTCGCCAATGCCACGGCTTTTCTAAGGACCGCCGCGCGGATTGCAGGGTTGGACGCGGGCGCGCCCGACGCGCCGGTTCCGCTCGCCGACGCGGGCTTTTATCTTCCCGGTGTCGAACGCCCGACGCTGGAACAGGTGAAGGCCGGTTGGATATCCGGCCAGCCGACAGCGCTGTTCCTTTTCTACCGCGCCTTGTTGATCGCCGGAACGCTGGAGGCGGTGGACGCGATGATCGCGGGATTGGGGGCTGCGGGGCTTAATGTCCTGCCGGTCCATGTACGGGCGTTGCGGGAACCCTTTGCGCGCGACTTTCTGGAAGGAGTGATCGGGGTAGCTCGACCGGACGTCATTCTGAACGCCACCGCCTTTGCCGCATCGGCGCCCGGCGAACCGCGCACGCCATCCATATTGGAGCAGGCCGATTGCCCGATTCTTCAGACCTTGTTCGCCAGCGCCGAACAGGCGGCGTGGCAGGATAGCGCGCGGGGGCTGGGTCCGCGCGACTTGGCGATGCATATTGCCTTGCCCGAAGTGGATGGGCGCATCTTCACCCGCGCGGTCGCTTTCAAGGCCGCCGCCCGCTTCGATGCGCGAACGGAATGCAGCATCGTGGTGCCGCAGCTTCTGGCTGATCGTGTGCACTTTGTTTCCCAACTGGCTGCAAACTGGGCCAGATTGGGACTGACGCCGGTTGAAGGCCGCCATGTGGCGCTGGTCCTTGCCAATTATCCGAACCGGGATGGACGGATCGGCAATGGCGTGGGCCTCGACACGCCGGAAAGCGCGGCGGCGATCCTGCGCGCGCTGGCGGAGGCTGGCTATCGGACGGGCGACGCGCCGACCGATGGCGCGGCGTTGATGGCGCATATGACCGGAGGGGACGCGCCCTGCTCGCTCGCGCTGGCCGACTATCGAGCGGCATTTGATGACTTTCCCGAAAGCGTTCGTACAGCCGTTATCGAGCGATGGGGCGAGCCGGAGGACGATCCCTTCTGTCAGGGTGATACCTTCTTCCTTCGGGTCCATCGCTTCGGTCAGATCGCGGTCGCGGTGCAGCCGTCACGCGGCTATGATGTCGATCCGAAGAGCAGCTACCATGACCCGGCGCTGCCGCCGCCGCATGCCTATCTCGCCTTCCATATCTGGCTGGCGCGCGCATTCGCCGCGCATGCGGTGGTGCATGTGGGCAAGCATGGCAATCTGGAGTGGCTGCCGGGCAAGGCGATCGCGCTGTCGGAGAGCTGCTTTCCCGAAATATGCGCCGGGCCGATCCCGCAAATCTATCCGTTCATCGTCAACGATCCGGGCGAAGGCACGCAGGCGAAACGCCGGATCGGGGCATGCATCATCGACCATCTGACGCCCCCCCTCACCCGAGCCGAGACCTATGGGCCGCTCAAGGAACTGGAGGCGCTGGTCGATGAATATTATCTGGCGGCGGGGATGGACCCGCGCAGGCTGGAAACGTTGCGCCGGGACATATTGGCATTGGCGGCAAGCCAGGGACTGGACAAGGATGCGGGCGCGGAAGGCAGCGGGGACGATGCCTTAGCCGCGATCGACAACTATCTCTGTGAACTGAAAGAAATGCAGATTCGTGACGGACTGCATATCTTTACCCGGTCGCCAGAAGGGACGTTGCGGCGAGACCTGCTGATCTCCCTTGCCCGGTGCCCGAGAGGTTTGGAGGAGGATCAGCAATCGCTGCTGCGGGCTCTGGCGGACGATCTGGATTTGGGTTTCGATCCGCTCGACTGCGGCATGGGTAAGCCTTGGGATGGGCCGCGCCCGGACGTGCTGGCAGGCGTGGCGCAGGATGCATGGCGCAGCACCGGCGATACGGTGGAGCGGCTGGAGCTCTATGCCATGCAGCTGCTCGACACGGGCGAGGCCGCGCCGGGGCCGTCGAGCGGGCGCGTTCTGGAGGTGATACGCAGCGACCTTGGTCCCCGCGTGGATGCTTGCGGAGAGGCAGAGAAGGCTGCGCTGCTTCAGGCGCTCGACGGTAAGTTCGTGCTGCCCGGCCCCTCCGGCGCGCCGACGCGGGGGCGGCCCGATGTGCTGCCGACCGGGCGTAATTTCTATTCGGTCGATACGCGCGCGGTGCCGACTGTGGCCGCATGGAATTTGGGCCAGCGATCCGCCGACCTCATTGTGCAGGATTATCTTCAGCGGGAGGGCGATTATCCGCGCGCCATCGCTCTGTCAGCCTGGGGCACGGCGAACATGCGGACGGGCGGCGACGACATCGCGCAGGCGCTGGCGTTGATGGGCGTGCGGCCGCGATGGGAGTGGGCTTCGGGGAGGGTCGTGGGCTTTGAGGTGATGACAATCGCCGAGCTGAACCGGCCGCGCGTGGATGTGACGCTACGCGTGTCGGGCTTCTTCCGCGACGCTTTTCCGGAACAGATCGACCTGATCGACAGCGCCGCCCGCGCCGTGATGGCGCTGGATGAGCCGGACGAAGATAATCCCGCCGCCGCGCGTCATCGGGCGGAGGCCGCTGCGCTCATCGCGGAAGGAACGCCCGAAAAGGCGGCGCTGCGCCGCGCGGGGGCGCGCGTTTTTGGATCGAAGGCGGGCGCCTATGGCGCGGGATTGCAGGCGATGATCGACGAGCGGCTGTGGCATGATCGATCGGACCTTGCGAACATCTATCTGGATTGGGGCAGCTATGCCTATGGCGGCGGGGTCGAGGGCGATGCGGAACGTGGATTGTTCGCGCAGCGGCTGACCGAGGCCGATGCGCTGATCCAGAATCAGGACAATCGCGAGCATGACCTGCTCGATAGCGACGATTATTATCAGTTTGAGGGCGGCATCGCGGCGGCGGTCGAGCATCTGTCAGGGCGCAAGCCGCTCAGCTATCATAATGACCATAGTCGGCCCGAACGCCCCGTCGTCCGGACGCTGGAGGATGAGATCGGCCGCGTCGTGCGGGCGCGCGTCACCAATCCCAAATGGATCGCGGGTATGATGCGCCATGGCTACAAGGGCGCGTTCGAGATCGCTGCATCGGTCGATTATCTGTTCGCCTTCGCCGCCACGACCCATGGCGTGAAGGACCATCATTTCGACGCCGTCCACGCCGCTTTCATCGAGGATGAGGCGGTGCGCGCCTTCATGGCGGACGTGAATCCCACCGCGCTGCGAGAGACCGCTGCGCGCCTCCACGAAGCGCTGGACCGGGGGCTGTGGCGGCCACGGTCCAACAGCGCCGCCATGCTCCTCGCCCAACTGAAGGACCCATCATGATCGAACGCACCCCCGAAGAGCATGCCGAAAAGATGAAGAAGAAGCAGGCCGCCCATGACAAGATCATGGCGACCAAGACGCAGGAGAAGGGCCTGCTGATCGTCCATACCGGCAAGGGCAAGGGCAAGACCACTGCGGCGCTCGGCATGGTGGTACGCGCCATCGGCCATGGCAAGAAGGTTGGCGTCGTCCAGTTCGTCAAGGGCGCGATGACCACCGGAGAAAAAGTGGTGTTCGACGCGTTTCCGGACAATGTCATATTCAAGCCGATGGGCGAAGGCTTTACCTGGAACACGCAGGACAAGACCCGCGACATCGCCCTCGCCCGTGAAGCGTGGGACGAGGTAAAGCGGATGATCGCCGATCCCGCCTATGATATGGTGCTGGCAGATGAGCTTAATATCGTCCTGCGTTACGACTATCTGCCCGTTGATGAGGTGCTGGAGGCCGTGACGAACAGGGACGAGATGAAGCATGTCCTTATCACCGGCCGCAACGCGCCCGAGGCTTTGGTCGAGGCGGCCGATCTCGTGACGGAAATGACACTGGTCAAGCATCCCTTCCGCAGCGGCGTGAAGGCGCAGGCAGGGATCGAATTTTGATGAGCGGACCCGCTATTACCCCGATCGACAGCGCGCAGTTCGAGGCGCTGGTGCGGGCGCGGCGGGACATTCGCCATTTCAGGACCGACCCGATCGACGAAGCGGATGTCGAATGGCTGTTGAGCATGGCGCATCGCGCGCCGTCCGTCGGCCTGTCTCAGCCTTGGCGCTTTGTGCGGATCGAGACGGCGGAGTTGCGGGACGGGCTGGCCTGCCATGTCGACCGCCAAGTCAGGGAAGCGGGCAAGGAATATGACGGGGATCAGGACAGGCTCTATCGCAGCCTGAAACTGCATGGGCTGCGTGAGGCGCCGGTGCTGTTCGCCGTCTATTGCGACGATGGGACGGAGACCGGCCATCATCTGGGCGCTGTCACCATGCCTGAGGCGCGGCGCTATAGTTGCGTGATGGCGGTCCATACGCTCTGGCTGGCGGCGCAAACGCGGCGGATCGGCATGGGGTGGGTGTCGATCATGGAGCCTGCTGGCGTGGACGCGATGCTGGACATTCCGGCGGGCTGGGAGTGTCTGGGGCTGCTGTGCCTTGGCCGACCGGTGAGCGAGGAGGATGTGCCGGAATTGGAGCGTCGGGGCTGGGAAGAGCGCACGGATTGGCATTCGGTGGTGGTGCGGCGGTAACGAGCCCAGCCCTCCTCCGTTCGCCCTGAGCTTGTCGAAGGGCTCCACTTCTTCGAGATAAAGTGAAGGGCTTCGACAAGCTCAGGGCGAACGGGGAAAAGGTAACTCTCTCACCCCCGCAAGAAATCCAGCGCCAACGCTTCAAACCGGTCCTTATGCTCGATCATCGTCCAATGGCCGCAGCGCGGAAAGACGTGCAACTCCGCATTGGGTATGACGCGCATGGGCAGCAGCGCGCCGTCGAGCGGGCTGACCTTGTCATCGCGGCCCCACATGATCAGCGTGGGCGCCTGAATCCTGCCGAGATAATCGATGCGCTGCGACACGCCCGGCCCGCTCATCGACTGGGCGATGAAGCCTAGTGCTGCGCGCGTGTACATTTTGCGGCTGCTTTCCATCGTCACCGGCTCCAGCGCCGCCTTGTAACGCATGTCGATCAGCTCGTCGGTGATGATCGATTTGTCGTAGACCATCGATTCGAGCCATGCGATGATGTTCTCTCGCGTCGGGTCTTCGATAAAATCGACGAGGCGGGTCAGCCCTTCATTAGGGAAGGTGGAGGTAATGTTGAAACCGATCCCGCCAATCGTGATGTAGCGCAGCACGCGGTCAGGATGGGACGCCGCCAGATGCCCGCCCACGATCCCGCCATAGCTGTTGCCGACCACATGGGCGCGGTCGATGCCAAGGCCGTCCATCAGGGCGACAACAGCGTCGCGCGCCACGCCCACCGGATCGCCATCAACGGGATCGCTTTTCCCATAACCGGGCGCGTCCAGGATGATGGCGCGGAAATGCTGGGAGAAGAAGGGCAAATTGCCCTGAAAGTTCGCCCAGCCAGTAACACCGGGGCCTGAGCCGTGAAGCAACAGCAGCGCGGGACCTGATCCGGCTTCATGATAATGGAGCCGCCCCTTGTCCGTTTCCAGAAAGCGGCTGGTCGCTTCGAAGCTGAAATCGCTCATCTTTTCCTCTCCATTCTTCATTTGTTGATGAAGGCGTAGCGGTGACATTGGGTTGACGCAAGGAAGCGGTCCTTGGCTACTTCCCTTTCGCCTGCATCCCCCTTATGAAGCGGATCGAGCCGGGTTCGTCCCGGTTCATCGATCGCGCCGGTGCCCCGCAAGGGGCTTAAATGGGAACGCGGTGCGGGAGGGTTTCCTCCCTAATCCGTGGCTGTCCCTGCAACTGTGAGCGGCGAGCGAGGCATGGACCGGCTGACCCTGATGATAGGGCGGCCAGCCACTGGAGCCATCCGGGAAGGCCCCATGCCAAGCTATGACCCGCAAGCCAGGAGACCTGCCGGAGCAAAGGTCGCTCTTGCCATGATCCAGGGGATGGTCACGGCTCGGTTCTCCGTTTGAGCGACGAATTTCGTGCGGCTACGGCCGTGCAGGCGTGCGGCCTGTCCGCCTGCCTGTGCGTGCCGTCCGTGTGTCGTGGCGCTGGTGCGGGGAGTGCAGGAGCAATGCAGGAGCAGGCGCAACGTGCCGACGCTGGCCCACGCCCGGCCCATGGCGTGCGCGGCTGGTGCCCGACGGCATGGCGGCCGATGATGGCCGGCGACGGGCTGCTGGTCCGGGTGCGCCCGCCGCTAGGCCGGATGACCCGCGCGCAGGTTGTGGGGTTGTGCGAGGCATCTCTCGCGCTGGGCAATGGCCATATTGACATCACCAATCGCGCCGCCTTGCAAATCAGGGGCGTGCCGCAAGCGAGCCATGGCACGCTGATGGAGAGGCTCGTCGCGATTGAGTTGGCGGATGCCGATGCGGATCGGGACAGGCAGATTCCTGTCCTGATTAACCCCGACTGGCGGCCAGATGATGACAGTTCGGTCATAGCCGCCGCCTTGATCGAGCGCATGGCCGAGCTGCCCGATCTGCCCGCAAAGGTCGGCTTCGCGATCGATGCGGGGCCTGCTCCGGTGCTGAGCAATGTTCCGGCTGATTTCCGGATCGAAAGAGGGACGAACGGCGGGCTGATCCTGCGCGCTGACGGGCGAACGCATGGCGTGAGCGTGAAAGCGCAGGACGCCGCCGAGAGGTCGATCCGCCTCGCCCATTGGTTCGTGGCCAGCGGTGGCGCGCAGGCGGGGCGCATGGCGCGGCACTCGGCACCGCTGCCTGATGTAGCGACTGAGGCCCCTGCCCCCTCCCGGCCTTGCGCCGCCGCCCTGACCGCTGCGCCCGGCCCCTTCCATGCGGCGCCCTTTGGCAGGATCGAGGCGCCTGCGCTGCTTGCCGTGATGGCGGACTGCGTGGAGGCGGTGCGGCTCACCCCTTGGCGGGGACTGGTGCTGGAAGGCAGCGACGCGCCGTCCGATGACCCAGCCGATCCGCGCCTTTCGACCGATTGCTGCCCCGGTGCGCCAGCCTGCCCGCAGGCGAGCGTCGCCACGCGTGATCTGGCCGCCCGGCTCGCGCCGCATGTTCGCGGACTTCATGTCTCAGGTTGCGCAAAGGGTTGCGCGCGCCCTTCGCAGGCAGCGGTGGTCCTCACCGGGCGCCACGGCCGTTTCGACCTTGCCCACGATGCGCGCGCGGGTGCGCCGCCGCTGCAAACGGGCCTGTCACCCGATCAGATACTTGCCCTTTTCGGAGCCCTATGATGCCGCATCTCTATGAAACCGACGGCGCGGAAATCTATCGCCAATCCTTCCGCATGATCCGGGCGGAGGCGGCGCTCGACCGCTTTGCGGCAGAGGAAGAGCGGGTTGCCGTGCGCATGATCCATGCCGCTGGAATGGTCGGACTCGCGCCGCATATCCGCTTTTCGCCGGGCTTCGCTACAACCGCGATCGCGGCGCTGGAGGCAGGCGCGCCGATCCTGTGCGATGCGCGGATGGTGTCGGAAGGGATTACGCGCGCGCGACTGCCTGCTGGCAATTCGATCCTCTGTACCTTGAATGATCCTCAAGTGCCCGATCTGGCCCGGTCGATGGCGAACACGCGGTCGGCGGCGGCGCTGGAGCTGTGGCGGCCGCATCTGGCGGGAGCGGTGGTTGCGATCGGCAATGCCCCGACTGCGCTGTTCCACCTGCTCAATATGCTGGAGAACCCTGCCTGCCCGCGCCCGGCGGCGATCATCGGTTGTCCGGTCGGTTTCGTGGGTGCGGCGGAATCGAAACAGGCGCTGTGGGAGTGCCAGCCGGTCCCCTGCTGCATCGTCGAAGGGCGGCTGGGCGGCAGCGCGATCACCGTCGCGGCGGTCAACGCACTGGCGAGTGCGGCGGAATGAGCGGGACCATCCATGGCGTGGGGCTTGGCCCCGGCGCGCAAGACCTGATGAGCGTGCGCGCCGATCGGCTGATCCGCGAGGCCCGCCACATCGCCTATTTCCGTAAGGCCGGCCGCGCGGGTCATGCGCGGAAGATCGTCGATGGGCTGCTGCGTCCCGATGCCATCGAATATGCGATGGAATATCCGGTGACGACCGAAATCCCGGTTAGCGACCCGCGCTATAATCAGCACCTTTCCGCCTTCTACGCCGAATGCACCGCGCATCTGCATGGACTGGCAGCGGCGGGCGAGGATGTGGTCGTGCTGTGCGAAGGCGATCCCTTTTTCTACGGCAGCTTCATGCATCTGCACAGCCGCCTGTCGCCACTCGCGCCCGTGCGGATCGTGCCCGGCATCACCGGCATGTCGGGCGCGTGGACCGCGAGCGGCACCCCGATCAGCTGGGGCGACGATGTGCTGACCGTGTTGATGGCGACCCTGCCCGAAGAGGAACTGGCCCGGCGCATCCATGACAGCAATGCGCTGGTCGTCATGAAGATCGGCCGCAATCTGGCCAAGCTGCGCCGCGCGGTCGAAGCGGCGGGCAAGCAGGACTGCGCCTGGCTGGTCGAATATGCGACGATGGCAGATCAGAAGATCACTCCGCTAAACAAGGCAGAGGCGATCACCAGCTATTTTTCCATCCTGCTGATCCACGGTCAGGGACGGCGGCCATGAGCGGATGGGTGGCGGTTGCAGGGCTAGGCCCCGGCGCTGACGCGCTCGTGACGCCGGAGGTCACGCAGGCGCTTGGCGAGGCGACCGATCTGGTGGGCTATGCGCCCTATGTCGCGCGCGTGGCGGATCAGCCCGGCCTTGTGCGCCATGCGTCGGACAATCGGGTGGAGCTGGAGCGGGCCGCCCATGCGCTGGAAATGGCGGCGGCGGGGAGGCGCGTGGTGGTGGCATCCTCCGGCGATCCGGGCGTGTTCGCGATGGCGTCGGCGCTGTTCGAGGCGTTGGAGGCAGGGCCGGATGGCTGGCGCGCGATCGACATTCGCGTTCTGCCGGGTATCACCGCCATGCTGGCCGCCGCCGCGCGGGCGGGTGCGCCGCTGGGCCATGATTTTTGCGCGATAAACCTGTCAGACAATCTTAAGCCATGGGCGCTGATCGAACGGCGGCTGCGCCTTGCCGCGCAGGCCGATTTCGCGATGGCCTTCTACAATCCCCGGTCGCAGGCGCGGCCGGAGGGCTTTGCGCGGGCGCTCGACATATTGTGCGAGGAATGTGGGGATGACCGGCTGATCCTCTTCGCGCGCGCTGTATCCACGCCGGACGAGCAATTGCGGGTCGTCACGCTGGGTGAGGCTAGCGCCGATATGGCCGACATGCGCACGATGGTGATCGTGGGGTCAAGCCGGACACGCCTTATAGAACGCTGGGCCAGCCCGATCCTCTACACGCCGCGATGGGCCGAATGATCGATCCACGCCAGCACATCGGCGATGTCATGAACCGCCTGCGCCTGTGGCAGGGCTGGCCGGTCGATCATGAGGACGGGCAGGCCGAGCGTTCGCGCCGCGTCGATCTTAGCGCGGGCGCCCTGCCCTCCGGCATTTTTGGCGATGATGAGGTCGATGCCGTGCGCGCGCATCAGGGCGAGATCGCCGTCCAGCGTGAAGGGGCCGCGATCGACCAGCAGATGATGGTTGGGCAGCGAGGGCGGCGCTTCGGGGGCATCGACAAAGCGCAGCAGGTAATGATGCTGCGGCTGCGCGGCGAAGGATTCGACATGCATGCGGCCGAGCGCCAGCATGATGCGGCGGGGCGGCCCGTCGAGCGCGCGGACAGCGCCCGCAATGTCCGGGACATGGGTCCAGTGGTCGCCCTCCCCCGCTTGCCATTCCGGGCGGGTGAGCATCAGATGCGCGACGTCCGCTTCGCGCGCGGCGGCGGCGGCATTGGCGCTGATCGTCGCGGCGAAGCGGTGGGTCGCGTCGATGAGGTGGGTGAACTTTTCCGCTTTCAGGAACGCTGCCAGTCCGGCCGCGCCGCCAAAGCCGCCGACGCGTATCGGCACTGGCTGGGCACGGGGGTTTCCGGTGCGTCCAGCATAGCTCAGCATGGCGCTTCCGCCGCGCTGGGCAAGGGCGTTTGCGAGCGCGCTCGCTTCGGTCGTGCCGCCAAGGATCAGGATATGGCGCATGGCGGCTGAATCTCCCTGGCTGACGATCATCGGCATTGGCGAGGACGGGGCGGCGGGCCTGTCCGATGCCGCGCGCGTGGCGCTGGAACAAGCGCGGGTCGTGACCGGAGCGCCGCGCCAGCTCGCGCTGCTGCCACCCCTTAGGGCGGAACGGCGGGGCTGGCCAGTGCCCTTTGAGGATGGCGTGGAGGCGCTGCTTGCCCGGCGGGGGGAGCCGATAGTGATGCTGGCATCGGGCGATCCCTTCTGGTTCGGCGCGGGGACGAGTGTCACGCGGCATTTGCGGCCCGAGGAATGGGTGTCGCATCCTGCGCCGTCGAGCTTTGCGCTGGCGGCTTCGCGGCTCGGCTGGGCTTTGCAGGATGTGGCCTGTCATGGCCTGCACGCCGCGCCGTTGACGCGGTTGAGGCCCATGCTGGCGCGGGGGTGCCGCGCCATTGTGCTGCTGCGCGATGGGGCAGCGGTGCATGCGCTTGGTTCCTACCTGGCGGAGGCGGGCTTTGGGGCGTCCAGCCTGCACGTCATGGAAGCGCTGGGCGGGCCGCGCGAGCGGGTGCGGCAGGCGCGCGCCGATCAGATTAGCCTTGACGATATTGCGCACCCTGTGGCGGTGGGGATACAAGTAGCGGGCGACGGCGAGGTGATGCCCTGCGTCAGCGGACTGGTGGATGACTGGTTCGATCATGACGGGCAGATCAGCAAGCGGCCGGTGCGGGCGCTGACACTGTCGGCGCTGGCCCCGCGTCCCGGCGAGACTTTGTGGGACATCGGCGCGGGATCGGGATCGATCGCGATCGAATGGCTGTTGAGCCATGCTTCCACGCAGGCCGTGGCATTTGAGGCCGACCCGGTGCGTGCCGCGCGGGCGAAGGGCAATGCGCAGCGGCTGGGCGTCGATCGGCTGACGCTGGTCGAGGGGCGCGCTCCGGCGGTGCTGGCCGGCCGCGTCCGGCCTGACGCCATCTTCATCGGCGGCGGGCTGAGCGAGGCGATGATGGAAGCGATCATCGCCCTGCCGGGCGAGCGCACAAGGCTGGTCGCCAATGCGGTGACGCTGGAATCCGAAGCACTACTGGCGCGTTGGCATGAGCGGCTGGGCGGCGAACTGCTGCGGATCGAGATGGCGAGCGCCGCGCCGATCGGCAGGCGGCGGGGGTGGAAAGCCGCCTATCCGCTGGTGCAGTGGAGCGTGACGCTATGATCGTCGCTGGCTTTGGCTGCCGCAGTGGAGCGACGGAGCAAGCCTTGCGAACAGCGCTAGGCGTGCATGGCAATGGCGTCACTGCACTGGCGACCTTGGCGCATAAGGAAGCGCTGCTTGCCCCCCTCGCCCGCACCTTGGACTTGCCGCTGATCCTGATCGATCCTTGCGCGGTCGAGGGCGTGGAAACGCCCACGCGCTCCGCCGCCAGTCTGGCGGCCTACGGCACCGGCAGCGTCGCCGAAGCGGTCGCGCTGACGGCGGCGGGACCGGGCGCGCGACTGATCGCCGCCCGCATCATCTCGCCGGATGGGCAAGCCACCTGCGCGCTGGCCCAAGGAGTATCGCCATGACCGTTCATTTCATCGGCGCCGGGCCGGGGGCGCCCGACCTGCTGACGCTGCGTGGCCGCGACCTGATCGCCGCCTCTCCCGTCTGCCTCTATGCCGGATCGCTGGTCCCTCGCGCGCTGCTCGATCATTGCCCGGCCGGAGCGCGGATCGTGAACAGCGCGCCGCTGACGCTCGACGAGATCATAGCCATCATCGCAGAGGCGGACGCCGCAGGACAGGATGTCGCGCGGCTGCATTCGGGCGACCTGTCGATCTGGTCGGCGATGGGCGAGCAAATCCGCCGCCTCAAGGCACTGGGCGTCGGCTATACGGTGACGCCCGGCGTTCCGTCCTTCGCGGCGGCGGCGGCGGCGCTGGAAGCGGAACTGACGTTGCCCGGACTTGGCCAGTCGCTTGTCCTCACGCGCACGCCGGGGCGGGCGAGCGCCATGCCGCCTGGCGAGACGCTGGCGGCCTTTGGCGCGACCGGCGCGACGCTGGCGATCCACTTGTCCGTCCACAATCTGGCGAAGGTGGTCGCGGATCTGGTGCCACTCTATGGCGAGGACTGCCCGGCGGCGATCGTGTGGCGGGCAAGCTGGCCGGACCAACGCATCGTGCGCGGGACGCTAACGACGATAGAGGAGCAGGCGGCAGGCGGGCCGGAACGCACCGCCCTCATTCTCGTAGGACCAGTGCTGGGGGAGGGAGATTTCGCCGAGAGCCAGCTTTATGCGCCCGGCTATGACCGGCGATTTCGTCCGGCCACGGCGGAATCGCGTTTCGCCGGATCGGAAGAATGACGCCCGGCATCCTTATCGCCGCGCCGCGATCCGGATCGGGCAAGACGGTCATCACGCTCGGCCTGCTCAGGGCGTTGAAGCGGCAGGGCGTGTGCGTTCAGTCCTATAAATGCGGGCCGGACTATATCGACACGGGCTATCACCGGCTGGCGAGCGGACGCCCGGCTTTCAACCTCGACAGCTGGGCGATGGATGCGGCGCTGCTCCACAGTCTGGCGGGGGAGGCAGCCGACGCCGACCTGATCATCGCGGAGGGCGTGATGGGCCTGTTCGACGGCGCTCCGGCGCGGGGCGCGAGCGGCAATGGGAGCAGCGCGGACATAGCGGCGGCGCTTGGCTGGCCGGTTGTGCTGATCATCGATGTGTCGGGACAGAGCCAGTCGGCCGCCGCCATCGCGCATGGATTTCGGATGTTTCGGGCGGACGTGCGAGTGGCAGGCGTCATCCTCAACCGCATCGCCAGCCCGCGCCATGAAGCCATGATCCGGCAAGCGATGGAGGATGTCGCCATGCCCGTGCTGGGCGCGATTCCGCGATCCGACGCTCTGTCCATCCCGGAACGGCACCTTGGCCTAGTGCAGTCGGGCGAGCAGGCAGAGGTTGAGCAGACGATCGACGCGATCGCGGACCTGATCGAAGCGCATGTCGATCTTGCGGCTCTTCAAAAGGCGGCCGACGCGTTGCCGGGCACATCAGCGCCCCCCCATCGCTGCCCGCCGCCGGGGCAGCGGATTGCACTGGCGCAGGATGCCGCCTTTTCCTTCACCTACGCCCATATGCTGAACGGCTGGCGCGCGGCTGGGGCGGAGATACTGCCCTTTTCCCCCTTGGCCAACGAAACGCCCGACCGACAAGCCGACGCCATCTGGCTGCCCGGTGGCTATCCTGAACTGCATGCGGCTCAGATCGCCAATGCCGCGCGGTTTCTGGAGGGCCTGCACCGCCATGCGCTCGACCGTCCGATCCATGGTGAATGCGGCGGCTATATGGTGATGGGGCAGGCGATCATCGATGCGCAGGGGCAGGCCCATGCGATGGCGGGGCTGCTCGGGCTTGTTTCCAGCTTTGCGGATCGGCGGTTACAACTGGGCTATCGGCAAGCGCGGCTGCTGTCACCAATGGGCGGCCACGAGGCGGGAGCGGAGCTGCGCGGGCATGAGTTTCACTATTCGACGATCGTCGATCAGCCCGACGAACCGCTTGCCCATGTCGTGGATGCGATGGGCGCTGCGGTCGCCGCGTCCGGATCGCGCCGTGGGCAGGTGACGGGCAGCTTCTTCCATCTGATCGCGGGTGCCGCATGATCCGCCTGTCGCTCATCGGTATCGGCACGGGCAATCCCGACCATCTGACGCTCGCCGCCATTCGGGCGATGAACGAGGCTGACCTGATCCTGCTGCCGCGCAAAGGAGAGGCCAAGTCCGACCTGATCGACCTGCGCCGGTCCATCTGTGCACAACTACTGACCGGCCCCGCACGGGTCGTCGAGTTCGACATGCCCAAGCGCGCGGATCAGGCCGCCTATGTCGAGGCGGTCATCGACTGGCATGATGCAATCGCCGCCATCTGGATGGAGCAGATAGCGTTGCACCTGCCCGATGGCGGCACGGTTGCGCTACTCGTCTGGGGCGACCCTTCACTCTACGACAGCAGCCTGCGGATCGCAGAACGGCTCGGACCCTCGGTCGAGATCAGCGTCGTGCCCGGCATCACCAGCGTTCAGGCGCTGACGGCCGCGCATGGCATCTGCCTCAACCGCCTGGCCGACCCGGTGTTGATCACCACCGGACGGCAATTGCGCGAACGCGGCTGGCCCGCTGGCATGCGCGATGTGATCGTGATGCTGGACGGGCATTGCGCATTCCAGACGCTGGAGCCGGAGGGGATAACGATCTGGTGGGGCGCCTATCTGGGCATGGAGCATCAGTCGTTAGCCCACGGTCCTTTGACCGTGACAGGACCGGAAATCATCGACCGCCGGGCACAGCTGCGCCAGCGGCATGGATGGATCATGGACGTGTATCTGCTGCGCCGGGACGCCTGAGGAAAACGCGCTTCAGGCGGCGTTGACGGTCAGCTCGATTACCGGTTTGCTGATCACCGGGCTAACTCCGTCGATCGTCCCCATCGCGGCGCGACGACGAAATTCGGCGGCCATTGCCTGATGCATGGTCCGCGCGGACGCATCGGCGGTTGTCGCCGCAAGCTGTTCATGCATCCGGGCTCGTTCAAGACATTCTTGTGCATTGAGGGCATGAGTCATGAAATGCTCTCCTGCTTCTTTTTGAGCGCTCCATGCATCGCAGGATGCGACCGATCGCTGGAGCCACTCGCGAAACGCGGCAGAATTTACGCTTTTCAGCCCTGCTTTGGAAATGGAATCTTCGTAACCCCGGGAGCTGGCCGCCACGGCGCACCGCTTCAGCCGATCCAGCCCTGCTGCGGCTGGCAACGATGGCTTTTCAACTCCTTACGACTTTCGGCATGAACTTCGCTCAACGCCACTTCATAACCCCATAGATTGGCGAGGCTTTGTAACACCATCGTCGCGTCGGACGCGTCCAGCACCACGCCATCGATGACCGCATGTTCCAGCATCAGCGTCCGGTCGCCCGCCAGATCGACATCCACCACCTGGATATCGGGCTCCTGCCGGGCAATGTCATGCTCGCGCGCAAGGGCGCGGCGGATACGGCGATAGCCGCGCTCGTCATGAATGGCATCCACGCGCAGTTCCGACTCGCTTTCCTTGTCGATCAGCTTGAACAGGCGCCACTGGCGGATAAGGTGCGGGCTGAGGAACTGCGATATGAAGCTTTCGTCGCGATAATTGGCCCAGATATCCTTCAGCACCTCCACCGGATCACGCGAACCGGCGATGTCGCTGAACCATTCGCGATCCTCCGGCGTCGGGTCCATGCAGATCCGCTCTATATCGGACATGATGCCAAAGCCCAGCGCATAGGGATTGAAGCCCCCGAAATGGCCGGAATCGAACGTCGGCTGATAAACGACGCCTGTGTGCGACTGGATAAATTCCATGAACGCGCCATCGGTGATCCAGCCGCGATCGTGCAGGATCGTCATGATGCGATAGTGGGTGTAGGTGGCGCAGCCCTCGTTCATCGCCTTGGTCTGGCGCTGGGGGTAGAAATATTGGGCGATCAGGCGGACGATGCGCAATATCTCGCGCTGCCAGCTTTGAAGAAGCGGCCCGGTTTTCTCCAGGAAATAGAGGATATTTTCCTGCGGCAGGCCAAGCGCGGCGCGGCGCTCATCTGAGGGGACGGCGGCCGCCTTCGCGCCCACCGGCACCGTGCGCCAGAGGTCGTCATAAATGCGATCGCGATAGGCCTGACGCTCCGCCTCCCGCTCGGCCTCCGCCTTCAAATCGCGGGGACGAATGCGCGGATAGCGATGCACGCCCTGATTCATCAGCGCATGGGCAGCGTCCAGCACCCGCTCGACGGCGAGCTGGCCAAAACGCTCCTCGCAACTGGCGATGTAGCCTTTGGCGAACTCCAGATAGTCGAGGATGCCTTCCGCATCGGTCCATTGGCGAAAGACATAATTATTCTTGAAGAAGTGGTTATGCCCGAACGCGGCATGGGCGATGACCAGCGTCTGCATGGTCGCGCTGTTTTCCTGCATCAGATAGTTGATGCAGGGATCGCTGTTGATCACCAGCTCATAGGCAAGGCCACGAAGTCCCTTGCGATAGAGCATCTCATTGGTCACGAACTGCTTGCCGAACGACCAATGTTTGTAAAATAGTGGCATGCCGATGGACGAATAGGCATCCAGCATCTGTTCGGCGCTGATAATCTCTATCTGGTTGGGATAGATGTTGAGCTTCATCTCCTGAAGCGCGATCGGTTCGATCACTTCATAAATGCGGTTGATCAGCGAAAAGTCCCAGTCGCTGCCGGTGAACAGCGGGGCGGATGCGCGCTCCCCCGTCAAGCGGGCGTCCCTTCGCCGACACCGCGCCGCTGGAACAGTTCACGGAACACCGGATATATTTCCCGCCGGTGCGACACCTTGCGCATCGTGAATTGCCGATTTGCCTGGCTGACGGGCGCATAGGCGTCCCAAAGCCCCGTGGCGGAGGTTGCCGCTTCGATAGAGGCGAACTCTTCCCGACCCACTTCCAAATAGGCGAAATATTGGCAGAAGGGCAGGATTTCATTCTGCATCAGGTTGGCCACCCGCGCATTGTCCGACGCCAGCGTATCGCCGTCCGAAGCCTGCGCGACATAGATGTTCCAGTCGGTGGGGCTGTACCGATCCTTGACCACCTCGATGAGCTTGTCGAGCGCGCTCGATACCAGCGTGCCGCCCGTCACCGTGCTGTAGAAGAAGGTTTCCTCGTCCACTTCGGCCGCGCGGTCGGTATGGTGGATGAACACCACATCGACATGCTCATAACAGCGCGACAGGAACAGGTGCAGCAGCGCAAAGAAGCGTTTCGCGAGATCCTTCATATGCGCCGTCATGGAGCCCGATACGTCCATCAGGCAGAACATCACAGCCTGGGCCACGGGCCGGGGGACAGGCTCGAAACGGCGGAAGCGCAGATCGACGGGGTCGATATAGGCAATGAGGTTGCGGCGGCGAATGATGTGCGCCCGTTCCTCCTTCAGCCTTTCCAGCGCCGCGGCATCGTCGGGCAAAGGCACCGATCGCCCCTCGATCTCGGCGATGGCCTCGTCAACCCGGCTGAGGTCGCGGCCACTTGGACGGCGCAGCGCGATGCGGCGGGACATGGCCTTTTGCATCGTGCGGGGGACGGACAGGTTGGACGGGTTACCGATCGTCGAATAACCCGCGCGGCGTATGCCCTCTATCTTGCCCGCGACCAGCTTCTTCTTGGCCATGTCGGGCAGTTCAAGATCGTCGAGGAACAGGTCGAGAAACTCCTCCCGGCTAAGCGCGAAGCGGAAATCATCCTCATCCTCGCCTTCCCCCGCCTGCGCCCCACCACCACCGCCGCCGTCGGGGCGCTTGATCCGGTCGCCTTCCAGAAACTCCTTATTGCCTGGAAGCACGCGTTCCCGGTCGCCACCCTTTGCCGCGCGGTGCAGCGTGGGTTCGTGAATGACGTCGCGGCGGATGGTGATTTCGCCTTCTCCGGCAAGGTCCTTGATGCTGCGGTCCTTCAGGCTGTCGCGCACCGCCTGGCTGACATAGGCTTTCGCCCTCCTCAGGAACCGTTGCCGGTTGACAAGGCTCTTGCCCCCTGGGTTCAGCCTTCTGTCGACTATGTGCATGGTGGCCTAAGCACCTCCATCCGTTTACCCGGCCTGCTTGACCCTTATATACCATTCCACCAGCCGACGGACCTGCCGTTCGGTGTAGCCTCGTTCGATCATCCGCGCGACGAACTCGTCATGCTTGCCCGCCGTGTCGCCGTCCTTCTTGGACCCGAAGCTGATGACCGGCAGAAGGTCCTCGACCTGGCTGAACATCCGCTTTTCGATGACTTCGCGGATTTTCTCATAGCTCGTCCAGCTGGGATTGCGTCCGTCGTTGCTGGCCCGCATGCGCAGCGCGAACTTCACCACCTCGTTCCGGAAGTCCTTGGGATTGGCGATCCCGGCGGGCTTTTCGGTCTTGGACAATTCCTGGTTGATGATTTCCCGGTCCAGAAGCTGCCCCGTGTCCGGGTCCTTGAAATCCAGGTCCTCGATCCACGCGTCGGCATAAGCGACATAGCGGTCGAACAGGTTCTGGCCGTAGTCGTTATAGCTTTCGAGATAAGCCTTCTGGATTTCGTTGCCGATGAACTCGGCATAGCGCGGCGCAAGCTCGCCCTTGATGAATTCCAGATATTTGGCTTCCACATCGGCAGGGAATTGTTCCTGCCGGACCATCCCTTCCAGCACATACATGAGGTGGACGGGGTCGGCGGCTATTTCGCTGCTGTCATGGTTGAAGGTCGCCGACAGCGCCTTGAAGGCGAAGCGGGTCGATGTGCCCGACATACCCTCATCCACACCGGCGGCATCCCGATATTCCTGCATGCTCTTGGCGCGCGGATCGATCTCCCGCAGCATTTCGCCGTCATATACGCGCATCTTGGAATAGAGATTGCTGTTCTCATGTTCCCGCAGCCGCGTGAGGACAGAAAAGCGCGCCAGCATGTCCAGTGTCCCCGGAGCGCAAGGTGCCTTGCTGAGGTCCGATTCCCTCAACAGCTTTTCATAGACATGCCGTTCTTCGGTCGCCTGCAAGCTATAGGGCACCTTGATGACATAGATGCGGTCGATGAAAGCTTCATTATTCTTGTTATTCTTGAAATTCGACCATTCCGATTCATTGGAATGGGCCATGATGATGCCGTTGAAGGGGATGGCCCCGATATTCTCGGTGCCGATATAATTGCCCTCCTGCGTCGCGGTCAGCAGCGGGTGGAGCATCTTGATCGGCGCCTTGAACATCTCGACGAACTCAAGCATCCCCTGGTTCGCGCGATTAAGGCCGCCCGAATAGCTGTAGGCATCGGGGTCATTCTGCGACAGCATCTCCAGCTTGCGAATATCGACCTTGCCGACCAGCGAGCTGATGTCCTGGTTATTCTCATCGCCCGGCTCGGTCTTGGCGATGGCGATCTGCCGCATGCGCGAAGGCATCAGGCGAATGACCTTGAACTGCGAGATGTCGCCGGAAAACTCGTCCAGCCGCTTGCGCGCCCATGGGCTGATCATGCCGGTCAGGCGGCGGCGGGGAATGCTGTAATTTTCCTCGATGAAAGCGCCGTGCGTTTCCGCGTCGAACAGGGCAAGCGGGCTTTCGAAGATCGGGCTGATCTCATCCCCGGCCTTCAGCGCATAGATTGGGTGCGCTTCCATCAACGCCTTGAGCCGTTCGGCCAGCGAGGACTTACCGCCGCCGACCGGGCCGAGCAGATAGAGGATCTGCTTGCGCTCCTCCAACCCCTGGCTCGCATGGCGCAGGAAGCTGACGATATGTTCGATCGTCGCCTCCATGCCGTAGAAATTGGCGAAGCTTTTGTATCGGCGGATGGTGCGGTTCATGAAGATCCGCCCGAGCCGCTGGTCGCGGGATGTGTCTATGATCTCCGGCTCACCGATCGCCGCCAGCAGGCGCTCCGGTGCTGATGCATGCATCAGAGGATCATTGCGGCACCCCAGCAAATAATCCTCAATCGACATCTCGGCTTGACGCCGTTCGTCAAAATTCCGGGTGAAGCTCGAAAACAGTTCGCTTTTCGTCACTGACGACTCCCGCCGCAGTAGTCATGTTACGAATATAATACGCGCGAGCCGGCAAAAATAGTCCTACAAAATTGAATGACTGTAAAAATTATTCCTGACCATCCGGATATTTCACGATAAACTGCCTGCGGGACGCGGGCACCTTGGCGATGCGCGCCTCCCGCCGCGAACTCTGTCGAAGCGAGCGGAGCGAGCCTCCTCGCTCCGCTCCCGACGCCTTACTTTTTGCCGTTGCCCGAACTTCCATTCCCGGAACTGCCGTTCCCCGAACTCCCGTTGCCGGAGCTGCCATTTCCGGAGCTTCCATTGCCCGAGCTGGTGCCGCCCGTCGTAGTCCCGCCAGTGCTCGTCGTCGTGGTGCCACCTCCGCCGGTGCTGCTACTTCCGCCGGTCGATGAACCGCCACCAGCACTCGATCCGCCGCTGGATGAGCTTGACGAACTGGTTGAGCTACTCCCTGCGGATGATGCGAACAGGGCTACCTGCTGGTTCATCTGACTGCCTACCGCCTGCCCCAACAGCCAGGTCGCCCCGACCATCCCGCCGCCGATGATGGCCAGCAAAAGCGCATATTCGGCAGCCGTAGCGCCTCCACGATCGCGCCACAGTCTTGAAGCTGAAAAGATTCCAGGCATGATGCTTCCCCCATTCGCCGATGCGCCTTCCCGGCGCACGGCGTCCACACCCGCCTTTGGATATATAGCATAAATGCTATTAACCGCGATGGGCAAAGAAGGGTATAAGAAGGCGACCATTTTCGCGGTCTTAAGAGCATGGAGAGGTGCGATGACATCCATTCTGCTCCACATTCACGACGATAGCGCCATGGAGAGCCGACTCCAGGCCGCCAGTGACATTGCCCGGGCGCTCGAGGCGCATATCCACTGTGTGCAGGTCACCTCCATGCCTAACCTTGTTGCCGGGGATCTTTATGGCGGGGCGTCCATCGCCCCCGCGATCATGGCCGAACTGCACCAGATCGATGCGCGGATGCGTGTTAAGGTAGAGCAACGGCTACAGCGCGAAGACGTAAACTGGGATTGGCGACAGGTCGATGGCGACATCGTTCACGGCCTGCTTTCAGCGTCCGCCCTCTGCGACTTCATGATCGTGACGCTGCCCGCTGGCCCTCGGCGGGAAATGAGCGATCCTTTGCATCTCGCCGCCGATCTGGCGATGGGCGGCCGCACGCCGGTCCTCGCCGTGCCGGAGGACGCACGGGGCATGATGATCACGGGCCGGGCGCTGGTCGCCTGGGAAGGATCGCGCGAGGCATCGGCGGCGCTCCGGTTGGCCGTACCGCTGCTGAAGCATGCCGCAGAAGTGGATGTGGTGACCGTGGAGGAAGCAGGCAAATATCCCTTCCCCGCGACCGATGCGCCCGAATATCTCTCCCGTCATGGCGTCAAGACGCAATTCCATACATGGCCGCAGGATGGCCGCACCGTAGAGGCGACGCTGAAAGCCGCGATCAATGTGCTGAAGCCCGATTGGATGGTGATGGGCGCATTCGGGCACAGCCGCTGGCGCGAACTCGTCTTCGGGGGCGTGACCCGCACGATGCTGCGCGAGGCCCATGTCCCGCTGTTGCTGGCGCACTGACGAGGCCGCAGCGAAGCTCCGATCCGGAGAGATTGCGCCAAATTGAACCTTTCGCGCGGTCGATCACGCGCAAAAAAAGCCCTTGCGCGCGCGGCGCCACGCAAATGCCGGGCGAAGAAGTTAACGCCGGGCAATCTTTACCCCTCTGGTCCCATCAAATCGGCGGCATCTCCAGTCCCCTCGGCCGCCGATAAAGCATAGATTCCCCGAAGCTACAGGGTCTTGCCTCGATGCGGGGCGATTTGCGTGGACGCAAGATCAAGGGGGGAATTGATGCAATTGGGGTGGAAAGCCAGGATCATGATGGTTGCAGGCATGGTTGCCGCCATGCTGTTCCTGCTGCTGGGCGTTCGCGAAATGCAACGATCGTCAGCCGCGACGGTCCCGCCGATCCGTTCGGCAGCGGACAGTCGATCCTCCCAACCCGTCGTCCTTGCATCCGCCGCCCGCCCGATCCGGACAGGCGAGACGATCACCGCCGCCATGATCCGCAATGCGATAGCTGACCCTACTCGCCACCCGACCGCCGCCACGCCCGCCGAACTGATCGGGAAGGTCGCCACTCGCGCCATTGCCGCAGGCGCGCTCATCCCCAGGGACGCGGTCGGCGGCGAAGAAAAGCTCGCGATCCGCGTGCCGGTCGGCATGCGAGCGATCAGCATCGACACCACGGCGGAGATCGCCGTTGCGGGCCTTGTCCGCCCCGGCGACCGCGTGGACGTGCAGGTCGTCTATCCCGGCGCCGACGCCATCAGCGGCGCGCGTGGCGCAGGCCGCAGCCGAGCCCAGACATTGCTTCAGATGGTTCAGGTGCTCGCCGTGGGCGACGCCGTCCTCGGCACCGCGCCAGCATCAGGGACGAAAGACCAGCTGTCCTCCCCGCCACCGCCCGCCCGAACCGTGACACTGGCACTCGATCCCCGTCAGGTCTCCATACTGTCGCTGGCAAAGAGCACGGGCGCGCTCACTCTTTCCCTTCGCAATCCGGTGGACAGCGAGCAGGTCGCGGTCGCACCAACCAATTCCAACGGTCCCGACCCCGCCCCGCTCACCCAAGCCCTACCCGCACGCCCTGCGCCCATGCCCGCGCAGGCTCGTCCCGCCCCTGCTCCCCGCCAGCCGATCGAGCTGGTCATCGGCGACCGCCGCGAAACCATCTATTCGGGGAGCGCCCAGCGTTGAAACTCCCCTTCGCCCTCGCAGTCGCGCTCGCCGCAGCACCTCCCGCCCAGGCGCAGGATCAAAGGTCGCTGTCGATCCAGCAGAAGCGGACGCTCACCTACCCCCGCCCCATCGGCCGGATAGAGGTGGATCGCGACGACGTTATTTCGGTCGCCGCGCCGACCGCCCGGTCCTTGAGCGTCACCGGAATAGGCGCAGGCACCACCACGATCAGCATATTCAGCCGCGACGGGTCGCTGATGGCGGAAACGCGCTTTGCCGTGTCGTCCTCCCCCGCAACCGCGCGGGAGCCGGGCGCACTCCTCAGCCCCCATATCGTCGCAGGCGAGCAGGTCGTGGCCGTCGATGTGCAATTTGCCGCCGTGTCCTCCTCCACGCTCAAGGCTTTGGGATTCAACTTCTCCAAACTCAGCGGCGACATTCAGGGCGCGGTCGTCTCGCCCAGCAGCTTCAAGAGCGCCAGCTTCTCGCCCGGCGGCTCCTCGCTCGACGCCAGCGTGCCCATCCAGAATGCGTTCAACCTGTTCCTGTCCGCCCCCAATCGCGGCATCAACGCGGTGCTGAGCGCCCTTTCCTCCAACGGCCTGTCCGAATTGCTGGCCCAACCCACCCTGCTGGTCCGATCGGGCGAGCAGGCGAGCTTCCTCGCGGGCGGCGAGATCCCCGTGCCCGTGCCGCAGGCATCGGGCAACGGCAACGCCATCTCCATTCAATATAAGGAATTCGGCGTCCGCCTGTCCGTCACCCCCTTCGTCCTGTCACCCGACCAGATCGTGCTGAAAATCGCGCCGGAGGTCAGCGAACTCGACTATAATAGCGGCGTCCAGTTGCAGGGCTATGTCGTGCCCGGCCTGCGCCGCCGATCGGCCGAAACCACGGTCGAACTGGGCAGCGGCCAGAGCTTCGTGATCGCGGGTCTAAGCTATTCCAGCCAATCGACCACGCGAGAAAAGACACCGTTGCTAGGCGACATTCCGGTAATCGGCGCCTTCTTCCGCCGCCAGCAGACCCAGAAGGAGCGGCAGGAACTGGTCATCGTCGCAACGCCGCGGCTGGTGGGGCCGGTGCAGGCCAAGGATGTGCCCGCCCTGCCCGGATCGCTGCTCGACACCAAAGACCCGATCGTCCCCTTCGGCGTGGTGAGGCCATGACAATGGCGCGCATCATCCTCCTGTCGGTCGATCACAGCCTTGCGGCGCGGATCGGCGAAGCCATGCAAGGCCGCGCGACAGTCGACCTGACGCAATCCGTGATGCCGGATATGGTCGAGGGGCCTTGCGTAATCCTGGTGGACCGGGACGCGATCCCTCCAGAACGCTCGATAGCAACAGCCCTGTCGACAGTGGCCGAAGGCGCGACCGGACGCCCGATCGTGCTTGTCACCGGCGAAACAGGCGCAGACGAGATATTGCACGCCATCCGTTCCGGCGCGGACGATGTCATCCCCCGCGCGGCGGAGGGTGACGAAATCGCCGCGATCCTCGGACACCTCCTCAACCGCTCAACCGCCGATCATGGCAAGGGCGGACGCCTGACGCTGGTCCTCGGCGCGGATGCGGAAAACGCCGCGATGGTCGCGACCGACATGGCGGTCAACCGCGCCCGCGCGGGGTCGTCCACACTCCTGATCGACTTCACAATGCCGACCAGCGCGGCAGAGGCCTATCTCGACCTGCCTGTAAGCTACGGCATCGCCTCGGCCATCGCCGACATAGAGCGTCTGGACGCAAGCCTGCTGTCCAGCGCGCTCGCCCGGCATGATCCAAGCGGCCTCATGCTGCTGACGCTGGACGGCGGGGCAGGCACGGAGCCTGCGGGCATCGCCCCTACCGGCATAGCCGCGCTCGTCCGCCTGCTGCGCGCCTGTTGCGGCGACCTGATCCTCTGCGCGGGCAGCCTGCGCCATCCGGGCCTCCTGCGCACACTGGCTTTGCTCGCCGATCGCATCGAGCTGGTCTGCGCGCAATCCATCCGCGAAATGGACGCCTGCCGCCGCCTGCTCGATCGCATCGGAGACGATGAGGCAAGCCTGTCACGCACACGCCTGCTCGTCTGGGATCATCAGCCCGCCATATTGCTCGACAGCCGCCGCATGAGCGACATCTTGCGCACCGGCAGCACCCTGCCGCTCCCCATCGATCAGATACGCATGCGCAACGCCCTGAATGCAGGCCGCCCGCTCGCCATGGAGGCCGCACCAGACCGCTACATGCGCGCCATCCGCACCGCCTGCGGCATCGAACCACAGCGATCGTCCAAGAACCTGGAGCGCCTCCGCCGCCTCCTCCAGCGCCCCGTGGAACCAGCGGCATGAGCCTGCTCTTCGACACCAACCTGCCACGCGGCACGGCTAGGCCCGCCCCCGTCGCGCAGCCAGCCGCCCAGCGGATGAGCGACAGCTATCAGGCGGTGATGGCGCAGACCTGCGCGCAGGTCATCGAACAGCTGGAAGCACGCGGGAGCACAGCCGAAACGCTCGGCGCACGGGCACTGCGCGCCGAAATAGAACAGGTCATCACCAGCCGCAGCAGGCGCGGGCAACTCGCGCTCAACACGGCAGAACGGCTGCTGTTGATCGAGGATGTGGAGGACGAAGTCGCCGGACTCGGCCCGCTAGCCCCACTGCTCCGCGATGGCAGCATCGATGACATCATCGTCAACGGCTCCGGCACCATCTATGTAGAACGCAGCGGCCTGCTGGAAAAGGTCGACCGGCGCTTCCGCGACGACGCCCATCTCATGAACATCATCCAGCGTATCGTCGGCCCGATCGGCCGCCGCGTGGATGAAGCCAGCCCCTATGTCGACGCGCGCCTTTCCGACGGCTCCCGCGTCAATATCGTCATCCCGCCGGTCGCGCTCGACGGCCCGATGCTGTCGATCCGCAAATTCCGCATGCAGGCGCTGGGTATAGAGGATTTCATCAACCGTCAGGTGATGAGCGCTGAAATGGCCGCCTATCTCGCCGCCGCCGTCCGGTCGCGGCTGAACATCCTGATCTGCGGCGGTACGGGTGCGGGCAAATCCACCCTGCTCAACATGCTGTCCCACTTCATCAGCGACCGCGAGCGGCTGATCACCATAGAGGATGCCGCCGAGTTGCAGTTGCGGCAGGACCATGTCGTCCGGCTGGAAACCCGCCCGCCCAATGTCGATGGCAATCGAGAGATCAGCGCGCGCGAGCTCGTCCGCAACGCGCTGCGCATGCGGCCCGACCGCATCATCCTGGGCGAGGTGCGCGGGGTCGAGGTGGTGGAGATGCTGCAAGCCATGTCCACAGGCCACGACGGATCGATGGCGACGCTGCACGGCAATTCCCCACGCGACGCCTTCGCGCGTCTTGAAATGCTGATGGGCTTTGCCGGGGTCCAGAATGACATCCGCGCGATCCGGCGGTTCATCGCCAGCAGCGTCCATGTCGTGGTGCATATCCAGCGCCTGTCGAACGGCAGCCGCCGCGTGACCGGCGTGACCGAAGTCACCGGCATCGAAGGCGAAGCCTATTCCTTCAACGAGCTGTTCAGCTTTCACGAACAGCCCGCCATGTCTGGCATAGGCGAATTTCGCAGCCACTCGCCCCGCCCCTATTTCGCCCCACGCCTGCGCGACTATGCGCCGGGCGCCGTCCGGCAGGGCATAGTGTGAAGGCGGCAGCGTTCCTCCTGCTCGCGCTGTTGACGCTGGCGGCGACGGCCTCCCCGCTGCTCGCCCTGCGCGCGCGGGAACAGGCGCGCCTGTCGCGACGGCTGGCAGCAATCGCGCCCGGCAATGCCCCAGCATCCCGCCCAAGCGTCCGCCTGACCGTCCCCAGCCTCGCCGCGCCACTGCTGGCCCGCGCGCAACTGGAAATAACCACGCGCGCGATAGGCATCTTCGGCGGCTGCATGGCGTTGTTCACCCTCGCCACATTGCTGGCAACCGGGCCGGTGATGACAGTCATCCTGCTACCGCTCCCGCCAGCCCTATTGTTCCTGTGGATCAGGTCGCGTGCTCAGCGCCGCGTGAACGCCCTTATCGAAGCCCTGCCCTTCTACATCGATGCCGTGCGCCAGATGCAGGCGGTCGGCAGCTCATTGCCGCAAGCGCTGGAACGATCGCTCACCGACGCACCCGGCATCGTCCGCAGCTATCTCGCGCCAGCCGCACGCCGCTTCGAACTCGGCACCCCGGTGAGCGAGGCGATGCAGCAGCTTGCCGACCGTCTCCGCGTTCCTGAAATGTCGATGCTGGCAGCGGCGATCCGCACCAACATGCGCTATGGCGGCCCCGTCAGCGCGGTCCTGTCGAACCTCTCCGCCATCCTGCGCGAACGCATCCGCATCGCGCGCGAACTGAAAGCCGCAACGTCCGAAGCCAAGGTCAGCTCCCGCGTGCTGATCGCCATGCCGATCGTCGCGATGGCGCTGCTGATGGCGTCCAACCCCGCCTATATCGACTTCTTCCTCGACGACGCGCGCGGCCACCGCATGGCTGTGATCGCAATCGGACTTCAGATCGCAGGCATGCTGGTCATGCGCCGGGTGATGAGGCTCGCCTTCTGATGCCCTCGGCCTTTCTCCTCGCCTGCCTCCTCATGGCGCTCATCGGGCTCGGCCTAGCCTTGCTCGGCGGCCGGATGCTGATCGCCGACCAAAGGCTTGAGGCGCGGCTCGCCCGGCTCGCGCCAATCGGACAAGCCAAGCCCTCGCTGCGCCTACCCACCATACTCGGAGCCGAAGGCCGCAACCGGTCGAGCCTCGAACGCCAGTTACAGCTCGCAGGCTATCAAGACCCACGCGCCATCAACCACTTCCTCTGGCTGCGCCTAGCCGCAACCCTGCTAGCCGCGCTGCTGGCCGCGTTCCTGTGCCGCATCCTCTGGCACGGCTGGCTATCACGCCCGATGCTGATCGTCATTGCCGCAGGGCTAGCCTTCGTGGGCGCGCGCCAAGCGCTGAACCTGCTCGCCTCCAGCCGGGCAAGGAAGATCACCGCCGAATTTCCCTTCCTGCTCGACCTCATGCTGATGATGCTGGAAAGCGGCGTCTCGCTCGACCAATGCTTCCGTTCGATCGCCCGCGACGAACAGGTCGCGGTGCCGCACCACGGCCAACTAATCGCCTTGCTCGTCACCGACCTAGACCGGGGCATGCGCTACGAACTGGCGCTAGATCGCTGGGCCGCGCGCGTGGCGGTCAGCGGCGCGAAAGAACTCGCGTCCCTGTTCCGCCAGGCCATGTTCCAGGGGATAGAGCTTGCCCCCGCCCTGCGCGAATTTGCCCGTGAATTCACCCAGCGCCGCGTCGCCCGCGCGCGGGAAGCGATGGGCGGCATCACCGTGCGCATGGTGGTGCTGATGATCCTCTTCTTCATGCCCGCCCTGTTCATCGTTCTGGGCGGGCCGCCGGTCGTCGCCATCCTCGACACCTTGCGGGCGAGCGCGCGATGATGTGGCTCCTCCCCCTGCTCCTCGCAGCCGCCGACACATCCGGTTCGACCCGCAGCCTCTATCTGCAACTCATTCATCAGGCCCGCGTCGATGGCAGGCCCCGCGCCGCCATCGCCTATCTGGACGATTTCGACCGCCGCTATCCCGGCGACCGCGACGCCCGCATCCTGCGGGTGAACAGCCTGCTAGACCTCAACGATCTCAATGCAGCCGAAGCAGCCGCCGCAGCCCTCCCCGACGGCGGCGGCAGCGCGGTACGCGGCCACCTGCTCGCTGCGCGCGGACGCTGGTCCGAAGCCATCGCGCCCTACAGCCAAGCGGTTCAGGCAAGCCCCGCCGACCCCATGCTCCGCAACGCCCTCGGCTTCGCCCAGCTACGCGCGGGGCTAGCAGCGGAAGCGGCGGAAAGCCTGCGCGGCGCGCTGGACCTGTCGCCGGGCACCCCAGTGATCCGCAACAACCTGCTGCTCGCATTGAAGGCAGCCGGTCAGAATGCCGAGGCGGAAGCCCTCCTCTCCACCATCCGCGATGAGCCTCAGCGTGACGCCCTCCGCCGCCAGATCGCCGCGCAAGCCGCTCGTCTCCCCGCACCAAAGGACCGCTGATGCTCTGCCTTTGCTTTCTATTGGCTTCCGCCCCCACGCTCCCTGAGGCCGATCAGGCACGCCGCGTGATCGAATGGCAGCTACGCTCACCACCCCGCGCCCAGGAAAGCACCGGCCTCAGCGCGGAAGAAGCTGAGGCCATCCGCAACCGCTACCTGCAATCCATCGGCCAACGCCTGCCCCGCTCCGCCGATCAGGACGCCCCCACCTTCCCATGATGCTGCTCCGCCGCCTCCATCCCCTGTGGCACGACCGGCGCGCAGCCGTGGTGCCGATGGTCGCGGCATTCGGCGCCGTGCTGGTCGGGGCGATGGGCTTCGCCCTCGACGCGGGCCTCTATTATGCGGGAAACCGCGACCTCCGCGCCGCGACTGAAAGCGCCGCCCTCGCCGCCGCCATGTATCCCGCGCAAGCAGAGGCGCGCGCCCGCGACAGCCTGAGCCGCAACGGCTATGATCCCGCGATCCTGCGTTCGGTGGAACTTGGCCGCTACTGCCCCGACGCGGCCCTATCCGCGCCCCAGCGGTTCGACGCCAGCTTCACCCGCTGCCCCGGCAATGGCCAGCCCACTGCCGTACGCATCCGCACCGGCAAGCCCAGCCGCCAGTTCTTCACACGCGTCCTGGGCGGCGCCAATCCCATCCCCGAACTCGCCGCCACCGCCACCGCCGCGCGCATCGACGAAGCGGGCGTCGGCGTCAGCTCCGGCATCCTCACCGTCACCAATTCGCTGCTGAACAGCGTCAATGACCTGCTCGGCGGGCTGCTTGGTATCCAGTTGCAGTTGGGAATGAGCGACGTCCAGACCCTGATGGGCGGCTATGTCGATGCAGGCCGCTTCTTCGACGCACTGGCTCAGCGCGTCGGCGAAACGGGCACCTATGGCGCCCTGACCAACCGCAGCGTGGGATTGCGCGACCTGATGCTGGCGGCGGCAAGCGCGGCCGACCAACCAGCCACCGCCGCCACCCTGACCCTAGTCGCAGGCAGGGTGAGCAACAGCTACTCCGTGCCATTGCAGGGCCTGTTCGGCCTTGGCGTATGGAAGAACATGCCAGTCGGCGAGGCGGACGAGCAACCCGGCCTGCGCGCCGGGCTCAACGCCTATCAGCTTTTCGCCTTCGCCGTTCAGGCGGGCAATGGCAGCATCGACCTGTCCGACGCCATCAGCCGTGTCGCATCGGGCAGCACGATACGCCTCGCCGCCGTCGCCACCGGCCCGATCGACAGGCCGCGCTTCTCCTTCGGACCAGCGGGTGAGACCAGCGCCAGCACATCGGCGCTGCGGTTGCAGCTGAACCTTGGCCTCAACCTCAACATATTGGGGATCGGCGTCGAATCCGTCCCGCTGCTTATCGACGTCGCCGCAGCCCGAGCGGACGTCAGCGCCATAGACTGCGCCAACACGGCGGAGCAGGCGCGCGACAGCCGGGTGAGCATTCTGGCCACCTCCGGCCTAGTCAACGCCTATATCGGTCAGGCGCCCGCCAACGCCATGAGCCGCCCGATGCCGCCGCTCTCCGCCAGCGACATTGCCCCCGCCCGCATCCTGAGCGTCCTCAACCTCATCACCGCCGACGCCCGCGCGGTCGCGCAGCCGGTGATGGGCAATAGCGGAACGCTGCTTTTCGGGCCGGGCGGTCAGGGGACGATTGGCCGCCCCGGCACGCCCGGAACACCCGCCACCATCGGCAACGGGTCGCAAACGGGGCCACTGCTAACGTCCCTCACCAACAGCCTCAGCGGCCCGAACGGCCTTCAGGTGAAGCCGCTCAACCTCTGCATCTGGCCGCTATGCGACACAGGCGCCACACGCTCCCAGCTGCTCGGCGCAATCACCACCCCGCTGGCCGCGCTCATCGGCAATACCGCCGATCCGCTGCTCGACAATCTGCTCGCCGCGCTCGGCATCCAGCTTGGCCACGCGACCATATGGGTCACGGGCGTCCGGTGCGGCGTGCCGGTGCTGATTTAAAGGAGACCGGCGGCGCGATCCCCTCCACGCGCCGCCGATCATGACCGGAGGGATTTAAGGAGAATGACGATGATCATCGATGTGGCACGAAAGTTCATGAAGCGCCTGGCGCGCGACGAAAACGGCCTCACCGCCGTGGAATATGCCGTCCTGGGCGGCGTGATCGTAGCCGCGATCACGGCACTTCAGACCGACTTCACCAATGGCCTGAAGGGCGCCTTCACCGCCCTGTTCAACAGCGTCAGCTAAACCGCCGATGAAAGCCCATCGCAGGAGGAGCCGCGCCCCCGCGTCCCGGCTCCTCCCCTGTCAGAAAGGCATCGCGGCGCTGGAATTCGCGCTCGTCACTCCAGCGCTGCTGATGCTCATCTTCGCGATCATCATCTATTCCTTCTGGTTCTCGGCCCTGCTCGGCGTCCGCCATGCCGCTGCGGAGGGCGCGCGCGCCGCGATGGCGGGGCTTTCCTCCAGCGAACGCGCCACACTGGCCCGCACCCGCGCACAGGCCGTCATCAACGGCTATGGCACGCTGCTCTCTTCGGGAGGGACAGTCGACATTCAGGCCGCGCCAGACGGCATAGGCCAGTTCAGGGTTCAGGTTCGCTACGACATAAGCGGGTCGCCGCTCATGCGCTACTCCACCTTCATCCCGCTCCCCTCGACCACCCTCGACGCAACGGTGATCGTCACCAACGGCAGCTATTGACCGGCCCGGCTGCCCGCCCTGCCGTAACAGCTACGAATATCAACAATCCCCCTTTCCTTTTCGCCGACGGCTGCGTAACTGTCCGCTCTCGCCATGACGCGCGCGCAACATTGATTGTCCGCGCGTCGCGGGATGTCCGGAACGGCGATGAGCGCTAGTTCGGATGTCCGCGAGGTAGTTTAGGGCACGCTTTTGCACCCGCAAGAGACGCCGCCATGCAGGAGTTAGCCATGCTTTCAAAGGTCACGCTCGCCAATACCGACCTCTCGGTCAGCCGTCTGTGCTACGGCACCAACATGCTCGGCTGGTCGATCGACCAGGACCGCAGCAACGCGATCCTCGACAAGTTTCTGGAACTGGGCGGCAATTTCGTCGACACCGCCCGTTCCTACGGCGACTGGATGCCCGACGCGCCCAAGGGCGCCAGCGAACGCGCCATCGGCGCCTGGCTGAAGGGCAAGAAGCGCGAAGACGTCATCGTCGCGACCAAGGGCGGCCATTTCGACATGCGCGCTGGCGACTATCGCAACCGCGTCAACGCCACCGACATCGGCAGCGACCTCAATGAGAGCCTTGAGCATCTGGGCGTCGACACCATCGACCTCTACTGGGTCCACATGGACAATCCGGAAACCCCGGTTGCCGAACTGATCGACTTCCTGAACGAAGCCAAAAATGCGGGCAAGATCCGCTATTTCGGCGCGTCGAACTGGTCCGACGCCCGCGTGCTGGAAGCCAACGAATACGCCAAGGCGAACGGCAAGGCTGGCTTCGTCGCCGTCGAACCCTTCTGGGGCCTCGCCAAGCCCAATGAAGAGGCTGCCACGGCCCAGGGCTACCAGATGTATTTCGAAGATCATGGCGGCAAGCTCAAGGATGCTGGTCTCGCCATCGTTCCCTATTGCTCGCAGAGCCGCGGCTACTTTGCCTTCGCCGAAAAGGGTGAAGTTCCCGAGCATCTTCAGGGCTTCTATGACAACCCGGTCAACAAGGACCGTCTCGCCGCTGCCAAGGACGTCGCCGCCAAGCATGGCGTCAGCGTTTCGGACGTGGCGCTGGCCTACCTCCTGAACCAGCCGCAGCAGGTGATCCCCATCTTCGGCGCGTCCAGCCCGGCCCGTATCGAGGAAGCCGTCAAGGCCGCCTCGCTCACCCTGTCGGCTGACGAAGTCGCGGCGCTGAAGATCGGCTGATCTTCCTAAGCTCGAAAAGAATGAAAGGGGGGCGATCCGGCGATCGCCCCCTTTTTTATTGCTCATCCCGATCAATTTTGCGCGAAGCGATCAATCTGGAATAGATTGTGCAAATTATTACGCGATCACTATTATTTTTGCCTGACTAACGACAAAGAACGCGATAAAAGGATGACGACTATACGCATGTGGCAAATCTAGGAGATCATGATGACCGCTGCCCTTTCACAATCACGGTCGGGCGCAGCGCCTGCATCTCTCTCCAGTCCGGGCCAGATCGGCGCGCTGACCCTCGCCAACCGAATCATCGTCACCGCCATGGGCGTCAGCCTGGCCCAGGCAGACGGCACGGTCAGCCAGCGCCTGATCGATTATCATGTGGCGCAGGCAAAGGGCGGCGCGGGCCTGATCATCATGGGCGTCACCGGCGTCGCTTGGCCCGTGGGCGCGGTTCAGCCTAACCAGACCGCAATTTCCGACGATCGTTTCCTGCCGGGTCTCACAAAGCTGACCGAGGCCGTTCACGCCGCTGGCGGACGGATCGCGGCACAACTCCATCATGGCGGCCTCGTCGCCGGGCATAGCGCGCAGGACGGCCATCCCCTCTGGGCTCCGGCCTATCCGCCGCCCTTCGCGGGCGATTTCCCCGACTATTTCCTGCCAGAAGAAATGGCGGCATTCGCGGGCGGCGTGGTGCCGGAAATCAAGGTTCTGGAGAAGGCCGACATCGACCATGCCGTCCGCCAGTTCGCCGACGCAGCACTCCGTGCCAAGCGCGCCGGAATGGACGGCTTGGAAATCCACGGCGGCCATGGCTACCTGCTCTCCTCCTTCGTCTCGCCGTCCACCAACACGCGCGAGGATGAATATGGCGGCGACGTGCCGGGCCGCGCGCGCCTGCTGCTAGAGGTCGTGCGCGCCGTTCGCGCGGCGGTCGGCCCCGACTTCCCGATGTGGGTCAAGATGGACTCGCGCGAACTGGGCAAGAAGAACGGCATCACCATCGACCATGCCCTCGAACTGGCGCCATTGGTCGAAGCAGCGGGCGCCGACGCCCTCACCATCACCGCCTATCATGACGTTGGCCAGGGCAAGCTCCACTCCGGCTCCAACATCCCGCACGAACCCGCCTTCAATCTGGAAGCCGCCGCCGCCATCCGGAAGGTCGTTTCCATCCCCGTGATCGCATCGGGTCGGGTGGAAATCGATCGCGGCGAAAAGGGATTGGCGCAGGGCGAATTCGACTTCCTCGCCATGGGGCGCAAGCTGCTCGCGGACCCGGACCTGCCCCGCAAGCTGGCGGAGGGCCGGGTCGCCGACATCCGCCCCTGCATCTACTGCTACACCTGCGTCAGCACGGCCTATCTGCGCGAACAGGTGCGCTGCGCCGTGCGATCGGAAACCGGCTATGAGGACCTCGATTGGTCCCCGGCCAAGGTCCCCGGCCATGTCGTGATCGTGGGCGGCGGACCCGGCGGCATGGAGGCCGCGCGCAGGCTGGACCTTGCGGGCGCCAAGGTCACACTCATTGAAAAATCCGATCGTCTGGGCGGCACGCTGCGCTTCGCAGGTCTCGCTTATGAACCCAATGAGCGGCTGCTCAACTGGCTGCGTGACCAGCTTGGCAAGTCTAAGGTCGATGTGCGCCTGAAAACGGTGGCGACCCCGGAACTGATCGCCAGCCTGATGCCCGACAAGGTCATTGTCGCGACCGGCGCCGTGCGCGACATGCCGCCGATCCCCGGCAATGATCAGGATTTCGTGCTGTCGGGCGACGATCTGCGCGGCATGATGCTGGGCGAGGACTCCGCCGAAATCCGCCGCAAGACCAGCTGGACGACCCGCGTCGCGACGAAGCTCGGCGCGGCCACCGGCGCAACCGCCAATCTCGATCTGGTGCGCAAGGCGACCCACGCCTGGATGCCGCTCGGCAAGCGCGTCGTGATCATCGGCGGCGAACTGGTCGGCGTGGAGCTAGCCGAATTCCTGATGGAGCGCGGCCGTGAAGTCACGGTCATCGGCGAAGCCGCCCGGTTCGGCGGTGGCCTGCTGCTGGTGCGCCGCATGCGCCTGCTGGCCGAGCTGCGCGAACATGGCGTTGCGATGTTCTCCGGCGCGAGCGGGATCGCGATCGGCAAGAACAGCGTCAGCTTCACCAATGCGGACGGCGAGCAGAAGAGCGTCGCTGCCGACCATGTAGTGGTGGCCATGGGCGCCCACGGCGACTCCACCCTCGCCAACGCGCTCCGCGCGCAGGGTCATGATGTGGTGGAGGTCGGCGACGGCACCGGCGTCACCTATATCGAAGGCGCGATCCGGGGCGCGGCTGAAGCCGTAGCCGCCATGGGCCGCTGATCAGGTCTTCAGATGTAAGCAAAAGGGGAGCGCCGCAATGCTCCCCCTTTAAATGAAGCTGCCCCCTAGCGAGACCACTTAACCCCGTTCGCCCTGAGCCTGTCGAAGGGCCTTACTTGTCTTAAGAAGTAAGAGGCTTCGACAAGCTCAGCCCGAACGGAATTGAGGGATCAAAAATCCCTACCCCCCAACCAACTCCGCCCCAGCCTCAACCCGATAATCCGCCATCACCGGCGCCGCCATGGCATCGGCAAACGCCTCATAGCTCCACGGCCAGCTGGCCGGGACGCCGGTCGCATCCAGATACCAGCTGCTGCAACCCGAACCGAAGATCGTGGTGCGCGCCGCCGCGATGCGCCTTTCCTCATAATCAGCATGAGCGTCAGAGCTCGGTTCAACCGTCCGCGCCTCTCCGGATCGGAGGAGGGCAAGCAGCTGATCGACATAGGCCCATTGCTTCTCCGCAATGTCGATCAGGGAGAAGTTGCCGACAGGCCCGGTCGGCCCATTCAGCATGAAGAAGTTCGGAAAGCCCGGTATCGTCACGGCATAATAAGCGGTCGGCCGAACGGACCACACATCGTCCAGCGAAACGCCATCCCGCCCCAGCACCGTTGTCGGCCGGATGAAGCGATCAGCATGGAAACCCGTCGCCAGCACCAGCGTATCGAGTTCATGGAGCCGTCCATCCTCCATCCGCACACCCTTGGCTTCGACGCGCGCGATGCGGTCACGCTCCACCTCGACATTGGGGTGCTGCACGGCGTCATAATAGGACCAGCTGTAGATCAGCCGCTTGCACGCCGCCCGATAATTGGGGCGCAACTTTTCCTTCAGCTCAGGATCGCGAATGCTGTTTTCCAGATTGTCGAGGCAATATTGCTCGATCGCCGCGATCTCTGGACCATGCGTGTCCGTAATGGCATGGGTGAAGCGGAAGATGTTGTCCCAATATTCCTTATTGTTGCGAATGTCGTCGATCAACGCGGGATCGCGACGGAACGCTTCCTTCTCTTCCTCGCTATACTGGAAATAGGGAACAGGCATGATCCACTGCGGCGACCGCTGGAAATGCACCAGTTTCGACGCCCGCGTGCTCAGTGCCGTGATGATCTGCACGCCGGTAGACCCATTGCCGATCACGCCCACCCGCGCGCCATCGATCGCGGCATCATCCTGCCAGCGGGCACTGTGGAAAGCCTGCCCCTCGAAACTGTCCAGACCTTCAATGTCGGGCAGCTTGGGATGGTGCAGCACACCCGAAGCGGCAATCACGACTTCGGCCTCAACCTCTTCGCCGGTGATCAAGCCCAGCCGCCAGAGGCCAGCGCCCTCGTCCCAAGCCGTTGATACGACTTCGCTGTTGAAACGGACGTGCGGCATAATGCCATATTTCTCGGCCGTCTTTTCGAAATAGGTCTGTATTTCACCGCCCTTGGCATAATAGGCGTCCCATTCCGCATAGGGCTCGAAACTATAGGTATAGGCGTGCGCTGGCACGTCGCAGGTCAGGCCCGGATAGCGGTTTTCCCGCCAGGTGCCGCCCAGCCGCCCGGCCTTTTCATAAACGGTGAAATCCTCGCCCGCCTGGCGCAGGCGGATGGCGGCAAGGATGCCCGCCATGCCCGCTCCAATAATTGCGAAACGCAGACCTTTGCGGCCCTGATCGATGGACAAGTCACTCTCCTGTCGGTTGTGTTTCTGACCATCATGATGATGCGACGGGCAGCGCCGCGCATCATGCAAATGGATCAGGTCTTGACCGACAGGCGAAGATCAGCCCCGCGCCGCCTTCCGCCCGGCCTGACGCCCGAAGAAGGTGCAGTCGGCAAGGCTGAGGCCGGAGCTATAACCATGCCCCCAGGCCGGAAGACCCGAAGTGCAGCGCCCCGCCGCGAACAGGCCCGCGACCGGCGCGCCAGTGCGATCCAGCACCTCGCCATCCGTCGAGGTCCTTAAGCCCCCGAGCGTGAAGAAGCTGAAATAGCTGGTCGCGAAATTCAGCTCCAGGGCCACGAACGGTCCCTGATCCAAAGGCGTCAGGATCGGCGCGCGCTTATGGAACAGCGGATCGCGCCCCTCCCGCGCATGTTCATTATAGAAGGCCATGGTGGCCGACAGCGTGCCCGGCGCCATTTCCAGTTCGGCTTCCACCTCTTCCCAGCTGTCGCCAGTGCCCGCGATCGTCATGCCAGCCATCGGGAGCGGCTCGTCAAAATGGGCGATGTCGAGCAACAGATAGACCCTGTCGCCCATCTGGTCGACCGCAACGCGGCTCACCCGGCCATGATAACAATCTTCGTTGATGAAGCGCTGGCCCATCTGGTTGACGAACACGCCATAGGCCTGCGGTTCGGGCATGGTCCAGGGACAGGTGGTGAAGAACTGCTCCATATGGACGGCGTCACCGCCCGCGCTGACGCCCAGTTCGATCCCCACGCCATCATCCTGATCGCCGATCGGGCTGCTGATCTTGAACGTTTCCGGGCAATAACGGCGGCGCATATCTTCGTTGAAGGCAAAGCCGCCCGTGCAGAGGATAACGCCCTTCGCCGCCCGAACGAAGCGGTTGACATTGTCGATGCGCACGATGACCCCGACGACCCGCCGCGCTTCATCCTGCACCAGCGCCACGGCGCGGGCATCGGTCGTCACTTCAACGCCAAGCGCCTTCGCGCGAGCCTCCAGCAGATCGACCATCGGCCGCCCGCCGCCCCAACCCATATGGGCGATCACATGCCCACGCGGGGCAGGCTTCGCTATCTCGCAAAAGGGCCATGCCGCTTCGCTGCCCGACCAGATCAGGGTGGAATCGTCCGTCGGCTCGATATGCTTGCCGGGCAGATAATTGCCGCGATAGGGGATGCCCTGCTCCTTCAGCCACGCATAGTGGTTGAGCGACTCCTGCGCATAAAGATCGCACTTCGCCTCGTCCGCGCACGGCCCGCCCGCCGCCTTCAGATAGGCGGCCATATCCTCCGTGCTGTCCTCGAACCCCGCCGCGCGCTGGGCGTCCGTCCCGCCGCCCCCGCCGATATAAATCTCGCCGCCCGACAAGGCCGACGCGCCGCCACTGCCCGAACCACGTTCGAACAACATAACCCGCGCGCCTCCCGCCGCCGCTTCGATCGCCGCGCACGCACCCGTCGCGCCAAAGCCGATCACCGCGACGTCGGTTTCAAAATCCCACCGCTCAACCTTGCTGGCAGGATAGGGGCGATGAAGCGAAATGTCGGTCACGAAAAACTGTCCTCTCCTTATGCGATCGGGATCAGAAGGCCTTTGTCTGCCCCCCATCCACCATCAGCGTTTGGCCGGTGATATAACCTGCCGCGTCGCTTGCCAAGAATACGGCGGCTGCGCCAATATCTTTTTCGCAATCGCCAATGCGCTTCAGTGATACCTTGCTGATCTGCGTATCATAATCGGCGGGCGCCCATTCCTTCCACGCCATCACGCCCGGTGAATTGGCGAACGGGCAAATGATGTTCACCCGCACCGCCTCCGCGCCCCATTCGCTGGCGGCGATCTTGGAAATGGCGCGGATCGCTTCCTTCGCCGCGCAGTAGGACCCCTGCGTCGGGATCGCATCGAACGCAGCGCCGGTCGCGAAGTTGATGACCGATCCCTTGGCTTTAACCAGATGCGGATAGGCTTCACGCATCAACACGAAAGTCGGCCAGAAGCCGGTGTCGAAAGCAAGTTCCATGGCCTCGTCGGTCGTTTCGGCCATCGGCAACTGGCGCGAAGCCTGCGCCGCGTTCACCAGCACATCCAAACCGCCGAAATGCCCGACCGCCGCCTCGACGATCTTCGGCAACTCCGCCCGCTGCGCCAGGTCAACCGCCAGGAAATGCACATCCCCGCCCAGCGCCCGCAATTCCGCCTCGGTCGCGCGGCCAAGCTCTTCCTCCCGATCGACGATCAGCACGCGGGCTCCCGCCTTGACGAAGGCCGTCGCCACACCTTTGGCCACCCCGCGCGCGCCGCCGGTTACGATCGCTGCCTTGCCTTCCAGTGCCTTCATGTCCTGCTCCAATCCGCTGCAATTATGCGAAGTAAGCCCCGCCATTCACGGTCACGATGCTGCCCGTGGCAAAGCTGCCGTCATCGCCTGCCAGAAACGCCACGGCCCCCGCGATCTCGTCCGGATGGGCCAGCCGCTTCATCAGGCTGTCCGCCGCGATCATGTCCTTCATTTCCGCGGGCAGCGTCGCATAGATCGGCGTCTCGGTTGCACCGGGATTAACCGCATTGACCCGGATGCCGCGATCCGCCAGCTCCCGCGCCATCGCCCGCGTCATGCCCAGCACTGCCGCCTTGGCCGCGCAATAAGGGATAGGCCCATCGCCCTTCACGCCAGACGTCGAACCGATGTTGACGATGCTCCCGCCAGTCCCCTGTTCCGCCATCAACCGAACCGCCGCCCGGCTGCATTTGAACGTACCGTCCAACGTCACGGCCAGCACGCCGGACCAGCCCTCATCCCCGCAATGGATCGTCTGATCGACAAAGGTCGTCGGCGCCTCGCCCCGCGCGATTTGCTCAGCCCGCTCCCCCTGCGCCGCATAATAGCGGTCCATGCCGTCGCCTGCCGCGCTACCCCGCCCGGCATTATTGACCAGCACGTCGACGCCGCCCAGCGCCTCCTTCACCTGCGCAAAGGCCCTGTCCACCGAAGCTGTGTCCGCCACGTTGCAGGCAATCCCCACATGCGGCGCAGGCAACACCGCGCCAGCCGCCGCCGCATCCAGATCAAGTATCGCGACCGTCGCCCCTTCGGCAGCGAGCCGCCGCGCAATAGCCGCACCAATCCCCTGCGCGCCGCCGGTCACGACAGCGCGTTTTCCTTTCAGCCGTTCCATGGCGATCAATCCTCTACTTCAGGACGCCAGGCGACGCCGTTCACATGCGCGCCGCCATCGGCAAAGAGGGTGTTGCCACTCATATAGCCGCCGCCCTCGCTCGCCAGGAACACCGCGATCGGACCAATATCCGCTTCCGCGTCGCCGAAACGCCCGGCCGGAACCTGTTCCAGGATCGCCTGCGTCATCTCCGGATTGGCCGCGAAATAATCCTTAGCCTGCGGACTCGTCGCGGAAGGACAGATGGTGTTGCAGGTAATGCCGTGCGGCCCCCACTCCACCGCCGCCGTCCGGGTCAGCGCCCGCATCGCTTCCTTGCTGGCATTATAAGCGACGGTGAACATGTGCGCGTTGACGCCATTCAGCGATCCCAGGTTGATCACGCGGCCATAGCCTTGCGCCTTCATGATCGGGAAGGCCGCCTTCATGGCCCAGAACACGGCATAATAGTTGAGGGCGAAGGATCCCTCCATATCCTCGTCGCTATGCTTCTCGATCCGCTTGGGGAAGCTGGCGCCCGCATTGTTGACCAATATGTCGAGCCGCCCGAACCGCTGATGCACGGCCTCGACCATGGCTTCCACCTCGGCGCGCTGCGTCACGTCCGTACGGATGAAAAAGGCGTCAACCCCATGCGTATCGCGCAGATATTGCGCCTCTTCCTCGCCCTGATCAGCCTTGCGCTGCGCGATCGCGACATTCGCCCCGGCAGCGGCCAGCGCCCGCACGATGCCCTGACCAACACCCTGCCCACCCCCGGTGACGAGCGCCGTGCGCCCTTCCAGCAGCTTTGCCATATTACCTCTCCTTATAGTCTTGTGACCCTACCCGCCGCTCATGCGTCCAGCAGCGCATAATCCAGATAACCGACCCGATCGTCGCCACTGCCCGTGTAGAAGCTGGCCTTGTTGGCCTTGTTGAGCGCTGCCCCCGTCTGGAAACGCTCCACCAGATCGGGGTTGGCGATGTAGAGATAGCCGAAGGAAACGGCCTCGGCCTTCCCCTCCGCGACCACCGCCGAAGCCTTCTCCAGGTTCAGGCCGCCATTCTCGATCACCGCGCCGCTCCAGTTGGCGCGGACCAGCTCCAGCGCGTCCTGCCCTTCGAGCGGAATGTGGATCAGATGGCAGTAGGCCAGGCCCATGCCGTCGATAGCGTTCAACAACGCCGCATAGGTTTCATGCGGGTTCGCATCGTCCATGCCGTTGAACTTGACGCCCGGACAGATACGGAAGCCGACCCGGCCCGCACCCACGGCGTCGGCCAGCGCCTCCAGCAACTCGACCACGAAACGAATGCGGTTCTCCACCGACCCGCCATAGCGGTCGGTCCGGTGATTGCTGTTCGATGACAGGAACTGCATCGGCAGGTAACCGCTGGCGCAATGCAGCTCGATCCCGTCCAGACCAGCGGCGATCGCGTTGCGCGCCGCCGTCACATATTCCGCGATGACGCCGGGAATCTCATCCGTCTCCAGCGCGCGCGGCACCACCGTTTCCACCGGCACGCCATCGGGTCCGGGGATCTTGTCGGGGCACTGAATGGCTGACGGCGAAATCGTCTCTGCGTCCGCATCCTTGTTCGCCTGCACGGCGGCGCGGCCGACATGCATCAGCTGCATGACGATCTTTCCGCCCCCGCCATGCACGGCGTCGGCGACCTTGCGCCATCCTTCGACCTGCGCCTCACTATGGATGCCCGGCGTGCGCCAATATCCCTTGCCCGTCGGCGAAGGCTGCGTCCCCTCCGTCACGATCAGCCCGGCGCTTGCGCGCTGACGATAATATTCGACCATGATGTCGGTCGGCACGTCGCCCGGCCCCGCCCGGTCGCGGGTCATCGGCGCCATGACGATCCGGTTGGACAGCGCAATGTCACCCAATGTCACGGGCGAGAAAATATCCGTCATAGCAAATCAGCTCCGTACGCGCGGCTTGGGCAGAGGCGCGCCGCGCCGCATCGTTTCAATGAATTTTTCCAACGGTGCGGGCGCATCGACCGGGCCGTCATGCGGCTGCCCATGCCGGTCCCAATAGCTTTTCCAGCTCGGGAACAGGTCGTGGAAACTGCCATGATAGGGCTGCACGCCGGGCCAGCGCATCTTGCGGTCACCGATCGGCGGCTTGTTGAGGTCCGTCGCGTACCAATAAAGCGGCAAGCGGCGGCGGAAATACCAGCGGCCGTCGATCCGCTCATATTTATCGAAATACATCATCTGCATGATGACCCATTCGGCGCCGGTCTCATGCTCATTCTTTGAATAGACGACGCCCTGCGCATGGTCGGGATCGTCGAAATCGATAATGTGGCCGCCAATATGGTGGGACGTGCCATCAAACTGCATCGAATGGGTTTCGTCGAACCAGTCGCGCAGTTCCTTGCGCCCCTGCTTGCCGCCGCCCACCTTCACATCTTCGGGGAACAGGTTCACCCAGGCGTCGGAGTCGCGCATGTCCAGCGCCAGCGAATATTTCGCGGCCAGCTGACGGATCGCATCCAGCGATTCCAACCGGTCTATGCGCGCAATCAGGCTCTCGTCCGCCACCCTCTCGATCCTTTCTATTTAGACCGCTTGTTTCCCCTTTCTCCCTGCCTCTGGAAATGCCAAAATAGCTCAAAGGTCATGACAAAAAAGCTCAACGCCAAACATCTGTCCCGCCCGGTGGCGACGCGTGTCCCCGTCGCCATCGCTCGCGATCTGCTACGGCTGGTGGCGGAAATCGGTGTCGATCCGGCAGAGCTTCTCCGCCAAGCGAGCCTGTCCCACCTCATAGGGCCGCCGATCGGCGGAACCGCCGCGCAGCGCGGGCTTTCGCAGGATGATTTCACCCGCCTCTACGCCCATTGCACCTGGGCTCTCGATGCGCAGGCAGCCCGTCAGGAAGGACGCGAGCCCCTGACCAAGGCGGGGGTGGACATGCTCTGCCACTGCATCATCACCTGCCGCACATTGGCGGACGTGATCGATCGCACGGATCGCTTTTCCGAGCTTATCGGGCCACGCGCAGGGCGGCTGCGGCTGAAGGTCGATGACGGCGTCGCGCGGCTCGACATGGCGACCCCGCGCCAGATCAGGAACGCCAGCGCCTATGTGTCCGACCTCGCGGGCCTTTCCACCTATTACCGGCTATTCGGCTGGCTGATCGGCGAGGATATTCCGCTGCTGGGCGCGGCCATGCGCTACCCGCCCCTGCTGGACGAACAGACCATTTCCTACCTCATGCCCGTGCCCATGCAGCATGGCGCGCCCGAAAACAGCCTGCGCTTCCCCGCCAGCTATCTCGACCGCCCGGTCCTGCGCAGCCACCATGAACTGGAGCATCTGCTCGAACGCTTCCCCTTCGACGTCGAACAGCCGCAATCGCTCGACGCCCCGCTGTCGGAGCGCATCCAGCACATGTTCAGCGCCATGCTCGGAAGTGGCGAAGCGCCCGCCACCGCGTCCCAACTTGCCCGCCAGTTCAGCATCAGCGTCGCCACGCTGAAACGTCGCCTCGCCGATGAAGGCACATCGCTCGTGCAGCTCAAGACAGAGGCGCGGCGCGCCCTCGCAACCCGGCTGCTGGACGACCCCCGGCTCACCATCACCGAAGTGGGCCGCCGCACGCAGTTCAGCGATACCGGCGCGTTCCGCCGCGCTTTCCAGCAATGGACCGGATCATCGCCTAGCCGCTGGCGCGAACTGCGCCAAGGCGGCGGCGAAACGCCGATCAGTACCGGCTGATGATCTTCTCGGCAAAGCGGTTGAGATCGTCGATCTTCTCCTGCAACGGCTGACTATCTTCTTCCACCGCATAGAGATTGCGGAAAGAGGCGACGACATCAGTCACGCCCGCATCCTCCTGCAGACGGATCATATCCAGATCGACCTCCCCCATGGCCGAACCGAAGATGCGGAACGGGGCATCCTTGCGCCCAAGTTCCTCCCGATACGCCGCCAGCTTCTCCAACATCGGCAGCATCATATCCATGCCACCCCCCGCAAACATCCAGCCATCATTGCGCGCCGCGCGCTTCAGCGCAGGGTCGGAATGGCCGCCGATCAGGATCGGCACCGGCTTTGTCGGAACGGGATTGAGCTTCACCGACGGCAGGTCGAAAAACTCGCCATGATATTCGAAATAGCCGCCATTGGTGAGGCCGCGCACGATATCGATGCACTCATCGAACCGCTTGCCCCGCCCCTCCCACGGCACGCCCATGACCGCATAATCTTCCGGCCATACGCTCAGGCCCACGCCAAAGTTGAAGCGATTGTCGAACAGCGCCTCGATCGACGCCACGATCTTCGCGACATAGAGCGGCGGGCGCACTGGCAGCTTCACGACATTGGTCGTCACCTCCAGCGTCTGCGTCGCGGCGAGCATCGCGGTCACATGGATGAACGACTCGAGGAACGGCTTGTTCTCCAGGAATTCGCGCCCGCCATCGTCGGTATAGCTATATTTGGTGCCGGAACTTTTCGGATAGATCAGGCTGTCGGGCACCGTGAACCCTGCATAGCCCGCCGCTTCGGCCGCCTTTGCCAGCGGCGCGTAATATTGGATCGCGGTCATCGACTCGCCCAGATGAAAGCGCATCGTCCTCTCCTTCCACATATTATTCTCAGGCCCGGCGGGCTGCGCCGATCAGACCCTATGCTTTCGACCTTATCCCTTCAGCGGGAAATTCAGTCAACTCCGCCTATGATCCGGTTCGTGCGCATTCGCGCTCTCTGCTACGCATATGTCGGCGTAAATGGCATACAGCGTTGCAAAAAGCGCATTGATCAATTGTTTTTTTCACCTATCCTATGCGCCAAAGCTGCACCCCGCATGAGGGGCAGGCGGCAAAAGGATCAGGAAAGGAAAGAGGATGCTTCTCAAGGACAAGGTCGTGATCGTCAGTGGCGTTGGCCCCGGCATGGGTCAGGCGCTGGCCCGGATAGCCGCCGCCGAAGGCGCGAGCGTCGTGCTCGCCGCCCGTAACCAGGCCTTCCTCGATGAAGTGTGCAGCGACATCAAGGCAAAGGGCGGCAAAGCCATCGCCGTCCCCTGCGACGTCAGCGATGAAGCGCAGTGCAAGACGCTGGCCGAACGCGCCGCCGCCGAATTTGGCGGACGCGTCCACGGCCTCGTCAACAGCGCCTATTTCCACGGCGACTGGTGCTTTGTCGATAATGCCGACCTGGGCGACTTCGCCAAGGCATTCGACGTCAACTGCCTCGGCGCCCTCCGCCTCACGCGCGCCTGCGTCCCCTATCTGCGCGACGGCGGCGCGGTCGTGAACGTGTCCACCATGGCGACGGTCAATCCCTATGGCACCGAAGGCGGCATGGAAATGCCCTATGCGGTGGCGAAGGGCGCGCTCAACACGCTGGGCAAATATATGGCGTCCGACCTTGGCCGCCACGGCATCCGCGTCAACACCTGCCGCATGGGCTGGATTCATGGCGAGCCGGTCGAAGGCTTCATCGCATCGCAGGTCGACGCCGGTTTCAAGCGTGATGACGTGATCGCAGGCGTTACCAAGAATATCCCCATCGGCATCATCCCGCCCGAAGATGACTGCGCCCGCGCCGTGCTGATGATGATCTCCGACTATTCGCGCGTTGTCAGCGGGGCATCGCTGGACGTCAACGGCGGCCAGTGGATGGCGCCCTAATCGTCAAGGAGGTGCGCCCATGTTCAAATGCATCGCACTACTGAAACGCAGGCCGGATCTCTCGCGCGAAGCCTTTATCGCTTATTATGAAACCCAGCACGCGCCCCTGATCCGGCGCCTGCTGCCGGGCATAGTCGATTATCGGCGCAATTATGTGGAGCTGGAGGGCGCCTTCCTGTTTCCGGGCGCCGCGCCGATCGACTTCGACGTGATCACCGAAATCTGGCTCGCCGACCGCGAAGCCTATGACCGCTTCACCGCCGCCGCCGCACAAGAGGACATCGCCAACCAGATCGCGCAGGATGAGGAAAATTTCCTCGACCGCACGGCAACGCGTATGCTGGTGGTCGATGAAAAAGGCGCAGACATGCCCAACGCCATCACCCTCCAGGCATTGCTGGACGAACGGGAAATCATACGAGGCCTGTCCCGCTTCGCCCGCATCCTCGACAATAAACAGTGGGACCGCTTGAGCGACGTCTTCGCGCAGGACATCAGCTTCGACTATGGCACCGGCGGCGACCAGCACGGCATGGCGGCGCTCACCGCCAACATGCGCCGCTTCCTCGACCGCTGCGGCGGCACGCAGCATCTCATCGGCAGCATCCTGGTCGATGTCGATGGCGACCGCGCGACGAGCCGATCCTATGTGCAGGCCCGGCATCAGCGGGTGAACGACCCCGCCGGACCCATATTCGATTCCAACGGCGAATATGTCGATCAGTGGGAAAGGCGCGCCGAAGGCTGGCGCATCGTCCGCCGCGACGCGATCTGGGCCGCGCATACGGGCGACCCGATGATCCTGCACGCTGAACCCGGCAATCTCGGCTGATAAGTCAGGGCTTGAGCCCAACACCACTCCCTATCACCGTTCGGGCTGAGCTTGTCGAAGCCTTCTTCTTCTAAAGAGATGTGAAACCCTTCGACAGGCTCTGCACGAACGGATTTAAGCGTTTAAATAATGGATAGCGCCCTCACCTCACGCCACCTCGGCAAAGGGCAGACACACGCTGTCAAACCCCAGCACATGCGCAACGCGGCCCAGTCCAACCCATGCCGCCACGCTATGCGCCAGGTCGACAATCTCCTCGTCCGAAAACAGCGCATGCGCCCGCTCCCAGAAATCCTCATCCTGCGCGATCGACTTCGGCTCCTGCGCAAAGCGCTCCGCAAATTCAATCGCCGTCCGCTCGCGAGGACTGAAGACAGGCGACGTCCGCCAATTCTCGACCGCCGCATAAAAGTCCTCATCGGGCGCTGATCCATTGTCGGCAACCGTATGCCCCGGCCGCTGCCCCGATGCGGCAAACATCGATTGAACGTCCCGCGCCGCGCGAAATTGCTGGCAGATGACACAACCGTTTATCTGCGCCGTCCGCGACCGCGCGCCTTCAAATTCCCGCAGCGACAACAGGCTATGCTGATAGACCGCTTTCGAAAAGCCGCCCGCTGCCCCCATGATCTCGCGCGCATAATTGCGCGATGCATAGCCATAGGGGTCGGCGGCATCCTGCTCGGGTAAGTCGATACGGATCATGGCATCTCTCCTTATGTCGCTGTTTTGTTGTTCACACGCCCGCTATTCAATCCACGCCCGGCGCACCGGGAAATTGTGCATAATATTGCCCGGTCAGCATGCCGCCATCCACGGCGATCTCCGCGCCCGCCAGATAGGATGCCTCGTCGCTCGCCAGGAACAGGGTCGCGCGCGCCACTTCCTCCGGCGCGCCGACCCGTTGCAGCGGCACATTGCCGAACCGCTCGCTCACCTTTTCCCGCGTCGATCCGTCATGATTGGTCATCACCGTATCCACGCCGCCCGGATGCACCGAATTGACGCGAATGCCCCGATGGCCAAGCTCCAGCGCGGCGACACGGGTCAGCCCCCGCACGCCCCATTTGCTGGATGAATAAGCGGCAAGCCCGTTCGCCCCCTTCATCCCATCGACCGAAGAGATGTTGACGATCGCACCCTTGCCACGGGCGATCATCCCCGGCGCGACGGCCTTGATGCCCAGAAATTCGCCGGTCAGATTGACCTTCAACACGCGCTCATATTCGGCAAGGCTGGTGTCCAGCAGTGTGCGGAACAGCAATATGCCCGCATTGTTCACCAATATGTCGACCGGCCCTAAATCCGCCTCGACCGCGCCGACCAGTTCGGCCCAGCCCTGCTCGCTCGTCACGTCATGATGATAGAAGCGCGCCGCCTCACCCAGTTCGGTCGCCAGTTGCGTGCCGACCTCGTCCAGCACATCGGTGATGGCGACCTTCGCGCCCTCCTCGGCAAAGAGTCGGCTGGTGGCGGCGCCCATGCCGCGAGCGCCCCCGGTGATGATCGCAACCTTACCCTGCAAACGGCCCATGGCGCCCTGCCTCTCCAAAAAAATTTCCGCACCGCGATACGCATTCTGGCGTTATTTCTTCGCAGACATCTTGATACGCGTGGATAAACCGGCGCAAGAACAAGGGCAACCGGAATCGGGCCTTGGTCTCAAAAGGCGCCAGAAATCCCGGAAAGGAGAGCGCAGCGATGCTGTTGAAGGACAAGGTGATCGTGATCAGCGGCGTCGGCCCCGGCATGGGTCAGGCGCTCGCAAAACTCGCCGCGCAGGAAGGCGCAAAGGTCGTCATGGGCGCCCGCAACATCGATTATCTCGAACAGGTGCGCACCGAAATCGCGGATCAGGGCGGACAAGCCATAGCCGTTAAATGCGACGTCAGCGATGAAGGGCAATGCCGCGATCTCGCTGAAAAGGCGACCACGACATTTGGCGGGCGCATCCACGGCCTCATCAACAGCGCTTATTATCACGGCGAATGGACTTTCGTTGACAATGCGGACGAAGCCCAATGGGCCAAAATCTATGACGTCAACTGCCTCGGCGCACTGCGCCTGACACGCGCTTGCGTGCCCCATCTGAAAGGCGGCGGCGCGGTGGTCAATGTTTCGACCATCGGCACGCTTCGGCCCGCTGGCGGCGAACATGGCATGGAAATGGGTTATGCCGTGTCGAAAGGCGGCCTCAACGTCCTCACCAAATATATGGCCGCCGATCTCGGCCGGTTCGGAATACGAGTGAACAGCTGCCGCATGGGCTGGATATACGGCGCGCCCGTGCAAGCCTATATCGACTCCCTCGTGACGGAAGGAACCAGCGCGGAAGACGTCATCGCGGCCGTGACCAAGGACATTCCCCTCGGCATCATCCCGCCCCAGGATGACTGCGCCCGCGCGGTACTGATGATGCTTTCCGATTATGCGGCAGTCGTCACCGGCGCGGCGCTGGACGTAAACGGCGGCCATTGGATGGCGCCCTGACACGATCATGCGAGTGGCAGGGTCAGGCGAAGCTCGTCGCCGTCTACACCTGTTCGGAAAATATCAGGAAAGGCAGATCAAGCGGTTCATACTGGAAGCCCAGCATTGAAATCGCGGCGGTAATTTGGCCTCTGTGATGCGTAGCGTGATTGAAGACATGGAGCAGCGCGCTTGACATCGGAAGCGCGCGAGCCTGCCCCGTCGTCATTATATAGCGAAGATCGTCAGCCAATGCGGCCTCGTCCAGATTATCGACATAGCCGCGCCAGCGGGCCGTTGCCGCGATCAAGCGGGACGCGAGTAGCGCGCGATTGCTCTCCAACTCTGCATCGAGGGAAAGAGCCGTTGTCTGCGCCTGCGTAAATCTCGGATACCAAATCTCGCTGTCTGTCAGCAGCAGATGATTGAGCGTTCCGTGGATCGATCCGAAAAAGAGGCCGCATGACTTATGATAAGGTTCGTCCGGGATCGACGCCACGGCCTCCAAAACGCGTTCAGTCGCCCAACCATGATAGCGCGCCATCTGCATGATCTGCATTTTGACAGAGGCGGCCATACAATCCCCAATTTGCCAGAAGCTGCAATTCTCCAGTTCGGAAGTGCCAGCTAGAGCATTTTCGAAACAGATGGCGTCATCTGCTGGCTCGGAAAATGCGGAAAACAAAAGACAAATAGAGCGTGATCCGATCCAATCTGATCGGATCACGCTCTAGTCCTCAAATGGAGGGCAGGAGCAACGATCGCGCCCCTGCCCTCACGAACTCAAGCCGCAGCGGGCATCTCACCCCAGGCCAGGTAACGCGGCGTACCATCTTCGCCAATCTCTTCGGTCAGGATGGACGTGACGCGGCTCACAGACTCCGCGATCCACCAACGCCCGTCCTGCTTGCGGTAGACATCCTGATATTCCACCGCGAGCCGGGTCACCGACCGCGTGGCGAGAATGATCGTCCGGAAATTGAGCGACCACAGCCCACGCGCTTCATCCGCGCTCACCAATTCGATATCCGCATTGGTCGCATGGTGAATGTCATAAACGCCGCCCGCCATCGCCATTTTCTGGAATATGGCGATAAACTCGTCGCGATCCGTGAATAGCGGGAAATTCTGGTAATCCAGCCTTATGCCCTGCGGCAGAAACGTCTCACGCAACTCGTCCACCAGCTTCAGGTCACAGGCGCGCAGGTAACGCGCCTTCAACTGACGGATGGCGTTGACGTCCTCCAATGCCGTCACGCGGGCGGCAAGCTCTTCCAGATTGATCGACATGATACTCTCCTCAGGGGTTGAACCTCCCCCCGTTTTTCTGCGGTTGGACAGATCGACCGTCCCCGGCTGTTTTAGGGCGTCTCTCGCGTGATTTTCGCGATGCCAGCCTCATATTTCAAATTATGAACGGACACGGACGTTTCCACCCGCTGGACGCCCGGCATGGGCCGAATGCGCTCCGTCACCAGGTCGTTCAATTGCTCGATATTGGTGAACAGCCCCATCGCCAACAGGCTGTAACGGCCCAGCAGAACGATAACGCAGGTGATTTCCGGAATTTCGGATAGACGGCGCGCCAACTCCGACACATGGGATGGATCGGCATCGATCCCCATCATGCAAAGGTTGGGCGATCCCGCCATGCGGAAATCGGTGACGACGGTGAACTGGATCAGCCCTTCATTCTGCAACCGCTTGACGCGTGTGCGAATGGTGCCCTCCGTCACGCCCAGTTCGGCGGCGATGGCGCGGTTGGAAATGCGCGCGTCGCGGGCCAGCTTTTCGACGATCCCCTGGTCCAGCTTGTCCAGGCGTGCCCAATCGGCCTTCCCAGTCACAGCGGCACCACGTTGAATTCATATTTCACGATATCCACCGCCACCCCTGATGTGATGTGAACGACCCCGTCCACGCTGGCGATATGCTCGAACAACATCTCCTGCACCTCGCCAAAATCCCTCAGCGCGACGAGCAATTCCACATCATGGTCGCCGCTCATGACATTGACGCTCAGCACTTCGGGAAGATCGGCCAGATCGCGGCCAACCTCCTGAACATTGCGGCCCTGGACCTTCACGCCCAAGGCGATGATCACATTATAGCCATGGGCCGCAAAATCGGTGACGGCAACAACGCGCATCGCTTTCCCGTCATCCATCTTTTGCAGCCGGGCTGAAACGGTGGCAGCGGTAACGGACAGCCGTTCTGCAATTTCCTGATTGGTTGCGCGGCCGTTGGTCCGGAGTATCTCTATGATATTCGTATCGAGAGTATCCAGCGATGGCGGCGTCGTTTTCCGCCCGCTTCTGATCTGCATTCTTGCCCCGCCTTCAAAAATGTAGCCGGTTTAATAGCGCGCACTTGCGGGCAGCACCAGTGTCAAAGCTGATGCCGCCGCAATTTGCGCGGCTATCTGCCGCTCATCCTACCGTGTTTCGGCGGGATGCAGCGCCTTGCGAAGGGCCGCGACCGCGTCGCGCTTCATCTGGCGGACTGGCGCGGCGTCGGGCGTCACGTCAAAACCGTGATAGGCCCCCGGATATACGTGCAATTCTGCCGCAACGCCTGCTTCGATCAGCCGCCGGGCATAGTCCATGTCCTCCACCAGGAAGAGATCGAGCGCGCCCACGCAGATGAAAGCGGGCGGCAGGCCAGCCAGGCTCTCCGCCCGCGCGGGGGCCGCGTAGGGCGATACGTCCGCCGATCCGGGCTCCTTACCCAGCAGGGATCGCCAGCCAAAGGCGTTGGCCTGCGGCGTCCACACGAATGCGCCCAGATGTTCGGGCTGGCGAGTGATGCAGGTGCGGTCGTCCAGCATCGGATAGATCAGGTTCTGGTGCGCGATCGCCGGGCCGCCCCGGTCGCGTGCCAGCAGCGCCAAAGCAGCGGCCAACCCGCCGCCCGCACTCTCGCCGCGAATGGCGATCCTCTTGGGATCGACGCCCAACTGCTCCGCGCCGTCATGCAGCCATTGCAGCGCCGCGTAACAATCCTCGACCGCGCCCGGCGCCACCGTTTCCGGCGCGAGCCGATAATCGACCGAAACGACGAGGGCGGAAGCGGAAAGCGCAAGCTCGATGTTGGAAAGGTGATTGGTACGCACCGACCCCATCACATAGCCGCCGCCATGAATATGCAGGATCGCGGGCAGAGTCCCTTGCGCATCGGCCAGACGATAAACCCTGACCAGCAGCTCATGCCCATCGGGCGCGATGATCCGCTCCTCCCGCCATTCAACACCACTATCCTGCGGCTCAGGCGCCATCGCGGTCATCTGCTCCATGCCCTCGCGTATCGCAGGCAGGCTCTCGGCCGTGATGTCCAACGCCGGCATGAACTCCAACCCCGGCAACAGGGTCGGGTCGATCAAGTCACGCATCTTACTCTCCTATTTTTCCTATTTTCCTATTTCTGTCTTTTCAGTGCGTTCTTTTCACCACTTCCTTCACGCAATCCACCGCCATTTGCGCCCGCATTTGCGGGTTGATGCCTTGGTCGATGGCGTATTGCTGGGGTATTTCGACGCTGATTGGTGTTGTGGGATTGAGGGCGTGGAGGAACGCTGGGATATTGAACGTGCCTTGTCCGGGGAGTTGGCGCTGGATACCGGCTTCGCGTTCGATGTCGCTGGGATCGATGGTTGTTGGACCGTCGGCTATCTGGGCGATGGCGATGGCGGGGTGGTTGAGGAGGGGGAAGCTGGTGTCTGGTTCGGGTCCGCGCATGATGTGGAGAAGGTCGGCTGTGACCTTGATGTCGGATCGGCCGGAGCGGGCTATTTCGTCGAGGGCGGCCCTTAAGGTTTGGACCTGGGAGGGGGGATAAAATTCGATTGCGAGGGCGATGTCGAACGGGGCGGCGAGCTCGGCCAGTTCGACGAGTTTCTCGGTACGGCGGATGGGATCGCGGTCGTAGCACAGGACATTGGCGAGGGGCGCGCCAAGCGCTGCGCCGGTTTCGAGCGCAGGGATAAAGTCAGCAGGGTTGGTGCGCCCCGCCATGGTGAAGGGGTAGACAAGGTCGACCGTGACCCCGGTGGCGGCGAGCGCGGCGCGGGTCTGGCGCAGCGCCTGGGGGTCGCGCACCAGGTCATAGGCGGGCATGGCGGGCAGCACCTCCATCGAGTGGAGGAACGGGCAAATGCCCTCGCAACCCACCTCTGCGGCGATTTCGGCAAGCTGCCAGGGGGTAGTGTCGGTGACGGTGATATGGTCGAGCGACAGGCGCTTGTCGGCCATATCCTCTCCTCCTGTTATGTGTGAACCGGGCGCGGGGGCCGCGCCCGGCGGCGTGTCAGGCGGCGGCTTCGCGTTCCTTGACCATGTCGAGGGCGACGTCGACGATCATGTCTTCCTGCCCGCCGACCATCTTGCGACGGCCGAGTTCAACGAGGATGGTGCGGGTGTCGAGGCCGTAGGTTTCGGCGGCCTTTTCGGCATGACGCAGGAACGAGGAGTAGACCCCGGCATAGCCAAGCGCGAGGGTTTCGCGGTCGACCCGAACCGGCCGGTCCTGCAGCGGGCGGACGAGGTCCTCAGCCGCGTCCATCAGCGCCATGACGTTACAGCCATGGTTCCAGCCCTTGCGCTCGGCAGCGGCGATGAACACTTCCAATGGCGCATTGCCAGCGCCCGCGCCCATGCCGGTCAAGGAGGCGTCGATCCGCACCGCGCCGCACTGGGCCGCGACGATCGAGTTGGCGACGCCGAGGCTGAGATTGTGATGCGCATGGATGCCGCGCTGGGTTTCGGGCTTCAAGACCCGGTCATAGGCTTCGAACCGGGCCTTGACCCCGTCCATGTCGAGCGCGCCGCCGCTGTCGGTCACATAGACGCACTGCGCGCCATAGCTTTCCATGAGGGCCGCCTGGCTCGCCAGCTTCTCCGGCTCGATCATGTGGCTCATCATCAGGAACCCCGAGACGTCCATGCCAAGATCGCGGGCGATGCCGATATGCTGTTTCGAGACGTCGGCCTCGGTGCAATGGGTCGCGACCCGCACCGAGCGCACGCCGATGTCATAGGCGCGGCGCAGTTCCTCGACCGTGCCGACGCCCGGCAGGATCAGCGTGGTGAGCACGGATTTGGTCAGCACCGAGGCGACCGCCTCGAGCCATTCCCAATCGGTATGCGCGCCGAAACCATAGTTGAAGCTCGCGCCATTGAGGCCGTCGCCATGGGCGACCTCGATCGCGTCGACCCCTGCGTCATCCAGCGCCTTGGCGATCGATTTCACATGGTCGATGCCGTACATGTGGCGGATGGCGTGCATGCCATCGCGTAGCGTCACGTCCTGGATATAGAGCTTGTCGCCCGCCTCGACGTTGAACGGAGATGTGATCTGGGCGCTCATGCGGCCACCTTCTTTCCTTGCGCGATGCGCTGCGCGAGCAGCTCGCCGGTCGCCTTGGCGGCGGCGGTCATGATGTCGAGATTGCCCGAATAGCTCGGCAGATAATCGCCAGCGCCTTCGACCTCGAGCAGGATCATGGTCTTGACCCCGGTGAACTCGCCGCGACCGGGGATGGTGAGTTTGTTGTTGTCGCCAAAGCGCTCGAACTGCACGTCCTGCTTGAGGCGATAGCCCGGCACATAGGCCTGCACCTTCTTGACCATCGCCTCGACCGAGGCGCGGATCGTCTCTTCATCCGCGCCTTCGGACAAAGTGAACACGGTGTCGCGCATGATCATCGGCGGTTCGGCGGGATTGAGGATGATGATCGCCTTGCCCTGCGCCGCGCCGCCGACCTTTTCGATGGCGCCTGCGGTGGTGCGGGTGAACTCGTCGATATTGGCGCGGGTGCCGGGTCCTGCCGAGCGCGAGGAGACCGACGCGACGATCTCGGCATAATGGACGGTCGCGACCTGGGAGACGGCGGCAACCATCGGGATCGTCGCCTGCCCGCCGCAGGTCACCATGTTGACGTTGCCAGCATCGAGATTGGCTTCGCCGTTGACCGTGGGGATGGTGTAGGGGCCGATCGCGGCGGGGGTGAGGTCGACCACCTGCTTGCCGTCCTTGCGCAGCGCTTCGTCATGGACCTTGTGGGCATAGGCACTGGTTGCGTCGAACACGATGCCGATCTCGGGATAGACATCCATCTTCATGAGGCCTTCGAGGCCCTCATGGGTGGTGGCGACGCCGCGCTCGCGCGCCATGGCGAGGCCTTCGGACGCCTCGTCGATGCCGACCACGGCCACCAGTTCCATATTCTGCGGATATTTGATCATCTTGATCATGAGGTCGGTGCCGATATTGCCCGACCCGATGATCGCCGCCTTGACCTTGCCCGTCATTACTTACTCCTCACGGCATCGCCCGCAAGCGATGCGCCACTTTTCATATTCAGATAAAGCGCGCGGTGCAGTTGCCAACCCCGTGGAGCTGCATCTCGAACACGTCTCCTGCCTTGGCCGGTTCGAGCGGCACCAGGCTGCCCGACAATATCACATCCCCGGCGTCGAGCGTTACCCCATAGGCGCCCAGCGTGTTGGCGAGCCAGGCGACCGCCTGTGCGGGCGAACCCTGCACCGCATGGCCATAGCCTTCCGACAGGGGCTGCCCATTCTTGGTGACGGTGACGTGGAGATTGGGGAGGTCATGGGCGCGGGGATCGACGCGCGCGTCCCCCAGCACATAGACGCCGCAGGAGGCATTGTCGGCGACGGTGTCGACGATGCCGATCTTCCAGTCCTGGATGCGGCTGTCGACGATCTCGAAACAGGGAACGATGCTCTCCGTCGCGGCGATCACATCTTCCGCCGTGACGCCCGGCCCCTTGAGGCTGTCTTTCAGGATGAAGCCGATCTCCGCCTCGGCGCGCGGCGCGATGAGGCCGTTTGCCGCGACATCGATATCGCCCTCGATATACATGCGGTCGGTCAGGAAACCGAAATCGGGCTGGTGCACGCCCAGCATGTCCTGCACGGCCTTGGAGGTGACGCCGATCTTCTTGCCGATGACGCGCTCGCCATCACCCTTGCGGCGTTCGAGCGCACCTAAGGAGATAGCATAGGCGTCATCGATGCCAAGCTGCGGGTAACGCGCCATCAGCGGCGGCACGGTGCGCCCCTCGCGCAGCGCCTGGTAGAGCTCGTCCGCCAATGTTTCGTTCAGCGTCTCGCTCACAGATAGGCTCCGTCCTGGAAGATGAGGGGATCGACCGCGTCGGACAGGCGCACCGCCTTGACCCGGGCGATGACGATGCTGTGGGTGCCAAAGGGGGTCATGCTCTCGATCGTGCAGGAGAGGTTGGCCTGCGCTTCATCGAGGATGGGAAGGCCATGGGCATCGGGGGTCCAGCTGCCAACGCCAAAGCGCGCCTCGCGCGCCACCGCGCCACCGAATGCTGCCGACACTTCGCGCTGGTGGCGCGAGAGGAGGTTGATGCTGACCGGGCAGCCGGGCGAGAGATGGGCGTGGATGCCCGCTGTCTGGTTAACGCAGACGAGGACGGCGGGCGGATCCATGGTGAGTGAGGTGATCGAGGTCGCGGCCATGCCGACCGGCGTCTTGCCCTCGCCCAGCGCGGTGACGATCGCCACGCCCGAGGGCAGGCGGCGCATCGCGCCCTTAAGGCCAGCGGTGACATCGACGGGCTCTGGAACAGGCACGGATTGCGCAGGAGCAGCGTCAGCCATTCTTCAGGAAGTCCAGCGAGTAGCGGTTGAACTCTGCCGCCCGCTCGACCTGCACCCAATGGCCGGTCTGCGAGAAGGTGAGGCAGCGCACGTCGGGGCAGGCGTCGAGGAAGAGACGGGCGTGGCTTTCGGGACAGAATTCGTCATTGAGGCCCCAGAGGACGAAGATGGGCTGCTTGACCTCGCCCAGGCGCGGCCCAAGGTCGGGGGTCTTGACGCGGGCGAGCACATCCTTGGGCTGGGTGCGCGCGACGGCAAAACGTTCCTCGACCAGCGCGTCGGTGACGTGATGGAGCGAGGAAGGATGCATGAGGTTGCCGATCAGGCGGCGCTGTTCCTCGATGTTGAATTCAGGGCTGCCAAAGCCCGAGCGCATCTTGGCGATGCCGGGCATGGTGAAATAGCTCATCTGTTCCGCCACGCAGCCCGGCGCCATCAGGACGAGCTTGCCGATGGTGAATTCAGGGTGGTCGAGCGCGATCTGGAGGGCGATGCCGCCGCCCAGCGAATTGCCGATGAGGTGGCCGCTGGTGACCCCATGCTGCGCGAGGGCATCGAGCAGGGTCTGGGTAAACAGCTCGAGGGGATAGTCGGTCTCGGGCTTGGAGGAGGCGCCATAGCCGATGAGGTCGGGCAGGATGACGCGGTAACCGGCATCGGCAAAATCTTGCGCATTGTTGCGGAAGTTGGACGCGCCCGATGCGCCGGGACCGCTGCCATGGATGAAGATGACGGTGGGGGCGTTTGCCTGCGCCCCTGCGATTTCCGCGATCGAAATCTCATATCCGCCCGCAACGCTATAGGTCTTGCGGATCAATTCACTGCCCATGGATATCCTCTTTTGTCCTGGCCCGATGCTGTCCAGATGTCAGATGGTCAGATGCTCGCTTCAGATGAAGGTGAAGGCGGGCGGTTCGCCATTGATCGTGCCGATGACATCGCTGGTGCGGTTGGCCGGGTCATTGGCGACATGGGCGCGCGCGGCGTGGAGGTCGAGCCAGGGCTGGAGGATCGGGCTGGACATATAGACCGCCCGGCCGCCCAGCAGCTTGACCATGCCGTCGGCCAGTTCGGCCATGCGGCGCACGACGCTGGCGGACTGATAGGCAAAGAGCGCGCGCTTTTCCATCGGCACGGGCTCATTGCGGCCCGCATAGTCCATCAGCTCATTGAAGGTCGTGCGGTGGGTGAGTTCCATCTCGTTGGTCTCGGCGATCGCGCGGGCGATGGCGGCGTGGAGATTGGGGTCAGCCTTGGACGCCTTGCCGGTGTTGGTCGAGACGCGGTTGCCCATGATCTCCATCGCAGCGCCAGTGGCGGCGCGGATGCCGCCGAAGGCGGCGCTGGAGACCGAGCGGATGAAGAGCTGCGCCCAGGGGATGCGGTAGAGCGGGGCGGTGTTGGTTTCCTGGCCCGGATTGGTCCCGGCAAAGCCGTCGCTGGCCTTGTGGGTGCGGTGTTCGGGCACGAACACGCGCTCGACGACGATGTCGAAGCTGCCGGTACCCTGAAGGCCGAACGTGTCCCAGGTGCCTTCGATCACCTGATAGTCGGAGCGCGGCAGCAGGAAGGTGCGCATGTCGGGCGGGCCGCCATCGGTGTCGAAATTGATCGCGCCAAGCAGCACCCAACCGCAATGGGAGGAGCCTGAGGAGAAGCCCCAGCGGCCCGACAGGTAGAAGCCCCCTTCGACCTTTTCCACCTTGCCGACCGGCTGATAGGTGGAGGAGACGAGCATGTCGGGATCATCGCCCCACACTTCCTTCTGCGCCTCGTCATGGAAGAGGGCGAGTTCATAGGGGTGGCAGCCCAGCACGCCGTAGATCCAGCCTGTCGACATGCAGCCTTCGGCAAGCGCCTTCTGGATTTCGAAGAAGACATTGGGGTGCATCTCATAGCCGCCGTAACGCTTGGGCTGGAGCACGCGGAAGAAGCCGGCCGCCTTCATCTCGGCGACGGTTTCGGGGGGCACGTCATGGGCGATGGTGCAGGCGCGCGCGCGCTGGCGCAGCGTCGGGATCATGGCCCTGGCTTTGGCGATCAGACTTTCGGGTGAAGGTATCCCGGCATTCGCCTCGTCAATGGGTCGGCTTGCTACTGCCCCGGTCATGATCTTCTCCATTGTAGGCGACTCTACTTCAGATTTGCTATATGCGTAGATTATGTAAACTGCTATTACGCAAACTGTCAAGGCAAACAGGGCTTGCGCATTTGGGCCGTTGCTTATAGGCGGATTGGGAACGAATTGCCATAAGCTCGTGAGCGCGCTTAACTGCGCCTCCCCCTGCAAGTGCGAAACAGGCGGCAGCGCTTGCCATATGCGTATGGGGAAGGTCATTTTGCAACGCTCTGCGGCAGAGCATGGCTGGCAGACAGGAAAGAAGGCGAGGCGCTTGAAATGGCAGTGATATCGCTAGGCTATGTGGTGATCGAGGCGCGGGAGCTCGGGCCGTGGCAGGATTTTGCCTGCAATATCGCAGGGCTGATGGCGGCCCCTTCGCCGGACGAAGACGTCGCGCTGTTTCGCATGGACGACCGGCCCTGGCGCCTGCGGGTGCAGAAAGGCGCGGCCGACCGCTTCGTGGCGCCGGGCTGGGAATGCGCGAATCGTGACGCTTTCGAATCGGTGCTGGCCCGCCTCGAGGCGGCGGGCCGTCCGGTGGAACGGGCGGGGGTCATGGAAGCGCGTGGCCGTCAGGTCTATGAACTGGCCCGCTCGTCCGACCCGGCGGGTAACCCGATGGAGCTCTTCTACGGCCGCTTCGTCGACTATGCCCCCTTCGTCTCGCCCGCGGGCGTCAGCCGCTTCGTGACCGACAGCCCCCATGGCGCGGACGGCGACATGGGGATGGGCCATGTCGTGCTCACTGCCCCCAATTTCGACGAGACCCACACCTTCTACAAAGAGGTCATGGGCTTTGGCGACACCGACCTTGGCCGCTTCTACCTGATGGGTGGGGGCGAGGATGATCCGGGCGTGGGCTTTGCCTTCCTGCACTGCAACCCGCGCCACCACAGCCTGGCGCTTGGCCAGCTGCCCGAAAGCCCCAATGGCGCTGTCCACATGATGCTCGAGGTCGGCTCCCTCGAGGATGTCGGCCGCGCCTATGACCGGGTTTTGAAGAGCAAGGGCAAGGTGCCGCTCTCGGCAACGCTGGGTCGTCATGTCAACGACAAGATGACCAGCTTCTACATGCAGACGCCCGGCGGCTTCGACATCGAATATGGCTGGAACGGCCTGGTAATAGACCCGCAAACATGGGTCCCCACCACCAGCCTTTCTGTAAGCGACTGGGGCCATAAATGGGCTCATGAGCAGGACTGACGCAAAAGGATGACTGACATTATGCTCGACAAGCGCATGAGCGTCGACGACATCGTCGACCAGATTTCCGACGGGATGACCATCGGCATCGGCGGGTGGGCCACGCGCCGCAAGCCCATGGCGCTGATCCGCGCCATCGCCCGCTCGAACCTGAAAGACCTGACCGTCATGGCGGGCTATGGCGGCATGGACATCGGCCTGCTCGCCGCCACCGGCAAGATCAGGAAGCTGGTATTCGCCTTTGCCAGCCTCGACCATTATCCGCTCGAACCCCATTTCCGCAACGCCCGCCAGGCGGGCGCCTTCGAGGTGCTCGAGCTTGACGAGGGCATGTATCATTGGGGTCTGCGCGCAGGCGCGATGAAGCTGCCCTTCCTGCCGACGCGCGTGGGCATCGGCACCGACATCATCACGCAGGACGGCTTCGACTTCAAATTCGTGAAGAGCCCCTATGCCGATGGCGAGGAATTCGTCGCCATGCCAGCGCTGGTGCCCGACATCGCCCTGATCCATGCCCATCGTTCCGACGAGCGCGGCAATATCCTCACCCTATCGGTCGATCCGATCTTCGATGAACTGCTCGTGCGCGCAGCCAAGAAAAGCTACGCGACGGTCGAGAAGATCGTGCAGACGGCTGAGCTCGATATGAAGAAGAACAGCCGCTACAACCTCGTCGAGCGCGCGATGATCACCGGCGTTGCCGAGGCACCCTTGGGCGCGCATCCCTCGAGCGCTGACCCCGACTATCAGCTCGATCTCAAGCACATCAAGACCTATGTCGAAAGCGCCGCCTCGCCCGAAGCCTGGGCCGAGTATAAGGCGAAATATATCGACGTGTCGGAAGCCGATTATCAGGCAGCGATCGGCGGCGCGGACACCGTCAAGCAGCTCCCCGTCCCCATTTACTAAGCGAGAGACCCATGACCCAGAACAGCTATTCGCTCGCTGAACTCGTCATCGCCGCCTGCGCCGAAGTCTGGCGCGAGGATGGCGAAGTGATGGCGACCGGCATCGGCCCCCTCCCCCGCATCGGCGCTGGCCTTGCCAAACTGAGCTTCGCGCCCGCGATCCAGACCACCGATGGCGAGGCCTGGTACACCAGCGAGCCGGTCGGCCCGGGCAAGCGCACCGCCGAGCCGGAATTTGAAGGCATCGCCAATTATGACCGCGTCTTCTCGGCGCTCTGGAGCGGCCGCCGCCATGCGCTGGTTGGCCCGGTGCAGATCGACCGTTATGGCCAGGCGAACATCTCGGTGATCGGCGACCATAAGAAGCCCAAGGCAGCGATGCTCGGCGCGCGCGGCTTCCCCGGCAACTCGATCAGCCATCCCAACAGCTTCTTCTTTGCCAACCACAACAAGCGTGCGTTCGTGGAAGGCGAGGTCGATTTCGTGTGCATGGCGGGCTACAACCCCGCGCGCTACCGCAATGGCGCTGCGCCCCAGGGCCTGGACTTGCGCCGCATCATCACCAACCTTTGCGTGATGGATTTCGGCGGGCCGGATCACCAGATCCGCGTGATCTCGCTGCATCCGGGTGTGACGTTCGAGGAAGTGCAGGACAATACCGGCTTCCCGCTGGCAAAAATCGATGGCGAAATCCCCACCACGCCCGCGCCAACGGCCGAGCAGCTGGAGCTGATCGCCAGGATCGACCCCAATAATGTCCGCGCGACCGTGTTCAAGGACAATCCGGCCGGAGACAGAAGGGCAGCCTGACGATGAACGAGACCGACCGCCTGGTCGAACCGCAGCAGGTCGACATTGTTTACGAAACGGATGAGCCGGTCACCTATGAGGTGATCGACCATGTCGCGTGGATCATGATGAACCGTCCGGGCTTCAACAACGCCCAGAACGGCCAGATGACCTATGCCCTTGATGACGCGTTCGTACGCGCCGTGAACGATGACGATGTGCGCGCGATCGTGCTGGGCGGCAACGGCAAGCATTTCTCCGCTGGCCATGACATCGGCACGCCGGGCCGCGACGTGCACCAGCATTTCGAGAACCGGCTGCTGGTGCCCGGCCATGTCAACAAGCCCGCGGCCGAACTGCTCTACACCCGCGAGAAGGAGCAATATGTCGGCATGTGCCGGCGCTGGCGCGATGCGCCCAAGCCCACCATCGCCATGGTGCAGGGGGCCTGCGTCGCGGGCGGCCTCATGCTCGCCTGGGTGTGCGACCTCATCGTCGCGACCGACGACGCCTTCTTCCAGGACCCGGTCAACCGCATGGGCATCCCGGGCGTCGAATATTTCGCCCATGCCTATGAGCTGCCCCCGCGCGTCGCCAAGGAGTTCCTGCTCTTGGGCGAGCGGATGAGCGCGCAGAGGGCCGAAAGCTTCGGCATGGTCAACAAGATCGTCTCCCGCGAGGCGCTGCGCGAGACGGTGGCAGGCATGGCGGCCAAGCTCGTCGCCCAGCCTCGCCTTGGCAACTGGCTCACCAAGCAGGCGATCAACCATGTCGAGGAGCTGATGGGCAAGCGCAACGCGATGGACGCGCAATATCATATGCACCATTTCGCCCATGCCCAGAACGACCTCGTCCAGGGCAGTTCGATCGCGGGCCTCGATGCCAAGAAGATGGCCGAGGCCAATAAGAAACAGGCGAGCGAATGATGGGCGATCCGCTGCACACGATCCTGACGGAGCGGCTTGGCTGCCGCTGGCCGATCATCCAGACCGCGATGGGCTGGGTGGCGGAACCCAGCCTCGTCATCGGGTCGAGCAATGCGGGCGCCTTCGGCTTCCTCGGCGCCGCCGTCATGACGCCGGACGAAGCGCGCGAGAAGCTGCTCGCCGTCCGCAAGGGCACCGACCGGCCCTTCGGCGTCAACTTCCACAGCTTTCAGCCCGGCGCTGACGCAATCGTCGAGCTGATTCTCGCCAACAAGGATCAGGTGCGCGCCGTCTCCTTCGGCCGCGGTCCCAATGCCAAAATGATCGGCCGCTTCAAGGATGCAGGCATCCTCTGCGTCCCCACCGTCGGCGCGGTCAAGCATGCGCAGAAGATGGTCGAGCTCGGCGTCGACATGGTCAATGTCCAGGGCGGCGAAGGCGGCGGGCATACAGGCTCCGTGCCGACCACCGTGCTGCTCCCCCAGGTGCTGGACGCGGTCAAGGTGCCGGTGATCGCGAGCGGCGGCTTTGCCGACGGGCGCGGGCTGGCGGCGGCGCTCGCCTATGGCGCGGTCGGCATCGCCATGGGCACGCGTTTCCTCCTCACCAAGGAAAGCCCGGTCCCCGACAGCGCCAAGGCGGCTTATCTGAAAGCCACGACCGACGGCATCATCGTCACCACCAAGCTTGACGGCATTCCGCAGCGGATGGTCCGCACCCGCCTCATGGACAAGATCGAAAAGTCCGGTTCCTTGGGCATGTGGCTGCGCGCGATCGAGGCCGGCATGGCGATGAAGAAGCAGACCGGCGCGAGTTGGATCGACTTCATCAAATCAGCGCGCGGCATGACGGCGCATGGCGCGATGCCGCTCAAACAGGCGATGATGGCCGCGACCATGCCGATGCTGATCCAGAAGGCGGTGGTCGAGGGCGACATCGAACATGGCGTGATGGCGACCGGCGTCGTGGGCGGGCGGATCGGCGAGATCCCGACCTGCCAACAGCTGGTCGACCGTATCGTCGAAGAGGCGCATGAGCGGCTCGCCGCGCTCGCCGCCATGGGCCGCGAGACGGCCAGCGCCGCCTGAGGAAGAGGGACAAGACATGCCGATTACGCTGACCGTCAAGGGCGCCATCGCCGAAATCCTGTTCGACCATCCGCCGGTCAACGCCTTCGACACCAAGGGTTGGGAATCGATCCCGGCGATGGTTTACGAAGCAGCGGCAAACGAGGATGTGAAATGCATCCTGATCCGCGCGGAGGGCCGGGGCTTTTGCGGCGGCGTCGACATCAAGGAGATGGCGGCGCATCCTGAGCGCATCGCCAAATTGAACAAGGATAATTACCTCACCTTCAAGGCGATCCGTGAGTGCGCGATCCCGGTGGTGGGCGCGCTGCATGGCTTCGTCATCGGCGGCGGCGTCAATATCGCGGGCGCCTGCGACGCGCTGATCGCGGCGGAAGGGGCCTATTTCTCGCTGCCCGAGATCGATCGCGGCGCGATGGGGGGAGCCGCCTTCATGAGCCGCATGCTGCCGGTCCAGATGGTGCGCGCCAATTTCTTCACCGGCGGGCGCATCCCGGTTGAGGATGCCTATCGCCACGGCTCGGTACACAAGGTCGTGCCCTTGGAGAAGCTCAAGGACGAGGCCTACGCTTTCTGCGAAATCATCGCGTCCAAGAGCCGCGCGGCCCTGGTCATCGCCAAGCAGGCGCTCAATCTCATCGAGCCCACCGACCCCTCGGCCCATTACCGGATCGAGCAGGGCTTCACGCTCGAAATGTACATGCATGAAGACAGCCAGAAGGCGCGCGACGCCTTCGTCGACAACAAGGGCGCGGCGAAATTCTGATGGACCTGACTTATACCCCTGAGCAGCAGGCGTTCCGCGCCGAAGTCCGCGCCTGGCTCGACGCCCATGTGCCCGGCGAGCCGCTGGAACATTTCGACGCCACGCGCGAGGGTTTCGAGGCGCACCGGGAATGGGAAAAGACCTTGAAGTCCGGCGACTGGGGCATGGTGACCTGGCCACGCGAATATGGCGGGCGCGGCCTCGACCTCATCCAGTGGCTGATTTTCGAGGAAGAATATTATCGCGCAGGCGCGCCCGGCCGCGTCAACCAGAATGGCATTTTCCTGCTTGGGCCCACGCTCATCGAATTCGGCACCCATGAGCAGAAGCAGCGCTTCCTCCCCAAAATGGCGTCGGGCGAGGAAATCTGGGCGCAGGCCTGGTCCGAACCGATGGCAGGCTCGGACCTTGCTGGCGTGCGCGCCACCGCCGTCCGCGAGGGCGACGACTATATCCTCAATGGCCACAAGATCTGGTCGAGCCGCGCGGTGTTCGCCGACTGGGCGTTCGGCCTGTTCCGCGAGCCGGGCAGCGAGCGGCATAAGGGGATGAGCCTCATCTTCTTCCCGCTCGATGCACCCGGCGTGACAGTGAACGCCATCAAGAAGATCAACGGCCATGTCGGCTTTGCCGAGATTTTCCTGGAAAATGTCCGCGTCCCCGCCTTCAATCGCCTCGGCGACGAGGGCCAAGGCTGGCATATCTGCATGGCGACCGCCGGTTTCGAGCGCGGCCTCATGCTGCGCTCGCCCGCCCGCTACCAGGTGGCGGCCAAGAAGCTCGCAGAACTGTGGACCGCGAACAAGGAAACGGCCGACCCCGCGCTCGAAGCCGATGTCGTACGCGCGCACATGAATGCCGACGCCTATGCGCTCAACATCTACCAGACCGCCTCGCGGCTGATGGCAGGCGCGAAGATCGGGCCGGAAGCCTCGACCAACAAGATCTTCTGGTCCGAACTCGACATTCACCTGACGCAAACCGCGCTCAACATCCTGGGGCCGCAGGCGGAATTGACGCACGAAGCGCCGGACGCGAACCCCGTCGACTGGATCGACGACTATATCTTCGCGCTCGCAGGCCCGATCTATGCCGGGTCGAACGAGATCCAGCGCAACATCATCGCCGAGCGCATGCTCGGCCTGCCGCGCTAAGGGGATTTAAGATGGATTTCACCCTCAGCGACGAACAGCTGATGTTCGCCGAGACCGCGCGCACCCTGTTCGCCGACAGCTGCACGCCCGATCATTGGCGCAAGATGATGGAAGCGGGCGAGGCGATCAATCCCGCCCGCTGGGCCTCGATCGTCGAGACCGGCCTCACCCTCATCCTGCTCCCCGAAAGTGCGGGCGGCATCGATCTGGCCGAGACCGACTTTGCCCTGATCGCACAAGAGGCGGGTTATGTCGCCCTGCCCGAGCCGCTGGTCGAGAGCGCAGGCGTCGCCGCGCCGATGCTCGCCGCGCTCGCGCCCGATCATGCGCTGCTGAGCGACCCGATGGCCACCATCGCGATCGCGCATCCGGCCAACCCCTATGTGGCGAACGCCGACAGCGCCGCGGCGATCCTGCTGCATGCCGATGGCGAGGCGTATCTCGCCACGCCCGACCAGGTGACGCTCACCGCGCAGCCGAGCATCGATCCCTTCCGCCGCCTGTTCTCGGTCGCGTGGGACAAGGCCAACGCCACGCCGCTCGGCAAAGCCGCCTTCGACCTCGCCTTCGACCGCGCCGCCCTCTTCAACGCTGCCTTTGGCCTGGGCCTTGCCCAGCGCTCGGTCGACCTCGCCGTCGACTATGCCAAGGAACGCCAGCAGTTCGGAAAGCCGATCGGCAGCTATCAGGCGGTCAAGCATCATCTGGCATCCGCCCAGGTGGCGATCGAGTTCGCCAAGCCCGTGGTGGCCGCCGCCGCCGCCGAAATCAGCGCGCGCGACACGCAAGCCCGCGCCCGCGTCAGCCATGCCAAGCTCGTGGCCCTGGAAGCCGCCGACAAGGCCGCGCGCGCCTCGATCCAGGTGCATGGCGCGATGGGCTATAGCTGGGAGGTGGACGTCCACCTCTTCTTGAAGCGCGCCCTTGCCCTGACGCAAAGCTGGGGCACCCCCGCTCATCACCGCGCGCGCATCGCCACGCGCATCTTCACCCAGCCCATGGGGCCGGACCAGACCTTTGCCAGAGACGCTGGACAAAAGCAGGAAAAAGAGAATGCCTGAAGCCTATATCGTCGATGCCGTCCGCACCCCCATCGGCCGCAAGAAGGGCAGCCTCGCCGCCGTCCATCCCGCCGACCTTGGCGCGCACCCGATCCGCGAACTGGTCAAGCGCACCGGCATCGACCCGTCAGGCGTCGATGACGTGGTGTGGGGCTGCACCGAGACGATCGGCGGCCAAGCAGGCGATATCGGCCGCACCGCATGGCTGGTCGCAGGCCTGCCGGAGGAAATCCCCGGCGTCACCGTCGACCGCCAATGCGGCTCCTCCCAGCAGGCCGTCCACTTCGCCGCGCAAGGCGTCATGAGCGGCACCCAGGACCTGGTGGTCGCGGGCGGCAGCCAGGCGATGAACCAGATCCCGATCATGGCGGCGATGATCGCAGGCGCGCAATATGGCTTCGACAGCCCCTTCCACGGGTCGAAGGGCTGGGTCGAACGCTATGGCATGGAAGAGGTCAACCAGATCAAGTCGGCCGAGATGATCGCCGACAAATGGGGCATCAGCCGCGAAGCGATGGAAGCCTTCGCCCTCGCCAGCCATCAGCGCGCGCAGGCCGCCTGGGACAATGGCTGGTTCGATCATGAAGTCGCACCGCTCGAGGGCCTCACCCGCGACGAAACCATCCGCCCCACCACCTCGCTTGAGGGCCTCGCGTCCTTGAAGCCCGTCAATGAAGGCGGCATCGTCACCGCAGGGGTCGCCAGCCAGAATTGCGACGCGGCCGCCGCCCTCCTCATCGCCAGCGAGCAGGCGGTCAAGGACCATGGCCTCAAGCCCCGCGCGCGCATCCATCATCTCTCGGTCCGCGCCGCCAACCCGGTGTGGATGCTGACCGGCCCGATCCCCGCCACCCAATATGCGCTCAAGAAGGCGGGCATGTCGATCAGCGACATCGATCTGTTCGAATGCAACGAGGCCTTTGCCAGCGTCACCATGGCCTGGATGAAGGAACTCGCTATCCCGCACGACAAGGTCAATGTGCAGGGCGGCGCGATCGCGCTCGGCCATCCGATCGGGGCTACCGGCGCGCGGCTGATGACCACGCTGCTGGGCGCCCTTGAACGCACCGGCGGCCGCTATGGCCTCCAGACCATGTGCGAAGGCGGCGGCCAGGCCAACGTCACCATCATCGAGCGGCTCTAAGGGACCCAGCCCCGATGCCCGCCTACGCCTATCAGGGGATTGTTCCCGTTGTCGATCCGACCAGCTACGTCCATCCGCTGGCGTCGCTGATTGGCGACGTGATCGTCGGGCCGGGCTGCTTCATCGCGCCCGGCGCGAGCCTGAGGGGCGATTTCGGGCGGATCGTGGTGGAGGGCGACAGCTCGATCCAGGACAATGTGTCGGTGCATGCCAACCAGTTGCGCGACACGGTCATCCGCCGGGGAGCGACCATCGCCCATGGGTCGATCATCCATGGCTGCGAGATTGGCGAGAATGCGCTGATCGGCATGAACGCGGTGATCCTCGACAACGCCGTCATAGGTGACGAAAATCTCGTCGCCGCCCTTGCCCTTGTGAAGTCCGACACGGTGACCCCGCCACGCAGCCTGGTCGTCGGCAATCCGGCCAAGGTGGTCAAGACCTTCGAGCCGCATCAGGTCACCTGGCGCAACAATGGCGAGGGGGAGTATCAGAAGCTCGCCCGCGCCGCGCTCACTGACCTCATCGAGGCAGAGCCGCTCAGCCAAGCCAGCGCCGAGCGGCAGGCGCAGCGCATTGCCTCCGACGCCATCGCCGTGCGCCTTTCGGGCAGCACCGCGCAGCATCGCGAGCAGCGGGCGGCGCAGCGGAAAGGCACATCATGAGCAGCGCCACCGCCATCACCAACCTCCTCTACCTTTATGCCGAACTGATGGACGCGGGCGACCTCGAAGGCGTCGCCGCCCTGTTCGAGCGCGCCCGGATCAAGGCCGGCGGCGGCGAAATGGTCGAAGGCGCAGCGCCGATGCTGGCGCTGTGGCAAGCCCATATACGCATCCATGACGATGGCACGCCGCGCACCAAGCATGTCATCACCAATCCCATCGTCGAGATCGACGAGGCGGCAGGCACGGCAAGCTGCCGCTCTTACTATACCGTATTCCAGGCGACCCCGGACCTGCCGCTCCAGGCGATCTGCGCGGGCCGCTATCATGACGCCTTCGTCCGCACGGACGGGGCATGGCATTTTTCCGGGCGGGATTATTCCCTGCTCGATCTCGTTGGGGACTTGAGCCAGCATCTGCTGATCCCCGTCGCAGCGCAATGAAGGAGTAAGGCAAGTGGGTATCTGCGAAGGACGTGTTGCGATCGTGACCGGGGCGGGCAATGGGCTGGGCAAGGCCTATGCGCTGGGTCTCGCGGCGCAAGGCTGCAAGGTCGTGGTCAACGACCTTGGCGTTGGCACCCATGGCGAGGCGGGCGAGACCAAGGGCGCGGCCGAGCAGGTGGTCGATGAGATCAAGGCGATGGGCGGGCAGGCCGTCGCCAACACCGACGATGTCGCTGAATGGGATGCGGGCAAGCGCATGGTCGAGCAAGCCCTCGACAGCTTCGGCGCGCTTCATGCCGTGGTCAATAATGCCGGGTTCGTGCGCGACCGCATGTTCTTCACTTGCAGCCCGGAAGAATGGGATGCGGTGATCCGCGTCCATCTGCGCGGCCATTTCTGCACCTCGCGCCACGCCGCTGAATATTGGCGCGCGCAAAGCAAGGCCGGCAACCCGGTCGATGCGCGCATCATCAACACGACCTCTGGCGCGGGCTTGCAGGGCTCGGTCGGCCAGTCGGCCTATTCGACCGCCAAGGGCGGCATCGCCACGCTCACCCTCGTGCAGGCCGCCGAGCTTGGCCGCCTGGGCATCACCGCCAATGCGCTCGCGCCCAATGCCCGCACCCGCATGACCAATACCGGCGCGTTCGACATGGAGGCGAAAGAAGGCGAGTTCGACCTGTTCGCCCCGGAAAACATGGCGCCGCTGGTCGCCTATCTGGTGTCGGAACAGTCGAAGGGCGTGACGGGCCAGGTGTTTGAATTGAAGGGCGGACAGGTCTTCCTCTCGCAAGGCTGGACCGACAGCCCCGCCTTCGACAAGGGTGCGCGGATTGACGCCAGCGAGATGGACGCGATCGTGCGGGGGCTTCTCCAAACCCGCGAGCCTGCAAAGCCCGTTTACGGAGCCGCCTGATGGACTTCGCGCTCAGCGACGACCAGCGCGCGATCCAGGAAGCGGCGCGTGACTTCCTGACCGACGCCGCCAACCCGGATGTCATCCGCGCCGCCGTCGAAGGGACGAGCGGCTTTGACGAGAGCCTGTGGTCGAGCCTTGGCGAGATGGGCTTTACCGGGCTGATGATCCCGGAAAGCCTGGGTGGCCTGGGCCTGGGCGCGGTCGAAATGGCGCTGGTCCTCGAAGAAACCGGCCGGGTCCTCGCGCCCGTGCCCTTCTTCGAGACCGCCGTGCTCGCCGTGCAAGCCATCCTGGCGGCAGGCAGCGAGGAACAGAAGGCAGCGCTGCTCCCCCGCCTCGCGTCGGGCACGCGCGCCAGTTTCGCCGGGACCGCAAGCCGCCCGACCCTCACCAACGGCAAGCTGACGGGCACCGCGCAGTTCGTGACCTTCGGCCATGTGGCAGAGCTGATCGTGGTGGCCACCGCTGACGAGAGCCTCATCGTCCTCGAAGCCGACACCCCCGGCCTCGTCATCGAGGCGCTGCCCGCGCTCGACCGCACCCGCCGCTTTGCGACGCTGACCTTCGATTGCGCCGTGACGCCGGAGATGATCCTGGGCGCCCCCGGCAGCGCCAAGGCCGCGATCGCGCGCACCCTCACCATCGGCGCTGGCCTGCTCACCGCCGAACAGACCGGCGGCATGCAGTACAGCCTCGACGCCACGGTCGACTATGCCAAGCAGCGCGTCCAGTTCGGCCGCCTCATCGGCTCCTTCCAAGCCTATAAACATATGCTCGCCGACATGATGCTGCTGGTCGAAGCCTCGCGCTCGGCCGCCTATTATGCCGCCGCCGCGATCGATGAAAATGGCGAGGAACTGGCCGAGGCGGCCCATGCCGCGCGCGCCTATGTCTCCGACGCCTATTGCTCGGTCGCAGGCGATGCCATCCAGCTTCATGGCGGCATCGGCTTCACCTGGGAACATCACGCCCATCTCTATTTCAAGCGCGCCCGCGCCTGCGCCAGCTGGCTCGGAACCCCCGACCAGCATCGCGAAGCCCTCGCCCAGATCATCATGAAGGACGCCGCATGACCCCGACTTCTCCTGTGCCCCCCTATCCGACCCCGCTCGGCATGCTCAAGGGCAAGACCGTGGTCGTCACCGCCGCGGCCGGCACCGGCATCGGCTTTGCCGCCGCCAAGCGCGCCGCCGAAGAAGGGGCAAAGCTCCTCATCAGCGACTTCCACGAACGCCGCCTCAATGAAGCGGCCGACCGCATCGCTGACGAAGCCAAGGTCGAGCGTCCCGCCACCTTCGTGTGCGACGTCACCAGCGAGGAGGCCGTGCAGGCCCTGCGCGACGCATCGCTCGCAGCATTGGGCAAGGTCGATGTCCTCATCAACAATGCAGGGCTGGGCGGCGAGGCCGACATCGTCGATATGACCGACGAGCAGTGGGCGCGCGTGTTCGACGTCACCTTGACCTCGCTGTTCCGCATGACCCGCGCCTTCCTGCCGTCAATGTATGCCAACAAGTCGGGCGTCATGGTCAACAACGCCTCGGTGCTGGGCTGGCGCGCGCAAAAGGGCCAGGCCCATTACGCCGCCGCGAAAGCCGGGGTCATGGCCTTCACCCGCTGCGCCGCGATCGAGGCGGCCGAACATGGCGTGCGCATCAATGCGGTCTCGCCATCCCTTGCCATGCACCCCTTCCTCGCCAAGGTGACCACCCAGGAAGCTTTGGACAAGCTGGTCGAGAAGGAAGCGTTCAAGCGCCCCGCCGAGGTCTGGGAAATCGCCAATGTGATGATGTTCCTCGCCTCTGACCTCTCCTCCTACATGACCGGCGAGATCGTCGCGGTCTCCAGCCAGCGGGCGTAAGATGGCGACCATCTTCGAGAATCCCCGCGACCTCCTGGGCAAGGAAGGCACCAAGCTCGACACCGCCGACTGGCTCACCATCGACCAGGCGCGGATCGACGCCTTTGCCGACTGCACCGGCGACCATCAGTGGATCCATGTCGATCCGGTGCGCGCCAAGGACGGTCCGTTCGGCGCGACCATCGCGCATGGTTACTTGACCCTCTCCCTCGTCAACCTGTTCATGCCGCAGATCGTCGAGGTCCGGCGCTTCTCCGCTGGCGTCAATGTCGGCATGGACAAGACCCGCTTCCTCAGCCCCGTCATCGTCGGATCGCGCATCCGGGGCACAGGCGAGATCGTCTCGGTCGAAGAGGTCAAGGGCGGCGCCATCCAGGCCGTGATCCGCGTCACCGTCGAGATCGAAGGACAAGACAAGCCCGCCTGCGTGGTCGATACCATCAACCGCTATTTTCCGGAATAACGGCCTTGGCCCGCGCCATCCTCGCCCTCACATTGAGCCTTCTCGCCGCTACCCCAGCTGGAGCCAAAACCATGCCCGATCCCGTCAAGATGGAAGCCGCCGTCCACGCCTATGTCGCCGCGTTCGAAGCGGGCAGCGCCGACCAGGTCGCTGCGCTGTATGCGCAGGATGCAACCGTTGAAGACCCGATCGGCTCGCCCATCCACAAGGGCCGCGAGGCGATTCGCGCCTTTTACGCTGAATCGATGAAGACCGGCGCGAAATTGAAGCTCGAAGGCCCGGTGCGCGTGGCAGGCGATTATGCCGTCTTCCCCTTCTCGGTGAACCTCAACTATGATGGCGGCCACAAGCGCATCGACGTCATCGACACCTTCCGCTTCAACGACGCCAATGAAGTGATTGAAATGCGCGCCTTCTGGGGCCCCACCAACATGCACGGCTTCTAAGCCGCCCACCTTCTCCCGGCGGGCGCGAAACATAGAAATAGACAAGGACATTTACCCATGCGTGAAGCAGCCATCATCTCGACCGCCCGCACTGGCGTTGGCAAAGCCTATCGCGGCGCGTTCAACGACACCGAAGCGCCGTTCATGTCCTCCCATGTGGTCGACGCCGCCATCGCCCGCGCTGGCATCGATCCCGCCCGCGTCGATGACGTGTATCTGGGCGTCGCCAACCAGTGGAACACGCAAAGCTACAATGTCGGGCGTCTGACCGTCCATGGCTCGGTCCTCCCCGACACGACGGCGGGCTTCTCGATGGACCGCAAATGCTCGTCCGGCCTCAACGCCCTGGCGTTCGCCGCGCGCGGCATCATCGCCAACGAGATTGACTGCGCCGTCTCGGGCGGCGTGGAAAATGTCTCGCTCACCATCGACAAGCATTATCCCGCCTTCCGCAACCGCTCCGAGTTCATCAAGGCGCGCGATCCCAACGCCTATATGGTGATGATCGAGACCGCCGAGATCGTCGCCGAGCGTTACGGCATCTCCCGCGAGGATCAGGACCGCTTTGCCGCCCAGTCGCAGCAGCGCGCCGCCGCCGCCCAGGCAGCGGGCAAGTTCGATGACGAGATCGTGCCGATCACGGTCACCAAGGCCCTGTTCGACAAGGAAGGCAATGAGACCGGCAAGGAAGAGCTGACCCTGACCAAGGACGAGGGCATCCGCGCGGGCACCACCTACGAAAAGCTTTCTGAATTGAAGCCCGTGTTCAAGAACGGCTCGGTCATCAAGGAAGGCAAGCATGTGACCGCGGGCAATGCCAGCCAGCTGTCCGACGGCGCCTCGGCCCAGGTCGTCATGGACCTGGCCACCGCGCAGAAGGAGGGCCTGCCCATCCTCGGCATCTATCGGGGTTTTCAGGTCGCAGGCTGCGGCGCGGATGAAATGGGCATTGGTCCTGTGTTCGCCATCCCCAAGCTGCTCCAGCGCGCCGGTCTCACGATCGACGACATTGGCCTGTGGGAACTCAACGAAGCGTTCGCCAACCAGGCGATCTACTGCCAGCGCACCTTGGGCATCGATCCGGACAAGCTCAACGTCAATGGCGGCGGCATCGCCATCGGCCACCCCTTCGCCATGACCGGATCGCGCCTCGCGGGCCATGCCCTCATCGAAGGCAAGCGCCGCGGCGTCAAATATGTGGTCGTCTCCATGTGCGTCGCGGGCGGCATGGGCGCGGCCGGTCTGTTCGAGGTCGCCTGATCCATGCAGCTCGCCTTCGCCCCTGAACTCAAGGCCTTCCGCGAGGAGGCCGCGAGCTGGCTCAATGAACAGCTCGCCGGTCCCTTCAAGGCCATTTGTGGCCAGACCAACCAGGTCGACAATGTCGAGGAACGCCGCGCCTGGGAAGCCGCCCTGGGCGAAGCGCGCTGGAGCGTCATTGGCTGGCCTGAGCAATGGGGCGGGCGGGGTGCCTCGATCGCCCAGCAGATCATCTTCGCCGAGGAATATGCCCGCGCAAAAGGTCCGCCGCGCGCCGGGCACCTCGGGGTCGAGCTGCTCGGGCCAACGCTGATCGCGATGGGCACTGAGGAGCAAAAGGCCCGGTTCCTCCCCGATATCGCATCGGGCAAGGCGATCTGGTGCCAGGGCTATTCTGAACCCGGCGCGGGATCGGACCTTGCCAACGTCAAGACCAAAGCCCGCCTCGAAGGTGACAAGTACATCATCGACGGGCAGAAGATCTGGACCTCGATGGGCACCATCGCCGACTGGTGCTTCGTGGTCGCGCGTACGGAGCCCGGGAGCGTGGGCAACAAGGGCCTCTCGTTCCTCATGGTCCCGATGGACCAGCCTGGGGTCGATACCCGCCCGATCCGCCAGATGACCGGCGAGGCCGAGTTTGCAGAAGTGTTCTTCGATGGCGCGGAAGCCCTCGCGATCGACCGCATTGGCGAAGAAGGCGAAGGCTGGAAGGTCGCCATGGCGCTCCTTGGCTTTGAACGCGGCGTATCCACCCTCGCCCAGCAGATGCAGTTCAAAAACGAACTCGACGACATCATCGCCATCGCCAAGGCCAACGGCAAGGCAACCGACCCCCTCACCCGCCAGAAGATCGCCACCGCCCATGCCGGGCTCAAGATCATGCGCTACAACGCCCTGCGCATGCTATCGGGCGGCGAAGCCAATCCCGAACTCACAGGCGCCGCCTATACCTACAAGCTCTACTGGTCCCGCTGGCACGTCGCCCTGGGCGACCTCGCCATGGCGGTCATGGGACAAGAGGGCGAAATAGGCATCAACGACGAACGCATGGGCTCGCTCACAACCATGCACCTCATGTCTCGGTCCGATACCATCTACGCCGGAACCGACCAGATCCAGCGCAACATCATCGCTGAACGCGGATTAGCTATGCCAAGAGAACCCAGAGGATGAGGAATATTCAGTGCGTCGCTCTGGCGGCGCTCCCGAATTAAAGAAGAAGATGCACAATTGAAACGAGGAGAATAGGGATGCCGCTCGACCCACAACTTGAGGCCATGTTCGCCAATCAGCCGGAATGGCCGCCGATCCGGACTATTCCGGTTGCTGCGTTGCGGGAGGCGGTGCGGTCGAGTTCGATCCAGCTTCCGCCACCTGCTGTATCCCTTGCCTCGATCGCCGATCGGACCATTGCGGGGCCGAACGGTGAGATACCGGTGCGCATCTATACGCCCGAGGGCGCGGGACCTTTCCCAGTCACTGCCTATTTCCATGGCGGCGGGTTCGTGGTGGGCGATCTCGACACGCAGGACATGATCGCGCGCGGGCTGGCGGCGGGTGCGGAGACCATCGTGGTGTCCGTCGACTATCGCCTCGCGCCCGAGCATAAGTTCCCGGCGGCCTTCGAGGATTGCTGGGCTGCGACGCAGTGGGCGGCGGCGCATGCGGCCGAACTGGGGGGCGATCCCGCCCTGATCGCCGTTGCTGGCGATAGCGCGGGCGGCGTGCTGGCCAGTGCCTGCGCCCTCCTCGCACGAGACGCGGGCGCGCCCCGTATCGCGGCGCAGATCAACTGGTATGGCCCCGGCATCCATCCGATCCCGGAAGAGGGATCCGCGCTTGAATTTGCGAACGGCCCGGTGCTGCGCCTGGAAGATGCGCATTATTTCTGGGAACTGCACATCAAGGACGAACGCGATTACGACGATTTCCGCGCCAGTCCGATGAAGGCGACGAGCCATCAGGGCCTGGCGCCCGCCTTTATCGCCAGCGCCGAATGCGACCCTATCCGCGACGCGGTGGAAGCCTATGCTCCGGTGCTGAAAAAGGCCGGGGTGGAAGTTCAAGTGAAGCGCTATCCCGGCATGGTGCATGGGTTCGTGTCATGGATCGGTTTCCTGCCGGGCGCGCAGGAGGCGATGGCGGATGCCTGCGCCTTTGCGAAAAAGCAGTTTGCGGCCGCCCGCCAGACCGCTTGAACCGCATAAGCCCAAGGGCGGCCCTAGAAAAGCTGGAGCCGCCCTTCGGCTAGAGCATTTTCGAAGCAGATGGCATCATCTGCTGGCTCGGAAAATGCGGAAAACAAAAGACAAATAGAGCATGATCCGATCCAATCTGATCGGATCATGCTCGAGCCGGAAGCATCGTATTAAAGCCCCTTTTCCGTCACCCCGGGCTTGACCCGGGGTCCCGCTGCTTGGACAGCGTCAGATAAAGCGGGACCCCGGATCAAGTCCGGGGTGACGATCCCTTGAGCATGATCAGACTGTAGAGCGCGCTGCGTTTAATCGGACGCAGATCGCGCGCTCTAGTTTTTTGTTATCGCATCGTTTTAAGCGCAAAACCGGTTCCCACTTTTGCGCACGATGCTCTCAACATCCACGGCAGGCCTTTACCCGCCGCTATCGTCCGCCAATCAACGCACGCGCTTCGGCCGATCCCTCAAGCAAACGGTTGACGCGCCGCGCCACCTTCCATTCCGTGCCGACCCTCACGAGGTGCCAGCTATTGGCGGAGGCGCGATGGGCTTCCCAACTATCGCCCGTCTTGCGGAAGACGACGGAATAGGTCCGGGCGGTTGCCCTGTCGCCGTCCAGATCGATGACCGGCGGGCTAAGGACATGGGCGGCGCCGCCATGGATCAAGCTCTGGTGGCTTTCACCCTCGAGCAAAGCCTGGATCGCGGCACGGCCCGTGTAGCTGCCGAACCCGCCGACTTCGTAGACGCCATCCTCGGCCCACAAAGCGGCGGCACCCGCGCAATCACCTGCGTCTGCCAGCGGGCCATAGCTTGCGATCAGGTCGCGTATCGCCTCCCGGTCTTCAAGGATGGCGATACGCGCGGCGAGATCGGCCGAGGCGGTCAGAGCTTTACGACCTTGCATTGCGGCACCGGATGCTCGTCAGCCTCAATCCAGCGCCAAAGGCCGGTGCCCTTGCGGTGACCCGACAGGTCGATCCAGTTGCCGTAGCCCGGGTCCTTGTCGGCGCAGACAAGGATGACGCTGCCATCATCCTCATATTTGGCCTGCGCGCCGTTGACCCACACCTTGCGGTTCACATGGTCCATGGATTCCATCCACCAATTGTCGATCTGGAAGTTCCAGAAGCGGCAGCGGGGCGGCTTGGCTGTGATGACCAGCGCTTCATCAGGCGCAAGGTCGTAATAGATGTGACCATACCAGATTTTCGGGTCGCCCCCGGCGCGCTGGTAAAAAGGCTGTTCCTTGCCATCATAGATGCGGTTGGGCTGTTCCATGAACCATTGCGACCAGTCCGCGAAGGTGTTCGCTGTTCCGCGCACCCATGCGGCAGCGCCGTTCAACTGCGCCTCGATCGTTTCGGGCGCTAATATGACGGGGACGGCAGGCCCCTCGCTGATCCGTTCGATATGCACATCCGCCGCGACTTCAGCACGCTTGTCATTGAAGGTCTGACGGATGATCAGCAGCGTCGTGTCGTCCGCCATCGGCAGCCAGTTGCCGGGCTTTTGCGTCTTGCTGACGATAATCTCGAAGCTGCCATCCGGCCCGACCTGCATGTCGGCAAGTTCGATCTCCCCCGTGGAGGCCATCGTGCCGTCGATCGCGTAACGGTTTGCCTTCGACCCGATGGAAAAATAGGGCACGCTGTTCCGCTTGCCGGTGATGCGATAGTCGCGATCACCCCGGACGACGATTTGCTGATAGAGATTGTCCGGATTATCGGCCCCAATCTTGATCGCGTCATCGGTCAGCAGGAAAATGCGCGGAAAATCCGGATCGCTGGAATCGACCAGCATATTGAGAGCCGACCGCGTGAGCCGGGAAAGATAACGCAATCCCTCCGCCTGATCGATCGCGGTGCCGGGCGCGCTGGGGCGGTCCAGAACGTCGCCCGCTTGTGCCAGTTGGTCGCAGAAAGTCCGCCAGACTGCCGACAACCGCAATTCTCCACCTTCCTGTCCGGTCACCATACTCTCCTATATGCGTATTAGATGGATTGGTTTACGCCATTTTCAGGCGCTGATATGGAGATTGTCTCACATAAATGCGTAACATGAAAGGGGTTGAGGAATGACGGCATTAGCCTTCAGTTTCACCAAGATCATCGTTAAGGATCTTGCCGCTGCCGAACGCTTCTACACTCAGCTGTTCGGCCTTGAGGTGGTGGGGTATATCAATCTTGGCGAAGGCGAAGCGTTGATGAACGAGGTGATCCTCAAGACTGCTGGCGCTCAGCCGCCCGCGCCCAACTTCATTCTGGTCAGCTATCCCAACCGGAATTGCCCCGCCACCGGAGAGGCGACAACGGGGTTCGTGGTGGATGATCTTCACGCGACCCTGGCGGTTGCGACCGCCGCCGGTGCGACGATCGAACTCGGTGCGACCGACGTACCCGAACATGGTTTGCAGATGGCCTATATCCTCGACCCCCAAGGCCACAGGGTTGAGTTGCTACAGATGCTGAACGCCTAGGATGTGTGGGGATTCAGCCCATGACGGCCTGCAAATGGCGACTTTCTGCGCTTCCGGTGCTCACGTACTGAAGTACGCTGCGCGCCGGTTCTCGAAATTCACCATTTTCGCCTCGCCCTGAACTGAATCCCCACACATCCTAAAGCATGGTCGGGTTTGAATGATCGTCACCCCGGACTTGATCCGGGGTCCCGCTACCTCAGCAGCGTCGGAAAAGAAGCGGGACCCCGGGTCGAGCCCGGGGTGACGGAAGGGAGTAGGATGCCCCTCAATCACATTTCGTGGTCGATGACGGCGCGGGTCACTTCCCCCGCCTTCAGCGCGGCGATGGCATCGTTGATCTGATCGAGCGGCCAGATGCCGCTGATCTGGTCGGCGATGTTCAACCGGCCGTCCCGCGCCTGTGCGATGAGTTCGGGATAATCGCGGTCGGGCACCGCGCCGCCGTTCATTGTCGCGATCACCTCGCCGCCCATGACGAAGCTGCCGAGCGGGAGCGCCGCTTCCGCGCCGGGGCGTGACATGCCGATCAGCACCACGCGTCCCCCGCGCTTCGTGCAGCGCAAGGCGGTATTGATCGCGCCGACCGCGCCGCTGCATTCCACCACCACATCGATAGGGCCATATTTGCCAGCCAAAGCGGCGGCGGCCGTTTCGCTGTCCTGTGTGGGGTCTGCGAGGACAAAGTCGGTCGCGCCGAATTGCCGCGCCGTCGCTTCCTTCGCGGGATTGGCGTCGACAGCGATTACATGGGCGCCGTTCCGGGCGGCGCCCTGAATGGCGTTGACGCCGATGCCGCCGACACCAAAAATGGCCACGGTGTCCCCGGCGCGCACGCGGCCCAGAACGCGGGCGGCGCAGACACCGGTCGATACCGCGCACCCGATCAGCGCGCCTTGGTCCAACGGCAGGTCATCGATGGCGAACAGCTGCGATGCCTTCACCACGATTTCGCTAGCGAAGGAGGAGACGTTGGCAAAGGACGCAACGGGCTTTCCATCCAGCGTGAAGGGGAAGCCCGGCGCAAAGCCCCAATTAATGTCGCAATTATGCGGTTCGCCACGCTGGCACTCACGGCACTTTCCGCAAGGCGTTTGCGTACCCACGCAGACATGATCGCCCACGGCCCAGCCTTCGACGCCAGCACCCAGCTCCGCAATCTCTCCGGCCGCTTCATGGCCCAGGACGACCGGCAAGTTAGGCAGATGCGGGGTCAGCATCGCGATGTCGCTATGACAGATGCCCGACCGCAGCACGCGGACGCGCACCTCGCCCGGACCGACAGGGCGAAGCGTCAACTGGTCGCTGACGAATAGCGACTGTCCATCCCAGACCGCGGCCCTCATGCGCTCAACCCCGCCAGCAGGGGATATCGGAAGGAGGGATCATCCCGATCCGCGCGGCCATTGGGTGCGTCCTTGCTCATGCGTTCAAAAGCCTCTTCATCAACCGGCACGATCGATCCATGATCGAACACCAGGCTGCGATATATGAATTTCCATTCGCCATCCCGCCGTTCATATCGATCGAGATAGCGGCCAAGGGCGATGAACAGCTTTGCGCCCGGCCCGTGGGTCCGGTGCCATGCCTCCACATAATGTTCACCTTCGGCATGGTCGCCATCGATCACGAACAGGCTGTTCGTAATATTGTGGCGAGTGAGGTCCCAATGCGCGGTGATTTCGGGTAGCCAGGCAACGAAGTCGTCGGGACCTCCCTGAAACATTGCCCCGTGATCGTCGATCGCGTCATCATGATACAGCGTTCGCACCAAGGCGAAGTCGCGGCGATCACATCCACGGCAGTAGCGCATGACCAGATCATGTAGTGCAATCCGGTCGAGCAATGGCTGCGACATCTATCTCTCCATTACCGGGCGGTTGCCGGCATATTATCGTCAAGTGAGCGGAATAGCCGCCCTCCATCCTATAAGGAAGGCGCAAAAGAGCCTGTCTGCTGTTTTCGCGACAGGGCGACTGGCCGTCCAAATGATTTGGCGATGGGTCGTAAATCGCCTATAAACCATCCAACCCCGCCGAAGAAAATGGGGAAGAGGATGGAACCTGACAGCTCGGTATTTCTGCTCTGTCCATTTCGATTGCTGTGCCTGGCCAGCGGCCTGTCCGCGCTAGTGGGATTCAGCGTCATCCTTCTGCTGACATAATTTCATTTCCGATTCCGCGTCGGAAAAAACTTGCCTTCCGCCTGCGGCAAACTTTAAGTCATCGCTTCGAAGCCCAGACGGTAGGATTTCCATGACAGAGCCAAAGGGGTCGTTGGCCGATGCGGTCGATGCAGAGCCCTTTCCCGACGACGCGATTGGCGAAGGGGCAAGCCGCCCGAAGCGGCGGAGGCTGGGCCTGGTTTTGGGCATTGCGGGCGTGGTTGTTCTTATAGCCGGTGTGTTCTGGTTTGCCCGATACGAGCTGTACGGCAAATATCAGCAAAGCACGCAGGACGCCTATTTGCAGGCCGACAGCGTCACCGTTTCGGCGCGGGTGTCCGGTTACGTCAGTGAAGTGCTGGTCAATGAAAATCAGGATGTGAAGCCCGGCCAGCCATTGTTGCGGATCGAGGCGCCCGATTATCCGGCGCAGGCGGCGCAGGGGCAGGCGCAGATCAATCTGGCGCAGGCGAACGCCGCCAATGCGGAAGCGATGATCGGGGAACAGGAAGCGGCGATCGAGCAGGCGCGGGCGATGCTGGCGGCGGCGCAGACGAAGGCGCGGTACGCAGCGTCCGAAGTTGTGCGATACAGTCCGCTCGCGGCGAGTGGCGCGGAACCCGCTGAAAAGCTGGCGACGCTTCGCACCCAGGCGGCGCAGGCGGCGCAGGATGTGGCGGCGCAGAAAGCATCGACGCAGGGCGCGGAGCGGCGGATCGCCAGCCTGCGCGCCCAGATCGCCCAGGCGAAAGCGCAAGGCCAGAGCGCACGCGCCCAGCTGGACGCGGCGCAGCGCAACGTCCGGGACATGGTGATACGCGCCAGCATCGCGGGGCGGGTGGGCGATCTTTCGGCGCGCATCGGCCAGTTCGTGCAGCCCGGCCTGCGCCTGATGTCGGTCGTGCCGGTGGAGCAGCTTTATCTGGAAGCGAATTTCAAGGAAACGCAGCTGGGCCTGATGCGTCAGGGGCAACCGGCGGAGATCGATGTGGACGCCTTGCCGGGGGTGACGCTGCATGGCCATGTCGCCAGCCTTGCGCCTGGCACTGGAGCGCAATTTTCGCTGCTGCCGCCGCAAAATGCGACCGGCAACTTCACCAAGATCGTGCAGCGGGTGCCCGTGCGCATCGCCATAGATGCCGACCCGTCGATCAAGAAGCTGCTGCTGCCCGGCATGTCGGTGGAGGTTTCGGTGGACACCCGGTCGGCCCGCGAAGAAGTGGAACGGCTGAAGAATAACAAGCAGGTCCGGTCGGAAGCCGCGAAGTGACCGCAAGCCAGCCTGAGACAGCCGAGCGCGCAAGCGTCGCGGACTGGCTCGCGGTGGCGGCTGGCACGCTGGGTGCGATGATGGCGATGCTCGACATTTCCATCGTCAATTCCGCCCTGCCGATCATCCAGGGCGAAATCGGCGCCAGCGGGACGGAAGGAACCTGGATCGCGACGTCGTTCATCGTCGCGGAAATCATCATCATTCCCTTGGCGGGCTGGTTGCAGCGGCTTCTGGGGCTGCGTAACTTCCTCCTCATCGCCACCGTGGGCTTTGTGGGCTTTTCCATGATCTGCGGCATGGCGCAGACATTGCCGGTCATGATCGGGGGGCGGATCGGTCAGGGCATTACGGGCGGGGCGCTGATCCCCACGGCGATGACCATCATCGCGACGCGATTGCCGCGTCATCAGCAAGCTGTGGGCAATTCCCTCTTTGGCGCGACCGCGATCCTGGGGCCTATCATGGGGCCGGTGCTGGGGGGATGGCTGACCGAGAATATCAGTTGGCACTATGCCTTCTTCCTCAACCTGCCGGTGGGGCTTGCTCTGCTGCTGCTGCTGCTGGTCGCGCTTCCCTATGAGCGGCCGCGCCTTGACCTTATCGGCGAGGCGGACTGGCTGGGCGTGTTCGGCCTTATCCTGGGGCTGGGCGGGCTTACCGTCGTGCTGGAGGAGGGCGAGCGGGAGCAGTGGTTCGAGTCATCGACGATCATATGGCTGACCATCACGGCCGTGGCCGGGTTCGCCATGCTGCTGGCCGGGCAGTTGCTGGCGAAACGGCCGGTGATCCGGTTGCGCCTGTTGCTGGACCGGCAGTTTGGCGCGGTGTTCATCATGGCGATGATGATCGGCATGGTGATCTACGGCACATCCTATGTGATCCCGCAGTTCCTCACGCTGATCGCAGGCTATAATGCGCTGCAGTCGGGGCAGATCGTGCTGCTGTCGGGCGTACCGATGGTGCTGATGATGCCGTTCATGCCATGGGCGATCCGCACCGTGCCGATCCATCTTTCGGTCCTGATCGGATTGGTCCTGCTGATCCTCAGCACCTATATGGAAACATCACTGACGTCGGTGTCCACGGGTGCCGATTTCGTCGATTCCCAGTTGATGCGCGGCGTCGGCACCATCTGCGTCATGATGTTCCTGAACCAGGCGGCAATCCGTTCCGTGCCGATGTCTTTGGCAGCCGATGCGTCGGGCCTTTACAACGCCGCGCGCAATCTGGGCGGCTCCTTCGCGCTGGCGGGCATCGCGGTGGTGCAGGACCAGCGGCTGTGGCTTCATGCGCGCCGGATGGAGGAGAATCTGGCGGCCAATGGCCTTGACCTTCAACATTATGTCGATGCGCAGGCACTCGCGCTGGGCGGCCGGGATGCGGCATTGCGCGTGATCGAACAGGGCATTCAGACGCAGGCGCTCACCATGACCTTTATCGACCTGTTCTGGATGCTGATCATCGCCATCCTGTGCACCGCCCCGCTCGTCTTCTTCCTCCGCCCGCTGCCACAGCATGCCGCACCAGTGGCCGCTCATTGAGATTGTCGATGCGTAACCGATCCGCCTTTGCCTTTGCCTTGCTCCTGACCACGGCCTGCACCGCTGGCCCCGATTATCGCGGCCCTGCGGACGTGGCCCCTGCCCCACCGTCGCACTTCGTCCGGGGAGACGCCGGGTCCGGGCCAGTGGAAGCGGCCGCGCCATGGTGGACTAGCCTTGGCGATCCGGTGCTGAACCAGTTGATGGACCGGGCGCTGGCCGGGAACCCGCGCCTGGACGCGGCAGCGGCGCGCATCCGGCAGGCGCGCGCGGCCCTGCGCCAAAAGAGGGCGGAAGAGCTGCCAACGGTCAACGGCTCAGTCATCTATGCCAAGGCGCGCTTGCCCGGACAGTCGGAGGATGGGAGCGCCACCACGCTCGACCTGTACAATGTCGGTTTCGACGCAAGTTGGGAACTGGATCTTTTCGGCGGCAGCCGCCGCGCCGTCGAGGCGACGCGGGCCGATGTCGCGGTGAGCGAGGCCGGGCTGGACGACGCCCGCGTCAGCCTGTCGGCGGAAGTCGCGCAAAGCTATGTCGAGCTACGCGATCGGCAGCAGCGCCTGTCTCTGGGTGTCGAGGCGTTGGCTTTGCAGGATGAGGAGGTCGCCCTCACCCGGCAACGTTTTGAACGGGGCACGATTGCGCGAGGCGAGTTGCTGCAACAGGAGTCCGACCGGGATCGAGCGCGCGCGCAGTTGGCGCCGATGCGGGCCGAGATCGACGCGCTGAAGGACAAGCTGGCGGTGCTGACCGGCGCGGTGCCAGGGACATTGGACGGCTTGCTCGATCCGTCGGCTGCTTTGCCGCTGCCCCCCGCTGAGGTCGCGGTGAGTGATCCGGCCGCCCTGTTGCAGCGCCGTCCCGACATAAGGGCGGCGGAACGCAAGCTGGCCGCCCAGACCGCACGGATCGGCGTGGCGGATGCGGCGCGCTTTCCGCACATCAGCTTCCTGGGGCTTATCGGGCTGGGCGGATCGTCGCCGGAGGATCTGGTCGATCTGGACAAGTTCACGGTGGCGGCGGTGCCGCGCATCAGCTGGTCTTTCCTGGATTTCGGAAAAGCCCGCGCGCGGATCGATGCCGCGGAGGCGCAGCGGGATGAGGCAGCGGCGGATTATCGCGCGGCGGTGCTGAACGCGTTGCAGGATGCCGAGGGTTCGCTGGCGCTTTTTCAGCGGCAGCGGGAGAGCCTGGCCGATCTGGCGCGGGCCGAACGGCAGGCGGCAATGGGAGCGGAGCTGGCGCGGCAGCGGAGTCAGGCGGGGACGATTTCGGGAATAGACTATTTGAAGCAACGGCGTCTGGTCTTGGCGGCTTCGCAGGCGAGGGTTCAGGCGGCGGCGGGGCTGACGGTCAGCTTTATCAATGTGCAGAAGGCGCTGGGGCTTGGGTGGCAGGGGATGAGTAACCGCTGAGGCGAGTTCATCACGGATAGAAATAAAATAGGAGAGGCAGGATGAGCGCGGATTTGGCCATGGGTTGCCGCCGTCTGGTGGACAAGGTCGTCGTCGTTGCGGGCGCGTCCACCGGCATCGGGCGGGGGACCGCTTTGCGGCTGGCGGCGGAGGGCGCGACCCTGATCGTCGCAGCGCCGGGCAGTCAAAAGGACAAAATCGACAGCCTGGTCGATGAGATCGGCGCGATGGGCAGCCGCGCAACCGGATGCGCGTTCGATGCGACCGATGACTCGTCGATCGCGGCGCTGATCGATATGGCCGCGAGGACCTATGGCGGGATCGACGGGGTGCATGCCAATTTCGCTGACCTGCAAATCCTGTTTTCCGACAGCGACGCGCTGACCGTGACCGACGAGGTGATGGAGCGCACATTGGATGTCAATTTGAAGGGCATGATGCGGATCACGCGCCATGCCCTGCCCAAGCTGCTGGAGCGCGGCGGCGGGGCCATGATCTATACCTCATCGGGCGCGGCGATCGCGGGGGAGCCGGTGCGCCCCTGTTATGCGATGGCGAAGGCCGGGATCAACGCGCTGGTGCGTCATGTCGCCAGCGGCTGGGGCAAGCAGGGTATTCGCGCCAATGCCATCATGCCGGGGTTGGTGATCACGCCCGAGCTTCGCGCCACGATGCCGACGGATTTCCAGCAGCAGGTGCTGGAGGAAGGGCGGTCTCCGCGCCTTGGGCTGGTGGAGGATATTGCGGCAATGGTCGCGTTGTTGGCGAGCCGGGACGGTGAGTGGATCTGCGGTCAGTGCATCGCGGTGGATGGTGGATCGACGATTAGTTAGGGGGGCGTCTTTTAGAGCGCGCTGCGTTAAATCGGCACCACCTCCCTTTACCGCTCGCCCTGAGCCTGTTGAACCGAAGGTCAGCGAAGCCAACGGCTTCACTTCTTAGAAAGTAGAGGGCTTCGACAAGCTCAGCCCGAACGGGGTTGAGGGATTCAGATAAAAGGCACGCCGCTCTAGTTGTCCATTTGACCCGGTTCGGGCTGAGCAGTGCAAGGCAGTTCTTTAGTAAAGGTGGCTTGCGCACATTGATCCTCCCCATCGTGAGATGGGGAGGGGGACCGTTCGCGAAGCGAATGGTGGAGGGGAAATCTCACAGGTCGTGCCATTTTCCCCTCCACCAGCCTGCGGCTGGTCCCCCTCCCCGCGCTTCGCGCGGGGAGGATTTTTAGGTCTGATCAGAAGGCGATCTTGGCATCCACGCCGTAGGAGGTGGGCTTGTTGAACGTCGCACCGGCGAAGCCCAGGGCGCCGAAGTCGATGCCGTAGACCAGCCGCTTCTGGTTCAACAGATTGTCGCCCCAGATGCCCACGTCGAGCTTGCCGCCGCCAAGATCGAAGCCTTCGACAGACAGACGCGCCTTTACGTTGGTCTGGCTGGGCGAAACGATCTGTTCGTTGAACGGCGCCGTGTTGTCGAGCGCGTTGAAGTAGATCTTCGTGCGATAGGAATAGTCGCCACGCAGACGCACGAGCGTGTCACCCCCGCCGATCGGGTGCGAATATTCAGCGCCGACATGGACGTTCCACTTTGGCGTGTAGAGCGGCCGTGCTTCGTCAGCAACGTCCACCACCGTGTTGGTGCCCGGATCGCGGAACAGGAAGGTCTTATAGTCATGTTTCACATAACCGACCGAGCCGTCGATCTGGAAGCCCCGGAAGGGAGCCGCCGTCAGTTCCGCTTCGAAGCCCGACAGGCGAACCTTACCCGCGTTGACGATCAGCGAGGTGGCGCCGCCGCTGCCCGCGGCGAACTGCTGGACCTGCAGATCGTTATAGTCGGTGATGTAGCCAGCGACGTTCAGGCGCAGGCGGTTATTGAACCATTGCGACTTGAAGCCTGCTTCATAAGACGTCGCCTTTTCAGGATCGAAGCCGTTGATGCTGCCACCGCGCGGGTTGATGCCGCCCGAGCGATAGCCGGTCGATACGCGGCCATAGAGCATGACATCGTCCATCACCTCATAGCTGACCGACGCCAGCCAGGAGAAGTTGTCGAAGCTGCGGCGGCCACGCTGCACGGGGAAGACGTCACCGGCCAGATAGATGGTCTTGTCGTCGGCGGTGTGACGGCCGCCCAGCGTGACTTCCAGCTTGTCGTCGAGCGAGGACGGCTTCCAGCTAACCTGGCCGAACAGGGCCATCGACTGTGACGTGCCGCCGAATGCCTGAACGGGGGTGGCGTTGATGCCGACGGTCGCGAGGCCCGGATTGGCCGCCGCCACGGCTGCCGCAGTGCCGGCCGGGAGGCCGTAGAAATCAAGCGCAGCCACCGGCGCCAAAATCGTCAGAGCCTGCTGGTTATATTCCGACGACTTTTCGTAGAAATAATACATGCCGAGCAGGTAGCTGAGGTCGCCGACCTTGCCGAGCGCCTGGAATTCCTGGCTGAACTGCCACTGCTTCTGCGGGGCATTGTTGCCGGTATAGGGGACAACATCCTGAACAGATACAAGCGTGGGTGAGTTGAAGTCGATTACTGGCCCGCGCAGCACGCCATTGCCCGACAAGTTCAGGATCGTGTCCTGGAAGAACTTCCGGTAGCCGGTGATCGACTTGACCGTCAGCTCAGGAATAGCTTCATAGCTGAGGGTCAACCCGTGGCCCTGAACGCGCGTCTTGCTGCCGTAGCGGAAGTTGCCGTTGCGGTCGGTGAAGCCCGCCTGCTGAACCGTGCCCTGACGATCGGGGCTGACGAGGAAGGGCGCGCCGCCGAAGCTGGGCGACTGCGAATAATAGTCCTGCGCGGTCGGCGTGGCCGCCACGATCTGGAAGAAGGCAGGCGTGCCCTTGCGATTGTCGTAGTCGAAGCTGTAATTGACCGTCAGGTCGCCCAGATCCGCCTGCAAACCGATGGCAACCGAGTCAGCATTCAGTGAGCCGGGGTCCTGCGAGGCCGGGGTGAGCGTGTTGTTCACATAGCCGTCGCCCTGGCGATGCTGATAGGCGATCGACGCCTTGAGCACGTCGCCCAGAATATAGCCGGTGTCCAGACGCGCGCGGGCATACCATTCATTGAAGCGGCCGTAGCCCGCCTTCGCGGTGACATGCATGTCGTTGGCAGGCTTCTTGGTGATCAGCTGGAGCGCGCCGCCGATGGTGTTGCGGCCGAACAGCGTGCCCTGGGGGCCGCGCAACACTTCGATCCGTTCCAGATCGATAAGGTCGAACACGGCACCGGCGGCACGGGCGAGGTAAACGCCGTCGAGATAGACGCCCACGCCCTGTTCAGACACGGCCGAAGGTTCGTTGTTGCCGATGCCGCGAATGTAGATGGTCGCGGCCGAAAGGCTGGACGGCTGCTGTTCGATCGTGATGTTCGGCGCGAAATTGGGGACATCGGTCGGGTCAGAGATGTTCTGCCGTTCGATGAAGTCGCCGCTGAGCGCGGTAACGGCGACAGGGACGTTCTGCAGCGTTTCCGCGGAACGGCGCGCAGTTACGACGATGTCACCGAGAGTGGTCGATGGTTCCTGCGCGGCGCTTTGTTCCTGAGCGTTCGCCGAAACCGAAAACGGCACCAAAATTGCGGTAACCCCCGCAAGCAATATGGACTTCATACATCCTCCCAAACACATGCTGCTCTTAGTCAACAGTCCCGGTCTTTATCGTTATCTGCATGCGCCACACGGGAAAAAGCGCCTGTTGACCCCGAACATGGATAAACATGTCCGATGCAGCTCCGTTAGTCGCAATTATCGCTTACATCAAGGATGATTGCGTCAATCTGCGTATTATCTGACGTTTATATCTACGCTGTTGCACATTTGCACACCGGCAATCTTAGCGCCTAACGAGGGGCGGAATGGCCGCCCGGCAACTGCGCGGCCGGAGTTGCGACATGGCGGAGCAGCAGCGCTTGAGTGGAAAGACCGTACGGAATGGCGGCCTGGGCTTGGCATCCCGGCAGCCACAGGACGGCTTTTGCCGGAAAGGCGAGGTCGGTCCAGTTGGTCGTAAAATCGATCGAAACGCCGGGCATGTCCTTGGCGAATCCCTCCGCCCACTTCATCACCGTTAAGCGCAGATCGACGCCTTCGGAGGAATTTTGAACGAGCAAGGCGGTTCGGCGGCCGTCGGTTCCGGCGGGGTCTCCGGGGGAAAGGATGACTTCTTCGACCCCAGCCGAGGCGATGAGGGGCCGGTTCATGAAGCGTTCCTCATCAGCGGCCATGATCTTTCCCACTGGTCCGGCCATGAGTGCCGCCGCTGCCTCTATATCGTCGGCCCAGAATTCGCTGATCGTGTCCCAGCCGAATGACTGGTCTGCGGTGACGTGGTTGCGGGCGTAGGCAGAGAAGGGGAAATAGCTGATCGCCAGCGGAGCGTGATTTTCCTCATAATAAAGCTGGAAATCTTCGCGAGTGGTGCCCGGCTTATGTGCGAGGGCACAGATGGACTTGGTCATGCGGCGGCACTCTTTGCAGAAAGGGCTGTGACAATTTGCTCTGCGGCGGCGTAGGGATCAAGCTGCCGCGTTTCGACCTGATCGAGTATGGTCTCGCCGCATAGCGCCATTGCACGGGATGCGAGGGCGTCGCGGACTAGCGAGAAGACCTGTTCCCTCGCGCGCAGGCGGCTGCGCGCGGTGAAATCCCCATGTTCTTGCAGGAAGTCGCGATGGGTGGCGATGGCGTCGGCGATGGCGTCCGCCCCCTCCCCTCTTGCGGCGACGGCGCGTAGTAGTGGCACGTCCCAGCGCTGGTCCGTGACGGTTTGGGCGCGCAGGTGGAGCATCAGTTCCATCTGGCGGTGGGTGGCGTCATAGCCGTCGCGGTCGGCTTTATTGACGACGAAGATGTCGCCTGCCTCCATAAGGCCCGCCTTCACCGCCTGGATTTCGTCGCCGAGGCCCGGAACCGCGACGATGACGGTGGTGTGGGCGAGGTTCACGACGTCGATTTCGTCCTGCCCTACTCCCACGGTTTCGACCAGGACGATGTCATAGCCCATGGCGTCGAAGACGAGGCACGCATCATGGGTGGAGCGGGACAGGCCGCCTGCCTGCCCCCGCGTACCGAGGGAGCGGATGAAGACGCCGGGGTCGAGCGCGTGGCGGCTCATGCGGACGCGGTCGCCGAGGATCGCGCCGCCGGTGAAGGGGCTGGACGGATCGACGGCGATGACGGCGACGCGCTGTTCGCGCTTGCGCCATTCGGCGACGAGAGCGTCGGTAAGGGTGGACTTGCCAGCGCCGGGCGGGCCGGTGACGCCGACCAGCTGGGCGCGGCCGGTGTGCGGGTAGATGGCGGCCAGCACTTGCGCGCCGCGCGGGTCGCGATCATCCAGCCAGCGGATGGCGCGTGCGCCTGCCGCGACTTCTCCGGCGAGAAGGCGGTCGGCTATGTCAGCCGCGCCCTGCGGCATCAGGCGGCGTCCTCCGCCAGTCGCTGCGCCCACCAGCTTTCGAGATAGGCGACAATGTCGCGCGTGTCGGAACCCATGGTGAAGATGCGATCGACGCCTGCGTCTTCGAGGATCGGCTTGTCCTCTTCGGGGATGACGCCGCCCGCGACCAGCAGCTTGTCGCCCGCGCCTGCTTCGCGGAGCAGGCGGGCGAGCTTGGGCAGGCTACGGGTGTGACCGGCGGACAGGGTGGAGATGCCGACGACGTCGACATCCTCCTGCACGGCGGCGGCGCAGACCATTTCGGGGGTTTGCTTGAGGCCGGTGAAGATGACCTCCATGCCCGCTTCGCGCAGGGCGTGGCCGATGACGGTGACGCCGACGGTGTGCGTGTCCATGCCGAGCTTGGCGAGCAGGACGCGCAGGGGGCGCTTGAATGTGGTCATACGCGTCAAATCCCCATCAACTGGCTGTCGGCGCTGTGGACGCCGAAGACGTCGCGCATCGCGTTGCAGATTTCGCCGTGCGTGGCGTAGAGCTTTACCGCCTCGAGGCAGGGGGGGACCATGTTGGCGCCGGTGCGGGCGGCTTCGCGGACTTTCTTGAGGGCTGCGTCGACGGCGGGCTGGTCGCGGCGGGCGCGCAGGTCGCGGACCTTGCGGATCTGCTCTTCCTCCATCGCATCGTCGAGGCGGAAGATTTCGATTTCGCGCTCCTCATCCTCGCGAGTGAGGTGGTTGACGCCGACCCATTTGCGGCGGCCCTCCTCTACGTCCTTGTTGCGCTCATATTGTTCGCGGCCGAGCGCGCGCTGGATATAACCGGTCTCGATGGCTTTCAGCGCGCCGCCCATGGCGAAGATCTTGTCCATCTCGGCGAAGGCGGCGTCCTCCATCTGCTTGGTCAGGGTCTCGACATAGTAGGAGCCTGCGAGGGGGTCGATGGTTTCGGCGACGCCGGTTTCGTGGGCGACGATATGCTGGATCGCGGCGCCGACGCGGATGGCGTTTTCGGCCGGGAGCGCGTGGGCTTCGTCATAGAGAGGGGTGGTCATCGCCTCCCCTGCCCCGCCCAGCGCGCAGGCGGTCGCCATGATGCCGAGGCGGGCGATATTGTTGAGCGGCTGCTGGAGGGTGAGCGCGATGGTGGTGGGCGAGGTCATCATGCGGATTTTCAGCGCCTCCGGCTTCGTCGCGCCATAGCGTTCCTTCATCAGCCGCGCCCAGCATTTGCGAAAGGCGCGCAGCTTGCAGACGCCTTCGAAGAAATCCATATCCACATTGACGACGAAGTGATTGATGTAGGGGGCCACCGTGTCGATATCGAGCCCGCGTTCCAGCACCGCGTCGATATGGGCGCAGGCGATGGCGAGCGAATAGGCGATCTCCTGCACCGGGTTCGCCTTGGCGGGCTGAAGCTGGGCGGAGATGATCGAGATCGGCGCCCAATTGGGATGGTTGCGGATGATATATTCGATGCAATCGGTGGCGATCCGCAATCCATGTTCAGGCGGGTATATGTAGCGGCCGACGCAGGTATATTCGATCAATATGCCGTTCACGATGTGCAGGACGAAATCCTGCGGATCGACGCCCTTCTTCTCCAGCGCGGCGATGATCATGGCGAGGTTGACCGGCTGCGGCGCGTTGCAGACGCTCATCAGATATTTGAGCTTGTCGAAAGGGAGGTCGAAGGCTTTTTCGAGGTCTTCGAGGCTGTCGAGCGCCATGCCTGCGCGGCCGACTTCGCCCTCTACGACTGGATCGTCGCTGTCATAACCGTTGGTGGTGGCGAGGTCATATTCGAGGATGAGACCGGAAAGGCCCTGATCGAGCATGTAGCGCGCGCGCTTTGCCCAGTCCTCGCCTTTGCCGAAGCCGGTGACCTGGGTCATCGTCCAGAAATCGGAGCGGTGGCCGTTGGGGCGGGTCGAGCGGGTGTAGGGATATTCGCCGGGGAAGCCGAGGTCGGCGCTATAGTCGAAGCCTACGGCGGCGAGGTCGGCGGGCGTGTAGAGCGGCTTGATCGGCCATTTTAGCGCCTGCGTGACGAAGGGGTCGCGGCGTTCTGGGCGCTGATCGAGGGCGGGGCCGCGCGTTTCCTGCTGCCAGCGCGCTTCTTCCTGCGCGATTGTGTTGGTGGCGGGGACGATGGGTCCGGTTGGGCGATTCATGACGGCACTCTCCTTGGCTTTATTGCTATCCGGTGCGGGAGAGCGGGCTCAAGGAGCGACGGGAGAATGCCGCATGATTGTCGCATTATCTCGTAATTTTTGGCGCTTTGTGATAAGTGGCTGTGATGGATGCCATATCGATCCGGCAGGCGCGGCGGAGCGCCGACATTGTGCGGCGGTCGCTTGGGCTCGATGGCGCGGTGGTCGAGATTTGCGCCTTCCCGGAAGTCCGGGAAGAGACGGTGCAGATGGTCGAGCCGCAGTCGGTTTTGATGCTGGGCCTTTCGCGGCTGCTGACTGGGTCGGAGGGGCGGAAGGCGGGTGATCCGCGCCGTCCGTTCGCGCGCATGGGGGCGCTGGCGCTGCGGCCGGCTGGGGTGCCGATGGAGTTTCATGTCGCGCAGGGCGCGTTCGATACCCTCCGCATTCGCTTTGAGGATCGGCGGATAGCGCCAGCGCTGGCGGGGATCGGTTTTGACGATGCGACGCTGAGCGCCTGTTTCGACATGCATGCGCCGCCCATTGAGGAGGCGATGCTGCGGCTGGCGGCAGAGGTCGAGCATCCCGGAAGTGACAGCGCGGATATTGGAGAGGCTCTGGTGTCGCTGATCCTGCTCGATTTGCGGCGGTTTCTCGCTCAAGCGGCGGAGCGCGCGGGGCGGCGGCGCGGCGGGCTTTCCGCGCGGGCGTTGCGGGTGGCGCTGGCGATGATCGATGCGCCTGGTGATGCACCGTCGATCGATGCGATGGCGGAGCGGTGCGGGATCAGCCGGGATCATTTCATCCGCTGCTTTCATCAGACGACGGGCATCAGTCCGGGTGCGGCGATCCGGCGGCGGAGGATCGATCGGGCGAAGGCGATGCTGACGGAGGATAAGGGGTCGATTGAGGAGGTTGCGCGGGCGTTGGGCTATGCGGGGGCGCCGTCTTTTTGCGCTGCCTTCAGGCGCGAGACTGGGCGGCCGCCTGGGGCCTGGCGGGTGTTGATGCGGTGAGGGGAGGGATATAACCTACCTCCGTTCGGGCTGAGCTATTCGAAGCCCTTCACTTCCCCTCTGACGTGAAGCCTATGAAGAAGTAGAGCCCTTCGACAAGCTCAGGGCGAACGGAGGAAAAGTGGTCTTGAACGGATGGTTCAAACCGGGAAAGAGACGTTCTAAGGACCAAGATCAATGAGCGAGATCGACTTCACCGCCACGATCATCGAATCCTGCCCTGTTTCGGGCGGGCGGTTCGAACTGGTGGAATGGCATTGGCCCGATATCGTCAGTTTCGAGCGGACCGAGCAGCAGTTGATGCTGGAAATGTCGCTCCCCCCGATGGCGGCGGATGCTTCAGCCTATTTCCCGGACATTGATCCCGAGCGTCGCTGCTTCATGGGGGCGCTGTTCGTCCGTCATCCGGGCATCGCGATCGGCGGACGATCGGAAGGGAGGCAAATCCGCGTGATCCGGTGCGTTTTCGATGAGCCGCATGGCGCGGCGATTATCGGCTCGGGCGAACCTTCGCTGCCATTCCTGCAAGGGCTGCTGAACATCCGTAACGACGCGCTGCGTAGCCTGATGCGGCTGGCGCATCGGGAGTTGATCAATCCGCTGGATCGATCAGCCGAGGCGATGGAGGCGTTTTTCCAGCTGGTGCGGGTGGAACTGGGCCGGGTGTTCCAACAGGCCGCGAGTGCTGCGACGGCGAGCCGCCTTGCCCCATGGCAGTTCCGCCGTATTCGCGAGCGGATCGAGGCGGGTGCGCCCATGCCCGGCGTTGCCGAACTTGCGGCGCTGTGCGGGATCAGTACCCGGCATTTGCATCGGCAATTCCTGGCGCTGACCGGCAAGACCATTTCGGACTATATTGAAACCTATCGTATCGAGCAGTCGAAGCTGCTGCTGGCGCGTGGTGATGTGCCGATGAAGCAGGTCGCGGAGCAAGCCGGATTTTCGCACGGGAATAGCTTTGCGCGGGCGTTTCGGCGGGCGACGGGATTGTCGCCGCGCGAATATCGGCAGCGGTCGGCGGCTTTGATGGATTGAGGGGCGCGGAGGGCTGATGCGCAGCCCTCCGCGCCCTTCCTCACCAGCGCAGTTTGAGCGAGGTAAAGCCCATGACCGGGCCGCCGAAGACGGATTCGGCGTCCTGATCCGGGTCCAGTTCGAATTCGGGAATTTGCCGCAGCCATTCCTGTAGCGAGATCATGATTTCCCGCTTGGCGAGGTGCGACCCGATGCAGCGGTGCGGCCCGAGGCCGAAGGTGACATGGTTATTGACCTTGCGATCGAGGTCGATGGTCTGCGGGTCGCTGAACGTGCGCGGGTCGCGATTGGCCACTGTGTTGGGCAGGACAACCCGATCGTTACGGCGGAACTGCACGCCCTTATACTCGCAATCGTGGGTGACGCGGCGGTAAATGTTGGAGACCGCGTTGATCCGCATCAGTTCCTCGATCGCGAGGAGGAAGGCTGATGGATCATCCAGCCGGTCGCGGAATTTCTGCCGCGCGTCCGGTGATGTCGCGAGATAGCGCCAGACATAGGTCATGGTGTTGGTGACCGTGTCGAGCCCCGCGACGAAGAGCAGGAAGCCGCAATTGATGATGTCTTGCCAAGGGAAGGGATTGCCGTCCGCGTCGCGCGACTGCACGACGGTAGAGGCGATATCCGTGCCCGGATTGCGCTCCTTCTCTCGGAAGAGTTCTTCCAGCACGTCATAGATTTCCAGCAGGTTTGCGGCGCGAATATCCGGGTCGGTGCTGCGGAAGAAGGTGTCGGAGATGCGCAGGAACTCGGGCAGGCGCTCTTCGGGCAGGCCGAACAGCTCAAGGAAAGTGCCGGTCGGGAATTTGGCTGCATAATCCTTGACGAAGTCGCAGCCACCGTTCCCAGCGAAGCCTGAGATGAGCCTTTCGGCGCGGCTTTGCAGTCCGTCAGTCATACGGCGGACGGCAAGCGGCGTGAACATGGGGGCCAGCAATTTGCGGAATACGTCATGTTGTGGCGGATCGACGCCGTTGGGCTGAAGAATTGGATAGGGTTCGAGCGGCGGGATCTGCGCCTTGTGCGTCGAGAAAATCTCGTGATTGCGATAGGCTTCGGCAATGTCGGCGTAGCGCAGGAATACCCAGTGCCCACCATTGCGCGGCGTGTAGAAGATGGGCGGCGCACCCTTTTGGATAAGGCCATGCCAGATCTGCACCGGATCGGACACGTCGGCGGGCATGTCGAAAAAGTCGAAGTCGCGGATCAGGTCTTCGGGGACATGGGTTGGCGCGGCGGGGAAATAAGTGACGGTCATGCCGCCGGTCCCTTTGCGATGCGGAGCGCGCCTTCAGGGCAATTACGCACGGCTAGCCGGACTTTTTCCTCAAGCTCCGGGGGAAATTCGGGTTGTTCTATGACGACTTTACCCTCCACCGCGTCGGTGGAAAACACCTCCGGGCACAGGTCTTCGCATCGGGCGTGCCCCTGACATTGGGCAAGATTGGCAACCACTCTCATCGAGGCAGACTCTCCTGATCTTCGTTGCCGCCTTTTACCAAATCGGTGATCGGTGGCCTATTGCCGGGAAGGAGCAAAATGCGTCATCAGGAGCAGATCAGGACATTGGTACTGGCTTTGGGCTGCCGGTCAGAAGATGCCGAGCGCTTTCAGGCGGTCGAGCATCTGGGTTTCGCCGGTCGCGGTCGGGTCGGCGGGTTCGAACTCAAGTTCGATCATACCTTCATAGCCGCCAATGGCTTGGAGGATCGCGGGCCAGTCCAGTTCTCCGAGGCCTGGGTCGACGCGATTGGGCACGTCGGCGAACTGGATAAGGCCGATCTCCTTGGCGCAGGAGGCGAAGGAGGAAGGCACGTCATGGCCCATCATCGCGACATGGCCGGTGTCGAACAGCAGGCGGACCGAGGGCATTGCGACGGCGCGGACCATCTCCGCCGCATCCTCCAGCTGGTCGAGCAGGAGGCCGGGGATGCGGCTGGGGGCGATGGGTTCAACGAGCAAGGTGAGTCCGCTGCGGGCTGCAGCGTGGGCACGGCGCTTTAGATTTTCCGTCATGGCATCGAGTTGCGCCTTGCGGGGGCGATGGTTGTCGAGGCCAGCCACGCAGACGACGCTGCCGCCGTTGAAGCGGGTGGCGATTTCGATGCTGAGGTCCACGCTGCTGCGCAGATGTTCGAGGCCTGCTTCATCTTCGGCGCTCCAGACCGGCTGGTTCCAATATTTGAGGTCGCTGAAGCTGGACAGGACAAGTTCGCGGCTCGCCATCCGGTCGGCCATCGCGACTTGTTCAGCCTCGGGCCGCAGCATCATGAACAGGTCTTGCACGCCGCGAAAGCCATGGTCGGCGAGCGCGTCGATCTGGTCGAGCGAGTTTGTAGAGCGGGCGAGATGCGCGAGCATCGGGCGGTCGGGGGAGCTGAGGCCGAGATGGCCGCCGATGGGCCAGCGGCCGGTCATTGGGTCACCGAGCGGGCGAAGTCGATTAGCGCCTTGTTGAAGGCGGCGGGCTGTTCCTGCTGCACGAAATGGCCTGCTTCCGGGATGGCTATGATGTCGCGGAGGCCGGGGACTCGCTGGCGCATCCGCTCTTCCCAATCGGTGAAGAAGCCGAAGGACGGGTCTTTTTCGCCATAGAGGAACAGGGTGGGCGTTTCGACATCATGGTCGGCCCATTTTTCGCCGATGCGCCAGTTTGCGTCGGCGGTGCGGTAGCTGTTGAGGCCGCCGATGAAGCGCAGCATCGGGGCGGCATCGACATATTCGCTGACGAAGCGGTCGAACTCTGCCTGGGAGAGCCAGGGCCAGGGGAGCGGCGGCGCGGGTGGCAGGACGTCTAGATAACCGCTGCCTACCGATGAGACCGTTTTCCAGCTCCAGAGATCGCCCTTTGATGAGAGGGCGTAGAAGAGGCGGGCGAGGAAGTCGGGGGCTCGGTCGGCGAGTTCGCGTTCGGCGGGGCCTGCTTCCATGAAATAGTGGAAGTGGACGAAATGCTCGGCGGCCATGGCGGCGAAGCGTTCGCTGGGGAGGCGATCGGGCGAGGATGCTTCTGGCTGGGCGGGCGCATCCGCTGGGAGGCGTGGGGCGCTGCCCAACATGGCGCGTCCGGCCATGTCATAGTCATAGGGGATGGTGGCGATGAGGCCCGCCACTCTTTCGGGCGCGCGGACGGCGAGGTTCCAGGCATATTGTGCGCCGAAATCCTGGCCGACGATCACTGCCTTGTCCGCCTCATAATGATCGAGCAGGGCGATGAGATAGGCCTGCATATGGTCGGCATCATAGGCGGCGGGATCGGTGGGGCGGTCGCTGCCGCCATAGCCGAGGCTGTCGATGGCGACGGCGCGGAAGCCCGCTTGGGCAAGCGGCTCCATCTGGTGTCGCCATGACCATGCGAGGCCGGGGAAGCCGTGGATCATGAGGACGAGAGGCCCCTCCCCCTGCTCCACGGCGCGGAGGTGGTAGCCGCCTACGTCGATTAGTTTCTCTGTCATAGATGGGCATCCTCTTCCCCGCGGGCGATCCGCCATGCGAGGCTTGCTATTTCTCCGGCACGGGCGCCGTGGATGGCGGCCGCTTCGCTGGATGCATTGCCGCTGATCGCGCGGTGATAGACGCCCTGACGGATGGCGGCGTTGCGGAACATGGCGAAGGCGAGGGCATAGCGCCAATGGGCCGGGTCGACGGCCTGCGCGCCGCTGCGCTCTGCATAGCGTTGGAGATAGTCGGCTTCGGATGGGATGCCGAGCGCGGGGAGGTCTGCGTCGGACAGGCCGCGATAGCCTTCCTTGGGCACGCGCCATGCCATCAGATGCTGGGCGAGGTCGGCGAGGGGATGGCCTAGCGTGGATAGCTCCCAGTCGAGGACGGCGATGATGCGCGGCTCGTCAGCGGCGAAGATCATATTGTCGTTGCGATAGTCGCCGTGGACGATGCGGCTGGCTTCGACGCCGGGGTCGTTGGCGGGGAGCCAGTCGATTAGCTGCTCCATCGCGTCGAGCTGCTGTGTTTGCGTGGCGCGATATTGTTTGGTCCAGCGGGCGACTTGGCGGGCGAAATAATTGCCGGGTTTGCCATAGTCGGTGAGGCCGACCTGCGCCGGGTCGATGGCGTGGAGGGCGGCGAGGACGCGGTTCATCTCGTCATAGATGGCGGCGCGGTCGGCGGGTGTGAGGTCTGGAAGGCGGGCGTCCCAGAAGTTGCGGCCCTTCGCATAGTCCATGATGAAGAAGGGCGTGCCGACTATGCTAGCGTCTTCACACAGAGCGAGCGGGCGGGCGACGGGGACGGCGCTGTCCTTCAGCGCGTCGGTGACGCGATATTCGCGCTCGATCGCGTGGGCGGAGGGGAGCAGGACGCCGTCGGGCTTGCGGCGCAGGACGAAGCGGGGTTGGCCGTTTACCGACAGGAGATAGGTGGGGTTTGACTGGCCGCCTGCGAATTTTTCCGCGCCGATCTCGCCGTCCGCGCCCGACACATGGGCGTGGAGCCATGGGCCGAGGCGGCTGGTGTCGAGCGTGCGGATGTCAGTCATATTTGGCGAGTTCGAGGCGGCCGAGCTGGTGGCGGTGCACCTCGTCCGGGCCGTCGGCGAAGCGGATCTTACGGGCGTGGGCATAGTAGTTGGCGAGGAAGAAATCCTGGCTGATGCCCGCCGCGCCATGGGCCTGTATCGCCCAGTCGATGACCTGGCAGGCCATGTTGGGGGCGGCGACCTTGATCATCGCAATGTCGGCCTTTGCCACCTTGTTGCCGACCGTATCCATGCGGTGGGCGGCGTGGAGGGTGAGGAGGCGCGCCTGATCGATCATGATGCGCGAATTGGCGATGCGTTCGATGATGACGCCCTGTTCGGCGAGCGGCTTGCCGAAGGCGACGCGCGACTTCACGCGGCGGCACATGGCTTCGAGCGCGCGTTCGGCCATGCCGATCATGCGCATGCAATGATGGATGCGGCCGGGGCCGAGGCGCGCCTGCGCGATCTCGAAGCCGCGCCCTTCGCCCAGCAGCATGTTGGAGGCGGGCACGCGGACATTTTCGAACAAGATTTCCATGTGGCCATGCGGCGCGTCGTCATAGCCGAGCACGGTCATGGGACGCAGGACGGTGATGCCGGGCGTGTCGCGGGGCACGAGGATCATCGACTGCTGCTTGTGCTTGGGCGCGGTGGGATCGGTCTTGCCCATGAAGATCATGAGGGCGCAGTCCGCTTCGCCCATGCCGGAAATCCACCATTTGCGGCCGTTGATGACATAATCGTCGCCGTCGCGGACAATTGAGCTTTCGATGTTGGTCGCATCGGAGGAGGCCACCTGTGGCTCGGTCATGGCGAAGGCGGATCGCATCTCCCCCGCCAGCATGGGTTCCAGCCAGCGAGCCTTATGCTCGGCCGTGCCGAAGCGTTCGATCGTTTCCATATTGCCGGTGTCGGGCGCGGCGCAGTTGAACACGGCGGGGCACCAGTGGACGCGGCCCATTTCCTCGCACAACGGGGCGTATTCGAGGTTCGTCAGGCCAGCGCCATGGGTGCTTTCGGGGAGGAAGAGGTTCCAAAGGCCCGCCTCTTTCGCCAAAGGCTTCAGCCTGTCGATCAGGGTGACATGCGCCCAGCGGTCGCCGGTCGCGACCTCCTCATAATAGGCTTTTTCATTGGGATAGATGTGCGCGTCCATGAAGGCGCGCAGCCGGGCCAGCAGATCGGTGGTTTTGGCGTTGGGATCGTAGCTCATGCGTAAAAGCCCCTGCCCTCGCGCGCATATTGGACGAGCAACGGCGCGGGGGTCCAATAGGCGTCGCCCTGTTCTGCGCGGAATTTCTCGATCGTCGCCAGCAGCTTGTCGAGGCCGATTTGGTCCGCCCAATGCATGGGACCGCCGGTATAGCTGGGCCAGCCGAGGCCGTTCACCAAGGCGACGTCGATTTCATGGGGGCGCGGCACGATGCCTTCGCTCAGCAGTTTGGCGCCTTCATTGACCATCGCATAGAGCAGGCGTTCGCGGATTTCGTCCTCTCCGATTTCGCGGAGTTTGAGGCCGTGGCGTTCAGCGTGGGCTGCGATCATCTCTTCGGTCAGCGGGTTGGCGCTGGCCTTGCGGCTTTCGTCATAGCTGTACCAGCCGGAGCCGGTCTTTTGGCCGAGCCTTCCGGCGGCGACCATCTGTTCGGGGAAGTCGGCGCGCAGTTCGCGCTCGGTTGCGGTGGCGGCGCGGGCCTTGCGGGCGGCGGCCTGCACGTCCAGCCCGGCGAGATCGCCCAGCGCGAAAGGCCCCATGGGGAAGCCGTAGGATAGCAGCACCTTGTCGATGGCGGCGGGCTTCGCGCCCTCCTCGACAAGGAAGAAGCCCTCGCGCGACCGCTTGGAGAGCATGCGGTTGACGATGAATCCGTCGCATACGCCCGACAGGACCGGCAATTTGCCGATGCGCTTGCCGAGCGCCATGATGGTCGCGACCACTTCGGGGTCGGTCTTTGCCGCGCGGACATTTTCCAGCAGGCGCATGACATTGGCGGGGTTGAAGAAGTGCATGCCGCAGACATCTTCGGGGCGGCCTGACGCCTCGGCCAGCGTGTCGATATTGAGGAAGCTGGTGTTGGAGGCGAGGATGGTTCCGGCGGGCGTCACCTCACCCAATTTCGCGAAGACGGCCTTTTTGGTCTCCAGATCCTCGGTCACAGCCTCAATCACCAATTGCGTGGGCGACAGGTCGCGGGGATCGCCACTGGTGGTGATGAGCGCGAGGCGCTTGTCCATCGTCTCTTGCGACATGCTGCCCTTGGCGACGGAGGAGGACCACATTTTGGTGATGGCTCTCATCGCGGCGTCGATGTTCGGTTGGTCGAGGCCGACGGCGATGACGGGGATGCCGACGCTGACGACCGCCATGACGATGCCGCGTCCCATGACGCCGAGGCCGATGACGCCCACCCGCTCGATGTTGCGAGTCAGGGTGTCGGGCGCGAGGCCGGGGATGCGCGCGACTTCGCGTTCGGCGGCGAAGAGGTGGCGCAGCGCTTTGGACTGCGAGCCGTTCATGCATTCGCGGAAGATTGCGAGTTCCTGGCGTACCGCCTCATCGAAGGGCAGTTCATAACCGAGGCGCATGGCTTCCAGCGCACGAAGCGGAGCGGTCTGGCCGCGCATCTTCTTGGCGACGGTTTTGCGGGCTTCTTCGAACAGAGCCGGGTCGTCGGCGGGCATGGGCAGGGTGGAGGAGCTGCGCGGCCCCTTCCCTTCCGCGACCAGCTTTTCGGCAAAGCTGCGTGCTTCGGCGGCGAGATCGCCGCCTGTCGCTACGGCGTCGATGAGGTTGGACTTCAGCGCATCATCCGTGCCGATCTGGTTGCCTTCGGTCACCAGCTTGATTGCGGTGGCGAGGCCAGCAAGGCGGGGCGTGCGCTGCGTGCCGCCACCGCCGGGCATCAGGCCGAGCTTCACTTCGGGGAAACCGAATTTCGTGCCCGGCGCGGCGATGCGGTAATGGCAGGCGAGCGCGACTTCCAGACCACCGCCGAGGACCGTGCCGTGGACGGCGGCGATGATAGGCTTGGTCGAATGGTCCATCATTTCCATGACCAATGGCAGGCCCGGATCGGCCATGGGCTTGCCAAATTCCTTGATATCCGCGCCCGCGATGAAGGTCTTGCCTTCGCAACGGATGACGAGCGCGTGGAGGGCGGGATCGGACTCCAGCTTGCGGATGGCTTCGGCAAGACCCTGCCGCACGCTGGCGGAGGTGGCGTTGACCGGGGGATTGTCGATCACCGCTTCGGCGATCGCGCCGTGGGTGTGGAAGCTGACTGTTTGCGACATGAGGGATTTCCTGTTCAGGATGCGGGCTGGAGGGTCAGGAGCACCTTGCCCTTCACCTTGCGCTTTTCGAGATGCTGGAGCGCGGCCACTGCGTCGGGCAGGGCAAAGCGCGTGTCGATGACGGGCTTTAGCGAACCGTCCGCCAACCAGTCGAGCAACTGGCGCATGTTGGCGCCTTGCGCGATGGGGTCGGCGCGCACGCTGTTGCCCCAGAGGACGCCGACGGCCGACGCGCTTTTCAGCAGCAGCAGATTGGCGGGGATGGAGGGGATCTCGCCCCCGGCAAAGCCGATGACGAGCAGGCGGCCACCCCAGGCGAGGCTTTTCACCGCAGTCAGATTCATGGGGCCGCCGACCGGGTCATAGACGACATCGACACCTTTTCCGTCGGTCAGCTGCTTGATGCGTTCGCGCAAATCCTCTTGCGCATAGTCGATGAGTTCGTCAGCGCCCTGCGCCTTCGCCAGCGCCAGCTTTTCGGGGCTGGAGGCGGCGGCGATGACGCGCGCGCCCATATGCTTGCCGAGTTCCACGGCGGTGAGGCCGACGCCACCGCCTGCGCCCAGCACCAGCAGCGTTTCGCCGGGCTTCAACTGGGCACGGTCCTTCAGCGCATGATAGGAGGTGCCATAGGTGATGGAGATGCCCGCCGCGACTTCCAGATCGACGCCATCGGGCACCGGCCAGACCTGCGTCGCGGGGACGCGCACCTGCTCGGCGAAGGCTCCGCTGCCGGTGAAGGCGATGACGCGGTCTCCGGGAGTGAAGCCTGTAACGTCAGGCCCAACGGCGGCGATGCGCCCCGCTGCTTCACTGCCGGGGACGAACGGCAGGGCTGGTTTGGTTTGATATTTGCCCTGCACGATCAGCACGTCGGGATAGTTTACCCCGGCGGCCGCCACGTCGATCACCACTTCCCCCGCCCCTGCTTGAGGCTCGGGGAAATCGCCATGTCGCAACTCTTCGACCGGCGCGAACGCGGTGCAGATCATGGCTTTCACATCACTCTCCTTGAACACACCTACCGGGCGTGTGAGACCTGATTTAGGCCTTTGGAGGCGATGCTACCAATTCGTAATTCCGACGCATGGCATCAGAAAAACTGATGGATCGGCGGCTGGAGAAGCTATTTTCCTGATTCGCCCCACTGGCGGGCAAATTCGTGAAAGGCGCGGCAGGCTTGAGGTTGCTGGGTGTCGCGGCGATTCACGAGGCTTATGATGCGGGTGAAGTGCAGTTCAGGGACGGCCAGTTCGACCAGTTCGCCGCGCGCCAATTCGTCTGCAACCGTCAGGCTGGACAGGCAGGCGAGTACCGCGCCGTCGCGAACGATACGCTTGATCGCTTCGACGCTTTCGCCTTCGAACACGATGTTGAGCGAGTTCATGGATTTGAGCGTCTCAACCGTGAAGGAGATGCGTTCGCTCGAGAGCGTCTTTTCCAGCGCCCATGGCTGGTCGCCAAGGTCCGCGAGCGGCACCGTGGGACGCCCGGCGAGGGGGTGGTCGGGGGCGGCGCATACGACCAGCCGGTCGCGCAGCCATGGCTCCGCCTCCAGATAGCTGCTGTTGACCGGCGCGCCGACGAAGCCGACATCCAGCGCCATGTTGCGCACGCCTTCCATCACTTCATGAGACGGCATGATGCGCATTTCCACGCGGACGCCGGGGTGCAGGCTCATGAAGGCGGCGCACAGGCCGGGCAGCACATAGTCGCCCACCGGGACCGCCGCGCCGATGCGCAGCCGCCCCCGCACTTCTTCGGGTAGGGACAGGGATTCAAGGTCCGCGACCTGCACCAATATGGCGCGCGCCATTTCCAGCATCGGCCGGCCCCGGTCGGTCAGCAGCATCCGGCGGCCGGAGCGGGCGAACAGCTGCACGCCCAGATGGGTTTCCAAATCCTTGAGCGACATGCTCGCCGCCGAGGGGCTGAGGCCTATCTCGTCAGCCGCGCCCGCCACGCTGCCGGTGCGGGCGACGGCTTCGAATACCGCGATCTGGCGGAGGGTTATCCTCACCCCTTGGCAGCGGTGATCAGCTTATTTCGCCGCGGTGCATCGCCTCGGCGCGGGCCTTGAGCGCCTTGGCCGAGTCGTTGAAGGCGCGCGTTACCCATGGGCCGCAGAAACGCATGACATGGATGCCGTTCGGGCCGGTGAAGGCGTCGGTCGATTGATAGCGGCACTTTTCGGCCCCAAGTTCTTCGATGATCTGGTCGCGGCGGGCGGGATAGGGCCAGGCTTCACTATCCTTCAGTTCCCAGGATAGGAGGCGGCCCGGTTCGAACGCGCAGACATATTCGCAATTGGGCGCCAGCGAGCCGGGATTGGCATAGTTGACGAGTCGCATGTGAACCGGCGCGCCCATCTCCAGCGTGGATTCCGCCCAGACGCAGAAGGGATTCCATTCGCCATAACGCGACATATCGGTCAGGATTTTCCACACCACCATTGCGGGCGCGTCGATTTCGATGGGGTCGGATGCGACCAGCGTCTCGGGATCATAGAGTTTGAAGGGATCGAAGCGATCAGCGGTCAGGGTTTCGGTGGACATCCTATTCTCCTTGATATGTGCAAACCGGCAAGCGTGGTACCGCATTTTGGCGACGCGAATGCCGCCGATTCCGCTGAATGGCGCGTTTGTTTGCGTAGACAATAGCAGCGGTAGTTCGCGGGTCAATGGCGGGCAGCCGGGCAAATCCGGCTTGACCTGCGTATCATATTGACCAATTCAGCACGCAAGACATCATATGCGACCCCGCTTGCACCGGCATATTCGGCCGAGTCCCTGCGGCGTCGGCATCGCACGGCACAACAGACGTCAGCATGACGCGCGGGAGAGATAATGGCCGATAGTTACGACTTCATCATCGCGGGCGGCGGGTCGGCGGGATGCGCACTAGCCGGGCGCCTGTCGGAAAATCCGCGCAACCGCGTGCTGCTGCTGGAGGCCGGGGGCAAGGATAACAGCGTCTTCATCCATGCGCCGGGCGGGCTGCTGCCGATCATGTATCGCGGCATGTTCCAGTGGATGCATGTCAGCGTGCCGCAGGTGAACGCTAGCGGGCGGCAGATGTACACGCCGCGCGGCAAGGTGCTGGGCGGGTCATCCTCCATCAACGGCATGGTCTATGACCGGGGCGCGGCGGCGGACTATGATGGCTGGCGCCAGCTGGGAAACGAAGGGTGGAGCTATGACGATGTGCTCCCCTATTTCAAGAAGCTGGAGGATTTCCAGCCCGGCGGCGAGGAAGGCTATCATGGCCGGGGCGGGCCGGTGCTGGTTTCGCGACCGGGCATCCACAATCCACTCGCCAAAGCGTTCCGCGATGCCTCGATCGCGGCGGGCGTCCCCTATAATGACGATCCCAGCGGATCGCAGCGCGAGGGCGTGGTGCCCGCCGATGTCACCGCGTCGGCCGGGCGGCGATGGAGCGCGGCGCGCGCTTATCTGACGCCTGCGCGCAAGCGGCCGAACCTGCGCGTCATTACCGGCGCCAATGTCGAGCGGGTGATCGTGGAGGACGGGCGCGCGACCGGCGTCAGCTGGCGGCGAGCGGGACAGCTTGAACAGGCGAACGCGACGCGTGAGGTCATCCTGTCGGCAGGCGCCATCCATTCGCCCTGGATCCTGATGCTGTCGGGGATCGGGCCAGCGGATCATCTGCGCCAGACGGGGGTGCAGGTGGTGCATGACCTGCCGGGCGTCGGCCAGAACTACCGCGATCATGTGGCGGTCAGCGTGAAGCAATATTGCACGCAGCCCGTATCGCTGTTCAACGTCTTCCACCCGGTTGTCGCGGCCAAGGCGGTCGCGAACTTCCTGCTGTTCCGCAAGGGGCCGCTGGCGAGCCCTCCGGCGGAGATCGGTGCTTATCTGAAGACCATGCCGGGCGCGGAATATCCCGATGTGAAGGTGCATTTCGCCATGGCCCTTTACGAAGCGATGGGGCGCAAGCTGATCATGGATCATGGCTATTTCGCGCATATCGACCTGCTGAACCCGGAAAGCGTGGGCGAGATAAAGCTGACGGGAGCAGATGCGTCCGCGCCGCTGTCGATCGATCCCAACATCCTGTCGACCGCCAACGACATGGCGATGGGCCGCGCAGCGATCCGTGCGGTGCGCAACATTTTCGCGCAGGCTCCCTTCGATCCTTTCCGGGGCGAGGAACTGGCGCCGGGCGCAAATATCCAGTCGGATGATGAACTGGACGCCTATCTGCGCGAGACCGCCATTTCCGACATTCACGCCGTGGGCACCTGCCGCATGGGACATGATCCGATGGCGGTCGTCGATCCCCAACTGCGTGTCCACGGAGTGGCGGGGCTGCGCGTCGTCGATGCATCGGTCATGCCGCGCGTGCCCGGCGGCAACACCAATGTCCCGACCATGATGGTGGCCGAAAAGGCCGCCGACATGATCTTGAAAGCCTGACGCCCTTGCGATCGGGAAGATAAAGGAGAGGCCGATGTCTGAACTGCGTTTCGACGATAAGGTGGCGATCGTCACGGGTGCGGGAGGTGGCTTGGGCAAGGCCTATGCCGCCCTGCTCGCCGCGCGCGGGGCCAAGGTGCTGGTCAACGATCTTGGCGGCACTTTTCAAGGCGAGGGCAAGGATCAGGGCTATGCCGACGCTGCTGCCCGCGAAATCCGCGACGCTGGCGGCATTGCAGAGGCCAATGGCGACAGTGTCGCGACATCGGCGGGTGCAGAAGCGATCGTGCAGGACGCGCTGACGCGATGGGGCCGCGTCGACATATTGGTCAACAATGCGGGCATCGTCAGTGCGTCGGGTACATTGTCGACGGTGACCGATGAGCAGTGGGACAAGGACATGGCCGTGTCGGCCAGCGGCACCTTTTACCTGTGCCGCGCGGTATGGAACGGCATGCTGGAGCGTAATTTCGGCCGCATCGTCAACATCTCGTCCGGATCATGGTTCGGCATGGGCAGCGCGGTGCCCTATCCCGCCGCCAAAGGCGCGGTATGGGCCATGACGCGTGGCCTCGCCGCCGCGACGCAGGCGCAGGGCAAGGACGTCAAGATCAATGCCGTCATGCCGATCGCGGGCAGCCGGATGACGCAGCTGATGGGACCGGAAATCCACGGCCTGATGGAGCGAGACTTCCCCGCGCGGGCGGTTGCGCCGGTCGTAGCGATGCTGGCCCATGACAGCGCACCGTGCAATGGCGAGATGTTCACGGCTGGCGGTGGCGGCTATACAAGGGTGTTCGCGGGCGTCACTCGCGGCTATCGGGCGACCGACAAGGACTGGACCCCCGAAACGGCGCTTGCACAATTCGATACAGTGATGGACACGAGCGGTTTCCATATTCCGGCTGGGTCGATGGACGAAGCCGCCCTCTACACCTCGGACGTGCCCTGGGACGCGTTCAAGGCCTTTATTCAATAAGTTTGATCAGCAAGGAAGAGCAGGAATCATGACTGGCAGGTTGCAAGACAAGGTCGCCATCGTCACCGGCGGTGCGCGTGGCATGGGCGAAGCGACGATCCGCCTGTTCGCGCGCGAAGGCGCGAAGGTGGTCATCGCCGACGTGCTGGAGGCTGAAGGTCAGGCGCTGGCGGCTGACATTGGCGATGCCGCGATGTTCCAGCGGCTGGACGTGTCGGACGAAGCCAGCTGGACCGCGCTGGTCGATGCCGTGATCGCCCGTCATGGCCGGATCGATGCGCTGGTCAACAATGCGGCCGTCGTGGCTTTCGGCCCGATCACCGAGCTGAGCGTCGCAGATATCGACCGCGTTCTGGGCATCAACGTCAAGGGCACGATGCTGGGGCTGAAGCATGTCGGGGCCAAGATGTGTGCGGCGAAGCGCGGGTCCATCGTCAACATATCGTCGGTGGACGGCCTTCGCGGCGTCAATTCTGTTTCGCTTTACAGCAGCTCCAAATGGGCGGTCCGCGGCTTTACCAAGAGCGCGGCGCTGGAATTTGGCCATCAGGGCGTGCGCGTCAATTCGGTTCACCCCGGCGGCGTCAACACGGCCATGGGCAACCCGCAGGCGCTGGAAGGTGAAGCGAAGAATGCAGGCTATGAGCGCGTACCATTGCAGCGGATTGGCGAGCCCGAGGAAATCGCCGCTGCCAGCCTGTTCCTCTGTTCGGACGAGGCCAGTTACATCTGTGGCGCTGAACTTGCGGTCGATGGCGGCTGGGCGGCTGGCTATTACCACCATTATCTGCCCGCGGCGCCGGCTTCGCTGACCTCGATGTAATTCCTTCCCTCTCGGAGAAACTTGAACATGACTGAAGAAGAAAAGGTCTTTTCGGGCGGCGTCGCCGTCATCACCGGCGCGGGCGCTGGCATCGGCATGGGCTTTGCCCGCCGCTGCGGCCAGATCGGCATGACCGTCGTCGTCACCGACATCGACAAGGGCCGCGCCGACAAGGTCGCCGCCGAGATCATCGCGGCGGGCGGCAAGGCGGAGGCGATCCAGCTTGACGTGTCAAAGCCCGAAGCGCTCGATGCGCTGGCGCAGGATGTGTTCGACCGGCATGGCGCGGTTCGCCTGCTGATCAATAATGCGGGCATCGAAACCATCGGCAATGTCTGGGAAATCCCCACGGCGCGTTGGGAAACGACGCTGAACGTCAACATCCATGGCGTCGTGCATGGCGTCCGCGCATTCGTTCCGCACATGCTGCGCGTGGGTCAGGAAGCATGGATCGCGAACCTCGCCTCCATCGGTTCCTTCGGCCAGATGCCGACGCAGGCGGCCTATATCATGAGCAAGCACGCCATCCAGTCGTTCAGCGAATGCCTCTATCTGGAGATGCAGGTCGCCAAGGCGCCGATCAACGTCTGCTCGATCATTCCGGGCATGCTGAAGACCAGCATCTTTGACGCCGATGCAGGCGTTGGCGAGCCGGAGAGCGCTGCGGGGCACCGTGCGACGATGGCCCATATGATGGCCAATTACGGCATGGATCTGGACGAAGGCTGCCGCGTCTTTGTAGAGGGTCTTGCCGCGCGCAAATTCTGGATTTCGAGCCAGCCGGAAATGACCGAGCAGGCGGTCGCTGGCCGCATTGCCTTCTTCCAGGAACAGAGCAATCCGGAACTGGGCGAGCAGCAGCGCGCGCTGCTGGGTATCTGAAGCAAAGGCCGGGCGGGTTCAGGCTCGCCCGGCCCTTCCCTGTCAGGCCTTCGCGGCCTCTTCCTTGACGATTTCCAGGAACAGCGGCCGTTCACCGCCGCCATGGACTTCAAGGCGCGCGCCGCTGACATAGGCGGCGGCTGGCGAACCCAGGAACACCACCGCTTCGGCGATGTCGCTGCCCCGGCCCATGCGCTTCAGCGGAATCGATGACGCGATCCGATCCTGCGCCGCCTGCGTGCCATAGGTCATTTCAGCCGTCTCGGTCTCGATCAAGCCGACGATGATCGCGTTGACCCGCACATCCGGCCCCCATTCCTGCGCCAGGCTGGTGGTGAGGCTGAGCAGGCCAGCCTTGGCGGCGCCATAGATCGCCGTGTCGGGCGAGGGACGTGCGCCGGAGACGCTGGCGATGTTGACGATCGATCCGCCCACGGCCTTCAGATGCGGATAGGCGGCTTGCGCGACATGCAGCGGCGCGAGCAGATTGAGTTGCAGGATGCGTTCGGAAAAGCGCGGGCTGGCCGTCGCGGCGTCGGCCTGCGGTGATCCGCCCGCATTGTTGACGACAAGGTCGATGCGGCCATGGCGCGCGACAAGCTGGGCAATCCAGTCCGACACCGCCGCAGGATCGCGAATGTCGCAGGATGCGAATTCCGCCGTTTTCCCATCGGCCCCGATCGGCTCATCCGGTGCGGTGCGGCCGCAGGTCGCTACTGCATAGCCTTCAGCCAGTAAACGCCGGACAATCGCCGCGCCGATACCGCGCGTGCCGCCTGTGACGATCGCAACCTTGCCAACTCCCGTTTCGCCCACGGCCTTATCCTTTCCTTTTTCGAGAAATGCGCAGCGGGCGCATCGCATGGATAGACCCCATACTCAATCTGCACCATCCTTCGCCAGACATAATGCAGTGGTCATTGCAGATTGTTACGCATATCAGGTATAGGGGACGCATAATAATCGCGTATCGCGTCACATATGGAGAGGTTTGATGGCTTACACTGTGCAGCAGCTCAGCGATCTGGAAGATATCCGGACCCTCAAGCATCGTTATTTCCGGGCAATCGACACGGCCGATCTGACGCTGCTCGGCACCCTGTTCACGGAAGACCTGACCGTCGATTATCGTGGCGGCACCTATCGCGTCCGGCTGGCGGGCCGCGACAATATGCTGGAGTTTCTGGCGAACAGCTTCCATTCCGGCGCGGTTGCCATGCATCACGGCCATATGCCCGAAATTACCCTGACGGGCGAAAATGATGCCGAAGGGATCTGGTATCTGGAGGATATCTTCATCGACGTGGAGCGCAGCAGCCACACCATCGGCAGCGCCATTTACCGCGACGTCTATCGGCGCGAAGATGGCGTATGGAAGATCGCACGCACCGAATATGATCGCGTGTTCGAGATGATCCGCCCGCTGGCCGCCGACGCGCAAATCACCTCGCACCACCTTGCCACCGCTGGCCGCAAGCCGGAAGAACGCAGCGACATCAGCCATTTGATCGAGTGGGCGGCCTGAGGGGGAGCACGCATATGGACGGGCAGGAGGTTTCTGACCGGCTGGCCATTCATGACCTGCTGGCCAGATATTGCCACGCCATCGACCAACATCGGTGGACCGACCTGCGCGCATTGTTCGCCGACGATGCGCGGGTCGATTTCACCGCTTTCGGCGGCCCGCGTGGCGATGCCGATATGCTGATCGCGTTTCTCCAGCCCGTGGTGGAGGGGTTGGCGGGCACTTATCATTCGACGACCAGCGTCATGTGCGATCTTGATGGAGACAGGGCGACCGTGCGCTCCGCCGCTCATGTTGTCATGTCATCCAAAGGACCCAACGGAGGCGAGCAGCACAATCATGTCGGCCTTTGGTATGAGGACGAACTCGCGCGAACCGACACGGGATGGTGCTTCGCCCGCCGAACACAGAAACGAGCCTGGGTAGGTGCCGTAGCATCTTAATGATGCACGGATGCAACAGATGCGGCATTTTTGCGGCGGCCTGCTAGAGAATAAGGCGGGCGGCGTTATAGTCGGCCGCAATAACAGAATGACGCTTTTTTTGGGGAGGAAAGCATGCGCAAGACGCTATATCCGATCGTATCGTTGATCGCTTTGGCCGCACCGGGGGCTGCGCTGTCGCAAACGGCAGCGGCGGGAGCAGACGCCGCCAGCGACAGTGACATTGTCGTCACGGCCCGCCGCCGCGAAGAACGGTTGCAGGATGTGCCGATCGCGGTGAGCGCGGTCGATGCTTCGGCTCTGAACAGCCGGGGCCTCGACAATGTGACGCAGATCAGCCAGATCGCGCCCAATATCCAGTTCACGCCCGGCCAGGGCGGCAATAGCGGTGGCATCGCGCCCTTCATCCGGGGCGTCGGCGAAAATGACTTCATCATCACGTCCGATCCTGCGGTCGGCGTCTATATCGATGGCGTCTATGTCGCCCGCACATTTGGCGCGACGACCGAATTGCTGGGCATCGACCGCATCGAAGTGCTGCGCGGGCCGCAGGGTACGCTGTTCGGCAAGAATACGGTGGGCGGCGCGATCAACATCGTGTCGGCGGTGCCGGGCCGGGAACAGAAGATCGAAGCCGACCTGCGATACGGGTCGTTCAACACGGTGCGCGGGCGCGTCTATGCCGAAACGCCGCTGTCGGACAGTTGGTCGCTGGGCGTCGCGGCGCTGGGCGAGTTTGGCGAGGGGTGGCAGAAAATCCCCTCCGGCGACAATCTGGGCAACCGCAATGTGGTGGCGGGGAAGCTGGCGCTGCATTATGACGGCGAAGGGCTGGACGCAGTGTTGCAGGTCGATGGTCTGCACCGGCGGCAGCACAGCGCGCCGCATAGCATGATCGCCTTCACGCCGACCTTCTTTTCCATCCTGCAATCAACCTTCCTTGCGCCCTGCTGCACCGTGCCGGGCGACATCGACCGTACCGACAGCAACTCAGAACTGAACAAGGATCAGACCGACGCGGTGAACGCATCGCTGACCCTGACCAAGGATCTGGGCGGGGCGACGTTGAAGTCGATCACCGCCTATCGCTATGTCGATGCGCTGTTCGGCCGCGATGGCGATGCGTCCTCGACGGTCAATTATGCCGGGGACATTCATGACGAGCGGGCGAGGCAGATCAGCCAGGAATTGCAGCTGTCGCTCGATCTAGGCGGCCGCGGCACATTGTTGCTGGGCGCATTCGCCTATCGTGAAAAGACGCGGGACAATACGCGGCTGATCGTCGCGGATGGACTGTTTGACGCGTTGGTGGCGGCGGGGCTTGATCCCTTCCCCACGCCTGACGGCCCCGTCCCCGCTTCCGCGTTCGACTTCAACATCGATTTCCGCAACCGGCAGCGCACCGACAATCTCGCCCTGTTCGCCAACGGCAATTATGAGCTGACCGACGGCCTCTCGCTGGAATTGGGCGCCCGTTATACCTGGGAGAAGAAGAAGTTCTTCCAGTCGGCCATGCGCATTTATTCGGGCGAGCCGCTGCTGGCGGGGACGCCCAGCTATACGCTGGAAAAAAGCTGGGATGCCTTTACGCCCCGCGCCTCGCTTTCCTACAAGTTCCGACCGAACCTGATGACCTATGTGTCCTATTCGCGGGGCTTCCGGTCGGGCGGGTTCAACGGGCGGCCTACCTCGCTCGAGGAAATCGGTTCCTATGATCCGGAACATCTGACCTCCTACGAAGCGGGGCTGAAGGCAGGCTTCGGCCGTATCGCCACCATCAACCTTGCCGTGTTCCGCAACGAATATCGCGACCAGCAGATATTGGTATCGACCGTCAGCCCGACGACCGGCCTGATCGTCGTCCGCAACGAAAATGCGGGCCGATCCCGCATTCAGGGCATCGAGCTGGAAGGCGCGTTCAAGGTGTCGCCGCGCTTCACCGTTACCGGCGCGCTTGGCTTGCTGGATGCCAAATATCTGGAATATGTGTCAGTCATTGGGGGCGTGCCGACCGACGTCAGCAACCGCAAGCTGAAGCAGGCGCCGGATATCACCGCCAATGCCAGCGCGGTCTATCAAGCGCCGCTCAGCGACAATGTAGAGGGCGTGCTGCGGCTGGACGCAGCCTATAAGAGCCAGGTCTTTGTCGATGCGGAAAACACGCCGCTGCTGCGGCAGCCCGATCATGCGATCCTCAACGCCAGCGCCGAACTGCGCTTTGCGGACAGCGGGCTGTCGGTGCGCGTGGGCGTCGATAACATCACCGATCGCCGTATCATCACGGCGGGCTATGATGCATCGACCAGCTTTGGCTTTACGGAGGCTTATTATTCGCCGCCCCGTCGCTACAGCGTGACGCTGGCCCTGCGACGCTGAACCGGGTACGGCCTCGACGGTGGCTGCCATCGTCGAGGCTGAAGGCGGAAATCTGAATCATGAGCGATGATACCGCCTTTGCCGACCTGTTGCAGACGCTCTACGGCGGGCTGACGCGGTCCCCGCCGTGGGAGGATTTCCTGCGGGCGCTGGCGGCCATCACCGACACGACCTTCGCCACGCTGCTGATCGGTCGGGGGAGTGCCGGAATCGATGCCCATGTCACCCCCGGCGCGGACCCGGAGCGAACACAGGAATATCAGCGCATCTCGCAGGCCGATCCCTTCGTCGGCCTGCCCGAGGGACGAGTCGTTTCCTTCCGTGATTTCGTCAGCCATGTCCCGGCGCGCTTCCGCGACTGGCTGGACGTGGCGCGCAGCAGCGAAATTCTGGGCGTAGACCTGCATCGTCTGCCTGATATCGCCGTCCGGCTGCGCCTGACGCGGGACGAAGGCCATGCGCAATTTGGCGATACCGAACGGGAACTGCTCGAACGGCTGATCCCGCACCTGCGCATCGCGCTTGATCTTCACGCGCGGCTCACAAGTACCCAGGCGGAAAGCCAGCTGTTCAGCAGCGCCATGGCTGGTTTGGCGGTAGCGACCCTGATCCTTGATCGGGAAGGCCGCATCCTGCGCCGCAACACGCTCGCCACGCATATGCTGGAAGAGGGCACCATCGTTTCCGAGCAGCATGGCAAGCTGGAGGCCAGGACCGGCTCCAGCGCTGCGGCGATCAACCGCATCCTTTCCTCCCCGCCGCCACTGGGCGAGGAAATCCTGTTCGAAATCGCCTCTGCCGTCGGACAGCCGCTGCATGCGCGGGCGCGGGCCATCCCTTCCTCCGCCTATGGCGACGGGGCATGGATCGCCCTGTTCATCGCCGACCCCAGCCGACCCGCCGGTCCATCGGAAGAGCTGTTGCGCGAGCGCTTTCACCTCACGCGGGCGGAAGCGGGACTTGCCGTTCATCTGGCGCAGGGCGCCACGTTGGCGGACGCCGCGGATGCTTTGGGCATCGCCTACAACACGACGCGATCCCATCTGCGCGCGATATTTGCCAAGACCAACACGCATCGGCAGGTCGAACTGGTCACGCTGCTGCGTTCCATCGGCAGCGAGTCTGAAATCTGATCCATTTGGATGATGTAGCGGCACGGCACTCGGCATAGCCTGTCTCCACGAAAGAAAGTTTTGTGGAGAAGATGATGAAATTCTCGATCATTTACGAAGCGCAGATGGCGGACACGTCGCGCCAGAACGAACAGCAGGTGTTCCGCGACATTATCGAGCAAGCCATCCATGCCGAGGAAATGGGCTTCGACACGATCTGGGCCGTCGAACATACCGCACTGACGCAATATGCGCACATGTCCGCACCGGAAACTTTCCTGGCCTATCTCGCCGGGCGCACGTCGCGCATCGGCATTGGCCATGGCGTCGTCTGCCTGCCGCCCGCGATGAACCATCCGGTGAAGGTCGCTGAACGCATCGCAACGCTGGACATTCTATCGAATGGCCGCGTCCATTTCGGCATGGGCAAGGGCGGAACGCAGCAGGAAGCGGGCACCTTCGGCTATAATCTCGAAGACCTGCCGCCGATGATCGACGAGAGCATGTATCTGATCCCCAAGATCCTGAAGCATGGCGAGATCGAACATGATGGCCAGTTCGTGAAGATCCCCTTCCGCCCGATCCACCCCAGCCCGATGCAGGACCCGCATCCGCCGATCTACATGGCCTGCACCCGCGCCGACACGCTGACCACCGCCGGATCGCGCGGCATCGGCGCACTGGTGCTCGGTTTTGCCGGACCGAGCGACATTGCGCAGAAGAACGCCATTTATCGTGAGGCTTTCAAGAACCGGAAGGCCGAGGATCAGGTCGGCTACCGCCCGACCGAACATCTCGCGGCGCTTTGCCCCGCCGTGGTTCTGGAAGACCGGGAGAAGGCACGCCGCATCGGGCTTCGTGGACAGCGCTTCTTCGTGGAATCGCTGGGCCACTGGTATTCTGGCGGCCCCGCTCCCGATGTGGAGGACCTGGACGCCAGCGAAAGCCTTGCCGCGCTTCAGCGCCACAAGGAAGAAACGGTGGCCTGGCTGTCGGAAGAGAAGATCACCATCGGTGGCCACCACACCGAATCCTTCGAGGTTGTCGAGGACGCCTATGGCACGCCGGAAGATTGCATCCGGCAGGTCAAGCGTTTGCAGGATGCGGGCGCCGACGAAATCCTCTTCATGTTCCAGATGGGCGGCATCCCGCATGAAGTGATCATGGAGACCATCCGCAATATCGGCGAGAAGGTCATCCCCTATTTCCGTGAGCAGGCGACGCTGGCGGCGGAATGATGGATTGTCCGGGCGGGGCAGTGCGCTCCGCCCGGGAATGCTGCGAGCGGCTGAGTGGCGCTGCGTTGCAGTTGTAGAGCATCACCCAACCCCGTTCGCCCTGAGCCTGTCGAAGGGCTTCACTTCTTAAAGAAGAAGGGCTTCGACAAGCTCAGCCCGAACGGGGGTAGTTGTAGTGCTGATATAGGACGATAGGCTAGCCCGAAGCTTACAAATCCACCATCGCTTGCATCAGCCGCGCCGCGCGTTCGTGCGGATCCCCGGTCGCCAAGGCACGCGACGGCGCTTCCACGGCTATGGTGGCATGGGCCGGAAGCAGCGGGAGCAGCACCCCAAGGCCGAATTCACCTTCGCCGGGCAGCAAGCGGTCGAACACGGCTTCATTGACGCGATCATGCGGCGGCTCGATCGGGCCGTCGTTCAGTTGGACATGGCGGATACGCTCAGGCGGCAGGCAGGCCACATCGTCCCAGCCTCCGCCGCTGCGGATGACGTGGAGCGTGTCGATGCACAGGCCCACCTCGGCGCCCAGGGAATGGGCGATCTCAAGCGCTTGTGAAGGCGAACGGATCGAGGATAGCGGATAGGGTTCGATAATGGCGGGAACACCCGCCCGCTGGCAAATCTCCACCATGCGGGCCAGCGACTCCCGCAGCCGTGCGTGATCCGGGTCGAGACCCAATATATTGACAGTCCCGCCCAACGCGGCGGTCAGTTCCGCGCTGCTTTCCAGCAGCCCCCAATCAGGATCGGCATCCAGCATGAAAGGCTCGATGACACCGGCTCGAAGGCCGGTGTCGCGCAATGCGGAAATCACCGCCTTGCGGGCGCTCTTGTCCAGAATGAGGTCAGGCGTCGGGCTGATCGGGATCGGCGTCACGAACAGGCTGACGGCGGTGAAGCCTGCGCTGGCGGCCGCCTCGATCACCGTAAGGGCGTCGAGGTTCACCAGCGAAAGATGGTCCAGGCAAAAGCCATTTTCAGGGGGCGTCATGAAAACACGCCCCCTGCCACGCCTGATGGTTCAGGCGTGAACGCCCCCGTCGATACGCACGATTGCGCCATTCATGTGCCCTCCATCCTCACTCGCCAGCATGGCGATGACGCCCGCAATTTTGTCCGGGGTCGCAAATCCATTGATCGGGCCGAGATGATTATACAACTCCCAATCGGCGCCTTCCACCATGCCGGTTTGGACGCTGTTGGCGAGCGGCGTTTCGATGCCGCCCGGCGCGACCGCATTCACCCGCACGCCGCGCTTCAAATATTCCCAGGCGAGGCTCTGGGTGTAGGCGGCGACCGCGCCCTTGCTGGCGGCGTAGCCGGTGAGGAAGGGATGGCCGAAATGGCTGGAGGTGGACGCGGCGTTGACGATGTTGCCCTTTGTCTTTTCCAGATGCGGCAAGGCTTCGCGGCACATCAGGAAGGTGCTGCCCATATTGACCGCAATGAGGGACATGAAGGCTTCATAGTCGGTCGTTGCGGCGTGGCTTGATCGGATGATGCCCGCCATGTTGACGAGAACGTCGAGTTGCCCGGCTTCTTCGACCCACTGCGCCACGATCGAGCGGGCGGTCGGTTCGTCAGCCACCGATCCCGCGCGGATGGCAATGCCGGGCTGTTCCTGCCTTAGCGTTTCCAGCCCCTTTTCATCCAGGTCCACCGCGAGCACCCGGCCGCCTTCGACAGCCAGCCGGATGGCGGTGGCGCGTCCTATGCCGGATGCGGCTCCGGTTACAATGATCGACTTGCCTGCAAATCGGCGCCCTAAATCCATCGTCAGCTCCTTTACGCCACGATGGCGGGGTGCGGGATGCGCGGATCGCCCAGCATCGCGCGGTAGGATGGCGGCGTGCGTCCGCCCGCTTCGGTTATGCCGTATCGCTGCGCGATTTCAGCCGTGATCAGCGTCTGGCCGTTCAATTCGTCTCGGTTTGGATCGTCATGGATGGCGGCGATCACCCGGCCATTGAATTCAGGCGTCTCGGCATCGGCCATGAACTTTTCATATTGCTCAGGATGCTCGCCTAGCGTCCGCGCGCTGCGTTCCGTTAGGAGCGGCCCCATCCAGAGCGCAATTGCGGTAACGCCCGTACCCCGGAAGTCCACGCCCATGTCGGCGGCGAACTTGTCCACGCCCGCTTTCTGCGCGCCATAGGCTGCGCCGTGCATGTAGCAGACCGACCCGAAGGATGAGGTGAAGGCGATAAGGCCGCTGCCCGCCGGAACCATCATGCGCGCGGCATGCCAGCTGGCGAGATAATGGGAGCGCAGGCCGACGTTCAATATATCCACAAGCCCGGTCGATTTTTCCCAGAAGGGGCCGGGCTTGACGAGATCGTCGTTCAGGGCGGCGACATTGTTGACCAATATGTCGAGGCGGCCGCTTTCGTCACGCACACGCTCGAACAGCGCGGCGATGGCTGCGTCATCGGCATGGTCGACCTGCACCGCGCGGCCTTCGCCGCCGGCTGCATCGACCTGCGCCGCCGTCGCGCCGATGGTGCCGGGCAGTTCCGCATCGCCTTCGCGAACGGAGCGGCCCGTCACATAGACGCGATAGCCTTTCTCTCCCAGCGCCACCGCAATGCCACGACCCGCGCCACGGCTGGCGCCAGTGACGATGGCGACCGGACGTTCACTTCTCTCCATTTTATTTTCTCCTTCAGGCCGCCTGCGTGGAACTACGCTTGTCGAGTGTGACATGCAGGCCGTTGGTGCGCTTGTGCATGTCGGGCGTCTTGTCGCGGGGGTTGTAGAACTGCTTGTACCAGCTGCGCACCTTGCCATAGGGGCCGTCATTGGGGATGACGAGCGGGTTGAGGCACGCCCTCTTGTTCTGCCAGATCTCCACATCCTGCGCGAAGGCGAGGCGGCTGCCTTCCTGATATTCGAGGGCTGCGGCGCGTAGCTCGTCCGTCACCGGCGCGGTGCCGTCATTCACCTGCACCATCAACCCATGCCAGACGCGGATCTTGCCATCCTCAATCGGCGTATGGGTGATCATGATGAAGCTGTCGAACGTTCCCGCCATCTCCGACTGGAGGATCGAGGGGCCGGTGTACCAGGTGTCGAGCGTCAGCACGTCCTCTGGATTGAGCGTCAGCGTGCGGTGCCCTGCGGCATAATATTGGTGGACGATGTGATCCTTGAACTCATTGGCGAAGTAGACGAAATCCTTCGCGCCATGGATCGGGATGAAATGGCCGAAGTCGGCCATGTTATCGACCACCTCGATCGGGTGGATATCAAGATCGCCCATATAGTCGATCTTCCAGTTGACCCAGCCGGGCGCGTCATAATGGCCGCCAAAATCGGGCAGGTCGAAATTGGGTTCGAGGCCTTCGGGATCATGCCAGATCCAGATCGTGCCCGCGCGCTCCATCGCCGGGAAGGTTTTGAGCTTGGCTGCCTTGGGCACGAAGTCGGAATAGGGGATGTTCTTGCACTGGCCGTCGGGGCCATATTGCCAGCCATGGAAGGGGCAGCGGATCGATTCGCCCTGCACCTGCTCGCCATCGCGCACGATGTAGCTCGTCGTGTTCTTCGCCAGATGCGCGCCCATGTGCGGGCAATAGGCTTCGGTCACATAGACCTTGCCGCTCTCGCCACGGTACATCACCATGTCCTGGCCGAGGTAGCGCATCGCCTTGGGCGTGCTCGTCGCCTCAGCGCTCTCACCCACCATGAACCAGCCACGAGGGAAGGTGAAGTCTCCCAGACGATAGTCCGACGATGTCGCCATTTCTTGATCCTCTCACTGCCCATGGCAAATTAGCAGCTAATGCGGCGAGTCACAGCCTCGCTTATAGCCTTTTTGAAATCTTCCGCTTTCTACGCAAAACATCATTATAAAGGCAAGTTCATATGTTAAATGCGCGATTCATAGCCGTTATGACTCTATGGATAACGAGGTAAACAGGATATGTCCGAATCCTCTCCACCCCGCGTACCGGGACCTGACCAAACGCACATGCGGGCCGCGCTTCAGGCCTATGTGGATCGCATCAACGCGGGCGATCGGGACGGCGTGCTGGCGCTGTTCGCGCGTGATGCGGTGATCGAGGACCCGGTTGGTTCTCCGCCCAAGACCGGCGAGGAAATCCGTGCATGGTTTAGCGACACGATCGCTTTTGACACACATATCCGGCCGGTGGCACCGATCCGGGGATCGCATGCCAATGCGGCCGCGCTCGTGTTTGATGTGACGTTTCAGCCGCCGGAAGGCCCGCGCCTGCTGATCCGGTCGCTGGATGTCTGCACGTTCGATGGAGAGGGAAAGATCACCAGCCTGAAGGCCTATTGGGGGCCCGAGGACATGGAACCAGCCCCCTGAACGGAGGCCATGAAAAAAGGGGCGCCCTGACGGGACGCCCCTTCTTCCTGCTCTTGCTGTCCGCTCGCGCTCAGGCGGCGACCAGCTCACGCGGCGCTTCGGCCGGATATTCGGCCGGGCCACCATAGTCATAAGCGGCGTTCAGCGCCTTGATGAAAACCGGATCGTTGATCGGATCGGTCGGCGTCTCGATCTGGAAACCGCGCGAGCGCACATCCTTGATCAGCGTGTCGAACACCTGATCATAGGTGAGGTTGTCAGACCCATCCATGTTCTTCTTAAGCTCGGCATAATCTTCGAACACTTCGGCCGACCAGTGGACGAGGAAGCGCAAATCGTCGGTATGATAACGCTCGATGACTTCGTCGCCGGTCTTTACCAGCCAGCCATCGGGGTTGCCCGGTTCGCCGCTAAACAGGGAGTCAAAGCCCAGGCCCTGCGGCTTGCGGCGCTCGATCGGGCCATTGGCTTCGCCGCGATGGACGAGCATTTCATTCTGCACAACCACACCACGATTATAGACGGGCGGCTGCAACCGCGCGGGCTTTTCCAGCGGACCCTTGGGCCAATAGGTGAAGCCGCTATTGGGATCATGGCTGAACCAGGTGATCACCTGGGCCATCTTGATCAGATAGTCCTGGAACAGTCCCGACCGGCCCATGATCGAACATAGCCATGTGGGCGAGTTTTCATAGCGAACGCCACGGAAGCTGGGCGAATCCAGATGGCCCGGATCAGTATTGCCGCAGGGGCCGTTCACGTTGAACAGCATCATCTGCGGCTTGGCGTAGTCCGCATTCCAATAGGATTTGGCATATTCCAGGAATGTCGGATTGTAGAAGGTATCCTGAATCTCCGGGTACATGCAGGTCGAATAATTGGCATAGAAGCCGCGGAATGTCGGCGTCAGGAACATGTCGAGCGTCGGCTCGAACCCTTCCGGAAAACCGCCCGCGAAGGTGGCGATCAGGGATTCCGGCGTCGGAAAATGCTGCGCGATGATGAGCTTCCAGGCGCCGCTATGGACGACATCCAGCAGCCGCCGACGTTGATCCTCGGTGTAGACGTCATGCAACTCGCGCGGCGGCGAAACAGGCTGCAGCATGTCGGACAACCGCCGCTTCTGCTCATTGCTCAACATGATTTTTGCAACTCCTCTCCAAACCTCGGGCGAATCATTCCATCCGCCTTCAAACGCTGTAAAGTTATCGTATTATAACTTTTTTGTCAATCCTGGTTGGCATGGAAATGTCCGTGGCCCCCGCTGCGGATGTTTTGCGTCACATAGGAAGGATAATGGCACGGTATCGACAGAAGATTGACTGGCCGCGTGACAGGGATGGTGGCACCTTCCTGCCTCAAATCAGGAGAGGATGCGGCGCGATGACTGACGCCTTGAAAGAACCGATCGACAAGCGCGCGATTGAAACGCAGGCCGCGCAGCGGCTGCTATCGGGCCAGTCGTGGGAAGATTTCTGCGACGTCCTGAAAGTCGCTGGCCGGATGATAGACCGGTTCGGCGATGATCCGTCCGATCTCGACCGGGCCGAATGGTATCGTTTTCTGACGCGGGTCGCCCGGTCGAGCTTCGAGCGGCTGATCGAGAACGCCGAACCCACCCGGCCGCGCCTGCGCGACATGGTATGGCGCCAGTCGATCAACGTCCAGACGGTCGATCAGGACCATCTGATGTGCCAGTTCGATGAAGCCCGCGATTACCGGATCATCGGCACGCGCGGGACCATACCCTATTTCATCTTCGCCATATTGACCGCGCCAGCGCCCGACGATTTGGGCGCGCGTGATTGGGCACAGCTCGGCGTCGAGGGATTGAAACAGTTCGACCCCTCCAACCTCAAAACCACCGGCTTCCTGGGCAGTCAGCAGCTTCATATCGAAGATGACGGGACGTTCGAGATCATCATGTCGCAAAATGATCCCGGCGAAGGCAAGAATTGGCTGAAGCTGCAACCGGATACCAACTGCATCCTCATCCGGCTCGTCTGGAGCGACCGGGAAAAGGAGATCGCTCCGGGTCTGCGGATCGAGCGGATGGATGGCGCGGCACCCGAGCCGGTGACGCCAGCGTTGATGGCGAACAACCTCGCCTGGGCCGCGCAGGGCGTGCTGGGCTATGCCGAACTGGTGCGCAACTGGTGGAACGGCACGCAGGGCAATTTTGCGGCAAAGCTGAACCGGCTCGACTATAGCCGCGCGCAATATCTGTCGAACGGTGGCGTCCCCGATCGCCACGTCGCGTTCGGCGGATGGGAAAAGGGGCTGGACGAAGCGCTGGTGCTCGAATTCGTGCCGCCTGAGTGCGAATATTGGAACTTCCAGATCTGCAATATGTGGCAGGAAAACCTCGACACGTTCGAGGATGGCAACGGATGGGTGAACAATTACCGTTTCGTTGCGGAGCCTGATGGCCGGGTCCGCATCGTCATAGCCGAACGCGATCCGGGCCTCGGCGGCAACTGGGTGAATAGCTATGGGCATGAACGGGGGATTTGGGGGCTTCGGCTGGTGCGGACCGAAAGCACCGCCGACGTCAATCTCTGGCGTCTGCCGCTCGCCCGGCTGGAAGCAGAGGGCACGGGCGCGCTGGATGCAGGCGCGGCGATCCTGACCGGCCAGTTCGTGGATTGATGCAATGGCCGTACGAACGCTTGACCATGTGAACATCCGTACAGCGGACGTGCCCGGCACCGCCGCCTTTTTCCGCGACGTGCTGGGTCTTCGCGCCGGTGTCGCGCCGGGGGCGGAGTCCATCGACAAGGGCTGCTGGATATATGATCCCGGCGATCGTCCGATCATTCATATCGGCCCTGTCGAGGGCCGCTATCCCAGTGATGATGCGTTTCCCTTCACCCCTGCGCGGGGCAGCGGCGCTGTGCATCATGTGGCGTTGGAATGCGACGACCTGCCCACGATGTTCCCGCGACTGGAAGCCGCCGGTCTTGGCGTCGTGCGCAAGGATTATCCGCCGGCCAATCTCTGCCAACTATTCGTGGAAGAGCGGAACGGGATCATCCTGGAACTGAATTTCCGTCTGGATCAGGCATGACGAACGATCCGATGCTGGTCCTGTCGGCCCCGCCCTTCGTCCATGTGCCGCTGCTGGAACGGCTAGCGCCCGCGCGTGAAGCCGGGTTTTCCGCCATATCGCTGATGCCCGGCGACATCTGGGCTTTGGAAGAGGCGGGGATGAATGCCGCCGACATCGGCATGCGGATAGCGGACCACGGCTTGGCAATCATGGAGATGGATTGCACGGCCTGCTGGCTGCCCAGCCATCGCAGCGCTGGGGATGATGTCCCTATGGCCGCCCTGCTCCGCTCGATGACGCCCGACCGCGTGGTGGAAACCGCCGCGCGCATCGGGTCACCCTCCGTCACGGCGGTGGAGATGATGGGCGTCACGCCGTCACTCGATGAGGCTGCGGAAGCCTTTGCCGATTTGTGCGACCTGGCCGCCCGCCATGGCATGAAGGCGCATATCGAGTTCCTTCCCTTTGGCGGCATCCCCGACCTGGCGAGTGCTTGGGCGATCGTTCAGGCGGCGGGCAGGCCCAATGGCGGCCTGACCCTCGACAGCTGGCATTTCTTCCGGAGCGGAGCGAACTTCGACTTGCTGGAGAGCATTCCGGGGTCGCGCATCCACACCATCCAGATAAACGACGCGCCCGCAGAGCCCCAATCGGACCTGATGCACGAGACCATGACGGCCCGTCTTGTGCCGGGACAGGGCAGCTTCGACCTCACCCGTTTCATCCGCACGCTCGATCGGATCGAGGCGACAGCGCCGATTTCCGTCGAGATATTTTCCGCTGCAACCAGTGCAGCGCCGATGGGCGAAGCCATCGCCTCATGGGCGCCAGCAGCCCGCGACATCATCAGAAAGGCCAGAGAAATACGATGAGTGGAGAAGAAACGCCGATAGGCGCGGTGGTTGTGGGCACGGGCTTTGGCCTGTTCACGCATGTCAGGGCGCTGCGGGAAGCGGGCTTCGAGGTTCGCGCCATTGTCGGGCGCAACCGGGAACGTACGGCCGAGCGTGCGGCCCCGCTCAATATTCCGCTGGCGTCGGATAATCTGGAACAGGTGCTTGCCGACGATCCGGCCATCCGGCTGGTGACGGTCGCAACGCCGCCCCATGCGCACTACACGCCCGTCATGCAGGCCATTGCCGCTGGGCGTAATGTGATGTGCGAAAAGCCCTTTGCGCGCGATCTGGCGCAAGCGCGCGAGATGCTGGACGCAGCGAACAAGGCTGGCGTCGTCCATGCACTGGGCGCGGAATTCCGTTTCGACAGCGCGCAGGCGCTGTTGCGGCGCGTGGTGCAGGATGGCCTGATCGGCGATCCACTGATGTTCAGCCGCATCTACCAGCAGCCGGGCACGGGCGAGGAAGAACCTCTGGCCGATTGGTGGACGGACGCGGCGCAGGGTGGGGGCTTTCTGGGCGCGTTCGGCACGCACATGATCGATCAGGTTCGTTCGACCTTGGGCGAGATCGTGGCCGTCAACGCGATGTTGCGCAAGCTCTCCACAACCCGCCCCGCTATGACGTCCGACGATTATTATAACGTGCAGTTCAGGACCGCGAACGGGTGCATGGGCGTGATCGAGGCGGCGATGAACTTTCCCGGACCCTTCGTCATGGCGACCAAGGTGGCGGGGACTAAGGGCGCCGCGTGGATCCAGTCGGGCAGCGCCTTTGGCGATCCTGAAGAGGTGTGGATAAAGGATGCGGACGGCGCGCGGCAGGTTCCGATGCCTGCCGAACTGGTCAATCCAGCGCCCGAACCCTTTGCCGTCGCGGAGTTGATCCAGACGGAAATGGATCGCTGGCACACGCAGGGGTTCGATGTCGCGCCCTATGCCAAACTGTTCCGTCAGTTGAAGGCAAGGATCGAGGGCCGCACGCCGCCGCTGCCTGATCCGGCGGGCGATTTTCTTGATGCGGCGGCAGGACAAGCCGTGCTCGATGCCGCGCGCCTTTCGGCGGCGGAAGGCCGTTGGATCGAAGTGGAGACAGTATGACGAACCCATCCTATGATTTTTCCGGGGCGCATGTCCTCGTCACCGGCGGCACCAGCGGCATAGGCGCCGCCGCCGCCGCCGCCTATCTTGAAGCCGGGGCGAATGTGACGATCACCGGCACGCGTGGCAGTGCCGCCGACTATGACGGCGATCTGTCAGGCTACCGCTATTTACAGATGGATATTGAGGACGGCCAAAGCATCGACGCGGTGGCGGCCAGCCTGGATAAGCTCGACATTCTGGTGAACAATGCCGGGGTGGCGCTGCCCAGTCTCGGCCTTGACGAATATGAGCCCGAGATATTCGCCCGCGCCGTCAACATGCTGCTGGTGGGCGCTTTCCGCATGGCGCGGCAGAGCGCGGACCTGCTGGCGCAAAGCAAGATCGCAGGCGGGGGGAGCGTCGTCAGCATCGCGTCGATGAGCAGCTATTTCGGTATTCCGATCGTGCCGGGCTATGGCGCCGCCAAGACCGGCCTGCTCGGCCTGACCCGGTCACTCGCGGTCAAATGGGGGGAGCGCGGCATCCGCGTCAACGCGGTCGCGGCAGGGCTGACGCGCAGCCGCATGACCGAAGGGACCTTCGCGCAAGAAGACTGGATGGCGCCCACGCTCGCAAGGACGCCCCTGGGTCGACCGGGCGCGCCCGAAGATATCGCCAACGCGATCCTTTTCCTGTCGAGCCCCGGCGCAGCGTGGATCACGGGTCAGACGCTGGCCGTTGACGGCGGGTACACAGTTTCCGGCTGATCCCCCGCCGGGAGCATCGTGCCTTTAATCTGAATCACCTAACCCCGTTCGGGCTTGTTTGAATGAGTCACTTGCCTCGTTCAAATGTCGAAGCCCTCCTCTTCCTAAAAAGAAGTAGAACCCTTCGACAGGCTCAGGGCGAACGGCATTAATAGAGGTGGAGCCGATTAAAGCACGAAGCTCTAATCGATACGAAAAGTGCAGAAGCGATAAGAGCCGGTCCTTACAGACCGGCTCTTATCCTATGTCATTCCTTTCGACCCGCGCTCAGTGTAGCTCGAAATTATCCTTGGCGGGACGACGTGTCTGGTTCCAAAGGTCCACCAGTCGCCACGGCCATGACAGGAATACTCGGCCTGTCGAGTTGTTATAATAGCTGTTCGCCCTCGGGTGGGTCCAGATCATATTCTTCATCTGTTCCTCGACCTCCCGGTTCCACTGTTCGAACGCCTGTTGGGTCGGTTCGACAGCACGAGCGCCGCTTTCGTTGATCCAGTCCAGGCATTCGATGATGTAGTTCACCTGCGCTTCGGAAATCAGGTTCTGGCCCGCCGCATGGTTGGGCGCGCTGTTGGGGCCAACCGTCATGAAGTAATTGGGATAGCCGGGCACCGTGACGCCCAGATAGGAGCGCGGATCGTCCTTGCCCCATTCGTCGCGCAGTGACCGGCCGCCCTTGCCGTGGATTTCCAGCTTGCCCATCATGTTGGCGACGTCGAAGCCCGTGGCGCAGACGATGATGTCGAATTCATACTCCTTGCCGTCCTTGGTGCGGATGCCCTTGGGCGTGAAGCATTCGATCCCGCCATCTTCCAGCGTGACGTTGGGCTGCTTGAGCGCGTCGAACCAGCCAGCGTCCAGGATGATGCGCTTGGAAAAGATCGGGAAGTCCGGCGTCAGCTTTTCTTTGAGGTCGGGACGGTCGTGGAACTTCGCTTCCAGATGGGCCAGCGCCCATTGCCGCGCGCCCTCATTGGCCGCCGAGACGGATGGGCTGTCGACCGGCCATTCCGGGTCCTTGACCACATTGCCGTAGAGGCCGTCGGCCGCGAACCAGTAGACGCGGAAGCGGAACCATTCGCGGAAATGCGGGATGTAGCGCAGGGCGAACTTCATGCCCGGCGACACTTCATGATTGATCTCCGGATTGTAGATCGACCAGTAGCGCGTGCGCATGAACACGGTGAGATCGCTGACCTGATCCGCGATCGCGCCGATCAACTGCGCGGCGCTGGCGCCCGTGCCGATGATGCCGACCCGCTTGCCTTCGATCCGCGTGGACGGATCCCAGGTCGCGGTGTGCATCATCTTGCCCTGGAACTCTTCGCGGCCCGGGATATCAGGCCATTTCCAGCGGTTCACTGGGCCGTGAGCGTTGATGACGGCATTGGCGCGGATGATTTCTTCCGTGCCGTCCTTGCCGCGGACGGTGACGTTCCACACCGCTTCTGCATCGTCATAGCGCAGGGCGACGACTTCGGTATTGAAGCGGATATTGCGGCGCAGGTCGTACTTGTCGGCGACGTGCAGCAGATATTTCTGCATATCCACGCCCTTCGGATGGTAATGCGACCATTCGGGCGTGATTTCGAAGGAATAGGAATAGAAGTGGCTGGGCGTATCGACGCCCACGCCGGGATAGCGGTTTTCGTACCAGGTGCCACCGACTTCGGGATTCTTTTCGATCACGATATGCTCGTAACCGCCTTCTTCCAGCTTCAGCGAGGCGGCAAGGCCGGTCATGCCGGCGCCGATCACCAGCACCTTGAAATCTGTCGGCGGCGGCGTGCGCCCTTCGATTTCCTTGCGCGGCTTGGGCAGTTTGAAACCGATCTGGTCGAACAGCAGCGGCAGGAATTCGTCCGCTACTTCCTCGCCCACGCCGACGCTCATCATCCGCTTCATCAACGCGTCGGACGGATCGTCCTCGCGCGCGGCGCCGGGGGTCGTCAACACATGGAGCAGCTTGGTACGCAGTTCCTGGCTATATTCGGCGGGGATTTCGGTGTTGGGAACGGAGAAAGGCGGTTTGATATAGTTGCCGAAAATGTCCAGCATCGCCGCGTCATGGGTCAGATGGACATAGACCATCAGCAGCGTCTGGATATTTGCTTCCTCCAGCGCGACGCGCAGTTCTTCGCTATCGGCCAGCGGCAGGCTGCGATCGTGCCAGTCCCGTGCCATCACCGCGCCATCGACATGTTCAGCCATCGTCCTAGGGTCCTCTCCGACTCGCCACATTTGTAAGTGAATGCTCACTTGTGGATAATAGGGGCTGCTTTTTGAGTCAAGCGAGCCCGCCTTCGCAGCCCAAGCACCCTTGAAGAAAGGTGCGCACAGCCATCCCGACATGAGCCGCACATTCCGTTTCATCCGGGAGCGCAGCATCGATCAGCAGATAATTATGAACCGGCATCAGGAGCATGGAGAGCAGCAACTTCGCCGCTGCCATCCTGTCACCTTTCGCGACCCCGGCCCGCTCAAGATGGCTGGCCAAGGGAAGGATAAGATAATCATCCTGGCTCTGCCGGATCATGGCTCCGAATTCGGTGAACTCATGTGCTTCGCGCATCAACAGCCGCGCCATGCCTACGGTCGATGGCCTGGTGAATTCCGTCAGCAACGCAACGCCAAAAGCCCGTAGATCAGCTTCAGGCTCGGCTGGATCGTTAAATTGGGGCAAGGGAAAACGCTCTACCCCGGCGGCAAGGCAGGCCCGGAAAAGGGCCGCCTTGTCTTCATGCCAGAGGTAGAGGGAACGCTTGGACACGCCTGCCGCCTGTGCGATCGCATCCATCGTGACCGCACGATAGCCTTGGCGGATGAACTCCTCGCGCGCGATCTGGAGCAGACGGCGCTTCTTCGCGAGCGTCTGGTCTGCCCGGCCTACCCGCGCCGGGACGGACACTGATTCCATTTCAGCAGATGCGGTTGCGGACGTCCCCATCAGGCCTCATGCCGCACTGGAAAGCGGTCATAGTAAAAGGCGAAACGTTCCCGAGCGGCGGCTTCGTTCAGGCCGAACACCCCTTCGAGGTCGTAGATCACCTTGCCATGCTTGTTCCGCGGATTTTCGTTGAGATAGCCAAGCAGCTGATTTTCGACCTCTGGGGTCAATTCCAGCCCCGCCAGCGCGTAAACCTCCCGCATCACCCGTTCCTGATCGGCCATATATTCGTGGAACAACAGGTCGACCGACTGTTCCGGCCCCCATGCGTCCCGCTGATCCACACAGGCGCGCAGCAGCCGCTCGATCCGGTCCAGCCAGAGGCGGGCGAGCGCAGGCGGATCGACCGGATCGCGGCGGATACGGTCGCTATAGCCAAGCATGGTGGTCAGCGACCGCAGAACAGCGATGGGATCGCGATGCGTGATGACCATCGTGGCATCGGGGAAAACGGCCTTGATCGCGGCCAGATTTTCCATGTGTTGCGGCGATTTCAACAACCAGCGATTGGGACCGCGATGCCAGGTCAGCACCTGCAACACCTTCTTTTCATAGGCATAGCTGGGCGTGCGGTCATGGGCGAAATAATGGTCGATCCAACGCGGAATGCGGGACTGGAACTCCCAGCTGTAGCAGTTGAGATCCATATAAAGCAGCTCATTATCCTCATGGATCGATGCTGCATCCATGCCGTGCATCGCCGCCATGTGGGGCAGCATCGCCTCGAACGCGCTCCATAGTTCGGCACTGCGGGTGATGCGCGGGTCAACTTCGCCGGGCGCAAGTTCGCGCACCTGGACGGGCTCCTCGGCTTCCCAGAGTGTCAGCGATCGCAATCGCTCATCGCGGGCGAGCCAGTTGACGAGGTGCGTCGTGCCCGAACGCGGCAGCCCCGCGATGAACAGCGGGCGATCGATCTGGATGTCGAGGATTTCCGGGTGCCGCTTGACGATATCCTCGATCCGCAGGCGGTTCACCATGACGCGCACCAGATGGTCGAGCAGGGTGATCCGGCCGCCACGGGTCAGGCCTTCATCCTCATCCCACGCCTGAAGCGTCACCGCCATGCGTTCGCGAAAGCTCTGATCCTCACCGAAATCATCGAGGCCGCCGGAATTGGCGATGGCCTGGGCCAGAACATCGTCCACCGTCATGCGGTCAGGCCGGTCGGCGGGTCCCTGACGGGCTGCGGCGATCATCGGCGTGACGATCGGGTCCGCCATGTCGTCGATATGAATTTCCTGCGCTTCCGGCAGCATGATGTCGCTCATTTTATGAATCCTTTGGCGTGGCTGAAACCAGCTTCACGCAGCCTGTGGGAAAGTGACGATGACCTTGGCCGACGCTTCGGTATCCGCGGCGATGCGGAAGGCCTCATCCAATTTGTCGAACGCGATACGATGGCTGATCAGCGGATCGACATTGATCTCGCCGCTCGCCAGCATCTGGAGGCATTCGTTGAACTCATCCTCGCGGTCGGTTGCGATCGACCCGGAAATGCTGAACTCATTGGCCATCATCTTCCACAGATTGACCGGCATCGGCTTTTTGTGGAGCGCGACGATCACGATGCGCGCGCGGAATTTAGCGACATCGAGCAACTCGGCCAGTGGCGGCTGCGCTCCGGCGGCGTCGATGATGACATCCGTGCCGACAAAGGGCATGCTGAACCGCTCGCCGGTTCCGTGCGCCTTCCCGATCGCCTCGACCAGCGGTTCGCGCGAGGGATTGATGGTGACCGCAGCGCCAAGCTGGCGCGCGCGTTCGAGCCGCGCGTCGGACAAGTCGGCGATCAATATGTCCTTCACGCCACGATGGCGAAGGCAGATGATGGTGCACAGGCCGATCGGACCCGCGCCGAGGATCACCACCTTGTCGCCCGGCTGTACCCGGCCGATATTCACGCCATGCAGGCCCACGGACAAAGGCTCGGCCAACGCCGCCTTTTCGAGCGGGAGGCTGTCGGGGATGGGGCAGATGTCGGCGCCAGCGCGGGCGTCCGGAACAAGGATGAACGGAGCGAAGGCGCCCGTCGGCCCGCCCCCGCCGATCAGCCCAGCATCGGGATTGACGGCACAGCGCTGTCCCGGCTGAATGCCGTTCACCTGCGCGCCCACCTTCTCAACGACGCCTGCAAATTCATGGCCGATGGGCAGGGGTTCAGCGAGAGGCGCGCCACCGCCCAGGCCACCTGCGGCAACATATCCCAGATCGCTGCCACACACGCCGATGGCGCCGATGCGCACCAGCACATCATGGGGACCGACGACCGGTATCGCGACCTGATCGACGCGCATGTCGCCAACGCCATGAACGCGCGCCAGCGGCATGGTTGCGGAATTTTGCTGATCCGGATTCGCGCCCGCGCCTTTGGAATCGCTCATGACGTCCTCTCCTCACTTTTTCGTTCGGCGAAACTGGTAAACCAATCAGTTTCCGAGTCAAGAAGAGAAGCGGCTGACGGCGGGCCGAATGCCGGGCGAACGAAAACTACCCCGCACCTTTTGACAGGCACGGGGCAGCATCATTCGATCAGCATTAGGCGGCCCCTTCACGCCGGGGCACGACGGCTATTTCATCCGATTTTGGCGGAGATGAGGAAGGGCCGCAGATAGGCCTCCATGCCTTCGCTACCGCCTTCGGACCCCATGCCGCTGTCGCCGACGCCACCAAAGGGCGTTTCCGGCATCGCCATCGCGAAATGATTGATGCCCAGCATGCCCGCATGGATGCCTTCGGAAATCTTGCGTTCGGTGCTCATGCTGTTGGTGAAGGCATAGGATGCAAGGCCATAGGGCAAGCGGTTCGCCTCTGTCAGCGCGGCGTCGAGGTCATCGACCGGCATCACGAGCATGAGGGGACCGAACGGCTCGTCATTCATCGCGTCCATTTCGGGCGTCATGCCTGACAGGACGGTCGGCTGGAAGAAGTAGCCGCGATTGCCGATGCGCGACCCGCCGGTTTCGATCTTCGCACCGCGTTGCACCGCGTCAGCCGCCAGCGCCTCGATCTTGGAAAGCTGGCCTGCTGTCGTTAGCGGCCCCATCTGCGTGTCCGCAGCCATGCCATCACCGACGCGCAGCTTACTGGCCACCTCGGCCACGCCCGCAACGAAATCGGCATAGAGCGGCTTTTCAACCAGGAAGCGCGTGGGTGATACGCAGACCTGCCCCGTATTGCGAAACTTGAATTCGGTCGCGAGCGGAACGACGGTGGCAAGATCAGCATCACGCGCGACGATCACAGGATTGTGGCCGCCCAGTTCCATAGTCACCTTCTTCAGGTGCTGCCCGGCGGCACTCGCCAGCAAGCGGCCGACACGGGTCGATCCGGTCAGCGTCACCTTGTGGATTTCCGGCGCAGCGCAAAGGGTGGCCGAAATCGCCGCCGGATCGCCCCAGATCACGCTGATCGCGCGGGGTGGCAGGCCAGCGGCCAGCAGCGCGCGGCCAATCCGCCACCCGGCGCTCGGTGTTTCTTCCGCGCACTTCAGAACGACCGAACAACCTGCCGCCAATGCCGGTGCGACCTTCTGCATGACGGTCCAGGCCGGGAAGTTCCACGGCGTGAACGCAGCCACGGGACCGACGGGCCGACGCTGCACCGCCCAGCGCATGTCGCTGGCCCGCGTGGGGATCAGACGTCCGTAAGCGCGGCGGCCTTCTTCCGCATACCAGTCGAGCAGGTCGGCCGATCCCAGCCATTCGCCCCGCGCCTGCGCCAGCGGCTTGCCGCCTTCGCGCGTCATTTCGGCGGCGGCTTCGTCAGCCTCCGCGCGCATCAGGTCAGCGGCGCGGCGCAGGACCTTGCTGCGTTCGAAGGGCGAGATGGCGGACCATTGCGCGAAGCCATCAACCGAAAGCCGTGCGGCCTCGGCAGCTTCGGCCGCGCCGCACGACGGCAGCGTGGCGATCAGTTCCTCGGTGGCCGGGTTGACGAGTTGCATCGTGCCGAGCGAACCCTGGCTGCGTTCCTGACCGTCGATGATGGGGCGGGGCGTCGAATTGGTCATGCGCATGGTCCTTCAGGGTCTGACATGCGCCGCACAGCTCATCCGCTGGACAGCTGCGCGCGCATTAGTTGGCGGCCTCTTACCCCTCTCGCCATGGAGGGGACAAGACCCAGCCGCCAGTGAATGGCCCGTTCAGGCCCCGCGAATGAAGTCGGCGGTCGGCGATGCGGCGGACGCCAGCCTCAATTCGCCCAGAACACCGGCCCAATAGCTTTCCGAGCCATCGGCCAGCCGCCATCCGTGCAGGCGGCGGGTCAGCAATTGGAGGTCATATTCCTCACTTATGCCGATCGCGCCATGAACCGCATGGGCGATGGCGGCGACCTGCCCTGCCGCGAGGCTGGTGCCGTGCTTGGCGATCGCGGCGTCGGTGAGCTTGGGTTCAAGCCCCGAGCGCGCGCCGATCGCGGCGGCGATGCGGGCGGCTACGGCCTGTTCGGCGAGGACGGACAATTGCTGCTGCACTGCCTGCTGCTTGCCGATGGGCTTGCCGAACTGGACACGCTCATTGGCGTAGGCGACGGTCATTTCCATGACCCGGCCAGCCGCGCCGGAAATGAGCTGCGCCCGAAGCACAGCAGCGATGGGGCGCAATGCAGCCCCGTTCAGCCCTGAAGCATAGGCGTCCGCGTCATGGGGGACACCCGTAGCCTCGACCTTTGCGGTAGTCAGCACCGGCGCGTCCGGGGTGCCCGACAGGATGTGGAAGGCGACTACGGCGAAGGGCACTGCGCCTGCGCCGGTGGCGATCGCGATCGGGCCTTCGGGCGCTTCGATGCCAGCTGCGGCGAGCAGCGCACGCGCGATCATCGTATCGCCCACCGGCAGAGGGACGGCATGGCGGCCGAGCAAAGCGATCAGTGGCGCGGCGTCCTCCAACGAGAGCCCTGCCCCGCCCGCCTCTTCGGCGACGAGGGCGTCAAGGAAACCGGATTCGACAAAGGCATTCCACATCACGCTGCTATCGCCGCCCTGCTCGATCTCGCGGATCGCGGCGGGGGTGCAGACGTCTTCGATCAGGCGGGCGAAGGGATCAATCAGTTCGGACATGTCCATGAAGTGGCTCCCTTCAGCGCAGGCCAAGGCCGCGGGCGATGATGCCGCGCAGGATTTCACGCGTGCCGCCACGCAGCGAGAAGCTGGGCGCGATATGGGTGACGTAAAGCAAAGTGCGGTATAGTTCAGGATCGACCGGCTCGTCCGGATTGGCGGCCAGATCGTCACCGATCAGCTGCGGCACGGCCTGTTCGAAGCTGGTGCCGAGGTCCTTCATCAGCGAGGCTTCGACAACCGGGCTTTCACCCGCCACCAGTCGGGCGGTAACGGCCAGCGACATTTCGCGCAGGACGGCCTGCTGCGCCATCAGCGATCCGACGAGGCGCAGCGTGGCGCTGTCCTTGCGGCCAACCGCTTCGAGATGGCGGACCCAGGCGTCGATCAGCACGACGGAGGAATAGATGCGCTCTGGCCCGCTGCGTTCGAAGGCCAGCTCGGCCGTGACCTGCTTCCACCCCTGCCCTTCGGCGCCGATCAGCGCGTCGGGGGCGAGGCGGACGTCTTCGAAGAAGACTTCGGCGAAATGCGCGTCGCCGGTAAGGTCGACGATCGGGCGGATGCTGACGCCGGGCGCCTTCAGGTCGACGATTAGCTGAGACAGGCCCTGCTGCCGGTCGGCGCTGGTGCCCGATGTGCGGACGAGAGCGATCATGTAATCGCTGTGCATCGCGTTGGTGGTCCAGATCTTCTGGCCGTTCAGTAACCAGCTGCCGTCTGCCTGCTGTTCGGCACGGCTACGGACGCTGGCTAGGTCGGAACCGGAGCCCGGCTCGCTCATGCCGATGCAGAAAAGCGCTTCGCCCTTCGAAATGCGGGGGAGGTAGAAGCGGCGCTGTTCTTCGGTGCCATAGTGCAGGATCAGCGGGCCGCTCTGGCGGTCGGCGATCCAGTGTCCGGCGACCGGGGCGCCTGCGGAGAGCAGTTCCTCGACCACGACGAAGCGGGTGAAGGGACCGCGTCCGACGCCGCCATATTCCTTGGGCAGCGACAGGCCGAGATAACCGGCCTGACCCAGCTTGCGGCTGAAGGCGGCGTCGAAACCCTGCCAGGATCGGGCGCGGCGGTGTACCGGCAGTTCGGCGATGGCTTCCTGGATCAGCGCGCGGAGGGCTGGGCGGATCGCCTCATCCTCGGGCGGGAGGGTGGAAAGGGTCAGTGTTTCGAACAAGCCGGCCTCGTGAAACCGTTAAGGAAGTGGTGAATAGATCGCGTTTTGTGACTTTATAGTCCAATATCGAATTTTGGTTATTCGATATTCAATGGCTATCGGAGGCGATGGCGGCGAAGTTTTTGGCGAGGGGGCTGGCGGCGTCACGGGGGAGGGCTACGCCGGTGAGGACGGGCACCTTGTTGGCGAGGCGGACGAGGCGGACGCCTTGGGGCACGGAGCCTGCGGCACGGGAGGGGACGAGCGCCACGCCGAGGCCGGAGCGGACAAGGGCGAGGACGGCGCTCAATTGCGCGGCTTCCTGGGCGACGATGGGCATGAAACCGGCCTTTTGGCAGGCGGTGAGCGTGATGGAATGGAGGACGCTGATGCGGCTTTGCAGGATGAAGGGCTGCTGCGCCAGATCGCCAAGGGCCACGCTTTCGGCATCGGCGAAGGGGCTGCCTTCGGGCAAGGCCGCATGCAGTTCGTCGGGGTCGATGACCTGCGTGTCGACGGCCGCGATCTGGAGCAACGGCATACGCACCAGCCCGACGTCCAGCTCGGCGGCGGCGAGCTTTCGCGCGATTTCGGAACTGGTCGCTTCCTCCAGCACCAGTTCGACGGCGGGATAGCGGCGGCGATATTCGGCGATGAGGCGGGGGAGCAGTTCGAAGGTGGCCGATCCGACAAAGCCCACCCGCAACTGACCGCGTTCCCCCGCCGCGCCCTCCCGCGCGGCTTCCCGGAAGCGATCCGCCTGCGCCAGGGTCGCCCGCGCCATGTCGAGCGATGCGCGGCCCGCCGCCGTCAGCGTGACGCCGCGCGCGCTTCGCACGAACAGGGCGGCACCCAGTTCATCCTCCAGCTTGCGGATGGCGACGGTCAGTGGCGGCTGCGACATGTTGAGCCGCTCCGCCGCACGGTGGAAATTGCCGGTTTCGGCGAGCATGACGAAATAGCGGAGCTGGCGTAGTTCCATGATAGCTTCCATATATCGAACAATCGAAAATCAATATTAGCTTGATAGAAAGCGAGCGCCTAGCGTCCTGCGATCTTTTCATGTTTGGATTGGGAGAGCCCCGCTTGGACCCGTTTCTTCTCGTCGAGCGCGACGGCCCCGTCGTCATCGCCCGTTTCAACCGCCCCGAAGAACGCAACACCATCACCGAGGTCGCGCATAGCGAGGAGATCGTCGATTTCTGCCGCCAGATGGTGCGGGACAATTCGGTGCGCGCGATCGTCCTGACCGGCAATGGCAAGGCGTTCAGCGCGGGCGGCAATGTCAAATATATGGCCGAACGTTCGGGCATGTTCGGCGGCACGCCCTATGAGATCCGCAACGCCTATCGCACCAGCGTGCAGATGATTGGCCCGGCTATCCATGAATTGGAAGTGCCCATCATTGCGGCGATCAATGGCCCGGCGATCGGCCTTGGCCTGGACATCAGCTGCATGTGCGACATCCGCCTGATGGCCGATACTGCCGTGGTGGCCGAAAGCTATGTGAAGCTGGGCATCATCCCCGGCGGCGGTGGCGGCTGGCTGTTGCCGCGCCTGATCGGGCCGCAGCGCGCCAACATCATGACGCTGACCGGCGATGCGATCAATGCGCAGACGGCGCTGGAATATGGCCTCGTCGCCGAAGTGCTGCCCGCCGACAAGCTGATGGACCGGGCGCTGGAACTGGCGGGCAAGATCGCCGCCAATCCGGGTCACGCGACGCGCATGGCGAAGCGCCTGATGCGCGAAGGGGCCGACATGAAGCTGACCACGCTGCTGGAAATGGCGGCAGGTTACCAGTCGCTCGCCCACTATACCGAAGATCATCATGAAGCGATCGCCGCCTTCCTTGGCAAGCGCGCGCCGGAGTTCAAGAACAAGTGAGCGAGCAGCAAACCTCAACCGGTCCTCTGGCGGGGATCAAGGTGCTCGACCTGTCGCGCGTATTGGCGGGGCCGTGGACCACGCAGATATTGGGCGATCTGGGCGCGGACGTGATCAAGGTCGAGCAGCCGGGTCAAGGCGACGACACCCGGCGCTGGGGGCCTCCCTTCCTGGATGACGGGTCGAAGGACGCGGCCTATTATCTGTGCGCCAACCGCAACAAGCAGTCGGTCGCGATCAATCTGGCCGACCCGCGTGGCGCGGACCTGATCCGCGAGATCGCGCTGGGCGCGGACATCGTGGTCGAGAATTTCCGCGTCGGTGGCCTCAACAAATATGGGCTGGATTATGCGTCGCTGTCGGCGATCAATCCGAAGCTCATCTATTGTTCGATCACCGGCTTTGGTCAGGATGGGCCGTATAAGGATCGCGGCGGATACGACTTCCTGATCCAGGGGATGAGCGGCCTTATGTCCATCACCGGCCGCCCCGACGGTGAGCCGGGCGGCGGGCCGATGAAGGTGGGCATCCCGATCAGCGATCTGGTGACGGGCCTGTATTCGGCGATCTCCATCCTTGCCGCGCTCGCCCATCGCGACCGCACGGGCGAAGGCCAGCATATCGACATGTCGCTGCTCGACACGCAGGTGGCGCTGCTCGCCAATCAGGCGTCCAACTATATGAATGGCGGCATGATCCCCCGGCGGCTGGGCAATGAGCATCCCAATACCGTGCCCTATCAGGATTTCTCCTGCTCCGACGGCGACATATTGGTGGCGTTGGGCAATGACCGGCAGTTCCGCAGCTTCTGCGATCTGATCGGGCGGCCGGACCTGCCGGACGATCCGCGCTTTATCGACAATGGCAACCGATCGCCCAACCGCAAGGCGTTGCAGGACGAGATGGGACCGGCGATTGCCAAGTGGAAGTCGGACGATCTGATCGCCGCGATGGAGGCCGCCAAGCTGCCGGGCGGGCGGGTCAATGAGATACCCGACATTCTTGCAGACGAGCATATTGCCGCGCGTGGCGTCGTCAAGGACATGGTTCGGTCGGACGGTACGCCGGTCAAGGTGCTGGGCTATCCGGGGAAATTTTCCAAGACGCCCGCCGATTACCGCCGCGCGCCGCCGCGTTCGGGCGAGGATACGCGTGACGTGTTGAGCGACGTGCTGGGATTGTCCGAAGGGCAGATTGCGGCGCTTGTGGAAGCGGGGGTTATCGCGGAAAAGCTGCATTGATTTTTGCGCGCAGAGGCGGAGGACGGTGATTATGGCCCTCCCCCCTCCGTCACCCCGGCGAAAGCCGGGGTCAAGTCCGGGGTGACGAAGACGGCAGGAGTACCGCTCCGCTTCGCTCTTGAAAGAGCGGGAAATAGCAGTTCATCATGCCGGGGACGCCCGGCTCAAGATTGAGAGGATTACAGCATGACCACCAAGATCGGTTTCATCGGGCTGGGCGCCATGGGTCTGCCCATGTCATCGAACCTTCAGCGCAAGGGCTTTGCGGTCACGGTGTACGACATCGACGCGGAGAAGATGGACAAGGTGGCAGCGCTGGGCGCGGCCAAGGCCGCCACGGTCGCCGAGGCAAGCCGGGGTCAGGACATCGTCATCACCGTCCTGCCCGCGACGCAGCATGTCGAAGCGGTGGTGCTGGGCGAGGACGGCGTGCTGGCGAATATCGACGCAGGTGCCGTGCTGATGGACCTGTCCACCATCGATGCAAAGGGCACGGACCGGGTGGCGGCGGCCTGCGCGGCCAAGGGCATCGGCTTTGTCGATGCGCCGATCGGCCGTCTGGCGCTGCACGCCGAACGCGGGGAATCGTTGTTCATGGTCGGCGCGGAGGACGCCGAATTCGCGCGGGTCGAACCGGCGCTGAAGGCGATGGGCACCGACATCTTCCGCTGTGGCAAGCCGGGCATGGGCAGCCGCATGAAGGTGATCAACAATTTCATGCTGCTGTCGACGGCGCAGATCGTTGCGGAATCGCTGGCGCTGGGTACGAAGCTGGGTCTCGACATCCAGACCATGCATGACGTGACCGGCAACACCACGGCGCGCAACGGCCAGTTCCATGTGCTGATGGTGAACAAGGTGCTGAAGGGCGATATGGAGCCGGGCTTCACCATTGACCTGGCGTTCAAGGATTTGAGCCTGGCGATGAACGCGGCGGCGGAAAACCGCGTCGGCCTGCCCATGGGCGCGGCGGCGCATGCCGCGTTCGGTGGCGCGCGGGCGACCGACTATGCGAACAAGGATTATTCAGCGCTGCTCGACTATGCCTGCCGCAACGCCGGTGTCGAAACGCCGCGCATGGATTGATCCGGAAAGGCCGTGGGCGCGCCGCAACTGATCGCCACCTGCTGGACCACGGCAGGCAATGTCCGGCCCGACCGGCCGGACAATCTGGGACGCTTTCCTCTGGAGCAGCGGATCGAGGCGGCGGCGCGCGCGGGCTATGCGGGGACCGGGTTCTGGCTGGGCGACCTTCTTGCCTGGGAGGCGAGCGGGCGGGATTATGGCTCGCTCAAGCGGCTGCTGGATGATGCCGGGCAGAAGGTCGTCGAGCTGGAATATCTGGCGGATTGGTTTGCATCGGGGGAGCGTCGCGCTCGGTCGGATGCGGCAAGGGTGGAACTGTTCCGCGCCGCCGACGCGTTGGACGCGCGGCATATCAAGGTGATGCCGCCGTTCCTGCCCGACGATCCGGCGGGTGACGATCTGGCTGGCGAATTTGCGGCGCTTTGTGCGCAGGCGGCGGATCATGGGCTGATGATCGGGCTGGAAATGCTGCCCTTCTCGACGCTGCCGAACCTGGGTGCCGCTTTGGAGATGGTGGCTGCGGCGGACGCGGCCAATGGCGGGCTGTTGGTCGATATCTGGCATGTGATGCGCTCTGGCGGCACGATGGAGGAGGTTGCGCAACTGCCCGCGCGCTTCATCATCGCCGCTGAACTATGCGACGCGACGATGGCGATGCAGGGTGAGATCACGGAAGATACGATGCGCCATCGCAAGCTGTGCGGCGAGGGTGAGTTTGATGTGCCGGGCTTTATCCGCGCGATGGGTCGGGCCGGTTATGAAGGCCCTTATGGCGTGGAAATCCTGTCCGATGCGTTTCGCCAGCTTCCGCTTTCCGAAGCCGCGCGGCGCAGCTTTGAGAGCAGCGTGGCGCAATTTGGCCGCTGATCCTTTAGAGCATGATCATGTTTGAGTGATCGTCACCCCGGAATTGATCCGGGGTGACGGAAAAGGAGCCTTGATACAGATGCGATCGATTGTCCTGCATGCATTGACGATTGCGCAGAAAGGCGTTTCCGCCGCAACGGTCCTGTCATAGGAGGCGCATCGCGGCGGGAGCGAAGCCGTCGAGCATGAGGGGCGCTTTTCATGGCCGTGACGATCCTGGGCGCGCTGGTCCCGGTATTTGGGCTGATCCTGATCGGCTATGTGTGCGGGCGCTATGACATATTGGGCGATCGCGCGTTCGAGGTGTTGAACCGCTTCGTCATCGCCATCACCCTGCCCATCCTGACCTTTCGTTCGATCGCGCATATCGACCCGAGCAATCTGGCCGTGCCGGGCATGTTCATAGCGGTGACGCTGGGCGCGCTGATCACCTATGCGCTGGCCTTTGCGATTGCGCGGCGGTTCGGGCGGTCGGGATCGAACGCGAATATCGCGGCTTTGTGCGCCTGTTTCAGCAATACGGGCTTTATCGGCCTGCCGGTGGCGACGCTGGCCTGGGGGCCGGAGGCGGTCGCGCCGGTGTCCGTGACGATGCTGATCTACTCGGCGATCGTGTTCACGGTCGGTCTGGTGATGAGCGAGGTGACGGCGAGCCAGGGCCATGGGGTGGGCACCGGATTGAAGCTGGCGGCGCGGTCGACGGTGCGCAATCCGCTGATCCTGATGGCGGTGCTGGGGTGCGTCTGGTCCGTGCTGCGCCTGCCGCTGACGGGGCCGGCCGACATATTGATGCAGACGCTGGCGCAGGCGACGGCGCCGTGCGCGCTGACGGCGATCGGGATTTTCATCGCGCTGCCCCGGCGCAGCGCGACGCCCGGACCGATCGGGCGGGTCGTTGCTTTGAAGCTGCTTGTGCAGCCGCTGATCACGGCGGGGCTGTTGTGGATGCTGCCGCCGATCCCGCCGCTTTGGGCGAAGGTCGCGATATTGATGGCGGCGATGCCGTGCGGCGCGTCGAGCTTTGTGCTGGCGGGGAAGGCGGGGCGCTGGGCGATGGAACTGAGCGCATGGGCGGTCATGCTGACGACGACGATGGCGTCGATCACGCTGACCGGGATGCTGTGGTGGCTGGGGGCTTAAAGGTCTTCGGTGACGCGGGCCATTGCCAAGGGGCGGACGAGCAGGAAGAGGGCGGACCAATCGCCGGTGTCGGCTGCGGCCTCGCGTTCCTGCCGGGCGATCAGATAGGCGTCGTCGCGTAGCCGCTCGAACAGGGCCTGCACCCGGTCGCGGCCGTTGGGGCCTAGCCAGAGCATGTCCGAGACATAGCGGGCGTCCCCCTCCAGCAGCGAGGGGCCGAGGAAGAAATGCTTCACCACGCGGTTGAAGGCCTGGTCGAGCGGGCCGCCGGGGCGCCAGCGGACGGCGCGGCTGGTGAGGGGGCGCAGGCGTCCGCCGGGCAGGCTGTCGACGAGGCCGAGGCGCCGCAGCCGCTCGATCGCTTCGTCCAGGGTCGCGGTGTCGATGCCAAGCGTCGACTGGCACTCCACCCGCTGCGCGCCGTTGAGGACGAGGAAGAAGAGCAGCGCGAGGCTGCGGTCGGCGGCAAGGACGCGCTCCTGCGCGAGGGTGAAGCGATCCGCGCCGCTGTCGGCCGATCGGGCTAGCAGGTCACGCACGTCGATGCCGATGGCGAGGCAAAGGCGGTCGAGATTGTCGAGCGTGAGCCCCCTGCCCCGCAGCCAGCGCCACAGGGTTGGCTCCGCGACGTCCATGCGGGCGGAGAGGTCGGCGACCCGGACGCCCTGCACGCGCAGTTCGTGGCGGAGCTGGGCCAAGATAGCGGCGACGCCGGGGCTTTCCTTTTGCGGCATGTTTAAAGGTCCGATCATTAGGTGATCTTGGAAGATCATATAATGATTGCCGGGGGCAAGCGCGAATTGATCCGGCTGCGCCCTTATCCCACTATGCGCGCGAGATAAGAGAGAGGATGGACGGATGGCGACCACGGCCGACTATGGCTTGGGCGAATTCACTTTTCCCCGTGGCTGGTTCATGATCGCGCGGGCCGAGGATGCCGTGGCCGCGCCCACCGCGCTGCGCATGTTCGGGCGCGATCTGGTGCTGTATCGCGGGGAAAGCGGGCGGGCGGCGCTGCTCGATGCCTATTGCCCGCATATGGGCGCGCATCTGGCGGCCGAGCAAAGTTCCGGCGCGGGCGCGCGGCGGATTGAGGGGGACTCGATCCGTTGTCCCTATCATGCGTGGCGCTTCGGGCCAGACGGCATTTGCAATAATGTGCCCTATTTCGACGGGCCGCTGCCCCCGGCGGCGCGGGTGCGCGCCTATCCGGTGGAGGAGCGCTTCGGATGCCTGTTCGCCTGGCATGATCCTGAACAGATGGAGCCAGACTATCCCCTGCCCGACCTGCCGGAATGGGAAGATGCGGGGTGGGTGCGCTGCATCTATGATGATCTGGGGCAGATACCCGTCCATCCGCAGGAGATTATCGACAATCTGGTCGATGCGCGGCATTTCGGGCCGGTCCACGGGCAACGGCTCGCCTATTTCAACTCGCGCTTCGACGGCGTCACCGGACGGCAGCTGTCCGGCGGAGGTCATGAGACGATGACCAGCGAGGGCGGCGTGCTGGACGTCGATGCTTATTATACTGGGCCGGGCATCCTGATCGCGCGCTTTTCGGGTGAGACGGATGCGGTGCAGATCGTGCTGCATACGCCGGTCGAGGATGGCGTGACCCATGTGTGGCATGGCATCATCACGCGGGGACGGCAGGTGCCGCCCTCCGCAGAGGATGTGACCTTGCATGGCCAATATCAGCAGCTTGGCCTGTCCGCCTTCTCGCAGGATTTCGAGATTTGGCGGACGAAGGCGCCCGCGTTGCAGATATTGCGCCTGCCGACCGATGGGCCGTTCCACCGCAACCGCGCCTGGTATCGGCAATTCTATAATCCGCGCGCGCAGGCGGCGGGCCATCAGGGCCGCGCCAATGGCGACCATGCCACCAAGGGGCTGGATCAGGCGCCGACAGCCGCAGCGGCCGAATGACATTCATAACGAACAGAGGATAGTATAGAAATGAACAGGGATTTCCCGGAAGGCGCGGCGCTGATCTTTGGCGGGAGCGGCGGGATCGGCAAGGGCGTCGCGGTCGAGTTCGCCAAGTCGGGCACGGACGTCGCCATCTGCTATCGCAGCAAGAAGGACGTGGCCGAAGCGACAGCGCAGGCGATCGAAGCGCTGGGCGTGAAGGCCAGCCTGCATCAGGTCGATGTGCGCGATCGCGCTTCGGTGGACGCGGTCGTCGCGTCCGCCACCGCTGCCCATGGCCGCGTGCATAGCATCGTGTGGGGCGCGGGGCCGCTGGTGCCGCAGGTCGCGATCGCCGAATGGAGCGACGAGCAGTTCCGCCAGGCGATGGAGGTCGAGGTGTTCGGCTTTTACAATGCCGCCCGCGCCTTCATCCCGCACATGCGCGAAAAGGGCGGTGGGTCGTTCGTCCATCTGGGATCGGCGGGGCATGACTGGTGGCCCAAGCTCGATGGCCTGTCGGTGGCCCCTAAGGCGGCCAATGAAGCGCTGATCAAGGGCATCGCCAAGGAAGAGGGCAAATATGAGATCCGGGCCAATTCGGTGCTGGTCGGCGTCATCGACGCAGGCATGTTCCATGAACTGACCGCGCAAGGCGTGTTCGACGATTATTGGATCGCGGAGACCAAGAAGCTGCTCTGCCTGAAGCGCTGGGGCCAGTCGGAGGATATTGGACAGGCGGCGGTGTTCTTCTCATCCGAACGCGCCCGCTATGTGACCGGGCAGGTGATATCGGTCTCGGGCGGCTTCGGGGTCTGATACTGTCGTAGGGCGGTTTGTGAGAGGTTTTTAGGGGGAGGGCTTACCACCCTCTCCCTGTCCGCTTCCTGTCCGCTAGAGCATGGTCATGTTTGCGTGATCGTCACCCCGGACTTGCTCCGGGGTCCCGCTTCTGTTCTGACGCTGCCGAGGCAGCGGGACCCCGGGTCGAGCCCGGGGTGACGGAAAAGGAGCCTAGGGCGTAAACTCATACGAGCGGGAAACCGATCCTGATCTGGAGTGCGAGGCTCTAGGTCCGGCGCAGGACATGTTCGACGCTATCGTCGGCTGTACCGGCTTTCCCTTCGTCGCAGCCGACTTCCTTTTCCAGCGCGGCGCGGATTTCTTCGACCTCGTTCGCGCTGCGATGCTCTATGCCGATGAACTGTTCGCGCGCGGCGTCCAGAGCGCGGATGACCTCGTCCAGCTTTGCCTGCATGGCGGCGGCGTCGCGGTTCTGGCTGTTCTGGATCAGAAAGACCATCAGGAAGGTGACGATGGTCGTGCCGGTGTTGATGATGAGCTGCCAGGTGTCCGAATAGCCGAACAACGGGCCGGTCACGCCCCATATCAGAATGAGCCCCAGCGCGAACACAAAGCTGAGCGGCTGGCCAGCGGCCGAGGCGATCCGGGTGGCCATGGCGGTGAAGATGCGGTCCATATCATGTCCCTAATGCTGCTGCCGCTGGTCATTCGGAACCAGCAACATTTAGAAACATTCAACCAAGCGAAATGATCAACGCCGCTGCGATAAAAGCCACGGGATACGCAATATCTACCCTGAGCGTGATCGTCTTAGACGGGAGCATCGGCATTAAGGCTGCTTTTCCGTCGCCCCGGGCTCGACCCGGGGTCCCGCTGCCTCGACAGCGTCAGAACAGAAGCGGGACCCCGGATCAAGTCCGGGGTGACGAGTACGCAAGCATGATCATGCCCTAGTCGCCGGAGTGGTGACATGCATCGTCGGCATGGGGCTGCGACGGCGCAGCTTGCCGCATAAATCTGCTGATCATGGTGGGTGAGGGAGCAGCCCGCGCCGCCATCTGCGACTGCGAGCAGGCTCCCCTTGCTACCCGTAGATCAGAGTTCGACCACCGACAGGATGTGGCTGTCAAAGCCCGGCCACACATAGTCGAACTCCAGGATCAGCGTGTCGCCGATCTGGCCGCTCGTCAGCAAATCCGTCTCGACGAACAGCTGAAGGCCGTTGCGGCCATAGGCATAGCGCGTGACGTTGCCGAAGGCGGGTGACGCGTCCAGTTGCGCGTCGATTTCCGCATTGCCCTGACGGGGGCGATTGACCTTTACCTTCAGGCGGCCCTTCAGGTCCGGATCATTTTCGTTCGCGTCGATGAGGGCAAGCGTCATCTTTTCGATCACTTCGAAAGAATCGACCAGCGTTCCGATGTGGAACGTATATTCGGGATCGGAGTCGACAGCTTCGCGCAGCGCGGCAACCGCGGCATGTTCCTTGTCCGTGCCATAGCCCAGCGCTTCGCGCGCGGCCTTGTTCAGCGCGGCCTGCGCTGCGGGCAGCGCGGCCAGGTAAAAGATGCCATCGCCGCGGCTGCGGTTGTCGTTATGCACCACGAAACGATAGAAGTTTCCCTGGGGAAAGGGCAGCATCTGCGTTTCCACGAAGCCCAGAAGCGTCAGCAGCTTGGCCGCGACAGGGCCGTCCTCCGCATTCGGATAATATAGGGCAACATGCCCCATCGAACGCATGCAATCCTGTGCCTCTACCGCCAACGTCGCCATTTCATGTCTCCTGATCCGGCCGCTCACACGGTCCGTATTACGTGGAAAATCCGCCCGATCGGGCCATCCATCCTGAACGCCGTTAGTTGCGCCAAGCAACCGTTGGCGCAACCTGATCCGCCATTATGCCGCCTGCGTGGAACTACGCTTGTCGAGTGTGACATGCAGGCCATTGGTGCGCTTGTGCATGTCCGGCGTCTTGTCGCGCGGGTTATAGAACTGCTTGTACCAGCTGCGCACCTTGCCATAGGGGCCGTCATTGGGGATGACGAGCGGGTTGAGGCACGCCCTCTTATTCTGCCAGATCTCGACATCCTGGGCGAAGGCCAGGCGGCTGCCTTCCTGATATTCCAGCGCGGCGGCGCGCAGATCATCGGTGATGGGCGCGGTGCCGTCATTCACCTGCACCATCAGGCCGTGCCAGACGCGGATCTTGCCATCCTCGATCGGCGTGTGGGTGATCATGATGAAGCTGTCGAACGTCCCCGCCATCTCCGACTGGAGGATCGAGGGGCCGGTGTACCAGGTGTCGAGCGTCAGCACGTCCTCGGGGTTCAGCGTCAGCGTGCGATGTCCGGCGGCATAATATTGGTGGACGATATGATCCTTGAACTCATTGGCGAAGTAGACAAAGTCCTTCGCGCCATGGATCGGGATGAAGTGGCCAAAGTCGGCCATATTGTCGACCACCTCGATCGGGTGGATATCCAGATCGCCCATATAGTCGATCTTCCAGTTAACCCAGCCCGGCGCATCATAATGGCCGCCGAAATCGGGCAGGTCGAAATTGGGTTCGAGCCCTTCAGGATCATGCCAGATCCAGATCGTGCCAGCCCGTTCCATCGCCGGGAAGGTCTTGAGCTTGGCTGCCTTGGGCACGAAGTCGGAATAGGGGATGTTCTTGCACTGACCGTCGGGGCCATATTGCCAGCCATGGAAGGGACAGCGGATCGATTCGCCCTCCACCTGCTCGCCATCGCGCACGATATAGCTCGTCGTGTTCTTCGCCAGATGCGCGCCCATATGCGGACAATAGGCTTCGGTCACATAGACCTTGCCGCTCTCGCCACGGTACATCACCATGTCCTGACCGAGATAGCGCATCGCCTTGGGCGTGCTCGTCGCCTCGGCGCTCTCGCCCACCATGAACCAGCCACGCGGAAAGGTGAAGTCTCCCAGACGATAGTCCGACGATGTCGCCATTTCTTGATCCTCTCACTCGCTACCTGACGTAGCAGGACGGGCCGTTCGCCCATATGAACCATATGGCGATCAGCCCGACCACGATAACTGCTGCCATATAATTTACGCAAAGCCATCCGCCCGCGCAAGTTACTTATCGCCAATAAGCTTGAACCGGCCCTTAATACTGCGCATTGGAGAAACGGCCGCCCAGCGTCATCCCGACGTTGCGTAGGCCCGAAATCATGCGCCGTGGCCGCTTAGGCCACCGCCCGCGCGGCCGATATGGTCTCTCGCAACGTCGCGAACAAGGCGTCGAGATCGGCATCATTGGCGACGCTGATGTCCAGCATGACGGCGCCCTTGGCAACGCGTGCCCGGCCGATGCGATCGCCGTCTGCGAGGATCACGATCTCACCCATATCCCTGGGCCGCCGCGCGGCGGCCTGACGCAGGCGGGACAGGACCGTTGCGGATGGCAGCATCGGCCCGTCACCGGCTGCGCGCGCCTGCTGCTCTGTCGCGATGATCCGCGCTTCGGCGATCACGTCCGCCCGCTGCTCGTTCCTGCGCAGCAGCGGGGTGAGCAATTCGGAATAGCGGACCTTCAGATCTTCCTTCGTGGCGAAGGCCTGGATCACCTCTTCGGGCAGTTGGGCAAGCGCGAGCAGGCGGCTGAGCTGGCTGTTAGACAGGCCCAGCGCTTGCGCCATGCGCGACTGGACGCCGCCATAGAAGCGATCCACCGCCTGCTGATAACTGCGCGCGCGGTCGAGTTCGCAAATGTCGGCCCGTTCCCGATTCTCTATATCCGCGAGACGGAAGGCTTCCTCATCGGATAGCTCGACCAGCAGCGCGTTGAGGCGCAATTCAGGGCGGCCATTATGATTGAGCCAGTCGATCGCAAAGCGGCGGCGGCTGCCGACGAGCAATTGATAGGGCTGCTCCGACGCGCCGGTGTTCAACCGCACCAGCACGGGAATGCGGTTGCCGCCCTCGGCCGCGATGGATTCGATCAGCGACCGGCAGCTGTCGGGATTGAGGCCCGGCTGATCGCGCGGATTGCCGTCCCAGACCACGCATTCGTCCGGCCGGATCAGCATCGGCGCCCGGCTGTCGATCCTGGCCTCGGCAAAGCTGGTGAGCCGGTCGTCCAGGCGACCCAGCGCCTCCTGCTCGACCATGGCCGCGCGGCCGATTTTGCCATCGCGGGACAGCGTCGCCATCATCTCCCGTATCAAGGCCACCATTCCATCCATCCTCTATTGCCGGGACTGCACTAGCGCCATGTGCCTTGCCCCGCCCGCTGGACTGCGTCCGTAATGGTGCGAGTGAGGGGCGGCGGGAGCCTTCTTTGCGTGTACGCAAAAGCGGGGTCGGCATAGGATGACTCCGCGCCATCGACGATCACGGTCGATGTCATGGTCCGGGCAAGACCCAGAAGATAGGCGACGCGCGACCGGTTGCTTTCCGATGCACAGGCCGTGTGCAGGAACGGGCTGTCCAGCTTCCCCATATCGGGGGATAGCGCCATCAGCTGCCCGACCGAGGCGCGGCCCGAGCCGAAGCGCGATACCGATATCCGGACGCCCAACGCGCGCAAGGTCCTGACGAAAGCCAGCGCGTCGCGAAACAGGATGATGTCGCTATGGTCGCTGATCTCGATCACCAGCCGCCGTGCGACCTGTGGCGCTTGCCTTAGCCGGTCGAGCAGTTCGCCCCAGCCCGCCGCTTCACCGTGCAGGTTGAGCGATAGGCTTTGGGGCGAAAGCGCGACGGACAGGCAGGCGGTCGGATCGCCTTCCAGTTCGCACAGCACGTCGCGCACCAGCAATCGGTCGATCAAGTGGGCCAGGCCGAGCCGCTCCAGCGCGGCGTAGCTTGTGGCGCAGTCGGCTTGGTCGCCGGTCAGCGTCGCTTCATGATATAGGGTTCCGCGGTTATCCTCTGCCCGCGACACCGGACGCCAGCGGATGAAGGCTGTGCCGTCCTGCACCTGATGCAAGAGAGCGGCGGCCTGCGCCATGTCTTTGCGGTAGAAGGCTGTGGCCTCGCCGGGTCGGATGGCAATGGCCCCCTGATGAAGGCTGGAGGCCGTCAGCCGGGCGCGCGCCTCCCCTTCCCCAGTGGCGGCATGGCCTGCGGAAACGGACAGCAATATGTCGCGGCCTTCGTACCGGAACGGTTCGCTGTCGAGTGCCTCGCAGAGCCTTTCGCCTAGCCTTCCCACAGGCAGGGATCGCATGAGCGGATAGCGCGCTGTCAGCGTGATCTGGCCTCCCTCCACGTCGCGAAGGTTGATGCGACCGAGATGCCGACGGGCCGCATGGGTGAGATGATCGACCGCGCCACCGGCGGCATCGGCACCATAGGCCGCTTCGATCGCAGGAAAGTTATTGAGACTTATGACGAGCAGATGCTCGGCCTGATGGGGTTTCGTCAAAGGCAGATCCTTTCAGTGAACCCGGCGCACAAGGAAAGGGACGGGAAGGTTTGAGGAGGCGGCGCCCACCGCCTCCTCTCCCCTCCGTGGGAAGGCTCAACGACCCAACAAGCCTCCCAACAGGCCGGTAACCGGCGCGATCGGGCTTTGCTCGCCCGTCGATGGAGCCGAAGCGCCACCGAGCAATCCGGTAACGGGCGCCAGCAGCGATTCCCCGCCGCCGCTACCGCCTGCGGGCAGTGCCGGAGCCAGCCCGTTGACGGCGTCGAGTACGGGGGAAGCGACGCTGTCGACGGTGGATGTCACCGTGGCGACGACGGGCGCGGCGCCGGTCACGACCTGATTGACCGCAGCGCCCGCTTGCGCCCCCAGCACGCCGCCGACGAGGTTGCCGACCGGCGCAAGTCCGGCCTCCACGCCCGTCGTGGTTGTCGGGACCGTCACATCGACGATCGTCCCCTGCGTCAGCACATCGGCGGTCAGCAGCTGCCCCTGCGCCGGGGCCGTGGTGGACGGCAACAGGTTGACCCCGGCCAGCGTGCCGCTGGTGGAGGGACCCGTTACCGCCTCACCACCGACATTGGCGCCGATCAGCGGAGCGCCAAGCAGCGCGCCCGGCGCTTCGCCGCCACCGCCGAGCGCACCTGTCAGGCCGCCCGCGACGGTTTCAACCAGCCCCGTAACGGGGGCAAGCGCGCCATCGCTGCCGACAAGCGGAGCCGTGATGGGCGCGAGCGCGCCGTTCAGCGTGTCGAGCACGGGCGCCGTCACCTGAGTGGCGGCGGAGGTCACCGTTGCCACTACGGGCGCGAGGCCATCGGTCAACTGGGTGACGGTGCCGCCCGCCTGATCGCCCAGCAAGGTTCCGGCGAGCGAACCCACCGGCGCCAGTCCCTGCTGCACGCCCGCGACGGTGGTCGGCAGGGTGGCCTGCACAACGGTGCCATCTCCGTTCAGCAGATTGACCGTGGCAACGGTTCCGGTCGCGCTCCCGGCGTCGGACAGGGCATTGAGGCCGACCAATGATCCGGGACCTGTCGGACCCGTGATCGCCTGATTACCCAGATTGACGCCGATCAGCGAGCCGCTGGTTGGGCCGGTCGGGCCACTGGGTCCAGACGGGCCGGTCGGACCTGTGGGGCCACCGGGTCCAGTAGGACCTCCGGGACCTGTCGGGCCGTTCGGTCCTGTTGGGCCGCCGGGGCCTGTCGGACCACCTGGACCCGTAGGGCCGTTCGGGCCGGTGGGTCCACCTGGACCCGTGGGACCGCCTGGACCCGTTGGGCCACCGGGGCCGCTGGGGCCGCCCGGACCCGTGGGACCGCCTGGACCCGTTGGGCCACCGGGGCCACCAGGGCCGCTGGGACCGGTTGGCCCTGATGGCCCTGACGGCGTCTTGCCGCCTGCCGTGCGGACACTGAAACCCACGCCATCGGAGCAGGCGCCGAGTAGGAAAAGCGGAATCGCCGTGGCGCAAAGCAGCAGACGCCGCCCTGACCGCGCTGGCCCAACCAAAGACATGCTACAATCTCCCTGTTCAATGCGAACATCATCGCAAGGCCCCAAGGCTAAGCACGGCTTTCCCTTACGGCTTCTTCTAAAATCACCGATTTGGTGAGATTGGGGTTTTGGAGGCGAAGAGGTGTGGGAGGGGATGTGGGAAGCGTGGGGTTAGGTACGCAAAGGGCGTGTGGGTGTGGTTTTTGGGTGGAAATTAGGTGGCGAGATTGGGGAAATTGGGGTTGGGCGGCTTTGAACGGCGCAAAAGGGCGGCTTGGGGATGTTGTCCACCTTTGTCCATTATGGTTCGATCTGTCCGATATAGTCTGCGGGCGTGGAAAGAGGAACTGATTAGGCGAGCGGCCTTACTCCCTCTCCCCTTCAGGGGAGAGGGTTGGGGAGAGGGGAGCAACGTCGCCTTTCAGTCCCCTCTCCCGCCTTCGCTACGCTCGGCACCTCGGCCAGAGTCACGTGCCTCTGGCCGACCCCTGAAGGGGAGAGGGGCCTGTAGCGCTTCGATGACAGCTCGCCTCACCGCCAGCGTGGCCCTTCGACCCAGGTCACCAGGCTCCGCCGTACTCCGGCCGTCACCGGCAGCACCCGATGTTGGAGGAAGGACGGAAAGATCAGCAGACTTCCCCGCGCCGCGAAGGTCGCGCCGGGTTGAGCCACGCAGAAAAATTCGAACGCGCCGCCTTCATACTCGTCCGGCTCGGACAGCTGGACCACGACCGACAGCTTGCGGTCGAACGGGCGGCCTGATTCCAGCCACACATCCTGATGCCAGTCATATTTGCCCTGCTGGGTTGCGTGATATTCGGTGAACTGCACTTCATAGGGCGCGACGATGTCCACGCCGAAATTGGTCCGGTTGGAGGCGCCGACAAATTGCATCAGCCGGTCGATAATGTCCTTCTCCCGCAACGGATCAAACCAGCGGATGATGGAGGACCGATAGGCCTGATCGTCGCGGCTGCTGTCCGCAAAGCCGACCGTCGCGGACTGGTCGGCATAGAAGTCCGCCCGCTTGACGATAGCGTCGCATTCGGCGGCCGTCAGCGCTGATGGCCACACTTCCCACACATTGTTCATGATCTAAGCCTTCCTTTGCGTACACGCAAAATGGGGTCAGAAGGCGCGCCCGATGCCGAAGAAAAAGCGCGCCCGGCGCGAATCCGCGCTGGCGATGCGCTTGATCGGCACGGCCACTTCCGCGCTCACTCGCCATTTGCTGCCGATGCCGACACGCACGCCGCCGCCAGCCGATGCGAGCGAGACATTCTCGGCGGGCAGGCGGTAATGGGGACGGGCCACCGCATGCGCGAGCGCGCCATCGGCATAGGTGAAGAGCGTCGCCTTTTGCAAAACCCCGGATCGCGCGGGGGTCCAGCTTAATTCAGCGCCGCCCGCAATGGCCTGTTCGGCGGTCCTGATCCCCACCGGGAACGCCATGCCAGCGCCGCTGCCGCCCAGCGAAAAGCGCTCTGTCACCGGCAGCCTGTCGCGGGAATATTGCGCCTTCGCATTCAGTTTCAGGGCGATGCGTTTGGACAAGCTGCGCACGGCAACCGCCTGCACATTGACCTTGGTGAAGATTTTTTCCGAAAAGCCGGTGAAGGCCCGCGCGCCCAATATGCCCACGCCCCGGCTGACGACCGCTGACAGGGCTTGTCCCTGCCGCTGGTCGGAGTGCGACCAGGATGCACCCAGCCGCACCGCCCGCGATTTATAGTCGCCAAATCGGACATCGAGGAAATAATTGCTGCTGTCGATCCCGTCGATCGAGGCGTTGACGGTCAGGTTGGTCTTGTTGGAGCGGACCAGCGCGTGGCTGATCGTCACTCCCGCCAGCGTCGCTTCTCCTTCGATCGGCCGGTCGCGCACGCGGCTTTTCATATGGGCGATGTTGGCGGACAGGGTCGTGCCGTTGCTGCCGATCGGGGTGGAGTGGCTTAGGGAAAAGAGTTGATAGCGCTCGGGGTAGAAGGGCAGATAGCCCGCGATCCGAGTGCTGTCGCCTTCGCGCAGTAGCCCATTGGCCGTGACCGACAATTGCGCCTGCACGCCGTCGATCACGTTGTTGACGGCGCTATTGTCGATCAGGATGCCGATCTGCACCTGCTCGCGCTTGACGATCAGGTCCAGGATCAAATCGCCTTCGCCCCCGCCTTGGCGCACTCGCGCCTCGACGCTTTGACCCGGTATGTCGCGCAGCAGGCCCAGCGCGCGTTCCAGCGTCGCCTTGCGCAGCGGAGTATCGCGCTTCAGCCGCCGCATCTGCGCTTCGATCAGGCGGGTCGGCATGCTGGGGGAAACGCCCGCCAGCCGATATTCCTTCACCCGTCCTTCGACCAAGCGCACGATCAACTGACCGCCTGCGGGCACCTGCGCCGGGATGGATACGGAATAGAAGGCGATGTCGCTGCGGGCGTAGGCATCGCTTACCGCCTTCGCCACCGCCTGCAATGTCTCGCGCGTCAATGGCCGTCCGATCAACGGAGTCACCGCCTTGTCCAGCAGCGGCATGGGCATGGAGGTGCCCATATAATGCACCCGCGCCAGCGGGACGCTTTCGGCCGCGTTACCCACCGTTCCGACCGCAGGGGCGGGCGTGACGACAGGCACGGAAGGGGAAGGGGCAAGGCCCGGTGCGACCCGATCGGCCCTGTCCCGGTCGATCACTGGCGCAGAGGCACCCTCTCCCGGCCCGGCGATCTGCGCCGCTGCGGGAGCGGCCATTGTGACGAGCGCCACCGCCGCCACAATCGCCTTCAGCCCATCCAGAACCCTGTTGAAACCCATTTGCCCCATGCCGCCCCACGCCATGGAAAATGGCGCCTGCCAGCATCAGGGCCTAGAGCAATGTCTTTGCGATTTGGCCCCGAAGTGGAACCGATTTGGTGCATTTCAGTCCGATTCTCCATCGAGACAAGCGGCGATTGTCACCAGATTGGCGGGATCGTCCCGGAGGTGGAGCAGGATAAGGGCTTAGGGCCGGTCCAACCGCTGCACCCGTCAGTCCTCGCCGCTCTGGAGGCGAGGGGAGGGGAATTACCCAGGTCGCGCCCCTTCCCCTCCGTCAGGCCGTTGGCCTGCCACCTCCCCATCTGACGATGGGGAGGATTTATTTAACGCCCGGCATCCCAAACTTCCGTCATCCCGGCGGAAGCTGGGTTGACGAGATATGTAGGGATCAGATTCCGGGCACTCCCAGCAGCCGCGCCTCGTCCTTCAGCCTTGCGGCCTCCCCCGGATTGGCCTTGCGCGCTGCCTCATACGCCGCCTGCGCCTTGGCCGTTTCGCCGAGCGTCATGCGGCTGCGGATCAGCATGATCCAGCCATCGACATTGCCGGGATTGGCCTTGAGCTTGGCCTCCAGCCCCGACACCATGCCCTCTATCATCGCGTCCTGCTGGCCCTTGGGAAGCTGCGACGCCGCCTGCATCTGCTCCCGGCTAGGACCGGGGATTGCCGCTGTCGCGACCGAGCCGATCGGCGGATGCGGCGCGGTAGGCTTTACCGCTGCCAGCCGTTCCTTGACTTCGATGCCGTTGATCTTGCCCACCTGCTCGATCGTACGGCGCAGGTCCGCTTCCCATGGCGCGCCGGGCGGCGTATCGGCTAGCAGGGCCAGCCAGTCGCGGATTGCGCCCTCATGATCCTTGGCGAGATCCTTGCGCACTGCCTGGAAATAGCGCGCGCGTGGCTCCTTGGGGTCGAGCTTTACCGCCTTGTCGAAGGCGTCGGCGGCTTCCTTTGGCATCGGGTCATGCTCGCTTGCCATCACCACCGCTTCGCCGAGCGAGGACCAGAAGGTCGCGTTGTTCGGGGCGAGCTTCACCGCACGGCGATAGGCGCGCGCCGCGTCGGCGTGGCGGCCGTTTTCGAAATAGGCCCAGCCAAGCATCTGCCAGCCTTCCGCATCGTTGGGATTGGCGCCCACACGCTCCTGCAAGCCACGGATGACGCTTTCCGGATCGGAAGGCTGCTGGCCGGGCGCGGCGAAGGGGGCGGAGGCCGATGCCGTCTCCGCCTTTTCCGGCCGGTCGCGCCAGACATTATAGCCGACCGACACGATCGCCAGCCCGGCTGCTCCGATGAGAGCCATGCGCCCCACGCTCAGCTTCGTCACTTCCACACCCCCGATAATCTCAACTGCTCTCTAGCGTGACGCAGCGGAATTGATAGAGTGCCCAAAGACTTGATCCGCGCACGATAAACCGGCAGGGGCATCGCCGGGGCTGCGGGCGATCTCGCAAGAGGGGGGCAATAAGTGACTGACCGCGTGCGTATCGCGATCGTCGGGTCGGGACCGGCGGGGATGAGCGCGGCCGCGCGCGCGGCGCAGCTGGGCATATCCCACCTTCTGATCGAAAAGACGGACCATCTGTCCGACACGATCTTCAAATATCAGAAGGGCAAGCATGTGATGGCGACGCCCAGCCAGCTCGTGCTGCGGTCCGATTGCGATTTCGATGCGGGCAAGCGCGAGGCGATCCTGGGCCGCTGGAACGAGCAGGCCGCCGCGCAGGGCCTGAACGTCGCTTATAATGCAGAGGTGAAGGCGATCAGCGGCACGGGCGATCCCATCCCCGGATCGGTCCAGAAGATCGTTGAGCGCAAGCGGGACGGGACCACCGATACCAAGGAAATCCAGCGGCTCGCCCCACCCTATCGCCTGACGCTGACCGACGGGCGGGAAATTATTGCCGATGCGGTGATCATGGCGATCGGGACGCAGGGCAATCCCAACCTGATGCGCGTTCCGGGCGCGGATCTGCCCCATGTGCAATATCAGCTGGACGACCCGGCCGACTATAATGACGAACATATCTTCGTCGTCGGCACCGGGGACGCGGGCATTGAGAATGCCATGGGCCTTGCCGCTGACGAGGCGCAGGGCAATGTCGTCACCATCCTCAATCGGGGCACCGAGTTCGCCAGCGCGAAGCCCGCCAACGTCAAGGCGCTGATGGCCGCCGCCGAAGCCGGTCGCCTGTCGATCATGACGGAATCGACCACGGCGAAGATCGAGCCGGGCTTCATCACGCTCGACAGCCGCGATGGCGAGGTGAAGGTGCAATGCGATCGCATCATCGCCCGCATGGGGTCGGCCCCGCCGCGCGCTTTTGTCGAAAGCTGCGGCGTCGAATTTGCGAGCAGCGACCGGCTGGCCTTCCCGAAGCTGTCGCCGGTGTTCGAAAGCACCGCGCCGGGCATCTTCGTCATCGGCGCGCTGGCGGGCTATCCGCTGATCAAGCACTGCATGAATCAGGGCTATGATGTTGTCGAATATATCAACGGCAATCGCGATCTGAAGCCTGCGGACGAGCCGATATTGGCCGCCAAATTCGCTGCCCTACCGGGGCAGAAGAGCGTCGCGGAATGGCTGGAATATCTGCGGACCAACGTATCGATCCTCGAAGGGTTATCCCCCCTTCAGATGCGCGAGTTCATGCTCGACAGCGAGGTTCGCGCCTATCGCTCCGGCGCAGTGATTTTCGAGAAGCATGATCCCGGCTCATCCCTTTTCGGCATCGCGGCTGGGCAAGCGCTGGTCGAGGTTGCGCCGGGGACCGAGGTTGCGATCGAAGCGGGGAGCATCTTCGGGGAAGTCGGTCTGATTTCCGGCCGCCGCCGTGGTTCGACCGTGCGCGCGGGGACGGACTCGATCATGGTGGAGGTGTCGCGGACGGCGGCGCTGAAGCTCATGTCCTCCAACCCGCCCGCCAAGCGCGCGATCACCCGTATATCGACCGAGCGGCAATTGCTCCAGATGTTCGGCGCGGGGCTGACCCCTGCCGACCTTACCGAAGTGCTCGACAGCGCCGAGATCAAGACCGTCAAAGCGGGCGAGGCGATCCTGACCGAAGGCGACCTTGGCAACGACATCTATGTGATCCGGGTCGGATCGATGATCGTGGAGAAGAAGATCGGGGGGAAGAACGTCTTCCTCTCCTACCTTCCTGCCGGCTCCTATGTCGGCGAAATGGCGCTGATCGCGGGAGGGCCGCGCACCGCCACGGTCAAGGCGACGGTGAAGTCCGAGGTCATCAAGCTGAACGGCGACGCCTTCGCCCGGCTGATGGCGGCCAAGCCCGCCTTGCTGGAGCGCGCCCGCCGCGACATGGCCGCGCGGCAGGACGTCAACGCCTTTATCGAAAGCCGCAAGGATAGCTTTTCCACCGTCGTGGATATGTATTCAGAGACGGCAAAGTTCCTGGTCGACAACGGTATCGGCGAGGCGACCGACGTGCTGCTGATCGACGAACATCTCTGTGTCGGCTGCGACAATTGCGAAAAGGCGTGCGCTGACAGCCATGAGGGCTTGTCGCGCCTCGACCGGGAGGCGGGGCGCACCTACGCGCATCTGCATGTGCCGACGAGCTGCCGCCATTGCGAGCATCCGCACTGCATGGCCGACTGCCCGCCCAACGCGATCCATCGCGGGCCGGACGGCGAAGTCTTCATCGACGAAACCTGCATCGGCTGCGGCAATTGCCAGCGCAACTGCCCCTATGGCGTGATCCGCATGGACAGCGTGCCGCCGAAGAAGCCGGGCTTGCTAAGCTGGATGTTCTTCGGCGCGGGGCCGGGGCCGGGCGAGCCGTCCAAGAAATGGCGCTACAAGCATGCCGAACCGGGGGTCGAGAAACCCAAGAAGGCGATCAAGTGCGACATGTGCTCGGGGATTGATGGCGGCCCTGCTTGCGTGCGTGCTTGTCCGACCGGCGCTGCGATCCGCGTGTCGCCGGAGGATTTCCTGACCGTCGCCCGTCTTGATGGGCAAGCGAATTGAGTATGGCTATCTCTGCCTACATCATTTCCGTCATCCCGCCGCAGTCGGGGATCGATCTCCCAGCTAATGGGAATCCCCTACCTCCGTTCGCCCTGAGCTTGTCGAAGGGCTTCACTTTTCTTCAAGAGAGTAAGGGGCCTCGACATTTGAGCGAGACGGGTGGCTCGCTCAAACAGGGCGAACGGAGGAGAGCTAATCTCGATACGATGACGCTGCAAACCAAAGTGATCATCCTCTGATGGCCACACGCGCTACCTCCACCCGCCGCGCCAAGGGCGAAACCCTCCATGACGGGTTCCTGCGCCACGCCAATTTCCGCTGGCTGAAGATCGCTTGCCTTCTCTGCCTGCTCGTCATCGCCAGCTATCTGATGATCGACGTCACGCCCCATCATAATGGCGGCAGCTGGTACGGCTACACGCTGGGCACCATGGGCGTCGGCCTCATTCTCTGGCTCACCCTGCTGGGCCTGCGCAAGCGCGCCATGACGCGCGGTCGCTGGTCATTGAAGGCTTGGACGAGCGCGCATGTCTATCTGGGCCTCAGCCTCATCGTCATCGGCACGCTGCACACGGGCTTTCAGCTTGGGTGGAACGTTCATACGCTCGCCTATGTGCTGATGATGCTGGTGATCCTTTCCGGTCTGTTCGGCATCATCGTCTATGCGACCCTGCCCACGGCGCTCAGCAACAACCGGGCGGAAATGACGCAGGTGCAGATGCTCGAAGCGATCCGCGCCATCGACCGGCAGTTGCACGACGCCGCCCAGCCGCTCCCCCACGAACAGGCCAGCCTCGTTCGCCAGTCCCTTAATGACGATCCCTTCGGCGGCAGCCTGATCGCGCGTCTTTCGGGCCGCTACCCGCGCTGCGCCACCGCCGCCGCGCAGGCGTCGCTCCGCCATTGGACCGGCGACCATCCCGATACGGGTAAGGAGCCTCTGGAAAAGGTCGATGCCCTGCTCGAACGCAAGCAGGCGATGCTCGCCCGCCTCCGCCGCCACCTGCGGCTAAAGGCGCTCCTGGAAATCTGGCTCTACGTCCATGTGCCCGCCACCTTCGCCCTGCTGGCCGCGCTGACCGCGCATATCGTCAGCGTCTTTTTCTACTGGTGAGCGCCATGAGCTTCACAGTCCGCCAGATCAGCCTGACCGCCGACGGTCGCGAGATCGTCCGCAGTGCGACGGTCGCGAAACCGCAGCTCACGCTGGGCCGCGCGTCCACCAACGACATTCACCTCCCCGACCTCGCGCTCGAACCCGATCACGCGCGGATCGAGCAGATCGACGCGCGCACCATCCGTGTTCGCGCCACCGGCACGCTGGGCTTCGACATCGAAGGCCGCACCACCCGTTCGGCCGACATCGACACCGCCAAGGGCGCGGAACTGCGCTTCGGCGGCCACCGCATCACCGTCAGCGCCGAAGACGGCGCAACCATCCTCTCCATCCGCCGCGTCGATGCCGTGTCCGATGCGTCGGAGGAAAAGGAGGAGGCCCGCGTCTTCTCCCTCGCCCGCCTCGCCCCGCCCAAGCGCCTGACCGCCTGGGGCCTCGTGCTGGCCATCCTCATCGGCTTCCTGGCGATCCCGATCTACAGCTACGCCACCCGTCCGGCCGACGACACGCGCAACATCTACAGCGTGAAGGGCGACGGCGCATGGTCCTCCGGCCCCCTGAGCCAAGCCCACCACGCGCTCGAAGGCAAATGCGAGACCTGTCACCAAAAGGCATTCGTGTCCGTCCGCGATACCGCCTGCCAGACCTGTCACAAGTCCGTCCACGACCACGCCCCCGCCGCCCGCATCGCCATGGCGCGCGCGGAACCCGGCATCGGCGGCAAGTTCCTGAACCTCGTCGCCTCCACCTTTGGCAAGCCGCCCGAAGGTGCCTGCGTCGATTGCCACCGCGAACATGAAGGGGCAGGGCCGATGCAGCCCACGCCCCAAGCCTTCTGCACCGACTGCCACGGCAGCCTCAAGGATCGGCTAAAGGACAGCAAGCTCGCCAACGCCAGCGATTTCGGCACGGATCACCCCCAATTCACCGCGCTCGTCCAATATAATCCCGGCAAGCACCCCAGCTTCACCCGCGCCTCCCTCGACGCCAAACCGATGGACGACAGCGGTCTCAAATTCCCGCACGACGTCCACCTGTCAAAGACCGGCGGCGTCGCCCGCATGGCCCGCACGCTGGGCGCGCAATCGGGCTATGGCGACGCGCTCGCCTGCAAGGATTGCCACCGGCCGACCGCCGACGGCGTGCGCTTCCTGCCCGTCGATATGGAGCGTGATTGCCAATCCTGCCACAGCCTCGCCTTCGAGACGATCGGCGGCACCGTCCGCACCCTGCGCCACGGCCAGCCCGATCAGGTGATAGCGGACCTTCGCGCCTACTACCGCTCCACCGCGCCCGCCCAGCCCTTGTCACTCGGCGGCATGGCGCGCCGCCGCCCTGGCGACTATGCGCAGGGCCGCGTCTATCACGCTTATTTCGGCGCGGCGGCCGATCGCCCGTCCCGCGCCGACGATGCCATCCGCGCAGTCTTTTCCAAGGGCGGGGCCTGTTATGACTGCCACATCGTCACCGGGGGCGGGACGAGCTGGCAAGTCGCACCCGTCAACCAGCCCATGCGCTACATGATGAAGGGCTGGTTCGATCATAAGGCGCACGCGACCGAGAGTTGCGAAAGCTGCCACGCGGCGCCCAAAAGCCATGACGCGCGCCAATTGCTGCTGCCTGGCATCGACAGCTGCCGCACCTGTCATGGCGGTGAAAAGGCGAAGGCCGATGTGCCGTCCGGCTGCGCCATGTGCCACAGCTATCATGTCGGCGACGGCGCGCCATGGACGCCCGCCGATCGCGCGGTCAGACGGGATCAGGCGGACAGGCCACGGCGCACCGGCCGCGACGGGTAAGGGGGAGCTAAAGACCATGCTGATCGCCCAGATCACCGACATTCATCTCGGCTTCGACCCCGGCAATCCGGCGGAGCTTAACCGCCAGCGGCTCGATCAGGTGCTGCGCGCTTTGATCGACGGCCCCAACCGCCCGGACCTGCTGCTCGCGACCGGCGATCTGACCGAGCGGGGCGACACCGAAAGCTACCGCGCCCTCGCGGAAGCCTTTGCCCAATGCCCCTTCCCGGTCTGGCCCGCCATGGGCAATCATGACGACCGCGCCAATTTCGCGCAGCATTTCCCGCACATCCCGCGGCAGGACGGATTCGTACACTATGTCATCGCGCTGGAAAACCGCCGCATCCTGATCCTCGACACGCTGGAGCCCGGCCGCCACGGGGGCGCCTTCTGCGAAGCCCGCGCGGAGTGGCTAACGGCTCGTCTCGACGAGGATGCCGAAACGCCCACCCTCATCGTCCTGCATCATCCCCCGGTCGAGGCCGGGATCGAATGGATGAACACCCACCCGGACGAACCCTGGGTCCAGCGTTTCGCCGCCGCAATCGCAAACCGCCCCAACATCGCCGCACTCCTCTGCGGCCACCTTCACCGCACCATCACTGCGCCGTGGCAGGGCACCACCGTTGCGATCTGCTCCTCAACCGCCCCGCAACTCGCGCTCGACCTGCGGCCAATGGACCCGGACGCCCCGGACAACCGGCCGATGATCATCGCCGACGCGCCCGCCTATGCGCTCCACCGCTGGACGGAGCATGGTCTGATCACGCATTTCGAAACGGCGGGCGATCAGGCGACGCTGGCCAAGTTCGACACAAGCATGCAGCCGCTGGTCCGCATGCTGATGGATGAACGGCCGGGGTGACGGCGGCGTCCGCCAGAATCTGAGCAAGGCCGCTGCGCCCAACCGGATGGGTGGATTGCGGACAGGCGGCTTTCCACAAGTGGTATGGGACCTTGATCTATTCAAAATTTAGAAAAAAGGCTGGGCTAGCAACTCTGAGTCTTCGACTGGCACTCCCAGCCCGAAACGGCCAACTAGCGACGCAAGTAAAGTCGGAAACCAAGGAGGTGCAAAGGGAGATGGCACCACTATTTCAAGTAGGACCGAAAGATCGACCGAGACTGGTAGCCCTGGCCAGTCGTCGCTTAGGTTTCCTGTGCACACAGCGCGGACCTCGGATTCATGAGCAAGGGATTTGCGCTTCCAAAAGATTCGATCGTGAAGGCCGGCGAAGGACTTGCGGAAGTCAACGTACTGGACACGACCAAGCTTGATCTGAGCGGATGGGTCGAGTGCTTGCAACAGCCGATCTGCCGTCGTTTTAACCAGCACCCCGCTTGATCCGAGCGGACAATATAGGCGCCATAAAGCTTCGGATTCCCCCGAATTTGCATGCCAACAGCTTACAAATGTCGTGCGGCGATCACGGGCAGCGCTCTGGCGGATTGAGGCAAGGAGGCGCTGAGCATTTTGCTCAACAGCATCATCTGGCAACTGGGAGCCGCCAGCGGGAGGAGTTCGGATGACCTTACGGAAATAAGTAAGATAATAGTCATCCCATTCCTTTTCACGCGATGCTAGGCCAGATGCGCCTTCAAAAGGATCATCGAACTTGTCGGCACGCGAGAAGAAGAGCGTCTTCTCTTCTAATAACTGCAAGAATTTGGCTAAATCCATATATCGCCAAAGCACGGTATCCGGCTCGACACGCTCATCAGATTCCCACCACCAATAAACATGGGTCGCCAGTTCATCTATCTCGTTCAGACAGCAAGTGTAGCAGCAACGTTCAAATGTCACAGTCGCGCAAAGTAGAGATGTCTCACTTGGGCTACCGTGCCCTCCGGCTGTTCGGAGGTATTGAACATGGCGGTGTTGCAGATGAGTACCGAGGAGCTTTCGCGAGTTGAGACGCTGATGCATGTGGTTTCGGGCCGCATGACGGTCACTGAAGCAGCGCGGCTTATGGGTATCAGTCGCCGCCACGCGCATCGACTTCTGACACGTTATCTCGAGGACGGCTCATCCGGGGTCGTTTCGCGCCGGCGCGGTCGACCGAGTAACCGGCGTTTGGACGATGCTATTCGCGATCAGATTGTCGCGTTGGTTCGGTCGTGTTATAATGATTTTGGTCCCACGCTGGCCGCTGAGTACCTGGCTGAACGCCATGATGTCCGCATTTCGCGGGAGAAGCTGCGGCAGATCATGATTGAGGCTGGCATCTGGAAGGATCGCCAGGCTCGGCGCCCTCGCCCATATCAGCCACGTTACCGCCGGGATTGCCGGGGTGAACTGATCCAGATCGATGGTTCGAAGCATTGGTGGTTCGAGGATCGCGGGCCGCAATGCACCCTGCTCGTCTATATCGACGACGCGACGAGCGAACTGATGCACCTCAGGATGGTCGAGAGCGAGAGCACGTTCGCCTATATGGAGGCGACGCGCGCGTATATCGAACGGCACGGCAAGCCGGTGGCCTTCTATTCCGACAAGCACAGTGTTTTTCGAAACGCCAAGGCCAGCGCGGCGCGCGGCGATGGCATGACGCATTTCGGGCGGGCGCTGGATGCGTTGAATATCGAGATCATCTGCGCCAATTCGCCGCAGGCCAAGGGCCGGGTGGAGCGTGCCAACGCCACCTTGCAGGATCGCCTGGTCAAAGCGATGCGCCTGGAAGGCATCTCGTCGATCGACGGTGCCAACGCTTTCCTGGACAGCTATAGGACCAGGCACAATGAACGGTTCGCCCGCCCTGCCTTCGATGCCCGCGATCTGCACCGCCCCCTCGCCCCGCATGATGATCTGCGCTCGATCATGGTCTGGCGTGAGCAGCGGACGGTGACGGCGGCGCTGACGCTGCATTACAACAAGGCGATGTTCATTCTGGAGCCGAACGATCTCGCCAGGAAGCTGGCGCGCAAGCGGGTGACGATTTGCGAATATCCCGACGGCCGACTGGAGATCGAGCATGAGGGCCATGTCCTGCCTTATCGCCAGTTCGACAAGATGCGGCAGGTGAACCAGCCTGCGATTGTAGAGAACAAGCATCTGGACGCAGCGCTGCTGCTGGCCAGACAGATGCAGGCGATCATGCCGCATCATCGTAAACGCAACAACGATGCCCCTGCCCGCCGTGACCAGCCAATGCATCTCTTCCCCGAACCGGCACCGCCGCCCAAGATCGACCGCCGCAAACTGGGTGGCTCGAAGCTCAAGCGCGGTCCCAGGCTCAGTGACGAGGCGTTGCGTGAACGCGGCACGCTCGCTTTCGTGCAAAGGACATGACCGGGCCCACTGCAGGGCAGCGGGTCCATGGTTTACTAACCCCAGGTCAGCGCATCAGCAGGGTCTGCGCTGCGCTGTGTCGATGGCTCCACGCAGCCCCTGCTGTTACCCAACCTGTGACATCTCTATATGGCGGAAATAGGGACTTCTCTACATGGCAGGAACAGCAAGCGCCGACATATCGGGGCTGTCCATCGATAGCGTAACCCGCATATGCAGCAACTTCGTGTGGCAACTTCTCTCCGCAAGATTGGCAGCGGTCATAGCTGCGCGACCTGAGTGCTCGCAGGTCCGCATTAAACCGGCCGGTACTTTTCACGCTAAACCTCTCAACCTTTACCGACATGGCGCTGATTCGCACTGCTCGATCTCAAAGACTTATGGCAGCTTCCAAGTAAACTGGAACCGACCCTGAGCGACCGCCTTTGGTCGTTGGCAGACGCTCAGCCTGTCATCTCCTCCGAAGGCCAAACATTGAAACCCTCTCGCCCTACTCCATCGTCCCCATCGCATTTCGCTCCCGAAACATGTTAGGCTCGCGCGCGGCCGTCGTCGGCGCCACGATCGGCGGCAGCAGGAGACCAGCCAATGGCCCGGAACAACGACGATCTGTCAGCGCTCGATGTGCTCATTGTCACCGCGCTTATAGGCCTCACCCTGGGCGTGGGCTGGAAACTGTGGGGATCGCTCTTTAGCTCATAGGGGCCGTAAGCGATGTAGCGGTCATCGCCAGGCTAACGCACAGATCATGCAGCCGATGGCAAACGCGACCCACATCCCCCTCACCGCAGCAAAGGCGGTCGCCAGCTCTTCATGTCCACTTCATCGCTGACCTTGTACGGCACGCCCTTCGACGTCAGGAATAGCCGCTCCATCTCCGTCCGGGTGAAGGGCCGCGATCCCAGTCGTCCGAATACGGCGATCTGCCCGCCCGTTTCGTCCACCGCCCGATCGCGATCCAGCCCCTTGGATAGCGCCACCGCAGGGGTGGGCGTACGCGCCCAGGCGATCAGTTCGGGCTTGGGCGCGGGGGAGAAGCCGTAGAAATTGGGCTGGCTCGCCGGGCTGGTCAGCTGGATCACCTTCATGCCGTTCCGGCCGTCCGCGACATAGGCGAAGAGGGAGGCGTTGGTGGTGCCGACGATGACATCCTCCACGTCCGTCATCTGTCCGCCGAATGTCTCCCTGGCATAGAGGCTGGGCTTCAAGGGATTGGTGATGTTGACGATCGCCAGACCCTCGGCCTTCGCCGCGACATAGGCATAGGTGCGCGCCAGATAGATGCGGCGCGCATCCTTCAGCGGCACGGTCGCGGATGGCACGGCCACCGGATGGGTGAGCTTCGTCACGTCGAACAGTTTCAGCCCTTCGGCGTCGGTGACCCAGAGGTAGCGGAATTGGATCGCGCTCGCCCGCGCATCCTTCATCGGCCGAACGGCGGCGAGGCGCGGATGCAGCGGATCGCTAAGGTCCACCACCACCAGGCCAACGTCAGCCGTGATATAGGCAATCTGCCCCGCCAGCTGGATATGCCGCGCCCCGTTCAACACGCCATCGGGGTTCCAGGTGACGGCCCGCTTCAGGAAATTATTGCGGAACTCGCCATCGGCCATGGTCTCGATATTGACCATGATCAGCCCCTCGACGCTGTCCGTCACCGCCGCATAGCTGTAGATCGGCAGGAAGGGCTGTTCCTGGTTGATCTCGCGCAGTTCCTTGGTGCTGCGCAGCGGGTTGATCGGCTGATTGGTCGGCAGCGCCATGCAGGTCGCATTCTTCGACGCCACGCCCGTATTGTGGCCGAGTTTCGAGAACGGCCCGCTCACGATCGGCTCGGAAAAGCCCTTGTTCGCGATCGACGCGACGTCATAGACGCGGAAGCCGCCCTTCCCTTCGGCCACAGACATATATTCGCCGCGCAGTTGCAGGCAGCCGACGCGATCGCGCGTGCCCTTCACGACATTGCGGAATTCCTCGATCGGCTGCGTCTCGCCCGAACCCTTGCTGTCGAAGAACTTGCCCCGGACCCAGTTTTTCAGCTCGCGGCCATTCTGCTCGACATGCAGCTTCCAATAGTCGGGATAGGCATATTTTTGCAGATAGCTGCCAATTACCGCCTGCGGTTCGTCCCATTCGGTGACGCGGATCGCTTCGAACCCGCCTTCGAGGCCAGTCCAGGCATTCAGCCCCACGAAATTGACGAAGTTCGTGCCCAGCAGCATCAGCTGCGACATGATCGCGTTGTTGTCGTCCTTCGCCGACAGGTGGCAGTCGGAGCAGGTCTTCGTCTCGGTCTTTCGCACCGTATGCGGGAAGTGCGGCGCAAACGCCTGTGACGAGAAGCCGATGCCCGAAATCGGCGGCTGTTGGATATAGATGCGCTCGCGGTTGATGTTGGTCGATGACAGCACCAGCGCGGACGTCGACCGTACCGGGGCCGTCTCATTCCCCTTGGTCGTCATATGCTTGCCAAGCTGGAACATCTCGTCGCGCGCGACCTGCGGGTTGTAGGTGGCGAAGTTGCGCGTCTCCTCCCCGTCATAATGGTGGAGCGAGGTTTTCCAGTTCGCCTCGATTGGCAGGTGGCAGCCGCCGCAGCTCGTCGTCCAGCTCAAATGACAGGTGAAGCAGGCCATCGAGTCATCACCATGCGCGCGGTCTGCCTTCGCCACGCCGGGACCGAAGGCGAAGCTGCCATCCTCCGCGCCCGACTTGCTCATCAGCTTGGCGCGCGCCGCCTTGGCGTTGAAGTGCGGGTTGGCGGGATCGACGCTGTCCTTCACCAGCGACACTTCCCATTCGAGGTTGGGATCGACGATCGACCGCTGGATCAGCTTGCGCCGCCCGCTCGCATCGTAAAACCATTCGAACCGTCGCTTGCCGTCCGAGTTGCGCAGCAGCGCCAGGTTCGTGCCCTTTGGCGGGGCGGCCGGTCCCGAGGTCAGCAGCGTCGGATAGGCGTCAGCCGTGCCGTGGCAGTCCTTGCACCCGATCTCGATCGCGTTTGCGACCTCGCCATAGATGAAGCCGTTGCCATGGCTGTCCTGCGCGAAATGGCAGTCGGCGCATTGCAGGCCCTTTTCGGCGTGGATGTCCATGAGGTGGACGGACTTACCTGGATTGACGCCGGGCTGGACGAACTTGCCCTCACCCTTCTTCCGCCATTTCTCCGGATCGTCGTTCGAAACGACCTTCCCGTCCGCGTCGAGCAGATTGCCCTCGCGGTCGCGCTTGAAGACGCCGCGGAAGTTCCAACCATGGCCGTGATAGTCGGCGAATTGCGTATCCTTCGCCTTGTCGTTCAGATCATATACGTTGCGCAGGAAATCGAGGTCCGACCAGTTGCCCTTCGGTCCAGCGCCTTCCGGGTTCCGCTCCAGCGTCTTGTGCACCTCGGCTGCGTCGGGATATTTCTGCTTCTCCGGCCACATCAGCGCTGCATCGGACTCATAGTCCCACATGGTGTAGCCGAGATAGCTGTTCAGGAAGATATTGGGCTGGTGCATGTGGCAATTCATGCACTGCGCCGTCGGGATCGCGCGGGTGAAGGCGTGGCGGATCGGATGCCCGCTTTCCTTGACCGCGCCGATGGGATGATCGGGCGTTTTGTCATGGGCACCCTTCAGCGCGCCATGTTCCATCTTCCCCGCAATCGTCGGATCGACCGTAGCCGTCTGCCCATCCCGCCCATATTGCGCATAGGTCAGGCTGTGGCGCGGCTCGCGGTCATTGGCGTAGACGACATGGCAGCCCGAGCAGCCCGAATGGCGATAATCGCCCGGCTGATCATTAGTCCCCATGAACCACATATAGGGGTCATTGAGGCGCGTCTTGTGCAGGTTAAGCACTGGGATCGCGACGCGCAGGCCCGTTCCCGGCCCCCGGCTTGATTGCTTCAGGTCCGGCCGCCCCGGTTCCTCCAGCCGCTGGATGGCGCCGGTGGGATTGGGCAAGCCAATCTCCGCAAACTGCGTGGAGATATTGCGGCCGCCGCGCTCGAACACGCGGAACACGTCGCCGGGCGGCGTCACCTGCCAGTTGGGTAGCGGATAGAGTTCGGCCAGCGCGCCGCGCGCCTTCTGCTCGGCCGTCAGCGTGCCGGGGGGCGAACCGGGCGAGACGATCTTCGCGGGATTGCCATCCTTGGTATAAGCCTCGCCAAAGATGTAATTCTTGTACGGCACGATGCCGTTATTATAAGCCGCGCCGCCCCACAGCATCGCGCCCGACGCCATCAGGGACCGCTCCGCCGCCTCGATCGTCTGCATATGGCACGACCCGCAAGCCTCCCGCGCCACGCGATAGTCGCTGGGGTTCACGAAGCGCACGAACTCCGGCGCTTCGCGGTTGAGCAGGGCATAAGTCCGCTTCGGATTTGCCGAGGACGGATAATGCCAGCTTCCCGGATAGCGCGGCAGCACATGCGCCTTTTCCCGCGCCGCGACATAGGCGGGATCTTCGAAACCATGGGCGGGATCGCCGCGCACCGTCGCGTCGCCGCCATGACAATCGACGCAGCCCAGCATCACCGCCGGGGTTGCGTGCATCGACGGTTCGTCGGTCTTGGTGTGGCAGCTATAGCAGCCATCCGACTTGGCCGCGACCTGATCGGCGGTCTGGCTCATGGGCGCAGGCGGCGTCACCGCATAGACGCGCGCCACCGGCTTCTCCGCATCCGACGCGTGCAGGATCACCACCGGCACCGTCATCGCGGCCAGGATCAGCAACAGAAAGGCGAAGAAAGGCCGCATCAATAACTCAGGATCAGGTTGCCGAGCACCGAATAATAATTCCGGTTGCGCTCGCTATTGGTGAAAAGGTCGCGGAAGCCCGCGCCCGGCAGCAAGGTCGCGCCCGACAGGCGAAACACGATATTCTGCGTCGCCTTTGGCCGCCAGATCGCCGCGGTGGACAAGTCCCAGCCGATCGACTTGGGAATGCTCCCCTCGTTGCGCAAAGCCTGCAAGGTCGCGGTGTTCTGGAACCACAGATGGTTCGCATTGGCCGACAGCCGCAGTTCCGGCAGCAGGTCGAAATCCGCGCCTGCGCCCAGCAGCATCGTGCCGGGATTGTTGAAGTTCGACTGCCCCTGCTCCTTTGACGATCGCAGCGAGTTCAATATGCCGTTGCGGCCGTTGATCCCAATGACGCGCCCGCCGCCCGCAAAGGGGATGGTCTGCCTGATCCAGTAACTTGTGTCGGCGCCCGCAAAGATCGGGTTCTCGAAAATCGCGTCGAAGCCGTTTTCGCGATTGTCATGCGGGTCGCTGTCGCCGCTCGCATAAAGTCCCGACAGGCGGAAGCGCATCCAGTCCTTGTCGATGCTCGCTTCGGCAGCGGCGAAGAACGCCCTGATCTGCGCAGGTTCCGAGGTGAAGAAGCTGTTCCGATCCTCCCCCAGCGCGCCGTAAACCGATGCCGTCAGGTTGATCCGACCGATCCGCCCATCGGCATTATAACCAAGATACACGACATCATAATCCCGCCCGCGCAGGTCGCCGAGCAGGGCGGGCCGCACCGGAAAGCCATTGTCATCAATCTCGATCCGCCCGGCCTCGCGGTTCATATTATAGACGGCGGTGATCTGGCTGGTGAGGCCGGGGATCAGGAAATCCTGCCGATAGAGATTGGCCAGAAACACCCAGTCGCGCCGTGGCGACTGCACCACAGAGTTCAGGCCGCTGTTCGTGTCCTTCTCCAGCCGCCAGAAGGCCGCGAGGTTGAACTGGAAACGGTTATTGTCGCGATTGCCGAACAGCCGAATACCCAGTTGCTGGTCGTTGAACAGGAAACCGCGAAAATCCGACTGGAACGGCTGAATGCCGACGCGGATCGAGCGGAAGTCATAACGATCCGACGTGTTCGCCAGATGGTAATCGATGAAGGCTTCCTGCACCCCCAGAAAATGGTCGGTCCGGTGGCTCGGCTTCGATGGCTCGACGAACAGCACCCGCCGTTCGGGCACATTCACATGGTTGATATTATAGGCCAGCGTCAGCCGATATTCGATCTCCGGCGGCTTGAACGCGGTCGATCCCTTGATCAGCGCCACGCCGCCGATGAAGGTCTGGCTCAGCACATAGCTCGCATCCTTGCCGAAGACATTGATGCTGCCCGGCCGCTCGGTCGTCTGGACGCCGACCGGAATGGGGAAAGTGCGCGGCTCGATCACCGTGTCGCTCACCGCATTGGCGACGAAGAACCAGTCATCGCCCTTGATCGGCAGCCACTTCACCTTCTCTCGGTCGATGGGCCGGTCGCCCTTCAACGTGTTCTGGCCATAGGGATCCAACCAGCGTTCCTTGACCACGCCCAGCGATTCAATCAGCCGCCAGCGATCCGGGATGGGCACCTGATCGACCGGAAAAGCCTCGGGCGGCGGCGCGCGCACGGCACCGGGATTATCCTGCGTCACTGCTTCGGGCAGCGGCGTTTCATAGCCGGGCCTGCGGCGGCCCTCGATCGATTGATCATCGGCACCCGCTTCGGGCGCGTTCAAAATCTCTTCCCAATTATCGGGCGGAGGCGGCGGCACGGGCTCGCCCGGCTGCGCCAGCGCAAAGAGCGGCAGGAAAGCGGCAAGTCCCACCCCTACAGCCCCTGACACACATTTTGCGACCCACTGTCGAGGAACGGCGCAAAGGGGCAGCTCACATAACGCAGCCGCACCGACGCATTGCCAAGGTCCACGACGATCTGATCCGCCCGGATCGCCGCAGGCGCGTTACCGATGCCGCCGCCCCGCTGCCCGCCATTATGCACGCCCAGGAAGCTGATCATGTCATCCTGATCAATGCCGTCGCCCGACACGCCGATCGCGCCGACCAGCACATTACCGCGATAAATGGGCACGGAGCCGGGGAAAATCTGGACGCCGTTCTGGATGCGGTTTCCTGCACCCACGCCCGTCACCGCCGAACAACGTTGCGGCGTGTCGGTCGCACTCGCGCCCGTCACGTAGGCCAAGTGCGCCGCGAGGTCGCCCACCACCAATGCCGACTGCAAGCCGGTGGAGAAAGGATTGAACTGCGCGATCGGGCGGGAGAACGGCCCGTTAGGCCGCCCCACCTCGCCATCGGGGAAATAGGGGCGTGACAAATTGCCGTTGGCGCGGTCGGTAAAGGCATGAGTTCCCGTCAGCGCCGCCGGATCATTCAGAAACGTCCGCGCCTTCCCCACGAACGCCGCCACATCCGCACTGCTGCTCGCCAGCAGGTCCGGCGCGGCATGAGCGCCCGAGAAGAAAGCCGCCGTCCGGGCCTTCTGCAAGCTCACATCAGTGCCAAAGATCGGCGCATCGGGCGACCGCACGATCCCCAGCGCTGCGCCCCGCGTATCCACGACACTGATCGTCACCTGCGCCCGGCTGTCGAGCGGCTGCCTGATCTGCGCCCGCGCCCGGCTCATGATGGTGAAGGCTTCCTCCAGCACCGCCGTCACCTCTGCGGCGGTCAGCGGCTGCGCGACATCGCCTGCATCAGTCGCCGCCCGGATCGGGAAGCGATTATTGCCCGACCCGTCCGTCAGCACAAAGGCGTCACGATTGGAAAACTCCGCCACCCGCGAAGCCCGCACGCCCGAAAGCTCGCTGCCATAGGCGACGCCCGCCAGCACCATCGGCGCGGGATCGCCATAATAGCCACGCACCGCCACCAGCGACCCGGCGCTGCCATTGATCGCGGCAAAGCTGGCCGTCCCGCTCGCCATCAACCCCGCATAGGCCGCATCCGAATAGCGCAGCGACGTGCCGTCCACGAAGATGCGGTTCGCGCGGATGCTGCCGGGCGCTTCAAAGCCCAGCGTTCCAGCAAGAGCGATATATTCTTCCGGATCATTGTCCGTGTCGGTGACATTCGCGTCGGACCCATAGACCCCGTCCGCCATTACCCCGACGCCGCCGACGACAACGCCATTTTTGTAAAGCGGAAAGCCGCCCGGGTCAGCCGCCAGCCCCAGCGGCGACCGCTTCGGCCCGATCATCGCTTGTGAACCCGACGACATATAACGCGCCGACAAGTCCGAACAGGGCAGCTGGCTGAACTGCACGCCGAACAGCGGCCCGCTCTCCAGCCCCACCGTCCCCGGCGCGGGCGGGAAATGCTCCTGCACGATCATGCTCGCCGTGCGCGTCGAAAAGGCATTGCCACCGCTCGACAGATAAGCACCCGTGATCGCCTTGCTGATCGCGCCAGCCTCGGCCGGGACGGTCAGATTCTGGGCGTCTATATTCTGCCCGTTGGGAGCCGCGCTGGTTGTCGCGGTGGCCCGCGCGCCGTTCATGCGGAATACGGCCAGCACATTGCCGACCCGGTCTGTGACCGCAATCACCGCTGGCAGACTACGCGCCTGCGCCTCAGCGGTCGCATGCGCTACGACATTCTCCACATCGGCGACGGTTAGCGCCTCCTGCGCCGGATCGGCATAGAGGCGCGTCGGCGTGGGCGTCGGGGTCGGGGTGGGCGACCCGCCGCTTCCGCCACTGCTGCCGCCGCCACCGCCGCAGGATGCCAGCATCAATGCCGACAGCGCCGCGAACGCGCTCAATCTGTGCCGCAATCCGCTCACCGCAATGCTCCGATACTGCGCGCCGCACTGCCCAAGGCGCTGCGGAAGGCGGCGGGTTGATAGCTGTTGGGCTCCTTGACCGCTGCATAGGCGCGGTTGACGTCCGCCCGGATGCCTGCCGCCGCACCCACGGTCACGCGGCCCGACTTCACCATGCTGTTCAGCAGCGTATCGACCGCCATCACCGCCTGTACCGACCCTTCATAATCGGTGAAGCGCGGGCTGATCGCGCCGCCCGCGATCTCACTGACGATGGCGAACGCCATGTCGCCATTCGTCCGCGCCCCCGCAAAGCCATTGGCCAGCGCCCCGGCGCTCGCCGCCAGCTTGCCTGCCACCGCGACCGCCGAACCCCGGTCCCGCGCGATGGCGGCATGGAACGCCCTGCTGTCCGCATCGAACCGGGCCGCCGCGCCGGGCGCGATCACCTTGGCCGCCGCCGACAGCATGATCATATTCTCGTCATTGAAAGGCGGCATGCCCGCCGGGATCGGCCGTCCGGGGTTCGCTTCCCATGTCTTGCTGCGCTCGGCCTGATCATAAATGCGCCGGTGGCAGCTCTGGCAGTCGAAGAAATAGAATTCCGGGAAAGCCCCTTCCGTCCCCTTCGCGCCCGCATAGAGGGTCAGTGCGCGCTGCACCGCCATCGCCTGACCCACCGCCCAGAATTTCAGACCGTCGGTCCGCCCCTTGCGCCGCGCATAATCCGCGTCCTCGTCGTGATGCGCCTGCATGGAAGAGAAGAGGTCGAGTTCAAACGAGACGCGGGGATGGCCAGCCGCCATCATGCGATGATCGACAAACTGCCCCGGCCGGTCGCTCCCAAAATGGCAATCGAGACACACCGCAGCCCGCGCCTGTGGCCGATCCAGCGGGATCATCCCCGCCGCGACGTTCGACGCATGGCCCGCCCCGACGGCATAGTGCGACGCGATCCATCCGCCCGCCGCGCCGTGGCACGCTTCGCACCCGACGCCATCGCTAGCCAGCACCCGCGCGCCCGTTGCCGCCGCCGGAGTCGAATGGCACCCAAGGCAAGCGGGGGCCGCCGCCGCATCGCCCAGGCCCAGCGTCGCCGCGATCTGCCGCCCGCGCGTACCGCTCAGCACCGCGAAGGCGCGACTATGCGCGCCGCCGGGGCTGGAAGGCTCCTGCCAGCGCATCAGCTCATCCTGGCGCACGACCTTGCCGTCGCCTTCCATCCGCCCGTGACAGGTGGAGCCCGCGCAGGAGGCAACACCCGTGAACCCGCGCGCCACCGGAGCCGCGTCAGCCGCCCCCCGGCCGCCCCCCGGCAAGGCGCACAGCAGCAGCACGAGCAGCATCGCCGCGCCCAGCACTACCATGCCAGCCGCCCGCCTGCTTACTCCGTAGCTCCTGAAGCCCCCCATTCACACGCCCCCTTGCGCGCGACCGCTCTAGCCGCGTCCGCGCCACCCTTTCAATCCCGTTTCTCTTGATCTTTCCGCTTATTGCGCACCGCAGGCCTGCTCGCCCGGCCCGCCGCATGGGCGATCCCACAGATCCTCATTCCCCGCGCCCGTCACCGGCTCGTCGATCAGCGGAGGAAAGCCCTCCGTCACCACGTCGTGCAACGCGATCAGCGCTGTCGGGATGATGCGCGACACCGCCACCGTAGGATCGAGCAAGCCGTCGAACGTGTCCCGGCTGTCGAAGCTCAACGCCGTGCAAGACCCGAAGATGAAGCAGCCGTTGATCTTCGATCCGGCAGCATAGCCTCCATCGATCGCCACCAGCGGGATCGTGTCGAGCCCGGTCGCAAAGCCCCCGCCAGCCAGCGCCAGCCGCCCGTTTATCGCGATCTGGGGACTTCCGTTCCCACTGCTGATGATCAGGCTGTTGGCGGTAAAGCCGCGCCGGTCGGCAAAGCTGGTCGACAGCCCGCTATTCTGGATGAAGATGCCGTCGGTCGCGGCCAGACGGATCGTCCCCGCCTGCAACATCCCCGCGTCCAGCGCCAGCCCATCATTCTGCCCAAGCCGCAAATCCCGCGCCGTCACCGAATCCGCCGCCCGGACATCAGCAATCGCCTCCGCCGTCGCGACATAGATGGACGGCGCGTCAAGCGTCAGCACGCCGCCCAGCCCGCCATTGCCGTCACTGATCGCGATGGAGCCAAGACCCGCGATCACCTCCAGCGCGTCTCCCGCCGTCAGCGTCAGTCCGCCATCGCCCGTTCGCCCGGTCATCGCCACCGCGCCCTGCACACGCAACAGCCCGGCCGCGCCAATACCCATCACGCCGCCGCCCGGAAGCACATTGGTCCCGATCGTCAGGTCGCGCACGGCCACATCCCCCGCGCCCGCGATCGCAATGCCGCCTGCCGATACACGGCCCAGCTCCGCCGCCGACAGGCTGTAGCCCGCCGTCGCATCGCCGCCGCCGATGAACGCCTGCGCACCCAGCGCATCGAAGCGCAACAGTCCCGTCGCACTCACTTGCCCATTGGCTAAAATCGCGATGTCGCCGGAACCGATCGTCACCGCCTGCCCGCTGACCTGGCCGTTCACCGCCACCAGTCCGGCGGCATTCAACAACACATCGCCACTTGCCACAGCATTGGCGATCGCCATCCCGCCGCTCGACCCCAGGCTGATATTCCGCCCCAGCGCATTGATCGCACCCTGCGCCAGCAGGTCGTTCACCACCAGATCACCAGCTCCGGCATCCAACGCCGCCGCTCCACCCGAAGCCAGAGCCTGCGCATTGATCCCCGCGCCGTTCAGGGTCAACGAGCCGCCCGCCACCGCATTGCCGATGGTCAGCGCACCGCCGGAGGTCATGGAGATGCCACCCGCCGCCTGCGCATCGGTAATGTTCAGTCCGCCAATCGACCGCAGCAGCAGATCACCCGTCCGCGCCGTCATCACGGCGCCGCTGATGCTACCCGCGTCGATGTCGATTGCCCCGGCAAGCACCTGCCCGCCAAATTGCGCCACCGCCCCGCGCTGCTGCAATAGGCCGCCAATGTCACTGCCGCCCAGTTGCAGGCTGCCGTTCACGATCAGGTCGCCACTGGTAACCGCATTGCCGATCTGCAAACCACCCGTCGCGGTCAGCGTCTGGCTGTCCGCATTCAAGGTGCCGATGTTGATCCGTGCCGCCGACAGACTCCCGCTGCCAGCGCCGATCGTCAGCGCGCCGCCGATCACAAAGTCACCACCGATCGCGATGCCCGATCCGCCCAGCGCATTGCCGCTCGCGTCCGCCATGTCGAGCAGCCCGGCCGATGACAGGTTGCCCAGCGTGATGCTGCCCGCGCCACCCAGCCCGATCGCCACCCGGCCGCCGGACAGCAGGTCGCCGCCCGCGCCATCGATGCTGCCCTGCGCAAACAGCCGCAGGTCGCCTCCAGCCGTCAGCGCGCTGCCGCCTGACAGGGCGATGTCGCCACCGCGCGCCAGCATCGTCAGCAATCCCGCCGAACGCAGCGATGCGCCCGTCGCGCTGATGCCGCCCGGCGTGTCGAGGGCAATGCTGGCCGCCGACAGGCTGTCCGTGCCTGCCGCCCGTCCAGTATGGCTGAACGCGATGCTCGTGCCCGAATAGCCGGTCAGCGCGCCCGTCACCGCCAGCGCGCCGCCGCCGTTGAACGCAAAGGACAGTGGGCCTTCCGTCAGGAAATCGGCCGCGCCATCGACCTGCACCACATTGCCCGACGCGGCAAAGCTGATGCCGGTGAAGCCCGGCACCGCCTTGCCCGCCGCATGCAATGTCATCGGCCCGGCCACGCGCAGGCCGCCGCCCGCCGCGCTGCTGCTGTCGGTAAAGCTGATCCGGCCGCCCGCGCCGCCATTGGCGGTCATGGACAGCGAAGCCAGCTGCCGCTGCACACCCGCGCCCGGCGCGACGCCGCCGCCGTTGGTGAGGGAAGCCGTCCCGCCACTCGTCAGGCCGTCGATCCCGCCCGTGCCAGCCAGTCCCGCCGCGCCGTCAGCGACGATGGAAAGCGGCCCCAGCAGGAAATCGCCATCGCTCGCTGCGAAGGAGGCGACGCCGCCCGCGCCCGCGCCACCATTGCCGCCCGCGCCATCGGCCAGCGCCGGATCGCTCGCAACGCCGCCATTGGCGCCCGCGCCGCCCTGACCAACCGCCGTGATGCTGTAGGCGGGCAGCGTCGAAAAGCTGTTGCTTACACGCAATTTTCCGCCGTCGATCCGCAATGTGGCCGACCCGCCCGCCGCATTGCCGCCCGAACCGCCTGCCCCACCGGCAAGCCCATCGATCCCGGCCGAACCCGCACCGCCGGTCGCATCACCGCTCAACACCAGTCCCGCGCCAGTGACCGCGCTCGCCCCGGCGTTCACCGCGAACAGCGCCGTCCCGCCCTGCGCGTCACCGCCATCCGCGCCTGCCAGCCCAAGCCCGCTCTGGAATGCGCCAGTGCCGCCCGCGCCGCCCAGTGCTTCTGCCAGAACGCCGATGTCGCCCGCGTCGAGAGAGGTCGATGCGCCGGTCAGCCCCAGCGTCGCCGCGCCGCCAAAGGCATCGCCGCCCCGGCCCGCCGCTCCGCTGAACGCCATCCCGCCAGCACCGCCAAAGCCGGAAGCCGAAACGCGCAACTCGCCGCTGACGCTGGTCGCGCCAAAACCGATGTTGAGCGCCGCGATGCCGCCCGTTCCGGTCCCGCCCGCGCCACTGCTGGCGCTATCCGCGCCCACGCTGCCAAAGCCGTCGGCGCTGACGATCAGGCTGGCAAAGCTGGGATCGACATCGATCAGCATGTCCGCCGTGCCGCCCGTGCCGGCGCCACCCGCACCGCCCTGACCGGGTCCAAAGGCATAGATGGGCTTGTCGTTGATATCGAAACCGCTGATATAGCCGTTGATGCCCGCCAAGCCGCCCTGCCCTTCGGCCGACACGGTCAGTGCGCCGATCGCATGGCCTTCGCTCAGATAAGCGACACGCGCCGTCCCGCCCGTGCCGTTGCCCGCCGCGCCACCCGCCGCATCGCTGCTGTTATTGCCGCCAGCGCCCCCGACGCCCGCCGCCGACACAAGCAGCGACGGCGCTGTCAGCGCCCCGCTCGCCAGCGTCAATTCCGCCGTGCCGCCAGTGCCATTGCCGCCTGCGCCTGCTATGTAAAAGCCGCCCGATCCATCGGAACCGGCCAGGCCGCCTGCGCCGCCATAGCCCAGCGCCCCGATGCTAAGGTCCTCGGTGACGATGATCTGGCCGGTGCCGCCAGCGCCCATGAGCAAGCGAGCGGTGCCGCCGAAACCCGCGCCGCCATCCGCGCCGTTGGGGCCGTTATAATTATAACCGGCAAACGGATCGCCGCCGCCGCCCACGCCATTTGCCGCGATATGGATGGCATCGGCGTTCAGAACGCCGCCGCGCGATTCCAATATGGCCGTGCCGCCGGTGCCCGATCCCGCCAGGCTCGATACGTCGTCAATGGCGTTCGCCGCTACCGCCTCACCACCGACGCCCCCCGCGCCCAATTCCAGATTGGCGATGTTGGCGGTGCCGCCGGTCATCAGGAACTGGACCGAGCCGCCCTGCCCGCTGCCCGCCTGAATCGGCGTGACGCCGTCGCCACATGACGGGCAGTTGACGGAGGAAGACCCGCCCTGTCCATTGGCGCTCGCAAACAGGCTAGCCGCGTCGAAACTGCCGCCCGCGACCAGGAAATTGACTGACCCACCAGTGCCGTTCCCGCCATCGCCCTCGTTAAAGGCCGAACCTCCCGAACTGAACGTAGAGCCGCCGAAACTCGACTCGGCCATCAAGCCGAACGATCCTTCCGTCGAAGCGCCATCAGCGGAAGCATAGAGGGTGCCGAAACGCATCACCGCGTCCCCTGCTGCCCCGGCCCGGCTCTCCACCGCTATGCTGCCGCCCAGCCCGTCGCCACCCCGGCCCGCTACGCCATCGGAATATTCCGTGCCGCCGCCAACGCCTTTCGCGTGCAGATACAGACTGCCATCCGCCACAAAGCTCGCGTCGGTCGCATGGATCAGGATCGACCCGCCCGTGCCGTTTGCCCCGTTCGCGCCATAGCCGCCCCGGCCATCGGCGGTGGCGTTGCAATAATCGACGCAATCGGCGGCGAAACTGCCGCGCAATCCGTTCGCTGCATTGGCCGACAGGATGATGCTGCCACCCGTGCCGGTCCCCGCCGCGCCGCTGGAGTTCCCGCCGATCGCGTTGGCATATATGTCAAAACTGCCGGTCGTGATGCCGCCACCCGCCGCCGAAACGTCGATGGTCCCGCCTGTCGCGTTGCCGCCTGTAACGGGCGGGGAGGAATAGCTATATTCGACCCCGGCGGTCGCACTCAACGTCATGGTGCCAAAATCGATCGCCCCCGCCAGCGGCCCGCTCGGTCCTGCGGCGGTTCGTGCCGATACGGTGATGGCTCCCCCCGTCGCATTGCCTGCGCTGTCGCTGCCGGCCCCGGCGGTCGCATTGGCATAGGCCAGTAGGCTGTCGGCACTGATTGATCCGCCCTCCGCGACGACACTGATCGCGCCACCCGTCGCATCCCCGCCGATCAGCTGGGGCAAGCTGATGTCCCCCAACACCTGTGCGCTGGCGTCCAGCCGCAACGCGCCCGTCACATCGATCTGCCCCGGGGATCCGCTGCCCCCAAAGGTCAGCAGGTCGATCTTGCCGCCTGCGCCGCCAATCCTGGCGGTTAGGGTCAGGTCGCCGCCAACGCTGATGCTGCCGCCCTGATCGACACGCAGTGTAATAGCCTCGCCCGCAGTCAGGTCCATGCTTCCAGTCGTCGCAATTGCGCCGCCCGCACCGGAATGCACCGTGATCTCTCGCGCCGCCGTCAGGCTGACGTTGGCCGCTCCAACGCCCGTGGTGTTGCGTGGACCAATAGCATTATCTACGACATCATATCCGGCGGCCAGCACGACCGCGTTACCTAGCTGAACGGCATTCGCTGCCGCCTCATAGCCGATATTACCGGACAGCAGCATGGTGAGCGCATCATTCTTCGGCATAGCGACCATGAAGATATGCTGCGGATCAGTAATCGTAGGCACTGGCTGTTCGGTGCTGCCCGTATGCACCACGCCATTGGCGTCGGTCGTGCCCGCGCTGATGCTGATGTCGAACAGGCCGCCGTTGATCCTGATGTCCGCAGCCTCCGCACCGACATAGGCAGCCGCGCCATTGACGGCCACCGTCCCGCCCTGCACCACGCGCGGCGCCACCAGCGCGACATAGCTGCCGCTCGCCAGCGCGTTGATCTGCGCGCCCGGTTTTACTTCGACCGATGTCAGGACGTTGCTGGGACCGCGAAAACGGATCTCGCCCCCGCTCCCGTAGAGCCCGCCGGTGGTGTCAATTTCATTGCTGGTCAACACCAGCGACCCGACATTGAACAAGGCGTTAGGGCCAGCGACGATACCGCCCGGCGCGTAGAACCACACTTTGCCGCCCGTGCTGCCGTTGATCTGACTCTGCACCGTGCCGTTCAGTTCGATCACTCGCGAAACCGACACCCCGCTGCCATTGACGGGCAGGATTCGGTTCAAGACGGTGAAGTCACTGAAACCACTGAAGACGACAGTGTTATTCTGGGGCAGGAAGTCGATCGGGCCAGTGCCGCTCGTATCGTCAGGCGTCCAGTCGATGATCGCCTCAGACGAATTCAACGAGATGGTGTCGGTCCCGGCGGACGATCCTTGCGAAACAAAGGCATCGCCTGATTGTACCGAATAGCTGCCCTGAAAAGCCTTGTTGACCTGCGCCACGCCAGCGCCGCAGCCAACCGCGAGCGCAACGGCGCTGGAGCGGCCCAACAGGGTCAAAAGCCAGGATTTGCTACGCTTTTTCGACATTAACGCCTCCACGGCAGAATTCGAGTGCTAAGCGACAACAGCAACCGCGTGTCGCCCCGCTCCGTCTGCAACCCCGCGCGCCGCAGCGGCGTTGCCAGCGCCACGTCGATCCGCGCATGATTGGACCAGGTCGCCCGCACCCCGCCACCGGCCGAATAGAGCTTCTGCGGATCAAGCCCGGCAAAGACGCTGCTTTGGTGCCACATCCACGCCGCGTCGAAGAAAAGGAAAGGCTGCACCGCGATCGCGCCCGGCCCCTTGGGCGTGATCCGCCCATAACGGACCTCCGCCCCGAATCCGACGCCACTGTCGCCCGTCAGCGTGCCCGGATCATAGCCGCGCCCGACCGTATAATTGCCCGCGCTCATCTGTTCATAGGACAGCAGCGGGTCCGGGCTATATTGCGCGCGGGGCGACAGCGCGAAGGTCAGCTTCGGGGTGGGGCGATATTCCGCCTGCACCCCTGCCCTCACCAGAAAAGCGGAGGCGTCTCCGTCCAACTGTCCCGTCGGAATGCAGGCCGCCTGATTGCCGCAAGGCTCACTCGCCCCCAGCCCAGCGAGCCCGTGGCGTAGTTCCAGATTGCCGCCGATCCGCCATTTGGGTTCGATCGCCGAATAGCCGGTCGTACTCCCAAGGCTGTCGGCATCAATCGCCTCTCCCTCCAGCCGAAGAAACAGCACCCGCAACCGGTCGCGCGACAAGGGCAGAGAGCCGATGCGAAGGTCCTGATCGACCACGTCCAGCCCGCCACTCGCCAACAGCGTGTGCACCTGCCGCCGCACCAGGGGATAGGACAGCGCGGCCGAAGCGATCATCGTTCTGGACGACAGGTCCAGCCCGTCGATATCGGGCTTGCTCCAGGCATAGGTGAAGTCGCCCGACAGCCGCAGCCCGTCGCTCCCCAATGCCATGCTGTGCCCGACCTGCAATACCGTCTGCTCGCTCGGTTGCACAGTGTTGAAGATGCTGAGGACCGTGCTGTCCCCCATCCCGGTCAGATCGTTGAAGCGCACCCGCGCGAGGCCGCCGAAGCGGCCCACCGCGTTGCTGCCAAGGTTCTGGACATTGACGTCCATTTCCACCCGGCGACGCACCACCTGCACTTCGCCGATGACCTCGCCCGGCGCCGTCCCGGCGGGCCGCAGCGCCAGCCGCACGTCATAGCCCGGCAGATCGCGCGCCAGCAGCAGGTGCCGTTCCGCCTCATGCACGTTGAACAACGGCTGCCCCTTGAGCGCTTCCATATGCGCGGCAATCAGCCGTTCGCTCCGGCCCGCGTCGCCCCGCACCTCGATAGCGACCAGCCGCGCCATCAATATGTCGAAACGGACGGTGCCGCCTTTCTCAATGCGCTGCGGCGGGACCTGCACCGCCGCCAGATAGCCGAGCTGCCGCAGCGCCGTCGCGGCCCGGTCGCGGACTTCGCACAGGCTGGCGATCGGCACATCCCGCCCGGCCAGATCGCCCCAGCTGTCCTTCAAGACGGCCGCGTCCACGCCGCGAAGACCGTCAAACTGCACATCGGCAAAGTTCACGGTGACATTGGCAAAGCGCGGATCGGCCAAGGGGCAAGGCGCCCGCTCCACGCCGCCTTCGACGGTCAAACGGCTTCCTTCGCCCGCGACGTCGGCGGCCTGTTGCCCCGGGGACAGTTCCTCCCGCGTCGGTGCGCGCGGCGCGACCTGCGCCATTGCGGGCATTGGCGCCAAGGCGGTCAGTGCCAACGCCATCCGCCAATGCGCACGCCCCGTCATGCGGGATGTTGCTGCCCCCTGAAACCCCATAGTCGTCTCATTCCCCCAAAGTGCGACGGGAGCGGCCATATGGCCTGTCGTCCCTGTCGCTGCGACCGTCCGGGGAAGGCGCTCTGCCCGCCGCCCGTCGGCTTATCAAGTCCCTAGCGTGCCGCCGTATCGATCAACAGATCAAGCTGCGCCTGGCATCCATGCGCGATCAGCCCCGATGCCGTGCTGTCGATCCCGCCAGCGGGCGCCCCCAGCAGTGCGAAGCGAATGTCGGTGGAACGCCCATCGGCATCCACCCGATAGGTTACGCCATCCTTGACGGGGAGAGCGGCGGGCCATGCCGCCATCGCCTCCCCAGCGGCGAAGCTGGCTGTAGCCTGCGGGCCACCGCCGCTGATGCGGACGGTTGCCGATTTTTTGGCATCGGCACGCCACAGGCGCACGGCGGCGGGATCGGACACGCATAGCGGCCCCGGCTGCGCAACATCGACCAACCACAGATTGGGCCGCTTCGCCACCGCTGACGCGTCCCCCAATGCGCCGCGCACGGCCCCGGTGCGCGCCCGGCGAACCCTTTTCGTATCGAGCAGCGCCGCCATGGTCACATTGGAAGCAGGCACTGTCGCCGCCGCCGTCACGTTGAAACGGCCCGGTCCACGCAGCGTTCGCGTGCCCTTCGCATCGAGCAACGTCACAACATCCCCCGCCTTGAGCAGCAGTGCGCCGCCATCCGCGAGCTTCTTGCCCGGCGCATAGCTGCCCGCCGAGGGTCCCGAAGACCGCACCACCAGGCTGTCGGCCCATGCAGGCGTCCCAGCGCCCAGGGCCACCGCCATCCCGAGCGCCACCGCCCCCTTAGCCCAGACCATAAGTTCCTCCGTCCCCAATATATTCATAGCGATACACCAGATTGGCGAGAGCCGCATCATCCGGATGCTCCTGCGCCACTGCCTTGAGATCGGCCAGCCCTGTCGCCCGCTTCTCCGCATCTTCGGTGTCGAAGGCGGCAAGCGCGGCGCTCAGTCGAGCGCGATCGGCGGTCGCGAAATTCGGCGCTGGTTCAAACAAGTCGACGGGCGTCGACCGACCGCGAAGGCGGACCCGGCCCATCGGCCGCCACCAGTCGAGGCCCGACCGCTCCATTGCTTCTCGCGAAACCAGCACTGACGTTTCCAGCGCCTTGTTCGCCGCTTCAAGCCGCGCCGCCGTGTTCATGCTGTCGCCCAGAGCCGTATATTGAATGCGCCCTTCGCCGCCGAAATTCCCGACGATTGCATCACCATGGTGCAGCCCCACCCGCGTTCGACCGATCGGCGGAACGCCGGGCGGCAGATCTTGCCGGAACGCCTCCCCCGCCTGCCACATGGCATAGGCCGCGAGTGCGGCGTTGCGCCCGTCATCCTCTCGCGCGATCGGCGCGCCCCAGAATGCGACGACCGCATCGCCGACGAATTTGTCGATGGTCCCGCCATGGGCGAGGACGACGTCGCTCAACATGTCCAGATAGCGGTTCAGCAATTGCGCCACCATTTCCGGCGCGATCGCGTGGCTGAGTTTGGTGAAGCCCTCCAGATCGGTGAAGAGGGTGAAGATGGGCCGCTTTTCGCCGTGCAGCGCCAACTTCTCCGGTTCCGCCAGAATCTGCGCGGCGATGTCGCGGGGCAGATATTTGCCCAGCGCCGCCTGCGCGAAGCGGCGCTGTTGCGAATTGACCGCCCGCGCCGCCGCGCTGACGGCCGCAAAGGTGACGACCCAGCCCAGCGCCCACCCGGCGGCGGGCAGCCCCTTGGTATCCCAGCCGCTCGCCTGCAACCAAAGCGGCAAGCCCGCTATGGCCACGGCCTGAAGTCCAAGTGCGGGCACCAGCCAGAACCAACGCAAATCCGCGAGGCTAGTGAGCGCTGCGGCCAGTATGATCAGCGCCGCCGCGATCCACATTACCCAGCCTGGCACCGCAGGCAACAGAGCGCGATCAAGCAACTGCGCCAGCATGGTCGCATGGACTTCCAGCCCGATCATCGTGGACTTCGCCTGCCGTCCGGACAGCGGTGTTTCGAACTGATCGATATCGACGATGTCGCCGCCGATCAGCACATGCCGACCGCGCACCATCGGCGCCAGAGCAGCGGCCATGGAGGGATCGGCGAGCAGGTCGATCTGAAGGCTCGGGATAACCGGTTCTTCCGATCCGTCCGCCTGGGCGCGCGGCATGCGGAAACGAATAGCGCCGCCATAATGCGCAAAGCGTGCCGACGGGTGCATCGCCAGCGACAGCAGCGGTGGCTGGCCCGGCACTGGCTTTGGCCAGCTGCGCGCGACATTGTCGGAATCCGTTTCCAACCGGATGCTCGCGGGCCTGACCCTGGAGGTCCGCGCCTCAGCGATGAACCGGTCCAGATATTGCTGCTGTTCGAAGATGATCTGTTCGCGGTTATCGCCGAAATTGGCATAGCCGAGCCAGACCGGCGTGCGCATCGCATGCAGCGCCGACAATAGCTGCGCGTCTTCATCCTGCGGCTGATCGAACAATATATCGATGCCGATGGAGGTTGCGCCCATCGCGTCCAGATTGCGCAGCGCCCGCGCCAAAAGACCGCGGTCCAGTGGTGAGCGTTTGCGCGTGGCGATCAATGTCTGATCGTCATAGACGACCATCAGGATGCGCTTGTCCTGCTCGACACGGGGCGCGAAAGTGGCCGCGCGCCAATCATACAGGCCACGCTCCGCGTCGGCGGTCGGCATCTCCCGCTCTGAACCGGCGGCGCCCAATGGCTTGGTCCAGTTCCACCCCGCGACGAACAACGCCAGCAGCAATAACAGCGCCGTCCCGGCAAGCCGCCATCGCCCCGCGTCCTGCATGACGCGCGCGCCCCGGCGCAACAGGCCCCGCGCCGCCATCGGAATCAGCGCCGGGCGATCAACGGACGGGCGCCATCGCCTATGACGGCAAAGCCGGACCAGTAGAAGGGATGCGAAGTGTCCGCGTCGTCCATCAGCTGAATCTGGGCCAGACGCAGCGCCTCAGCCACTGGTTGGTCGGGGGCCGCCGCGAACAGCCCGGCCATCAGCCTTTCGGTCGCGCGATATTCTTCGGGCGCAGGCCAATGGCTCGCGATGATGGAACGGCCACCCGCACCGATGAAGGCGCGCACCAATCCGTCGAGCGCTCCGCCGCTGCCCGACAGGCCCGCCGCGCGGGTCGTTTCGGCCCCCGCTGCCCCTGCCGTGTCGCAGGCCGACAATATGACAAGGTCCGCATCCAGCCGCAGATCGAAGATTTCGCCAAATTGCAGCAGGCCGTCAGACCCGGCCTTGGGCGCAAAGCTGGTCAGCAAGGCTGGACGGGCCGGGCATCCCGCGCGCGGCGGCGTGACAAGGCCGTGGGTGGCGAAATGCAGGATACGGAAATGGTTGAGGTCATTGCGCGCCTTGACCGCCTCATCGGTGAAGGCCGCGCCGGTTACGAGTTCGCTGCCCGATGTTCCAACCGCCTGCGCCGCCTGACGCAACTCGTCCGCCGGAATGGGGTGACTCCATTGGGCAGGCGACCAGCTGCAATCGTCACCCTGCCCCGGCAGCGCGCCACGCGTCAGCGCGGCAAGCCTTGGCCCGGCGATCGGCGCATTGTCGCCAAAGCCGATATAGCTTTGCGGTGCGCCCGATGGCGGGGTCAGCCGGGCGTCGCGGAAGGCGCGGGCCGACAAGGCGGTGCTGACCGCATGATCGCGGCCGAGCCAGTCGACGCCACGGAAGTCGAACTCGTCCCCGCCCTTCTCCAGCCGCGCGGCATAGGTATCGACGCCCGGCTGGCTGGCAACCAGCAGGTTGACCGGCAGTTGCAGCATCGCGCCGTCCGGCTCGAAAATCAGATGGCGCGCGGCCTTCAGCCGCTCATCGATCGGGCCGAACAGGTCGAGATAGAGGCTGCGCGCCACCGGCAGGTCGAGCGCATAGGTGGATTGCACACCCGCGACATCGGTCGAAATCGTATCGCGCAACGCCGCGACCTTGCGCGCCAACTCGTGAGCGCTGATTGGCAGGCGGAAGCCCGTTGCCCCTTGCCCGTCTATCCACATGGCGTAGAGGGAATCGCCAAGCTGCGCGAGCTTGTAATAGCCCTCCCCTGCTTTCAACGTTTCGCGCATTTCGCCAAGGGTCAGCGCTTGCGGGCTGACGGCGCGATATTGGGGATAGGCGGCCAGTGCTGTCAGCGTCGCGGCCTGATCGGTCGCCAGCGCGTCAATCTCTGCCTGTCGCCGCGCAATCTCATCCTGGGTCGCGCTGTCGCCCTTGCCCGCTTCACGCAATTGGGCGAGGGCGATGCGGCCGCGCTCTATATCGCGCGAGAGAGATGTCGACTGGCGGAACAGGCGCGCGGCCTCTCCGTCGCCCGCCGACAATTCGCGGCTCAGCAATTCCAGCGTCTCGGCCGCACCGGGACGCACCAGCAATTGCGACGCTTCGAACAGGTCCGCCGCAAGTTCGGGGCGCCGGGGCATTTCGGACGTGAGCAGCGTGAAATAGGGCTGCAACTGGTTCGCCATCGCCGTCAGCGTGCCACGATTGGCCACGGTGGACGTCATGATCGCGCGATAGGTCTTCAACGCCTCATCAGTCCGCCCGCGCCGCACGAGGAACGCGCCCAGCCGGGCACGCGCACCGTTGAGGGCCATCGTTTCGGGATATTGCGCGGCGATCAGGCTGACCGCTTGATTGAGCCGCGCCTCGGCACCGCCATAATCCTGTTCCGCTTCGTGCGTCAGCGCGATCTCGCCCAGCAGTTGCGCGCGCAGCCGGGTGATCGAGGTAACACGGCCATCGCGAACCTGCTGCACATCTTTGAGCGCCTGGGTAAGCACGGTGCGCGCCTCCCCAGGCTTGCCCGACAGGCGCAAGATGGTGCCGCGCAATTGCTGTGCTTGCGCATCGAGTATGGCCGCCCGCTCACGCGGCGTAAGCGCCGTATCCTGCCGCACGCCCAGCGCCCGCGTTTCAGGCGCGCCACTGCTCAATTCCGCCGCCACGTCGCTTGGCAAGGTCACTGCGCCATCCGTGCCAGCGGCCAGCGCCGTCCCACCTTCCACCGGCTGGTCGAGCAAGGCGAGCGCGCCTTGAAGATCGCGCTGATTGAGGTGATGCACCGCTTCGAAATTGCGGCGCAGGCGGAGCTGGACAGCGTCGGCCGTCGGCACGGCGCGAGCCTGGGCAAAAGCGGCATCGGCCTGATCGAACAGGCCAAGGTTGGACAATTGCAAACCGTGGTTCACGAGATATTCATGTTGTCGGTTGGCCCGTTCGGCAGGGCTTAAGGCTTGCGTATCCGGATCACGGGCGAGGCGGTCGGTCAGGCTGTCGAAAAATTCCGCAGCCTCGGCATAATTGCCCGACGCGTTACGACGATAGCCCTCCGCCATCACGGTCTGCGGATCGAGGGTCGCCGCCTGCATCCGGGCAAAGGCCGCCGCATTGCTGACACCGGTCGTAACGATGTCGATCTTGCCCGGCACGGTGCGGCCCAAAGCGACGGTGCGGAGGCCAAGGTCCAGGACCGTGTCATAGGGCGCGAAGCCCTGTGTCACATAAAGCGTTTTGCCCCGTTCGACGGACAGGATGCGGTAAGCGCCCGCTTCGCTGGAGCAATTGCGGACTGTTACCGCACCAATATCGGGCAAGGTCATGCCGCCCGGCGCGCCGCAGTTCACGGAAGATCGGCGCGAGGCCGACAGTCTTTCAAGCAGCGCCCCTTCGCTATCGGCCCCGCTCCGCCGGAGCGCATAGATGCGGCCTACCGGACGCGCGGCGTCACGACATACAACGGCCCAGGCGCGATCGAACATGGTGCGGCTTGCCGGGTCGCCGTTGACGCTCTGCGCCTGACAGAGCGCTCCGCCGCCACTGCCGATGCGAAAGCTGTCCTGCAACAGCGGCCGGTCAAGCTGCGGCTGCGCGGCCAGCGCAGATGACAGGCCCAAAGCGCCCAGCCCGGCCAAGATCCGACAGAAATTCCCTATAGCGCTCAAGGCTATCCCCCCAGCCTCGCCGGATCTGTCCGTGCAAGCCCCCTGTGGCGCGATCCAGCGCGCTCTTCATAGCGCCGCCCCAGCTTGCCGCAAGGTAAAAGAGGGGTGTCGCGCCGATCCGATGCGGCGTTTAAACCAGCATTTCGTGGGAGGTGAGGCTTCGGGTTGCTCATCCTCCCGTGTGAGAAACTGATGCGGACGAAAATGGTGCGCAAGGACGACAGTCGTCCGGACTGTTAAGTTTGTCTTGATTGCGACGTGGGTCTGCTCTCGCCATCCGATAAAATAAATCTAGATTTGACCTATCGCATTGCATATATACATTCAAAGAATGTAATTTGATGTTTTATACATCATTCGAGGGCCAATGATCACTTCTCAGCAAATGCGGGCCGCGAGAGCGTTGCTCGGAATCGATCAGCGCCATCTCGCCGCTTTGGCGAGCGTGTCGCTGCCGACCATTCAGCGCATGGAGGCCTCCGATGGGCAGGTGCGAAGCGTCGTTGATACATTGGTGAAGGTGATCAGCGCGCTCGAAGCGGCAGGGATCGAGATTATCGGCGAGAATGCCCCGAGTAGTGGCGCGGGACGTGGTGTCCGCCTCAGGGAAACAGCGTCCGGCCAGCAACCCAGGCGCGTGCCCTCTGTGCTGTTCGATCAGACGGCCCAAGACGATGGATCGTAACGCGCGGCTTCTCGCCTTCACGCCCAAGCTGATCACGGTCCTGCGCGAGGGCTATTCGGCCGATCGCCTGCGACGCGATTGCATTGCCGGGCTCACGGTCGCGATTGTCGCCCTGCCCCTTGCCATGGCGCTGGCGATCGCGAGTGGAGCGTCTCCTGAGAAGGGGCTCATCACAGCCGTTATAGCCGGTTTCCTGATTTCGGCGCTCGGCGGATCGCGGGTTCAGGTCGGTGGGCCGACAGGCGCCTTTGTCGTCGTCGTTTTCGGCGTCATCGCACAGCACGGCTACGACGGTCTGCTTCTGGCGACGTTGATGGCTGGGCTGATGCTGATCATTGCTGGATATTCGGGTCTGGGCAGTCTCGTCCGCTTCATTCCCCAACCCGTCGTCATCGGATTCACCGCAGGCATCGCCGTCATTATCGCGTCGAGCCAGGTGAAGGATTTTCTCGGCCTGAGGATAGACGGCGGAGTGCCTGCCGATTTCATTCCCAAATGGCAGGCCTATTTCTCTGCGCTTGGCAGCGTTCAGATACTGAGCTTGGCGATTGGCGCCGGGTCGCTTACGCTGATCATCGCCCTGCGCAAATGGGCACCAAGGGCGCCGGGATTCCTGATCGCAGTCATATTGGCAGCAGCGTTGGCGGCGCTGCTCCAGTTGCCGGTGGAAACGATCGGATCGCGATTTCCAAACCTCCCTACCGGCCTTCCCAGCCCCGCTTTACCGGATTTCTCTCTTGCCAAGCTTCAGGCAGTCGTCCCCTCTGCATTCACGATCGCGTTTCTGGCGGGAATCGAGGCACTTCTGTCTGCGGTCGTGGCCGATGGCATGATCGGATCAAGGCATCGATCCAATCAGGAGCTTGTCGGCCAGGGCGTCGCCAACATCGCATCCGCATTGTTCGGTGGCCTGCCAGCGACGGGCGCCATCGCCCGCACAGCGACCAACATCAAGGCGGGCGCCATCACGCCCATCGCTGGCATGATGCATGCGCTGTTCCTGCTGCTGTTCATCCTGTTCGCCTCGGATCTCATGGCCTTCGTGCCGCTGGCAGCGCTCGCGGCCATCCTGTTCATGGTCGCCTGGGGCATGAGCGAACATCATCGCTTCATCCAGCTACTGCGAATGCCCAATGGCGACCGGGGCCTGTTGCTGCTGACCTTCGGCCTCACTGTTCTGGTCGATCTCACCGTGGCGATCGGCGTAGGGGTGACACTGGCTTCGCTGCTGTTCATGATGCGCATGAGTCGCACGGTGGAGATTGCGAACGACAGCGGCAATGGAACGCCGCCACCCGAAGAAAGGGAGGACATCCACCAGCGTGATGCCCTTCCGCCGGGTGTCGAGGTGTTCCGTGTCGATGGACCGGTCTTCTTTGGCGTCGCGAATGAATTGCTTGATACGCTGCGGCGGGTCGGCCCCACGCCGAAGGTCATCATTCTTCGGCTGCGGCAGGTGCCCCTGCTTGATGCAAGCGGCGTGACGGCGATCGAGGAAATCGTCCGGCAGGCGGCCTCCGCCGGGACGCAGATCATCGTTTCAGGCGTTCAGGCACAACCCATGGCGATGCTCAAGCGGGTATCGCTGGGACCGGCGGATCGGCGCGTCATCTTCAGCGATGATTTTCCCGACGCCCTCCGCCTCGCAAGGGCAATCATTCTCGCACCAACTTCCGCAGCCCAGCGGCTCAACTAACCACCAGATCCGGGGATTTGAAATGACCGATACGAACGACGAGTATGTATATGACGAAGCTTCGGGCGAGTGGATCTCCGCGGCGGAGGCTGCTGCCAAGGACCAGCTCGCAGACCGGGTTGAAGTGCATGATTCCGCCGGTAACCTTCTGGCGGACGGCGACAGCGTCATCACGATCAAGGATCTGAAGGTGAAGGGCGCCGGGCAGACGCTGCGCAAAGGCACCGTGATCAAGTCGATCAGGCTGACCGGCGACCCACAGGAAATCGATTGCCGTTATGAGGGCATCAAAGGCCTGGTTCTGCGAGCCGAGTTTGTGCGCAAGCACTGATATGCGGGGGGCCAAAACGCTGGCATGGAGATGGACGGATAATATCGCTCCGAACTTGTAGCTGGGCAGTGCGTCAACCCGCGCGCGCGGCGCGACCTGCGCTCCATCCCATGCGGCCCTTGAGCAGTTCGCACAGTAGGAGAACGCAGGCTGGCATCAGGATCAGGAGAGCCAAATCCGTCAGCTTCAACGGAGCAAAGTCCAGAACCTGGCGCAGGGGTTCCAGCATGAATATCAGCGCACAAGCCAAAAGGACGAGCAGCGCGACATAGCGCAGCGAAACATTGTGTCGCCAGACGGCGCTCGTCAGCGACGTACTGAAGGACCGATTGACCAGCACCAACGCCATGATGGACGTCACCAGCCCGAAGAAAAGGAGCGCTCGCACGCGGCCAGGGTCATAGCCCCAGAGGGTCGCGCCGATATGGAGAGCAAGGAGCAGCGCAAAGGCTATCCCGCCATAAGCGATGCTTGGCAGGACCAGACGTCCGGAAAAGAGGCGTTCTTCCGGATTGCGCGGTGGGCTGCGCATGATACGGTTTTCTTCCCGTTCGGCTTCGAAGACGAGCGCGCAAACCGGATCGATGATCATTTCAAGAAGGGCGATCTGGATTGGCCCCAGCACCAGCGGAAGGTCCAGCAGAAGTGGGGAAACGGCAAGCCCCGCGATCGGCACATGCACGGCGAAGATGAACCCGATGGCTTTGCGGATATTGTCATAGATGCGGCGGCCGAGCCGAATGGCGACGACGATGGCACCGAAATCATCCTCAACCAGGACGATGGCCGCAGCCTCCCGCGCTACATCCGTGCCGCGCTTGCCCATGGCGATGCCGATATGGGCGGCCTTTAGCGCCGGTGCGTCGTTGACGCCGTCACCGGTCATAGCGACCACTTCCCCCGCCGCTTTGAGCGCCGAGACAATTCGCAACTTCTGTTCCGGCATGGTGCGCGCGAAAATGGCCACGTCCTTCACGCGTGCGCAAAGCTCCGCATCGGACATAACCGCGACGTCGCCGCCGGTCATGAGCGCGCCTGCGCCGATCCCCGCCTGTAGCGCAATAGCCTGCGCGGTGGCGGGGTAGTCGCCGGTTATCATGACCACCCGGATCCCGGCCGTGCGGCATTGGGCCACGGCTTCCGGAACCCCCGCCCGCAGCGGATCGGACAAGCCGATCAGCCCGAGAAGACTGAACGCGTGCGCTTCATGCCCTATCCCGACATTTGGCTCCGCTATATTGGCAGAAGCCACGCCCAGAACGCGCATCCCGCGAGCCGCCATGACCTGAACCGCCCGCTCAAGGGCCGAACGAGCCCCTTCGTCCAGTCGACACAGACGCGCGATCGCTTCCGGTGCGCCCTTCGCGGCAACAAGCAATGGCTCCCCGGCGTTCGCGGGCCGCCAGACATTGGACATTGCCAGGAGGTCCGGCTGAAGACCATTGGTGTGGACCAGGAGCCAGTCTTCGCGGGCGGGAACCCGGACATCCCGAGCAGCGGTGTGGAATGCCACCTCCATCGGATCGACCGGCACGGGAGCGCTCGCCAGGGCGGCCGCGCTGATCAGGTCATGGAATTGCGCTTGCGGTAATCCCTCGCCAAGAACCGCCGCCTCACCTGACGGCAGCCACAATTCAGTGACGGTCATCCGGTTCTGGGTCAGTGTCCCGGTCTTGTCCGTGCACAGGACCGTGGCCGCACCCAGAGCCTCTATCGCGGAGGCCCGTCGGGTGAGCACGCCGACCTGTGCAATACGCCATGCGCCCATGGCCAGGAATATGGTGAGGACCACCGGAAACTCTTCAGGCAGCAACGACATCGCCGTCGCGATCCCGGCCAGCAGCGCGGCCATCCAGTCGCCCCTCAGCCATCCGTACAGCAGGACCACCAGCAGCGCGACGGCGACCCCGCCGACCGCGCACAGGCTGACCATTCGGGTGGTTTCCTTGTGAAGATGCGGCGCTTCTGTCTCCAATGTTTCGAGGAACCGTCCGATCTGGCCAATGCGGCTGTGCGTGCCGGTAGCCGTCACCCGTGCGATGCCCCCGCCGTGCGTCACGATCGCTCCAGAAAAGAGATGAGGGGTATCGTCGCCCCCCGGCTCCGCCTGTTCAGCATCCCCGGCGAGCCCAGGCCGCTTGCGAACCGGCACAGCCTCGCCGGTCAGCAGCGACTCGTCTGCTTCAAGCTCGCGGGCCTCCACCACCAGCGCATCCGCCGCGATCCGGTCCCCCGCTTCCAACACCAGGATGTCGCCATTTACTACCTCACGACCGGGGATGCGCAGGGTTTCCCCGTCGCGAACCACCAAGGCACGCGGTGCCGAGAGGTCTCGCAGTGCCTCAAGCGTGCGTTCCGTGCGCGCCTCCTGCACGATCGTGATGATGATCGACAAGCCAGCAAAGCCGAGCAGGATCAGCGCCTCAGTGCGGTCGCCGAGCAGCAGATAGACAACGCCCGCCGCGAGCAGCATGGCGAACATCGGCTCCCGCAGCACCTCCATCGCGATGCGCAGGGGCGTCCGTCGGTTTGGCCGGGGCAATTCGTTGGGGCCATCCTCCGCCAGCCGCTCGCGCGCCTGTGACGCGGAGAGGCCGACAAGATCAAGCTGTCCCCCCGAAGACCATTTAAGGCTATCTGGAATCGGGGCCGACACTCAGCAGCGTCCGCACATCATGCAGCCGAGGATTTCTGCCTGGCCTCCGCTACGGCAACTATTTTCAGGGTAGCAACGAAGCTGTCAGGGTTGAGGGAGATGCTATCGATGCCCTCGCGCACAAGGAACTCGGCGAATTCGGGATAGTTGCTCGGCGCCTGCCCGCATATTCCTACCTTTACGCCAGCCTTTCGCGCGCGAGCAATGAGGTCTGCGATCATCTGCATTACCGCCGGATCGCGCTCATCGAACAGCGGGGCGAGCAGATCGGAATCACGATCGACGCCAAGGACGAGTTGCGTCAGATCATTGGAGCCGATCGAAAAGCCGTCGAAGCGGGCGGCAAACTGTTCAGCGAGGACGACATTCGCAGGGATTTCCGCCATCATGTAGAGCTGCAACCCCCGCTCGCCTCGCATCAGCCCATGCCGCGACATTTCGGTGATGACCTTGTCCGCTTCGGCCAGCGTCCGGCAGAAGGGGATCATGACAATGACATTCTCAAAGCCGATCGTTTCCCGCACGAAGCGGATGGCGCGGCATTCCAGCGCGAAGCCGTCGCGATAGCGTTCATGATAATAGCGCGACGCACCCCGGAAACCGAGCATAGGATTTTCTTCATGCGGCTCGAACGCGCCGCCGCCCAGCAGATGGGCATATTCATTGGTTTTGAAGTCGGATAGGCGCACGATCACCGGATGCGGATGATGCGCGGCGGCGATTTTCCCAATGCCCCGCCCCAATGTCTCGATGAAATAATCGCGGGGATTGGCGTAGCTGCGGGTCAGGTTTTCAATCTCGCGGCGCTCGGCGATGTCCGTCACCTGATCGGGGTGGGCAAGCGCCATCGGATGCACACGGATGAGATTGCTGATGATGAATTCCATCCGGGCCAGGCCTACGCCATGAGATGGGAGCCGCCACCAGCGGAAGGCTTTGGCGGGACTGGCGACGTTCAGCATCAACTGCGTCTGCGTCGCAGGCAGGCTGGCCGTATCCACTTCTTCGCCTGTGAAGGGCAACCGGCCGGGATAGACCTGACCCCGGTCGCCTTCGGCGCAGGAGAGCGTTATTTCCTGGCCCGCCGCGATGCGGCTCGTCGCGTCGCCGGTTCCCACGACCGCAGGGACGCCCAGTTCGCGGCTGACAATGGCCGCATGGCTGGTCGGGCCACCGTGATCCGTGACGATGCCCGCCGCGCGCCGCATGACGGGCACCCAATCAGGATCGGTGTTGTCGGTGACGAGGATGGCTCCATCGACAAAGCTCGCTATGTCATCGGTGCTGCGAATGATGCAGGCCGAACCAGCAGCGATCGCGTCGCCGACAGCTGCGCCCGTGGCGAGCGGCGCGGGCGCCTTGGCCGTCAGCCGCCAGGTTTTGAGCGCGGTGGCGGATCGCGCGCCATGCACGGTTTCCGGTCGCGCCTGCACGATGAAGAGCTTGCCGCTCTCTCCATCCTTGGCCCATTCCATGTCCATCGCGCAGCCATAATGCTGCTCGATCAGCACGGCCCAACGCGCCAATTCCAGTATCTCCTCGTCTTCCAGAACATGATGCTCGCGCTCGTGACGGCTGCAGTCGACCAGTTCGGTACGCGCGCTGCCGCCCGTCGCGTAGACCAGCTTCTGCGCCTTGGCCCCGATCCGCTTCTCCACGATCGGTTTCAGTCGCCCGTCCGAGAGGAAAGGCTTGAACACCAGATAGCTGTCGGGATCGACGCGGCCCTGCACCACGGTCTCGCCCAGGCCCCAGGCCGCGCTGATGACGGCGACGCGCGGAAATCCGGTCTCCGTGTCGATCGAGAACATGACGCCCGACCCGGCCAGATCGGATCGCACCATGATCTGGATGCCGATGGAAAGCGCGATCCGCAGATGGTCGAAACCCTTGGCCTCGCGGTAGGCAATCGCCCGGTCGGTGAAGAGCGAGGCGAAACAACGCCGACATGCGTCGAGCAAGGCGCGCTCGCCAACGACGTTGAGAAAACTCTCCTGTTGCCCAGCAAAACTGGCGTCCGGCAGGTCCTCGGCTGTCGCGCTGGATCGCACTGCGACAGCGACTTCGTGCTTGCAGGCATTGCGCGATAAATCGCGATAAGCGGAGATAATGGGTTCGGCGATTTGCGGCGGCAGTTCCGCATCCAGAAACAGGCGGCGGGCTGCCTCACCCGCTTCATGAAGCGGCATCGTCCCGTTCCGATACTGCGCCACGATGGCAGCGAGTCGATCCCCAATGCGGTTATGGTCGATGAACGCCCAATAGGCCCACGCCGTTGTTGCAAAGCCCGGCGGAACCTGCACGCCTGCCTTGCCGAGTATGGCGACCATCTCGCCAAGAGAGGCGTTCTTGCCACCCACGCGCCCGACATCGGCGCGTCCGAGCGCATCGAACCAGACGATCACGTCATCCTTGACGGGCGGGGGCGCAGCTAGCGTTTCGGTGGTCATGGGGCGGGAGTTTGCAGAGGCCATGCCATAAGGAACATTGGGAATGATACGGATGACAGGCATGGAGGCCGCCTCATCCGTATAACTACGGACTGCCTCTCTCCTTCTTTGGCCTATTGAGGTATGATCGGGAAAAAGATGAGCGGGAGAGGTTCGCGTGAGTTCAGCGTTGACTCTGACATTCCACGGCGCGGCAGGCACGGTCACGGGCTCTTGCATGGAATTACGGCTGGGCGACCGAGCCATCCTTGTCGACTGCGGGCTGTTCCAGGGATCGCGCACGCTTGAGACCTTGAACCACGGCGCCTTCAGCTTCGACCCCGCCAAGATCGACGCGGTCGTGCTGACCCATGCCCATATCGATCATTGCGGCCTTCTGCCCAAAATGGCGGCGCAGGGTTATAAGAGGCCAATCTGGTGCACGCCCGCCACCTCCGACCTGCTGGAATATATGCTGGCGGATGCAGGCAGGATTCAGGAAAGCGAGGCGGATCGCCGCAATCGGCGCCGCGATCGCGCGGGCGAGAGCCTGTTTGAGCCCCTCTACACCGAAGAGGATGCGCTGGATGCGTGGCGGCTCAGCCATCCGGTGCCGCTGGGCGACTGGTTCGATCCGGCGCCCGGATTTCGCGCGCGCTTCTGGAATGCCGGGCATATATTGGGCGCGGCGTCCGTGGAAATCGAGGCAGCGGGCGTGCGCCTGCTGATGTCGGGAGACCTGGGGCCGGTCAACAAAGCCTTCCATCCCGACCCGCAAGCGCCGACCGGCGTCGATCATGTGGTCTGCGAAGCGACCTATGGCGATCGCGCGCGGGATAAATTCACGATCGAGCAGCGCCGCAGTCAACTTGAGGCCGAGATCAAGGATGCCTTGAGCCGCGGCGGCAATCTCGTGATCCCCAGCTTTGCGCTCGAGCGAACGCAGGAAATGCTCCTCGACCTTGCCAAGCTGGCCGATGCCAACCGGATTCCTAACGTCCCGATCTTCGTGGACTCGCCGCTCGCCAGCCGGGCGACCAAGGTGTTCGCGGCTCATGCCTCGGAGTTGGAGGATACGGGCGGCGAAGATATTTTCCGTCATCCCTCGATCCATTATGTCGAGGATGTCGCGGAATCCGTTCGGCTCAACACCATGTCGGGTGCGATCATCATGGCGGCATCGGGCATGTGCGAGGCAGGCCGCATCCGCCATCATCTGAAGCATAATCTCTTCCGGCGGGAATCGACTGTCCTGTTCGTGGGCTTTCAGGCGAAGGGCACGCTTGGCCGGGTCCTTCTCGACGGCGCGCAGCGTGTGCGTATCTCCGGCGAGGATGTTAATGTGCGCGCGCGCATTCGGCGGATCGACAGCTATTCCGCCCATGCCGACCGCGACGAACTGCACAGCTGGATCAGTGGGCGCCGACCGATAACCGGCAGCCTTTTCCTCGATCATGGCGAACCCGAAGCGGTGGCAGCGTTGCGGACCCTCGTTCAGGCAGACGATCCCGCCACAAATATCGTCGCGCCGCAGATCGGCGAGGTCTATGCGCTTGAGCCGGGAACGCAGGCGAAGCGCATCCAGACAGGTCGCGTGGACATGGAACAGCTTAGCGGGCCGGATTGGCAGAATGACTATGCCGACTTTATCACCCATCTCAAACAGCATCTTGGCCGCATCAGGAACGAGCGAGCGCGCCGCGAGGCCCTCGCCCAAATGCGGCGCATACTCGATGGATATGAGGAGGCGAGACATCGCCATTCGTGAAGATGGAGGTTCCGATGCCCCGAGTTGCTCCTTCTCCTATCCGGCATGCAGTGGTGCTCGCGCACCCTGATCCCCATAGCTTCAACGCCGCCATCGCCCATGCTTATTGCCAGGCTGTGGAGGCTGCGGGGCAACAGTCTATCCTGCGCGACCTGTACGCCATGAATTTCGACCCGGTGCTGAAGAATGGCGAACGGCCTGATCGCAAGGGCTATCACCTGTCGCCCGACGTAACGGCGGAACTGGACATATTGCGCGGCGCCAATGTGGTCGTTTTCGTCTTTCCTATCTGGTTCGGCATGCCGCCAGCCATGCTTGTCGGTTATATCGATCGCGTTCTGGGCGCGGGAACGACTGTGCGTCAGGTTCAGGACAAGTCGGGTGAAGGACTGCTCGGCAGAGGTCATCTCTGCGCCATCACGACCTCTGGTGCTTCGGAGGACTGGCTTGACTCCCAGGGGCAGACAGAGGCGCTTCGCGCGCTTTCGGGCACCTACCTCTTCCGCGCCTTTGCGATGCAATCATCCGAGGCGCTGCATATTGGGGACGTGGTAGAGAGCGCGGATGCCGCTTTTTTCGAGGGCCAACTCCAGCGGGTCCGCGATCGCGCCGCCAGCATCTGTGCGCGCGTGGCCGAGGAACTTTTTGGAACACCCCTGCCCCCACGCACGAGCGACGGCAGCTGAAAATTCCCGATGGGCGAACGGCAACGACATGAGGTGGGCAGGCCATGCTGACGATCAAGCGTCTCGCGATCGACACTTATCCGGAAAACACCGCCTTTCTCCTGCGCCAAAGCAACGGCTATTCCGCCGAACAATTTCAGGCGCTGCGCAAGATACGGGTCAGCGGGGACAGTGCCGAAATCCTCGCGACGCTGGCGCTCGTGGATGAGCCGACACTGCTGAAGCCGGGAGAGATTGGCCTGGGCGAGCAGGCGTTCAGGCGGCTCGACCTGCCCGAAGGTTCGCCCGTGGCGATCGCACAGGCAATGCCCCCCGCCAGCCTGGAATTTGTCCGTCGCAAGATCGACGGCGACACCCTGCAGGATGACGAGATTTCAGCCATCATCCGGGACATCGCCGCGCATCGCTATTCCCCTATGGAAATCGGCGCGTTCCTGGTCGCCTGCGCCAGCTTCATGAGCACGCAGGAAACGCTGGCGGTCACCTGCGCGATGGCCGATGTCGGCAACCGTTTCGACTGGAAAGCCCCGCTCGTGGTGGACAAGCATTGCATCGGCGGCATTCCGGGCAACCGCACATCGATGATCGTGGTGCCGATCGTAGCGGCCCACGGCCTCATCATGCCCAAAACCTCGTCACGCGCGATCACCTCTCCATCCGGCACGGCCGACACGATGGAAGTGCTCGCCAATGTCGACATGTGCGAAGCGGACATGCGGGCTATCGTCGCCCGGGAAAAGGCGGTGCTGGCATGGGGCGGCCGGGTGAACCTGTCGCCAGCGGACGATGTGCTGATCTCGGTCGAGCGGCCCTTGCGGATCGACACGTTCGACCAGATGGTCGCGTCCATCCTGTCCAAGAAACTGGCGGCGGGTTCCACGCATCTGGTGCTCGACATACCCGTCGGCCCAACCGCGAAGGTCCGCACGCAGGATGATGCAGTCAGGCTGCGCAAACTGTTCGAACATGTCGCCGACAAGATCGGTCTCGTGATCGATATCGTGACCACGGACGGATCCCAGCCCGTCGGGCGCGGAGTCGGCCCGGTGCTTGAGGCACGCGATGTCATGGCCGTGCTGCGCAACGACGGCGATGCTCCGCCGGACCTTCGCGAACATGCCCTGTTTCTGGCCGGACGAGTGCTCGATTTCGATCCCGCGCTGCGAGGTGGCAGAGGCTATGCACGGGCGATGGAACTGCTCGCCTCGGGCGAAGCACTTGCGGCGATGGAACGGCTGATCGAGGCACAGGGGCGACAGACGGCCAAACATGCGCCGGGCGAGCATGTTCACGAGATTCAGGCCCCCCATGACGGACGGGTGCAGGCGATTGATTGCCATCGCATAGCGCGCATCGCCCGGCTTGCCGGTGCACCGATGGACAAGGGCGCGGGCATCGACCTGCTGCACAAGGTGGGCAGCGATGTCCGCAAGGGGCAAGCGCTTTACCGTATCCATGCCCAGTCGCGAACCGGTCTCGGCTTCGCGCGCGATCTGGCGATGGAAGATTCAGGATATGAGGTCGCTCGATGAGCGCGGTCCTCTTCGCCTTCGACGATGGCATGGCACCGGCCCGCAGGCTGGGGTCACTGTTGGACACGCCGACGATCGCCGTCGAGGTTCACCGATTTCCCGACCGGGAATGCCTGATCCGTGTACCGACACCCGCTCGAACCGCCATTTTCTATCGCTCACTTAACGATCCCGACCACAAGATCATCGAACTGCTGCTGGCGGCCTCGGCGGCGCGCGATCAGGGCGCGGAGCGCGTCATCCTTGTCGCGCCTTACCTTGCCTACATGCGGCAGGACAAAGCCTTCCGCGCCGGAGAAGCCGTCAGCCAGAAAGTCATCGGCGGCCTGATAGCCGACCATTTCGACGGGCTGGTGACGGTCGACCCTCATCTCCATCGCATAGCCGCCCTGAGCGAGGTCATTCCCGATATCCCTGCGATCTGCCTATCCGCCGCGCCGCTTCTCGCTACCCTGATCGACGCGCGGGATGATCCCGTCATCATCGGGCCGGACAGTGAATCCCGTCAGTGGACCGAAGCTATCGCAGCACCGCTGGGCCTCAGCATGCTGGTGGCGACAAAGCAAAGGCTGGGCGACAGGCAGGTCAGGCTTGCCATCCCCGACATCGAAAAGGTTCGTGGCCGCCGCGCCCTATTGGTGGACGACATGATTGCCAGCGGGCGGACGTTGATCGAGGCGGCGCGGCTTCTGCTCGACACAGGCGCGTCATCGGTTGAAGCGATCGTGACACATTGCCTGGCGAGCGCCGACGATCTTGCGATCATGAAGGCAGAGGGCATCGCGCCTATCTTCAGCAGCGACAGTATCGATGGGCCTACGAACAAGGCCCCTCTCGCGCCCCTGATCGGCGCCGCGTTGCGCGATAACGGGCTGGTCTAGATCATCTATCCACGAGGAAGCGCAGAATGTCAGCGCGGCTGAGCAGGCCGACCAGCTTGCCGTTCGATGTGACTGGCAGACGCTTCACTGCCCGCCCTTCCATGATGGCAATCGCTTCCTCCAGCGATTCACCTCCATCAACGGTGATCGGCTGCGTCGACATGATCTCGGCAACTGTCATAGAGGCCAGCGAGCGTGCCCGCTCCTCCGCCTCGGCGCTAACCAGGGCATCGAGCCGGAAAGGCCCAAGGTCTTGCCGGAAAAAATCTCCCTCCGTGACGATGCCCACCAGACGTTCCTCCTCGTCAAGGACCGGGAGAGCGCTGATCCGGTGATCGGACATGCACTTGATGGCAGCTGCCAAGGAACTTGTAGCCGTGGTCGTGGCCGCTCCCAAAGTCATGATGTCGCTGGCCTTCATGGCAGTCATCCTTCTTCCTTATGGCAGGGACTACGCTTGGGCGTCGGCCCGGCATGTTTCCTGTGATGGCGCAATGGACGGCACGAGGGCGAACAAGCGCTCGACATCCTCGCGATGGCAGAGGTCAGTGCCGGGCGTCAGGACCGCCGCTCCACCTGCGGCAATTCCGTAACGGAATGCCTCGACGGGATCACGCTCACAGCCGAGTGCGAAAACCATTGCCGCCAGGAAACTGTCGCCAGCCCCCACCGCGCTCCTGGTTTCCACAGGGACGGCAGGCAATCGCCAGGTCCCTGAGCGACTAGCCAGTATCGCGCCATCGCGACCCATCGTCACGGCGACATATTCCGCCTTGCCGCCATCCACGATCTCCTGCGCGGCGGCGCAGATTTCGCTTTCCTCCATCAACGCTCGGCCAACCAGTTGCCGCAACTCACCGATGCTCGGTTTGACAAGATAGAGGCCCCCGCCGCTGACCGCCTCTTGCAGCGCCTTGCCTGAAGTGTCGAGGATGAGGCGCATGCCGTGGCGTTGCGCCAGCTGACACACTCGACTGTAGAAATCGTCCGGCACGCCGGGAGGCAGCGATCCGCTGGCGACAAGGAAGTCAGCCTGCGGACCATCGAGATGATGCAGGGCGGCTTGCCATTCCTCGGCCGTCAGCTCTGGCCCCTGTGGCACGACACGATATTCCTTACCCGTCTCCCGCTCATAGATGGATGTGCTGATGCGAGTGTCGCCTGCAATGGGTATGCGGAACCGGACCAGCCCATGCTGATCCAGCAGCCCGTCGAGCGTAGGTCCGGTTGCTCCACCGGACAGATAATAAGCGCGCGCCGTGCCGCCCAGCCGCGCAATCACCCGAGCCACGTTGATGCCACCCCCGCCCGGATCATAATGTTCCTGGCGCGCCCGCATCTTGCGGGTGTGAAAGACCCGATCCGCCTCATAGGCGACATCGATGGCCGGATTCATCGTGAGCGTGACGATCCTCTTCATGCCCGTGAGGCTATGCGCCCCTCCCGACGGCTGGAATAAGTATATGTCCCGATGGGCGACGCATCCGGGACGTGGGAAATAGGCTTCTCCATCTTGTCAGTTGAAGGAGCATCGCAATGCGAACACTTCCGCTATTGGCCGCTGTGCTGGTCATCAGCGCGTGCAAACCGGCGAACGAGACGGAAGCGCCCGCGCCCCAGACGAATGGTTCGACGATGAACTATGTCGAAGAGATCGCGGCATTGCCCAAAGAGGCCCGGGATGCGGCGTTTTTCCGTGCCATCCGGGATGCTGGCCTGCCTTGCCAGCAAGTAATCGACAGCGGCCCGATGCCCGGAACCACCGCGCCGTCCGCCGCCTGGAGGGCGCAATGCGAGGATAAGGCTTATCATCTTATCCAGATCCAGCCCGACGGATCGGCCGTGGTCGCCAGCCGGACCAGTCCTTGAGGCCGGATCATGCGCTCCAGGCCCACCGGAGAGTAACCATGACGCAACGGGACAGACCCGCGACACGTCTATGGCTGATATTGGCCATAGTCGCAGCCGCGTTGATCCTTACCTTCCTGGCCGCCCAATTGATCAGCGGAGAATGGCTATGGATCATCCTGAACGGGCTATTGCAGCACGAACTGGGCTGAATTTGGCCCAATCACGCTGATTGGGTATTTCGTTGCCGACGCGCATCAGCCAACAGCTTGACCACTTCGGCATCGCTCGTCTGATCGAATACCACATAGTGCGCCCCGACCGCATAGAAGGGATGGGGTTCGTAAAGGCAGATGATGTCGTCGCATTCCTCCCGCAGACCTGCGATCACCGCCGCAGGCGCTACCGGCACCGCCAGAATGAGCCGCGCGGGATGCGCCTTGCTCATGCCCTTCAGCGCCGCCTTGATCGTGCCTCCGGTCGCTATGCCGTCATCCACCACGATCACGGTACGGCCTACTACCGGAATGGGTTCGTTATTCCCCAGATAGACGCGCCGACGCCGATCGATTTCAGCCAACTGCTTGCGCATCTCGGTACGGATATACTCCGGCGTGGGTGCCAGCTGCCGCACGATTTCCTCATTGAGGACAAGTTGCGGTTCTGCCCCATCGACCACCGCGCCGATGCCCAATTCCTCGTAGCCCGGCGCACCGAGCTTGCGCACGAAGAGAAGATCCAAATCCGCATCAAGCGCTCTTGCCACCTCGAAGGCGACTGGCACGCCTCCTCGCGGCAAGGCAAGCACCAACGGATGGCTCGGCGCAAAACGTGCCAGCGCCTTGGCCAAATGGACGCCTGCATCACGACGATCGTGAAACAGCATGGATTGGGGTTTCATCGGGTCTCCCCCTTCAGGTGAGAGTTGAACCAACGTCTGGCCAGGCTGATGACCTGATCGAGCGTTCCGGGTTCCTCGAACAAATGGCTCGCTCCGGGCACGATGACCAGTTCCGCGGGCGCCGTCATGAGCGCCTTTGCGTCATGATTCAGGCTCAGCACATCACGGTCCAGACTGCCGACGATCAGGAGCGTCGCGGCACGAACCCGGCCCAGAGCTTCAGCCCCCGCGAGGTCCGGCCTGCCGCCGCGAGACACAAGGGCAGCCGCCCTGTCATCCGGCATCGAAGCCGCAATGATCGCGGCTGCCGCGCCTGTGCTTGCCCCGAAATAGCCAAGCGGCAGCGTGGCGAGCGGCGCCATGCCGTCGGCCCAGTCAGCAGCCTCCCTCAACCGGCGCGCAAGCAACTGCACATCGAAGACATTGCGTCGGTCCAGCTCTTCCTGCGGCGTCAACAGGTCGACCAGCAAAGTCGCGAGCTGTGATCGATGCAAACCAGCGGCGACATATTGGTTGCGCGGGCTATGCCGCCCGCTGCCGCTGCCATGAGCGAATATCACCAACCCCGTCGCGCCATCCGGCATGTCGAGGAAGGCCCGCAGCCCATGCCTGCCAATTGTCACATCCTGCCGGTTCACCAATATCTGCGTCATGGTCATAATCCGAAAGGCCAGGTTTCCGGCGCGCCTGAAGGGCGTTCCGGACCCAATGGCGTTACCGCCGAGGTCTGTTCGAACCAGACCCAGGCATCGAATTGCTCCGCCAGCACAGCCTCGAAATAATGGCTGAGCCGCTCCGTTTCGGGCCGATAAACGACGCCGATCGCGCGCTCCAAAAGCGTGTGGCCGAGCAAATCCCGCAGCGCTTCCTTGCCCGGTCCCCGCCAGTCAGTCAGGCTGCGGACGACGCCTGTGCGCCGGAACGCATGTTCATAACTGTCCGGGCGTGCGGGACGGACGGACTTGATCTCCATCGCCCCGCCCCAGTCGCTGGCCGCCGCGACAAGTCCGGTGTCAGTCCCAAAGCCGATCGACACGGCATCGTCGCCATAAGCGAGGCGGCAAAGCTGGCCGATGTTGAATTCACCCTGCCAACCCATCGCCGTTGCAGCTGCATTGCCGACATGGCTGTTATGCGCCCAGATGACCGCTTTGGTTCCACTACCGCGATGCGCCATCAACGCCTGGAGCGTTTCGAACATGTGCCGGTCGCGCAGGTTCCAGCTTTCGGTCGAGCTGCGGTACATGGCGCGATAATAGCGTTCCGCGGCGCGAACTATGCGGGCGTTCTGATAGGCATCGAACCACGCCTCGCCATCCTGTTTGAGCAGGTCCAGCCGCTGGTCAAGAAGCTGGCGAAGCTGCGCCACCACGCCATCTTCACATCCTTTGCCGCCGGAAAGAGTGACTGCCCGTCCATAATGCGCGGGTTCATCTTGCCAGGGCGTCAGGCATCCATAGCGGCGGCGCGCGTCCTCCGCCTCGTCCGGATCGGCCTTGTCGAGATAGGCAAGCACGGCATGGATGGATTCGCTGAGGCTGTAGACATCCAGGCCATGGAATGATGCCTGGCGCGCTTCCGCCAAGCTCTGATTATGTCCCCGCAGCCAATCGGCGAAGGCCAGCACTTCCTGGTTGCGCCACATCCATGTCGGGAAGCGTATGAATACATCCCCCCGCCTGGGACGCGGCGCCTGGTGCCGCACATAATCGTCAATGCGCGCGGCATCGGGCCAGTCCGCTTCTACCGCCACGACCGTGAAGCCGTGCCCTTCTATCAGCCGACGGGTAATCGCGGCGCGCGCACGATAAAATTCAGAACTTCCATGTGTCGCCTCGCCCAGAAGGACGACCCTGGCATTTCCGAACCGATCGAAACAGGCACCGAAATCCTCCACCTTGTCAGGCGAGGGCAATGGCTCAGCATGGTGCCTGAGAGCCTGGACAAGCTCATCGGGCGCTTGAGTGGTCGAGCGGTCAAACATCGTTGCCTGGGTCATCTTCTTCCTCACATCGTCAGGATGTCATTCCCTCAGGCGTGATGGCTGCTCACCGCCGCCATGACTTCAATCGCAAGATCGCGGTGACCACAGTGCGAGACGTCACCCAGCGACAGGATGCCGACCATGTTGGATCGATCATCCACAACCGGCAGACGGCGGACCTGTTGGCTTTCCATCAATCTGATCGCATCCTCGATGCTGTCTTCGGCATGACAGAAGACGACCGGTTTCGACATGATGTCTGCGGCTGTCATCGCTCTCGCCTGTCCGTTCCCGGCAAAGCCGCGCAAGGCGATGTCCCGATCCGTCACGATCCCCAACGGCGTGTCGCCATCGCTCACCGGGATCGCGCCTATATCCTTTTCCCTCATGATCCGGGCCAGTTCGGCGAGGCCGGTGTCCGGCGCCACCCGATCGACTCCGGGATGCATGACTTCCGACACATAGGTCATGATTTTCTCCAATCCATGACGCCATCAAATGGACTCAGGCACCATGATCGCGAAATCGGTGGCAATAGGTATTGGGGAATATACGAAGTGTCAGGCGGGCCGGGCATGGTAGCAGACGGCTGCCTTTGAGAACAGCTATGGGGTCAGGGCGTTGTCGACGCTTGGGCGTGGCAAGCCCTTGAGAAGATAAAGCGCAACAAGCTGGGCAACCGATCGCACTTCCAGCTTGCGCATCAACCTGGCGCGATGGACTTCGACGGTCCTGTGGCTGATGCCCAGCAACTCGCCGGTCTGCCGATTGGTAAGGCCATTGGCGACCGCCACAAGCACTTCACGCTCGCGCCGCGTCAAAAGGTCCAGGGCGACAGCGGAAGAGCGTCGCTGTGGCTGCTTCTTGGTTATGCCCGTCATGGTCACACCTGCGAACCCACGTCCCGCGTCGTCGCATCGATAACCGCATTGACGAGCGAAGACTCCTTGCAAGGCTTGTCGAGCACTGCATCAAAGCCGTGCGCGATTGCCTTCTGCATCAATTCGGTCGAACCGAACGCGGTCACCATTATGGCCCGCCCCTTCCATCCCGCCGAGCGGAGCGCAGCCAATACCTGAAGGCCGTCATGCCCCGCCATCAGGTAATCGGTCACCAGACAAGCCGGATTATTCGCTTTCACCTCGGCGATCAGCAATTCCGGTATCGCGAAGGAGCGGACGTTAAACCCTCGTCCCTGCAACAGGAGTTGCATCGACCTCCTCGATCCCGCGTCGTCGTCCAATATGACTATGGGGATTGGTAGGTCGGCCATTGTCTTCGCGCCTTGCGCCGCAGGATTCAACAACATGCCCAAGTGGTGGCACGGCGGCGTCGCTACGTCTTTAAGTATTGATCCCAGTCAGGCCCTTCTGTCCCATCCTCGCGGCAAAGGCGATCCGCAGCGCATCTGACAGGCTGTGGACATGCAGTTTTGTCATGAGATTAGCCCGATGCACCTCCACCGTTCGCGAAGATATGCCAAGATCATAGGCGATCGTCTTGTTGGGAAGGCCCTGAGCAAGTCCTTCCAGCACTTCCCGCTCGCGTGCCGTCAGGGCGCCGATGATTACGTCGGCACTGGCGGCCTGTGCTGCTGCACCTTGGGCAAAGCGGACGCGGCCGAAGGCGCGCCCGATCGCGTCGATCAATACGGTCTTTTCAAACGGCTTTTCCAGAAAATCGACCGCACCCGCCTTCATCGCCTGCACAGCGACCGATACCTCGCCGTGGCCGGTCATGATGATGACAGGCATCGTGATCCCGCGCTCCGCCATGGTCCGCTGTACCTCCAGACCGTCGATCTGGGGCATGCGGACATCCAGCAGGACACAACCCGCCTCCACCGATCGCAAATCCTTCAAAAATGCGGCCCCGGAACGCCACGTCTCGACCGCATAGCCCGAGGTCTTGAGCATGTAGCCGACCGATCGCCGGATGGAATCATCGTCATCAACGATGTGAATGAGCTTCCTGTCGGTCATAGACATCCTCGGCCTGCGCTCGAATGAGGGTGAAATGGAAATCGGTGCCCTTCCCCTTGTGCGTATCCATCCATATCTTGCCGCCATTCACTTCCACGATCGTCCGGCATATGGACAGACCCAGGCCCATCCCTTCCGGTTTGGTGCTGACAAATGCGGTAAACAACTGCTTGGCGACGCCTGGCGCCATGCCGCAACCGGTGTCCGATACGGTGACCTGGATGTCACCTTCCTTTTCGGCACGGCTCGAAATGGTGAGCCTTTTAATCGGGCTATCGGCCATCGCTTCGCACGCATTCCGAATAAGATTGATCAGAACTTGCTGGATCTGAACCTTATCGACCAGCACGGGTGACGCACCGGGATCGAGATCGAAATGCGCCTCAATCCCCATCTCCCTCGATCCCGCGAGTCCTAGCACGGAGGCTTCATTCACAAGGTCAGGCAAGCTTTCGATGGTCTTTTCCACTTCGCCTCGCGAAACAAATTCCCGAAGTCGACGCACGATCTGCCCTGCCCTCAAAGCTTCGCTGGCGGCTTCCCCCAGCGCTTCCCGCATCATGGGCCATTCGCTTTTGTCGGGGCTGGCCATCTGATCGCGGACCGCCTCGACATAATTTGCGACCGCCGCGATCGGTTGATTAAGCTCATGCGCCAGCGTTGAGGCCATGGTGCCCATCGCACTGACCCGCGTGACGTGGATGATTTCGGCCTGCAAGGTCGCCATCTGCTGCTCAATCATACGCCGCTCGGTAAGATCGCGGACGAAGCCGGTGAATATCCGCTCATTTCCCCGCAGCGCTTCCCCGATGTACAATTCCATCGGAAAGAGCGATCCATCGGCCCGCTGGCCAAAGACCACCCGTCCCTTGCCAATGATACGCTTTTCACCGGTTTCCAGATAACGGTGGATATAGCTGTCATGACGCTCTCGATCCGGCGACGGCATGAGCATCCTCACATTTCTGCCCAAAACCTCAGATTCCTTGAAACCGAAAAGCGCCTCTGCTGCGGCGCTGAACGAAAGCATCTTACCGCTTTCGTCAATGACCACCATGGCATCGGGGACAGTAGACAAGATGGCGGTTAATTGGCTTTCGTGGGCACGCAACCGGTCTTCGGCGGAACGCTTTTCGGTGATATCGGAAATGATCTTCGCAAAGCCCCGCAGTTCCCCGCCTTCGCCGTAAAGAGCCGTCCAGCTGACGGCAGCAAGGAATTCCGACCCATCCTTGCGAAGACGCCAATCCTCCTCCTCGAATCTCCCTTCTTTGCGTGCACGCTCGATGTCGGCTTGCGGCTTGCCGACAGCAACGGCTTCGCTGGGATAGAAGAGGGCGCTTGGCTGGCCCAGGATTTCTTCCTCGGTCCATCCCTTGAGCCGCTCGGCCCCGCGGTTCCAGATCGTGACATGACCGATCGGATCAAGCATGTAGATGGCCAGGCCTTGAGCACCGTCGATCAACAGGTTCAGTTCCATGGCCATCTGTTCGCTGGCCTTCGCCGCCAATTCAGCCCGCTCCAAACGCAGGTTGGCCTTATGAACGAAACGGATCACAAGAATGATGATGGCGGCAGTGGCGCCAAACATGACCACTTCGAATATGTCGCGCACTTGGACTGCGGGCCTGCCCATGAAAAGGAAGTTCGCGGCGATGCCGAGCAATGTGGCAAGGATTGCCGGCCCTTCACCCACCCACAGCGCGACGGCCATGACGGCGACGATAAATGGCATATAGGCCGACCTGTCGCCCATCCAGGGGTCTAATAACGCCCGCACCGCCGATGCGATTGCAACAGCGAGGACAAAAATCGCCGCAAAGCCAGCCAAGGGCGCGGTTATCCGTTTGAACACTGCCTCACCTGTCGAAGGAATTCACTTCGCTTATACGACGCTATCTCTTCCAGGCTCGCCAAGAAATACGAACTGATAAATGCCGATTTAAAATTATGAAAATCAACATGATTATTTTTCAGTTCTAAGTTTCTGCTCCAATAGGATTCGTACTGACGGCTGTACTTCTCATCGACTCACTACCGTTCACGGCAGATGAGCGTTGCTCGACTTAGGCAAGTTTCCAAAGGAGGCCGGGTCGCGCGCTCCATAATGTGAGTTCGGTGGAGGATCGACACGCACGCGCCAAGCATATTTCTGAGGGTGGATCGCGCGTCGCTGCAGTCGCCTGTCATCCCGGCAGTTTGGCGACGATCATGGCAACGATTGCTATCATGAGTCCGAAGAAAAGCGCCGTGAGGAAGATGGCGTCAACCGATTGCCGCAAGCGATCCACGAAAGACATGATGTTCTCCATCAACTCGGCCGACAGCCAAAAGGCAGGATAAAATGCACAAGCCCCCGATGAACGTCATCGATAGTGCCATTGGGTTCACCGGGGGCTATCCGATCAGTAGCTGACCAAGATATTATCCTCGACCTTGGTCACGCCAGGAGCAGCCCAGGCCGCCCGCTCGGCGACGCCACGTTCATGCCAGGCCTTCACCCGGCCACCCAGGCGAACCGTATTGCCGTCTGTAAAAATGGTGACACCTGCGGCATCCAGATCCGCCTGGCGCTTGAATGCAGCAATGATCCGTTCACGGATGTCCGAAGTAACGGGCAGCTTCTTTACCTCGATCAGGTTGCTAACCCCTGTTACACCCGAAATTCTAGCGGTCGCCTTCCTCGCCTCGTCGCTTTGATAATGGAAGTCCACCGTGCCGGAAAGCGTGACCCAGCCTTTCTCCACCTTCACATTGATTTTCTCGTGAGGGATGGCGACGTTCCAGGAAAACATGTCGAGGATACGCTTGGCGATTTCATGGTCGGCCGTGTGCGGCTCGGACTTGAAGCGGACCTGGATTTCCTCGGCGATGGCCTTGACGCCGCTGACGCGCCTCGTCGCCTTTTCGGCAGCAATCTTTTCAACATAGTTGGTCACATAGCCCGACAGGGTCACGACCCCATCGTTCACCGCCACGCCGATGTCTGCGTGATCGACGCTGGGATCCCATTCAAGTTCGTCCATGACGTCACGCTGCAACTGTCCGTCGGTTTTCATCACAACTCTCCTTGTCCCGGGGGAATGCGCGCCATTCTCGGGCGCGTGATTTGCTGACGGCGCGGAACGCCACCGGCAAAAGCATGGCGACTACCGTACCGACTCCTGCCTCGGCACTGCCGCGGATCAACAATCTGCCATCCATGTCGCGGATTGCCCGCCGAATTCGGTTTAGTCCCATTCCGCGGCCCGGTTGCCTGGCACCGGCCTCTGGCATGCTGCCATTCATCAGGAGTCCAGGGCCATCGTCGGCGACCACAAGCCAAATCCAATCGCCGATCCTGCGGCATCGAAGCACTATTCGGCGCGCGCCAGCAGATCGTGCGTTCGCGACAAGCTCCAGCACCACCGCTTCAAGGTCGGCGGGGTCGGCGCTCACAAGAGCGGCTGGTACGGCTACCTGCGTGTCGATCTCCAAACAGGCGGAAGGGCGAACGACGGCCTGGAGAAGGGTAGCAGCATCGGCCACTTGCGCACCGACATCCAACAGGCGAGGCTCCTCCCGAACCTTCTTCGAGAGCAACCGGGAAGTCAGTTCACCACCCCGCACGGCGGCGGCGCCCAGGGCGCGCAGCAGCTTGTCTCGTTCCGATCCGGAAAGCTTCTTGATTAGCAGATGCTGGATGGAGGTGATCACGGCGAACAGGTTGCGAAGATCGTGAACGATCTCTCGCGCAAGATCCTGGCTCGATAGGCCAGCCTTTAAGTCGCTCGAGTCCCGCATCATCGCCTCCACACTGTTCGAGACGATTTTAGGAAATGCGTGCTGCCTCCCTATTCGCAACTTCCCGTAAGTAGCCTTTCTTCAAATCTCGTTCGGGGGGATTGGCCTGCGGCATTTACGAATGTCGGCCAGAGCAGCGCATCCCCTAGGATCACTCAGGCAAGCGCCAGCGGCGCATCTGAGTGAAAGGCTGTACGAGCCATGACGATCCGCAACCTGTCGCCCCTTCTTCATGCCAAAAGCATAGTTCTGGTCGGAGCATCGGAGCGCAAGGGAGCCGTCGGCACCCTGGTGCTCGACAATCTGCTTGCCGACGGATTTGAAGGCACAGTCTATGTCGTCAATCCGCATCCGGTCGCCCGACAAGGCGCGACATGGTTCGCGACCATCGACAGCCTCCCGGAGGCGCCTGAACTAGCGATCGTCATGACACCAGCATCGACAGTAGCTCCGATCATCGATCAGTTGGGGAGGCTCGGCACGCGCTGCGCCGTGATCCTTTCAGCCGGGCTGACCGATGCTGGCGGCCTTCGCGGCGAGGTGATGGACGCAGCGAAGCGACATGACCTACGGATCGTCGGCCCAAATTGTCTTGGCATCATGTCTCCCCATGCCAGGATCAACGCCACCTTCGCACGCACCCCGGCAAAGCCCGGCCATCTGGGCCTCATATCCCAAAGCGGCGCGCTGATTACCGCCGTGCTCGATTGGGCGCAGACCCGCAGCGTCGGGTTTTCCGCCATCATCTCGGCCGGAGACATGGCCGACGCTGACCTCGGCGACCTCATCGATCTTCTTGCAACCGACCCGCACACCCATGCCATTCTTCTCTACGTCGAGGGCGTAACCCAGGCGGCTGAATTCATGGTGGCGGCACGGGCAGCGGCGCTCACCAAGCCCATCATCGCGATCAAGGCCGGAAAGAGCGAGCTCGCAGCCCGGGCAACGCTGTCTCACACCGGCGCCATGATCGGTGCCTATGATGTCTATGAGGCGGCCTTCGCCAGGGCGGGCATCCTGTTGGTCGACAGCCTCACCGAGCTTTTCGACGCCGCCGAAATCCTCTGCACCTGCAAGCCCATCGCTGACAACAGGCTGGCGATCCTCACCAATGGCGGGGGAGCGGGTATATTGGCTGTCGATGCGCTTGCACGAACCGGCGCTCAGCTCGCCGAGCTGACCCCGGAAACGCAGGCAATGTTTGAGAAGGACATGCCCGCCGATTGGTCACGCAGCAATCCCGTTGATGTGCTGGGCGATGCCGACGCGACCAGATACAGCGTCGCGTTGCGAGCCATCTTGCGGGACGAGGCAAGCGACGCAGTGCTGGTCATGAACTGCCCCACGGCACGCAGCGAAGCGGGCGAGACGGCGCTGGCGATATGCCGGGAAGTCGCCACGGCGGCACAAGAGCGCATATGCAAGCCCGTCCTTGCCTGCTGGCTCGGCGACGCAAACGCCAATGCCGTAAGGTCCATATTTACGGCGGCAGGCATCCCCGTCTTTTCCACGCCAGATGACGCCGTGCGCGCCTTTGGCTATCTGGCGCAGGCGCGCCGCATTCGCAGAAGCCTGACCGATGCACCCGCGCAAACGCGCGAGGTGAAGGCCGACCGCGCCGCTGCCCGCGCCATTATCGCCAGCGCACAGGCGGACAAATGCACGCTGCTGTCCGAGCTCAAGGTGAAGCAGCTGCTGGAAGCCTATGGTGTCCCCATCGCGCCAACCCGCTTTGCCGCGTCCGCGCAAGCAGTGGAGGAAGCCTGCTGCTGGCTGAGCGCGCCCTATGCCGTCAAGATCGTCTCTCGCGATCTACCGCACAAATCGGATGTGGGCGGCGTGGCGCTCAACCTGCCCGATGCTCACGCGGCAGTTGCGGCCGCACAAGATATGGAACGACGAATCCAGCGCGATTTCCCGGACGCGCGAATCCAGGGCTTTGCCGTGGAAGACATGATCAAGGCCGAGGGGGGCACCGAGATGATAGTCGGCATCGCGACCGATCCGACATTCGGCCCGATCATCATGACGGGCGCGGGCGGCACCGCTACGGAGCTTCTGCGCGACAAGGCTATCGACCTTCTTCCACTCGACCATGCGGGCGCACGTGCCCTGATCGCGCGAACACGCATCTCGGCCATGCTTGCCGGATACCGTAACGTGCCGCCCGCCGATGTGGAGAGCCTCGCCGATGTGCTGGACGCCGTGTCGGCGATGGCGGTCGATCTGCCCGACCTGCTCGAACTCGACATCAATCCCCTGTTGGTGAGCGCGGCCGGCGTCATCGCGCTGGATGCGCGGGCACGTATCACCGCCCAGCCAGCAACTCAATCGCGCCTCGTGCTGCGCGCGCCACCGGAAGGCTGGGCTTCCGACCTTGTGACGGAGCATGGCGTCCGTTTTCATGTACGACCGGTACGGCCGGACGACGAGGCGGCTGTCGCAAGCTTCTTCGATCATGTTTCAGCCGAAGACCTGCGCTTCCGCTTCATGTCGGGCCTCCCCAAGGTGCGGCATGAGCAGATCACCATGATGACACGCGTGGACTATGTCCGGACGATCAGCTTCCTGGCCTTCGGTGAAGAGGGTGGAGAGGTCATTGCGATCGCCATGCTGGCGACGGACCCCGACCGCAGCCGGGCGGAAATCGCACTCACCACGCGGACGGACAGTAAAGGCAAGGGAATAAGCTGGACATTGTTCGAACATGTGCTGCGCTATGCAAAGTCAGAAGGTATCGGCATGGTTGAATCGGTCGAGTGTGCCGATCATGACGCGGCGCTGCGCATGGAGCGGGAACTGGGCTTCGTCACGATCGTCGATCCGGACGACCCAACCATTCGCATCGCCAGAAAAGGCATGGCGGCGGCCAATCCTGGCTGAAGGCCGCAGCATCGCTATCGAAATTGCCTGCTCCGTGCAGACCGCTTTTTCGCGACGCCACGGATCATCACAATGCCGGGCATGAGCGGCAGCCAAAGCGTGAACAGCCGCAGCAGCATGGTCGCGGCGAAGGCTGCCTCCAACTCCACACCAAGGAGATGCAGCATCGCGACCGATGTCGCTTCGAAGCTGCCAAGGCCCAGCGGGATTGGCCCCAGCGTTGCGATGACCGACGCCATGATCAGGGCAATGAACGCCGTCCCGAACGCCGCCTGCTGATTGAGGCTGTGCAAGCACGCGAACAACGTCCCGGCATCGGCCAGGAAGATCATCGCATTGCACGCCGTGACGGTCAGGGTGAGCCGCGTGTCTCGCAAGAGCGCGGCTGGCGCCTGCGCGACGGTTTCGAGCAACCGGCGCACGAAGTCGATATGTTCGATCCGGTCCGGCAATGGCCTGCTCCCCCGGCGGCGAAGCCACAAGGCGAGCGAAGGGATCGCGAGGGCAACGAGGAGAAAGATCGTGACGACCCCCGCCATCAGCGGTGTGGCGCGGTCGTGAAGCCAGAGCAGGATCAGGGTCACGAGCGCGAAGAAGGCATAGGCCGCATAGAAGCCGATCATGGACAAAAGGAGAGCGGCCACCGCCGTTCCCTTCGGCACGCCAAGCGCCCTCAGTTGATCTACCAGCAGGATGTTCCCACCCATGCCAGCGCTGGGCAGAACCTGATCGGCAAACAGCTTGGTCAGGGCGATTCGCATCAGGGGCCGCAAAGGCTGGGGCGTCCGCGCACGCCGCAACACTGCCGCCCATCCGCCTGCCACGCTTGCATAGGTTGTCAGTTGAAGCACAAGCGCGAGGCCGATCCAGCCCGGCTCGGCTTCACGCAGCAGGGCCGCGAACCGCCTCACCTCTCCCCAGTGGGCGACGGCGGCGATAAGACCCGCGGCGATAAGGATCGCGAGAAACCAGCTTCGCCATCGAGCAGACGCCATACCCTCCTCCAGTCCCGACGACACCCACGCGCTCCTGACTGCGAACAGCGTGGTCCGAAAGACCCGTCGACTTTACGGGAGCCTTCGACCGGGCGAACCTCGGACAGCTACGTAGCTTAACGGATTAGAGCCGGGATCAGCATGGGTCATGTCATCCTGCTCGATCCGCTGGTTTTTTGGAGCTGCGATGGCTTTTTCCATTCCCTTGCCGTTCCGACAAGCGGCTCATCAAAGGCCGGGCAGCGATCCTTCTTCCGCCGCCATCAATCCTGACAGCGCAATGAACCAGGTCGCCGCCGAATATTGGCGGATGCCCGTTGACCAAACCCTTGTCGCGCTCGTCGCAAAAGGAGGCGGCCTCTCCTCCGAGGAAGCCAACCGCAGATTGGCGGTCGCTGGCCCCAACATCCTGTTCGAACGATCCCGGCGCCACGTTGCCGCAGATCTGGCGCGAAGGCTTGGCAACCCGTTGGTGCTGATGCTGCTTGCCGCCGCTGCCGTCGCGGGCGTGATGGGCGACATGGCGAGCTTCCTGCTGATCCTTGCCATGGTCTTGCTGTCCACGATCCTCGACACGGTGCAGGAACGACGCGCCGAAGCTACCGCCGCAGCGCTCAGGGAAGCGATCGCTCTCACCGCCCGAACACTGCGGGATGGGGCCGCTGTCACTCTGCCCGTGCGCGATCTGGTGCCGGGGGACGTTGTCATGCTCGCGGCGGGGGATCTGATACCCGCCGATGGACTCGTGCTGTCAGCCAACTCGGCTCAGGTCAATCAGGCCGCGCTGACCGGAGAGCCCTTCCCGGTCGAAAAGTCGCCGACTGTGGAACCCGATGCGTCCATGGCCGTGGCAAGAAACCTTCTGCTGCACGGCAGTTCGATGATCGGGGGCAGCGCGCAGATGCTGGTCGTCCAGACGGGCGATCGCACCCATTTCGGCGGGATCGCCCGGTCGCTCGGCGATGAACAGCCACCGACCGCCTTTGAGCGAGGAATCCACAGGCTGGGGCTGCTGATCGTACGGATGACGATATTCCTCGTCCTGTTCGTCATCCTGGCTCATCTGGCGCTCGGCCGACCACCGGTGGAATCCTTCCTGTTCGCGATGGCGCTGGCGGTCGGTCTTACGCCCGAACTGCTGCCGATGATCATGACAATCGGTCTGGCGCGCGGAGCGCAGCGCATGGCTGCGGCGAAGGTGGTGGTGAAACGGCTTTCGGCAATCCACGACCTGGGTGAGATGGACATATTATGTACCGACAAGACGGGTACGCTCACGGAGGCACGGATCATGATGACCGGCCATCCGGGGATAGACGGCGCCGACAGTGAACGCGTGTTCGAACTGGCCGCGGTCAATGCCCGGTTCGAAAGTGGCCTGCGGAGCCCGCTGGACGACGCACTGCTCGCGCACACGGGACATCATCCGCTCACCGGATGGCGCAAGCTCGACGAGCGTCCGTTCGATTTCGAACGGCGGCGGGTTTCGGTGCTGGCGCAATGGGAGAGCGAGAGGGTCGAGATCGTCAAGGGCGCGCCGGAAACGATCCTTGCCCTTTGCGATCAGGCCGAAGCGGCAGATGGCAGGATCGTGCCGCTGGACCCCGCGTTGAAGGGGCGGCTCATGGCACTGCATGACGATAATGCCAGCCAGGGCCTTCGTCTGCTGGGCATCGCCTGGAAAGCGGCGGCGGGCCGTGAGCGCATCGAAACGGACGATGACGACCATCTGATATTTGTCGGCTTCTGCCTTTTCCTTGATCCGCCCAAAGGCTCGGCTGCCGCCGCGATCGGACGGCTGGAGGCGGCAGGCGTCGCCACCAAGGTCATCTCAGGGGACTCCGCCGCTGCCGTGCAGCACCTTATGGCCGCGCTTGGACGGCCGGTTTCGGGCCTCCTCACCGGCGATCAGATCGCCGCGCTCGATGACGAGGCGCTGGCGGTGCGTGTCGTGGAAACGGACCTTTTCGCCCGCATCACCCCCGACCAGAAATTGAGGATCGTGCATGCGCTTCAAGCGCGCGGACATATTGTCGGATTCCTCGGCGACGGCATCAACGACGCGCCCGCGATCAGGGCAGCGGACGTCGGCCTTTCGGTGGATGGCGCCACCGACGTGGCTCGCGAGGCTGCGGACATGATCCTGCTGGCACCCGATTTGTCCGTTCTCACCGACGGCGTGGCGGAAGGACGCCGCACCTATGCCAATATCCTCAAATATATCCGCATGGGCACCAGCTCCAATTTCGGCAACATGCTGACAATGGCGCTCGCGTCCCTGTTCCTGCCCTTCCTGCCACTGACGCCGGTGCAAGTCCTGCTCAACAACATGCTCTATGATCTCTCCCAAACGGGCATCCCGTTCGACCGTGCGGAGAAAAGCGATCTTGCGGCGCCCCATGGCTGGAACATGCGGGCCATCGTCCGCTTCACACTAATCATGGGACCTTTGTCGTCGCTGTTCGACATCGCGACCTTTGCCGCGCTGATCGCGCTTTTCCATGTCGATGTGCCAACATTTCGCACCGCATGGTTCATCGAGTCCATGGCAACCCAGATATTGGTGGTTTTTGTCATTCGCACGGCAGTGCCGTTATGGCGGCAACGGCCCCATCGGCTGCTGGTGACGACCGCCGGACTTTGCCTGTGCACAGCGATCGCGATACCCTTTCTACCGATCGCTCCAGCATTGGGCTTCGTCGCGCCAGGCCTTCCCATCGTCGCCATCACGACCATATTGGTTGCCGCTTACCTGCTGTCCGCCGAAGCGCTCAAGCGCGTGGCGATGCGTTAGGAGGCCGTGCATGAGCGCAATGATTGCCATGCAGATCAGAACCGTCCGGACTCCCCTGATCCGGATCGAGGGTCCCGTGCCCCATCCGGGTCCCGGCGAATTGCTGATCGAAGTGGCTGCCTGCGGGGTTTGCCGAACCGATCTGCATGTGCTCGATGGCGAGATCCCCGCGCGTTATCCGATCATACCAGGACACGAAATCGTCGGTCGCGTCGCAGCGATCGGGGTCGGCGTGGAAGGCTTTGCAATAGGCCAGCGGGTGGGTGTCCCGTGGCTGGGACATACATGCGGTCAATGTCCCTACTGCCAGGCAGGAAAGGAAAATCTCTGCGACGCACCGCTCTTCACCGGCGCCACGCGGGATGGTGGTTATGCCAGCCATGTGATTGCCGACGTTCATTATTGCTTCGACCTGCCCGATCGTTTTTCCGACGTGGAAGCCGCGCCGCTCCTTTGCGCCGGCCTGATCGGCTGGAGAGCGCTGCGGCTGGCCGGCCCTGCGCCGGTCATAGGTCTGTATGGATTTGGCGCCGCGGCGCATATTCTCGCACAGGTCGCCCGGCATCAGGGACGCACTGTCTATGCCTTCACCAAGGATGGCGATGAGGATGGACAGGCGTTCGCGCGTTCGCTGGGCTGCGAATGGGCAGGCGGTTCTTCCGACGATCCGCCAGCGCCACTTGATGCAGCGCTGATCTTCGCACCCGCAGGAGAGTTGGTGCCGCGTGCACTGCAAGCGGTCAGGAAAGGCGGCCGCGTCATCTGTGCCGGTATCCACATGAGCGACATTCCTTCATTCCCCTATGCCGACTTGTGGGAGGAAAGGCAGATATGCTCGGTCGCCAATCTGACGCGAGAAGACGGCACCTCCTTTTTCGAACTGGCAGGTGACATCCCCCTTCACACCGTCACGGAGACCTTCCGGCTCGTAGATGCTAATGACGCGCTGCAACGGTTGCGAACAGGCAAGATCAAGGGTGCGGCAGTCCTCGTGCCCTGATCCATGAGTTCGTGACTCTACTTATGGCGCCACTTCGCGCGCAGGGCGACACTCCCACCCGGAGTCTTGTTAGGGAGGACTGTTCATGCGCCGCTCTTTCATCGCCGGTGCCGGTTTCTTGAACCTGATGTTCATTGCCGGTGTATCGGCACAGACTGCACAACCGCACGCCGGGCACCACCCGGCCGAAGCAGCGGAGAGCGCCCCGTCTGCGGTAGCGGAGCCCCAGCATGATTGCCCCGTGATGAAGGATGAAGGCGGCCACAGGATGCCCTCCGATGGCATGCATCCGCCATCGGAGTGCATGGGATCAGCTCAGCAGATGCCCGACGGCATGCAACATTGCAGCGAGATGCACAGCCCGGTGGCTTCCCAACAGCCGCAACAGCCCAGACAATGACGGGGCGAACCGCCACGCACAAAAAAGCAGGAGAAAGACAATGACCGACTTTCGTTCGCTGATTCCCTTTGGACGCACCGGGATGTTTCGCACCGGATTTGATCCGCTCGCCGATCTGCGCAAGGAAATGGATCGCCTGACCGATGACTTCGGCCGCGGCTGGATCACCAGCGATGCTGGCGACCGCAAGGGCTTTCTCCTGCCCAAGGTGGACGTTGCCGAGACGGACGGCGGACTTGAATTGACCGCCGAACTGCCTGGTTTTGACGAGAAGGATGTGTCCCTGGATGTTCATGACGGCATACTCACCATCAAGGCCGAGCATAAGGAAGATCGCGAAGAGAAGGACGAAAAGAAGCATTATCATCTGATCGAGCGCAGCCGGGGAAGCTTCTTGCGGCGGGTCGCCCTGCCCTTCGAAGCGGATGCCGACAAAGCCAGCGCGCATCTGGAAAAAGGGCTTCTAAAGGTCATCGTTCCGCGTCTCGCGACTGAGGCAAGCAAGCCACACCAGATCCCGATCGGATCGAAGTAGAACGCGACTGCTGAACCGATACGGGCACGCAATGATTTCAGCATGATGCTATAGAGGGGGCATGAAACGCATTGCGCTCTGGCTGTTGCCGCTGGCGCTGCTGGCGGCGGCGGCAGTTTATTGGCTGCTCGCCGGGCGAGCGCACGACGTCACTCTCATGCCCGTTCGTGTCGGCGATGCGGTCGAACTGGTCTATGCCACCGGCTTTGTCGAGGCGGAACATCCTGTCACCATATCCGCGCGCCTCACCGCCCCTGTCCGTCAGGTGCTGGTGGAGGAAGCGCAGCACGTGGGGCGCGGCCAGCCGCTCGTCCTGCTGGATGACGAGGAACAGCGCCATGCGGTACAACAGGCGACGGCGCAGCGCCGCGTTGCCTTGCAGGAGGAGCGGCGCACGCTCGCGCTGTTCGCCAAAGGATGGGTCACGCGGGCCGCCCGTGATTCCGCCGTTGCCGCAGCCGACAGTGCAAAGGCGGCGGAGGAAGGCGCGCGTGCCCGCCTCGATCAGATGGTGGTGCGGTCAGGCATCAACGGCATCGTCCTACGCCGCGATGTGGAACCGGGCGATCTCGCAACCCCCGGCCGCGCGCTCATGACGCTGGGCGATCCTGCCAGCGTCCGAATTACCACAACGGTCGATGAACGCGACGTGCCGAGGATTCGGGCGGGCCAGGCGGCGCTGATGTCCAGCGACGCCTGGCCCGGTCGGGTGCTGCATGGCCAGGTCCGCGAAGTGACGCCCGGCGGCGATCCTGAACAGCGCGCCTTCCGCGTTTATATCGTTACCGACCAGCGTCTGGCGCTGCCGCTCGGGCTGACGTTGGAAGTCAACATCGTCACCCGGCGCGCGGATCGCGCGCTGCTGGTGCCGACGAGCGCAATAGAGGACGGCAAGGTCTGGGTCATCCGCGACGGACGCGCTCATGCGCGAGCGGTGCGGACTGGCATCGCAGGGTCCGGCGATGTCCAGATCCTTTCAGGCCTATCGCAGGGCGAAATGATCGTGAGAGCGCCCGAAGGCAAACTCTCGGACAATATGCGGGTGCGGGTAACGCGATGAGCGGGCAGCTCCGGCTGTTGGCGAGCATCGCCGCCCGGCATCTGGTAGGTCGGCGCCGACAGACTTTGGTGGCTGTGAGCGGCGTTGCGGTAGGCGTTGGCTTCTTCCTGGCCGTCTCCGCGATGATGATCGGCAGCCAGAATGATTTCATCAAGACGCTGATCGACGCCGCGCCGCACATCATCATTTCCGACGAGCTGCGAAGCCCGCCGCCGCAACCGGGCGTCAGATTATATAAAGGTGCGGCGATAGACCTACGCCATTATAAGGTCCGCAACGAAGTGCGCGGGCTGAAAGGCTGGCCGGAGATACTGCGGGCCGTCAATGCGCTGCCCGGCGCGGTCGGCTCGCCCAGTCTGACGGGGGCGATCACCTTGCGCAGCGGCGGGCGCGAGGAGGCGTTGACGATCGTCGGCGTCGATCCGGCGGTCGAGGAGAAGGTCAGCGCCATCGAGGACAAACTGCGCACCGGACGCCTCCGCGATCTGGAAAGCACGCAAGGCGGCATCATCATCGGCGAGGAAATGGCGCGGCGGCTCGGCCTTGCCATGGGCGATGTTGTGGGTGCAACCTCGGCATCGGGCAACAATCGTTCGCTCCGCATCGTCGGCCTGTTCAAGCGCGGCCAGACACAGCTGTCCTCTTCGCTCGGCTATGTGCTTCTGCGCGAGGCGCAATCTCTGCTCGGCCGCCCCTTCATCATCAACCGCATCGGCGTGCATCTGGACGATCCCTATGGCGCGCAGCTCATCAGCCGACGCCTGGAAGAGCGCTTTGCCTACAAGGCCGAAAGCTGGGAGGAGCGATCCGCAGACTTTCTCTCGCTACTCGTGACCCGCAATGTCATCATGTACAGTGTCGTCTCGGCGATCCTGCTGGTCGCCAGCTTCGGCATCTACACCGTCGTGTCGAACAGTGTGTCGGACAAGAGACGCGACATTGCGATCATGCGCTCCATCGGCTTTTCCGAAGGCGACCTCCAACTGATTTTCGTGTTCGAAGGGTTGGCGCTGGCGCTGGTCGGAATCTTTGTCGGATGGCTGCTCGGATATGGATTGCTGGCGATACTGGGTTCCCTCCACTTTCCCATTGGCGGGGACAATGAACGTCTGCCGCTCGATCGATCGGCCCGGCAATATGTGATCGCCGCTGCGGCATCGCTGTTTTCGGGTGTGATCGCGGCCTGGCTTCCCGCGCGGAAAGCGGCACGGGTCGATCCCGTCGACATATTGCGGGGCGCGGTATGAGCGCGATCATGCAGGCGCAGGGCCTTTCCCGCGAACTGGCCGGAACACCCCCAGTAACGCTGGTTGCCGATGTTTCGCTGACGATTGATCCGGGCAGCTTCGTCGCCATCGTCGGGCCGTCGGGCTGTGGCAAATCCTCCCTCCTCTACCTACTGGGGCTGCTGGACCGCCCGACCGAAGGGTCCCTACTGTTTGAAGGGCGCGACATGAACGCGCTGGACGGCGACGAGCGCGCGCAGATCCGACTCACGCATTTCGGCTTCGTGTTCCAGTTTCACTTCCTGCTGCCCGAGTTCACCGCACTCGAAAATGTGATGCTACCGATGCGCAGACTGGGCCGACTGTCGCCAGCACAGGCGCGGGAGAAGGCGCAGAGCCTGATGGCCACCGTAGGCTTGGCCAAGAAGATGGACAAGACGCCCAACCGCCTGTCGGGCGGGGAAAGACAGCGCGTGGCGATCGCCCGAGCGATCGCGAACAATCCCGCGCTGGTGCTTTGTGACGAGCCCACCGGCAATCTCGACAGCCAGAACAGCGCCCACGTGGTCGAAATGTTTCGCGCACTCGCCCATGATCAGGGCCGCGCAGTTGTGTGCGTGACCCACGATCCCGACGTCGCTGCCGCAGCCGATGTGCAGATATCGATGCTGGACGGCCGTATCAGCGGAACCGACATTCGATCGCGATGAACGAGAACTCAAACCCTCAGTCCCGCTGAAATCGCTGATTTTGACGCACGTCAATTCGTCGCCGGGACTGAAGATTTAATGTCTTTGGAAAGGAGACATTAAATGGATCAGTTGTTTGGCCTTTACTTCCCGCATTTCGTCGCTGGCCTGATGATCGTGTTCATGCTCGTTCTGGGCGGCCTCAGCATCCAGGACGCCATTCGCGGCGACCGGAATTGAGCGAAGGCCAACCGCCCTTCCACGCCGTGGGCGGACGCGAAGGGGTCAGCAGGATCGTGGATCGATTCTATGACCTCATCGACTCCGTCCCCGCCTATCGCGACCTGCGGGCGATGCATGCCGATGACCTGACGCCTATGCGGCGGTCGTTGAGCGGGTTTCTGTGCGGCTGGCTGGGTGGCGACAGCGACTGGTTCGCGGCCAACCCCGGTAAGTGCATGATGACGCTGCACGCCCGCTTTCCCATCACCGATGCCGTTGCCGTTCAATGGACGTCGGCGATGCGGCAGGCGATGGAGGATTGCGACGTCGAAGAGCATCTGGCGGCGCGCATTGGCGGCGTCTTCGACGCTATGGCGTCGGCCATGGTTCGCGCCTGATTCTGACTGCCCCCGTGCATGTCGCCGGGGGCAGTTCTTGCGTCACCGGCTGGCATCCGAAACCGCAAGGATGTGGTCCGCACGGCCGGGGAAGATGTAATCGAACTCCAGAACCACGCCGCCGCCCAAAGGGCCATCGACGATCAGGTCTGTCTCGCAAAAGGCCTGCACGCCATTGCGCCCATAGGTGTAGCGCGTGACGCCTCTATAGACCGGTGATGCATCAAGCCGGGCGTCGATCTCCGCGTCGCCCGGCTGAGCGCGATTGACCAGAAACTTCAATCGCCCGGCAAAGCGCGCGTCATTGGCCTCCAGCGCCTGGAGCGCCAGATAGCGATCTTCCAGCTGCTCAAGCGATGCATGGAGGAACCCAACATGAAAATCATATTCGGGATCGGCTGCCTGTGCTGCCCGATAGGCTGAAACAGCGGGATGCTCGCTATCGGTGCCGAACCCCAGCGCTTCGCGCGCCGCGGTCAGCAGCGCCGCTGTCGCCGCCGGTAGCGGGCTGAGATAGACGATGTTGTCCCCACCGTTGGGGGCAAGGACATTGGTGGTGAAGCGATAGAATATGCCGCCTTGCGGCAGTTCCATTTGCTGGGTCTTCATGAGTCCGGCGGTTTCCAGCAGCAACGCAGCCGCCGGACCATCTTCGGGCCGGGGATAGTGCAGATTCACGTGGCTGATTGTCTGCGCCGCCTTTGCGCGCATGGTCGATTGGACGTTCATGCTGTTCCTCTCTGCCGCAGCCTCGAACACGCCCGGCCCCCAGATAGGAAGGCGAAGTCGCCTCACGCGCCTTGAGGCAGGTCAAATTTCAAATACGAGCGTAGAATTTTGCTCTATTTGTAACGAACATTGTCACTGAATTAGCGCATTAACCGCGAATAATCGGAGAGACACCGCTTCACGAAAACGAAAATTCCCGAAATTTGATGGTGATCAATTCCCTCCTGATCGTCCCGGTTCATCATGGCGCCACAACCGACTGGAGGACGACATGGAAGTCGCGGCTCTTGCCTACAGCATCATTACGTCCCGCGATCTTCAGCAATGGGTCCGCTTCGCCGAAGACGTCGCGGGATTTTCCGTCCATGCGCTTCCGGGCGGACTGGCGCTGCGTATTGACGAGCGCGCGGGTCGGCTGTTCATCATCGAAGGCGATCGCGACGGCTATTACGCCAGCGGCTGGGAAGTGCGCAACGAACAGCAATATGTCGCGGCCTTGGCGACCCTGGACGCACGCGGCGTCGCCTACACCCATTCGACGCAGACGGAACGCGCGCTGCGCCATGTGACCGACATGGTCTGGTTCCGCGATCCTTCGGGCAATCGCCACGAAATCAGCTATGGCTATGTCAGCAGCTTCGCGCCCTTCTGCTCCCCGCAAGGCGTTCGCTTCGTCACGGGCGACCTTGGCTATGGCCATGCGGTACTGCCCGCCCCCAACATCGTCGAGACGCGTCGCTTCCTGGCAGAGCTACTCGGCCTTGGCCTGTCCGATTTCATGGTGCACCGCCCCGCAGGAGACGGTGGCCCCGAGATGCGGATCGACTTCCTGCATTGCGCCAATGGCCGTCATCATAGTCTGGCCCTATTCGAAGGCGAGGTGCCATCGGGCTGCGTGCACCTGATGGTGGAAGTCGCGACGATCGACGAGGTCGGCCACGCCTATGATCGGATGCTGGCCGCCGGCGCGCGGCTGATGGCGACGCTGGGCCGGCACACCAACGATCACATGATCAGCTTCTATGTCGAAACGCCCGGCGGCTTCGCGCTGGAATATGGCTGCGGCGGGCGCGTCATGGACTGGGACCATCACACCGTTTTCGAAAGCACATCGGCCAGCCTGTGGGGCCATGATTTCAGTGTCGGCTTCGGCGCCGATGAACAGGCGAAACTGGCCGACGCGGCCTGATCAGAAGGAGAGGGAATATGACGCTTGCCAATGCGACCACCGCGCCCGCCATGGCCGATCTTGTTGATCGGGCTGCGGCGCTCGTGCCGGTCCTGCGCGAACGCGCCGACGCCTGCGAAGCGGGCAACAAGGTGCCGGACGAAACCATCCGCGATTTCCAGGATGCTGGCTTTTTCAAGATACTCCAGCCTCGCCGGTCCGGCGGATATGAGATGGACATCGAGACCTTTTACGCGGTGCAGATGAAGCTCGCCGAAGGCTGCATGTCCTCCGCCTGGGTGCTGGGCGTCGTCGCCGTGCATAACTGGCAGCTCGCCCTGTTCGACGCGCAGGCGCAGGAGGATGTGTGGGGCAAGGATAACAGCACGCTCATCTCCTCCTCCTACATGCCGCGCGCGCAGGTGACGCCGGTCGAGGGCGGATACCGCATCAGCGGGCGCTGGGGCTTTTCCAGCGGCGTCGATCATTGCGATTGGGCATTTCTGGGTGGCCTAGTCAACGATCCGGAGACGGGAGAGCCGGACTTCTGGACCTTCCTCGTCCCCCGCGGCGATTTCAAGGTGCTGCCGATCTGGGACACGATCGGGCTTGGCGGCACGGGCAGCCATGACGTGACCGTGGAGGACGCCTATGTCCCCGCCTACCGCACCCATCGGTCGAAGGATGGCTTTGCGTCCACAAACCCCGGCGCAAAGGTCAACCCCGGCCCGCTCTACAAGCTGCCGTTCGGGCAGGTCTTTGTCCGCGCCGTATCCTCCTCGTCCATCGGAGCGCTGCAAGGCGCGCTCGACTGCTTCATCGAGAAGGGCGCCAAGCGCAGGAGCGCCAATAGCGGGGCGAGCGCGTCGGCCGACCCCGATGTGCAGATGGTGATCGCGGAAACCCGCGTGGCGATCGACGAGATGAAGACCATCCTGTTCCGCAACTTCGAGCATCTGACCGAAAAGGCGCGCACAGGGGAGCAGGCGGACCTTGAAACCCGGCTACACTACCGTTTCCAGTCGGCGCAGATTTCCGGCCGCTGCTGCGCGCTGATCGCCCGTATCTTCGCAGCGAGCGGCGCGGAAGCCATCTATCGCGGCAATCCGATCGCTCGCGCCTTTTGCGACATTCATGCCGGACGGGCTCATGTGGCGAACAATCCGGGCGTGGTCGGCCGCAACTTCGGCGGCGTCATGCTGGGCGCACCGAACAGCGACAGCTTCATTTAAGAGGAAGGGCGCAGATCATGGCAAAGACAGCCGAATATGGCCTGGGCGAACTGACCTTCCCCCGTGGCTGGTTCATGGTCGCGATAGCCGACGAGGTGACGCAACAGCCGCAACCCGTTCGCTTCTTCGGGCAGGACATGGCTCTTTATCGCGGCAAGAGCGGGCGCGTGGTTCTGATGAACGCCTATTGCCCGCACATGCGCGTCAATATCGCGCGCAACAGCACATCCTATGTCGTGCGCGACGGCAATCAGGTGGAGGGCGATTCCATTCGCTGCCCCGCCCATGGCTGGCGCTTCACGCCGGAGGGCCAGTGCGACGATATTCCCTATTCGACGCACAAAATCCCCAAGGCCGCCTGCATCAAGTCGCACAAGGTCGTGGAAAAGGCAGGCTGCATCTGGATGTGGCACGATATGGAGGGCGGCGAACCCGACCATGACCTGCCCGACTTCGCCGAATGGGACCGCACCGGCGAAGGATGGGTCCGCTGGCAGGTGGACCCTCTCGGCACCTTGCCGATCCACCCGCAGGAAATCCTCGACAACATGACCGACTATGCGCATTTCGCGCCGGTCCATGGATCGTCGGGCAATGTGTTTTTCGAGAATGAATTTGAAGGGCACATCATGCGGCAGCGCTTTGCGTCGGGTCACCGTACACTGGTGGATGGCAGCGCAATGCTGGAAACCGACACCTGGTACACCGGCCCCGGCATCCTGCTGTCCCGCATGGAGGGCAAGCATCCCTCGCTCATGATGATCTGCAACACGCCGGTCGAGGATGGCGAGGTTCGCGTCTGGTTCGCGGTGATGGCGCAGACCGCTGCGAACGGCGAAGCGACGGCAGAGGAACGCGCCGTTGCCCGTGCCTATCATGAGGCAGGGCTCGCCGCTTTCTCACAGGATTTCGAACTGTGGAAATATAAGGAAGCGGCGATCAACATCCTTCAGGTGCCGGACGACGGGCCGTTTCACAAGGGACGGCTATGGTATCGCCAATTCTACAATCCGCGCGCCCGCGCGGCCGAGTTCCAGAAGAGGGTCAACGGCGTCCATACCACCGTGGACCTGCGCGGCAGCAAGGCTGCGGCCTGAAATCCCATAGCTGAGTGATCGTCGGCGGAGCTTCCCTTAGGGCCGCTCCGCCGCTGCCATATGCACTGCCCGATTTTGACGCACGTCAATTTGTTCACGCCAAGTAAGTATATACTCACATCTTGAGCGAACCGGCATTTCTGCCGCCGCGCACCAAGAGAGGAGCGAAGATGAACGCGCATAGCCAGCCACATCCGGCGACCACATGCCCCCTGCCCATCGCCGACCGCGATGGACTTCGCTGGGCGCTGCAGGACGCCAACCTGCCTAGCCTGCTGATGGTTTACACGACCTATGCGCAGGACCGCGAATATCTGGACAGTTTCGCGCCCTACCTGACCGGCATCTACACGGCAGAAGCGCCGTCGAACGTGCCGGACGAAATGGCGCAGGATCTGCGGGATCGCCTCTTCGCGCTGCTGACCAACCCGACGCCGCCGGTGGAACGCCCGATCGATCCTGAACTGCTGCGTCGGATGATGGGCGTCAGCGTCGGCGAAGATGTCGATCCCACGATCATGCCGGTGCTTTACGACCAGATGGGCTTTGAACGCCCGGTGCCGCGCAAGGACATGCCCGGCCGCATCCATCCGCCCGCCGGCTTCCGCGTGCTGGTGATCGGCGGCGGCATGACCGGCATCGCCGCGGGCATCAAGTTGGGCGAGGCGGGCTATGACTATACGATCATCGAGAAGAACCCTGACCTTGGCGGCACATGGCTGGAAAACCGCTATCCCGGCGTCGGCGTCGATACGCCCAGCCACTTCTACTCCTATTCCTTCGAACTGAACCCCGATTGGAGCAGCTACCATCCGAAGGGGCCGGAGATTCACAGCTATCTGACCGGCGTCGCTGACAAATATGGCATACGCGATCATGTCCAGTTCGGGACGAAGGTGCTCGCCGCCCGCTGGAGCGATGCGGACAGCAACTGGCACGTCACCTTGCAGGATGTGAAGACGGGCGCGGAACGGGTCGAAGTGGTGAATGCGGTGCTACTCGCCCATGGCGTGCTTAACCGCTGGTCCTTCCCCAATATCCCCGGCCTGGACAGCTTCAAGGGCACCAAGATGCACACCGCCGGATGGGACCCGGACATGGACCTTACCGGAAAGCGCGTGGCGGTGATCGGCACGGGCGCCAGCGCCGCCCAGCTCGCGCCCGCAATCGCTGACAAGGTCTCCAGCCTCGTCATCTTTCAGCGCTCCAAACATTGGGTGCTCAATAACCCGGAAATCACCGCACCGGTGAACGACAATATTCGCTTCGCGCTGCGCAACATTCCCCATTACAAGGAATGGTTCCGCTTTCGCGTTTACTGGTTCACCGGCGACGGCCTCTATGGCAATGTGAAGAGGGACCCGAACTGGCCCAACCAGGACGTCTCGATCTCTGCCCAGAATGACGGCGCGCGCAGCTATGCGCTGCAATATATCCATCGCAAGCTGGCGGGCCGTCCCGACCTCATTGAAAAGGTCGTTCCCGACTATCCGATCTTTGGCAAGCGCATCGTTCTGGACGCCGACGGCGGCTGGCTCGACACTTTGCTGAAGCCCAATGTCACGCTGGAAACCGACCCCATCGATCATGTCGAGGAAAATGCGATCGTCACCAAGAGCGGCCAGCGCTACGAAGTCGATGTGATTGCGCTCGCCACCGGCTTTGAACTGGCCCCCGCGCTCGGCCCGCTCAAGGTTTATGGCCGGGGCGGCTGCGATCTGGCGGCGGCATGGGGCAAGGACGAGGCGCGCGCCTATCTGGGCGTGATGGCTCCCGCCTATCCCAACTTCTTCATGACGCTTGGGCCGAACAGCGCGCCCAACCATGCGGCGGGCGTCAACATGGTTCTGGAAGCGCAGATCCACTATATCGTCGAAGCGCTCGACAGGATCGTGGCCGCTGGCGGCAAGGCGATCGAGCCGACGGAGCAGGCCTATCTCGACTGGAACGAGAAGGTCGATGAGCAAATGAAGCAGATGGTCTGGACCCACCCCAAGGCCAAAAGCTATTATCTGAACAGCAAGGGCCGCAACTATGTGTCCTGCCCGTTCAAACTCGCCGAGTACTGGAACTGGACACGCAATCCTGATCCGGAAGCGATGGTCATTTCCTGAGCTTCAACAGAAGGCAGCAAGAGGGGCCTGATCCATTCGGACCAGGTCCCTTTGTCGCACCCGCCATGTTCAGGGGTCGTCATCCCGGACTTGATCCGGGATCCCGCTCTCTTTGTGATATTTTCAAAAGTAGCGGGACCCCGGGTCAAGCCCGGGGTGACGGAACGCAGACTTTGAAGCTACGGTTTGGCCAAAGGTCGACAAGGCACCAAAGCACCCCGCGGTCAATCTTCGTCAATCAATATCCGCGCCGCTGCGCCTTCGCTGTCATCGAACTGCCCATTGCGCAGCGCCCAGAAAAAGGCGGCAAGGCCCAGCAGGCCGAGGAACAGGGCGATCGGGATCAACAATCCAAGGCCGGTCATTTCGCGGCTCCCTTCAGGCGGAGGGCGTTGGCGATCACAATCAGCGAAGATGTGGACATGGCGATCGCCGCGACAAGCGGCGTCACCTTGCCCGCAACGGCCAGGGGCACGGCCATCACATTATAGCCGATGGCCAGCGCAAAATTCTGCTTCACCACGGCGATCGTCCGGCGCGCCGCGCGAACCGTCACTGCCACGGGCGCCAGCCTGTCGCCCAGGAACACGGCGTCGGCCGTCAACTGGCTCGCGTCGCTGGCAGAGGCGGGGGCGATGCTGGCATGACCCGCCGCGAGCGCCGGGCCGTCATTCAGTCCGTCGCCCACCATCAACACCTTCTCGCCGCGCGCCTGTAACCGCCCGACCAGCGCCAGCTTATCCGCCGGGCGCAGATGGCCGATCGCCGTCGTGCCGGTCGCACGCGCGATCTCTTCCAGAGCTTCGGGACGATCCCCGCTGGCGATCAGCGTCTTGAGGTCCATCGAGCGCATCTCGCTCAGCGTTTCCGCCGCATCCGGGCGCAGGGCGTCGGAAAAATGCAGCAGCGCCGAACGCTCGCCGGACCGATATTCGCTCGCAAGGCCGAACAGGCTGACGACGCTGCGTGGCCGGGCCAGCGCCACCGCCACGCCAGCATGATCGGCGAAAATGCCCTCTCCCGGAACTTCGCGGATACGGTCGAGGGACGCCGGAGCGACTTGGCGGGCCTCCAGCGCCTGCCGCAGCGCGTCGCTCAACGGATGACGAGAGCCCCTTGCCAGCGCCAGCAGGATCGACTGATCCTCACACTCCAGCCGGTCGAGCGCCTGCGGCACCGGACGGCCCAGCGTCAGCGTGCCCGTCTTGTCGAACAGCGCCTCGCTCACTTCCGACAGCCGCTCCAGCGCCGACCCGTCCTTCACCAGCACGCCGCGCCGCATCAACGCGCCGCATGCAACGATCTGCGCCGCCGGGACCGCAAGGCCGAGCGCGCAGGGACAGGTGATCAGCAGCACCGCCACCGCGATCAACAGCGCTTGATGCGCGCCGGCACCCGCAATCATCCACCCTGCGAAAGACAGCGCGGCGAGCAGATGGACACAGGGCGCATAATAGCGCGCGGCACGGTCGGCGATCTGGACATAGCGGGACTTTCCCTGCCCCGCTTCCTCCATCAGCCGGGCGATGTCGGCGATGACCGTGTCGGCTCCGGCCGCCGTCACTTCGACGGTGATCGGCCCTTCGATATTCATCGCCCCGGCCTGGACGGCATCGCCAGCCCTCACACGTACCGGCGCGCTTTCGCCGGTCAGGAAAGCGAGGTCGATGCCGCTTTCTCCTTCAACGACCCGACCGTCGGCGGCCAGCCTTTCGCCCGCCGCGACGATCATGCGCATGCCGGGACGCAGCGCACTGGCCGCTGTCCACTGGCTGCGGCCGCCTTCGGCCAGCACCAGCGCGCCAGGCGCCGTCTGCTTCAGCAAAGCCGCCACGCCAGCCCGAGCCCGCCCCCGCATCATGCTGTCGAGGCAGCGCCCCGCGAGCAGGAAGAACAGCAGCATCACCGCGCCATCAAACCAGGCATGTTTGCCGCCACTGATGGTTTCGAAAAGGCTCATGGCGGTGGTCAGCAGCACGCCGATGCTGATCGGCACGTCCATGTTCGTGCGCCGTTGTCGCAACGCCGCCCAGGCGGAACGGAAGAAAGGCTGGCCGGCATAAGCGACGGTCGGCAAAGCGATCAGCGCCGATAGCCAGTGGAACATCGTCCGCGTGGCCCCTTCCGCGCCTGACCAGATCGACACCGACAGCAGCATGATGTTCATCGCCGCGAAGCCCGCCACGGCAAGCGCGCGCACCAGCGCCTTGCTCTCTGCCGCCGCGACATCCTGACCCGGATCAGCGAGCGGCTCCGCGTCGAACCCGAGCGCGACGATCGCCGCCTTCATTTCCGGCGGGGTCAGTGCAGGATCATGGCTGATCGCGACCCGCTTGGCGCTCATATTGACCCGCGCGGAGTGGATGCCGGGCGTCAGTGGCAGGCCATTCTCGATCTTCGAGATGCACCCCGCGCAATGAATGCCCGGCACCGCGAACAGGCTTTCCTTCGCTTCAGCCGAAGCTTCCTCGTTGAGAACAGGCTGGCTGGCCATCAGTCGATCTCCCGCAGCAAATGTTCTTCTCCGCCGCCATGGCGAATGTCGAAGCGCAGCTGCCACCGGCCACCGGGCAAGGCGCGATCGCTCACATAAAGTCCCGGCGCGGCCTCATGCAGGCGCAACATGATATCCGGCGCGCGCCCAAGCGGATGTTGCGCCACCGCGCTCATCTGCGCACCCCGCACGTTCAGCTCCATCCGCACATGGCGCGCGGGGTCCAGCGTCACCCGGTCGCGCCAGCCGAGCTTTTCCTGCGCCCGCGCCTGCGCCAGCCAGCCGTTGAACTTCTGGCTGGCGACATAGCTATTCTCCACCACCGTCCCGCCGAAGGATCGCACGGCGATCGTCGCCATCAGCATGTTCACGGCGATGACGACGGCAAAACCCGCGACGAGTATCGCGGTCATGTGCCAGCCGGTGAATGGACGGACATGTTTCATATTCAGGGCCTTTCGAAACGAGCGTCTTCGCTTTCGCCGCCGCCTTCGCGGTCCAGGGCGCGCACGGTGAAACGGAGATCCTGCCGCGCCGGACCTGCGGAGGGCATCGTCAGGAACAGGCGCAGCTTGGTCACGCTGTCAGCAGCGACCGTTGCGCGCACCGCATCACTCGCCTTTTCCCGCGATCCGGCGTCGGTCCAGATCTTTGCGCCGGGCAGACCCGTAACGCGCACCTCCACGTCGCGCGGGCGCGCCTCCATATTCCGCAGCTTCACCGTATAAGCGTTGCGGATCGCGCCGTCAGAGAGGCGCACGAAGATCGGATTGCGATCCTGCTGCGCACTGATGTCGAGCCGCGTCCGCGCACCCAGCGTGAACAGCATCGCCGCGCCAATGCTCGCCCACACGCCGAAATAGGCGATGGTCCGCGGGCGCAGCAATGTCTTCAGCACCGGTTTTGGCGCCGCACCCTTCTTCTCCGCTTCCGCATCGTCCTGCGTGCAATAATCGATCAGCCCGCGAGGCCGTCCGATCTGTTCCATCACCTTGTCGCAGGCGTCGATGCACAGCGCGCAGGTGATGCAGCCGATCTGCGGCCCTTCCCGAATATCGATGCCGGTGGGGCAGACCGCGACGCACTGGTTGCAATCGATGCAGTCGCCAAACTCTCCCGGATGCGCCTCCGCCTTTTTAAGGCTCCCACGCTTTTCGCCGCGCCAATCCTTATAGGTGACGACGAGCGACTTCTCGTCGAGCATCGCGGTCTGGATACGCGGCCAGGGGCACATATAGATGCATACCTGTTCGCGCATGAACCCGCCCAGGATGAAGGTCGTGGCGGTCAGCACCGCTACCGTTCCATAGGCGACCGGCGCTGCGGTGCCGCTCCAGAACTGCTGTTGAAGTGTGGGCGCGTCGGCGAAGTAGAAAATCCATGCGCCACCAGTTATGAAGGCGATCGCCAGCCACACAGCCCACTTCACCAGTCGGCGCCCCAGCTTGCCGACGCTCCAGGGAGCCTTGGCGAGCTTCAGCTGCGCATTGCGGTCGCCATCAATGAAGCGCTCGACATGCTGATAAAGGTCCGTCCACACCGTCTGCGGACAGGCATAGCCGCACCACGCTCGCCCCACGGCGGAGGTAACGAGGAACAGGCCAACTCCCGCCATGACGAGCAGCCCGGCGACATAGTAAAATTCGTGCGGCCAGATTTCGATTGAGAACATGTAGAAGCGACGATGCGCCAGATCGACGAGGACCGCCTGATCCGGCGCATAAGGCCCCCGGTCCCACCGCAGCCAGGGCGTCGCCCAATAAATGCCCAGCGTCACCGCCATAATCGCCCATTTCAGGCGGCGATAGAAGCCGTCCACCGCCTTGGGATAGACGCCCTTGCGCTTCTCGTAGAGCGAGGGGGAGTCCGACATCAGCATGCCCGCCTCCCCGGAACAACTACACTCCCCGTCATCCCGGACTTGACCCGGGATCCCGCTTCTTCCCCACGCCCGTTCCAAAGGGCAGCGGGACCCCGGATCAAGTCCGGGGTGACGAAGAAGGGGCGGTTGTTATTGCGCGGCATTGCCCGGCACCTTAGCCGCAAACTTCACCGGCACAGCCTCACCCCCGCCGAGACTGTGCACATAGGCGGCCAGCATGCGGATCGTCGCCTTGTCCAGCTTGTCGTCCCAGCGCGGCATCACGCCATGGCGGCTATTCCAGACAGTCTCATGGATAGTGTCCGCGTCGCCGCCATAAAGCCAGATCGCATCGGTCAGGTTCGGCGCACCGAGCTGCCGGTTCCCCTTCCCCGCCGGTCCGTGGCAGACAGCGCAATTGTCGGCAAAGACCCTGCCCCCCCGCTGCGACGCCGGGCTGGGGCGGTCTTGCCCGCTAATCACCCGCACATGCGCGACCACGTCATCGACCTGCGCAGCGGTGAGCAACTGATCCTTGCCGAAAGCGGGCATCAGCGACTGGCGGGTTGCTGCATGATCGGGATTGCGCACGCCATCGGTGAGGGTCTTTTCGATCGCAGGCAGATTTCCACCCCACAACCAGTCGTCGTCATTCAGGTTGGGATAGCCTTTTGACCCCGCCGCGCCCGATCCATGGCACTGCACGCAATGCACGCGAAACGCAGCGCGTCCACCCTCGACCGCCGCCTGCATCAGTTGCGGCCGCGTCGGCAGCACGTCGATGGAGGTGTCGGCGATCGCCTGCCGAACCGGCGCAATCTGCTGTTCGCGGACGGCCAGTTCCTTATCCAGCGCACCCCGGCTCGACCAGCCGAGCACGCCGCCTGTCGCCCGGTCGATCATCGGCAGGGCGGGATAGGCGATCACGTAACCGATCGCGAACAGGATGGTCGCGTAGAATGTCCACAGCCACCATCGCGGCAGCGGCGTATCCAGTTCCTGAATGCCGTCCCATTCATGATCCTTGACCTCGGTGCCAGTGGCGGCGTCGATGCGCTTTTCGTCAGCCATGATCGGCCTCCGCATGATCTGTCTCGAAAATGGCGAGCGCGGCCTCTGCACTGCGCTCGCGCCCCTTTGGCAGGAAATGCCAGCCGATCAGGACCGCGTAGGTTACCCCCATGAAGACCAGCCCCCAGCTGTCTGCGAAATGCCGCAACGCGTCGTAGCTCATCGTCCGACCTCCTGCGGCCTGGCGCTTTCCACATCGACCAGCGTGCCCAGCATCTGGAGATAGGCGACCAGCGCATCCATCTCCGTCACCTTGCCGGGATCGCCGTCAAAGTCCCGCGCCTGCGCCTTGGGATAGCGCTTGATAAGGTCCGTGGCGTCCGCATCCGGGTCGGCCTGCGCCTTCAGGTCGTCATTGGCCTTGGCGATGGCATCCTTGCTGTAAGGCACGCCGACATTGGACAGCGCCGTCAGGTCCTTGCCCATGTCGCCGGACTTCAACTCCCGCTCCGCCAGGAAGGCATAGCCCGGCATGATGGACTCCGGCACCACGGCGCGCGGGTCCTTCAGATGCTGGACATGCCATTCGTCCGAATATCTGCCGCCCACCCGCGCCAGGTCAGGGCCTGTGCGCTTCGATCCCCATTGGAACGGATGGTCATACATGCTCTCGGCCGCCAGGCTGTAATGGCCATATCGTTCCGTCTCGTCGCGGAACGGCCGGATCATCTGGCTGTGGCAATTGTAGCAGCCCTCGCGGATGTAAATGTTCCGCCCCGCCAGCTCCAGCGGCGTATAGGGACGCATGCCCTCCACCTTCTCGATCGTGTTGTCGATCCAGAAGAGCGGTGCGATCTCCACGATGCCGCCGATGGCAACTACGATCAGAGACGCGATGCCCAACAGGGAGACGTTCCGCTCCAGCTTGCCATGGTCCCAGAACTTGGCTTTGGTCTTGCTTGTCATGTCTTGGAGTCCCTTAAGCAGGCTGGGCGACAAGCGGCCGATCCGCCGCCGGATCATAGGCCGCATCACTCATCGACTTTTCCGCACGCAGCGGGCTTCCCGCGATGGTCTTGCCGATATTCCAGGCCATGATGATCGCCCCGGCGAGGTACATGAGGCCCCCGGCAGCCCGGATCACATACATGGGGAACATGGCGCTCACGACTTCGGAGAAGGCATAGACGAGGTAGCCGTCACTCCCATATTCGCGCCACATCAGCCCCTGCATGATGCCCGCCACCCACATCGACGCGGCGTAGAGAACGATACCCAGCGTCGCGAGCCAGAAGTGCCAGTTCACCAGCCGTAGCGAATAGAGCCGCTCGCGCTTCCACAGTCTTGGCGTCAGATAATAGAGGCAGGCGAAGGTGATGAGCCCGTTCCAACCCAACGCGCCGCTGTGCACATGGCCGATCGTCCAATCGGTATAGTGGGACAGGCTGTTGACCGCCTTTACCGACATCATCGGCCCTTCAAAGGTGCTCATGCCGTAAAAGGCCAGCGCCATCACCATCATGCGGATGATCGGATCGGTGCGGATGCGGTCCCATGCGCCATTCAGCGTCATCAGGCCGTTGATCATCCCGCCCCAGCTCGGCATCCACAGCATGACCGAAAACACCATGCCCAAAGTCTGCGCCCAATCGGGCAGCGCGGTATAGTGAAGATGGTGCGGACCCGCCCAAATATAGAGGAAGATCAGCGACCAGAAATGGATGATCGAAAGCCGATAGCTATAGACCGGCCGCTCCGCCTGCTTGGGCACGAAATAATACATCATGGCGAGGAAACCGGCGGTCAGGAAGAAGCCGACCGCATTATGCCCATACCACCATTGCGTCAGCGCATCCTGCACGCCTGCAAAAGCGCTGTAGCTCTTGGAGCCGAGCAGGCTTACCGGCACCGACAGGTTATTGACGATGTGCAGCATCGCGATTGTCAGGATGAAGCTCAGGTAAAACCAGTTCGCCACATAGATATGCGGCTCGCTGCGGCGCAGGATGGTGCCGCCAAAGACGACCAGATAGGCGACCCAGACGATGGTCAGCCAGATATCGACATACCATTCCGGCTCGGCATATTCGCGCGCCTCGGTAATGCCCATGACATAGCCGGTCGCGGCCAGCACGATGAACAGCTGATATCCCCAGAACACGAACCGTGCGAGCGAGGGAAAGGCGAGCCGCGCCCTGCAAGTCCGCTGCACGACATAAAAGCTCGTCGCGATCAGCGCATTGCCGCCGAATGCAAAGATCACCGCCGACGTGTGCAGCGGCCGCAAGCGCCCGAAGCTCGTATATTCAATGCCAAGGTTCAGCGCCGGAAAGGCGAGCTGCAAGGCGATGTAGAGCCCGGCCAGGAACCCGGCCAGTCCCCAGAAGACGGTCGCGATTACACCCCAGCGGATCGGGTCGTCATCATATTTCCCCTGATCAGCGGGCATCTTCAGCAGTCCGCGCGCGATTCCGGTATAATCTGCGCCACCAATCGTCACCACCACCATCAGCAGCGCCGCCGCACAGGCTATCGCCATATGGACAGCAAAGCCGCTGTCCACCGCCATCAGCGCCGCCAGCAAGGCGACCACCGCCAGCGCGAACCAGCCGCCCGATTTCAATAACAATCGATCCATCGGATTTCCCCGCGAAAGGTCTATTGCGACGCCCCTCGTCCGGTCGCCGCCCCTATGCCCTGACCTCTGGCAAAGGCGGCGCGGCGGGTATGTAGGGGAATGTCCTTAGACAGATTGTCGCTGATACTCCCCCTCCCGCAGGCGGGAGGGGGCTGGGGGGGTGGGCCAGCGCAACATCCATGCTGATTTTCAAAGGCCAGCCGAGAAGCTCGCTTCGCTCGCGCCCACCCCTAACCCCTCCCGTGGGAAGTGTCGGAACCGAAGACCCGCTATCACTCGCCCTCGGCCATGCTCTCCAGCCGGTCGACATCGGAAATCCGCACCCGGCGCCGCCCCGCCAGCGCGATCACGCCCAGCCGCTTCATGTCGCTGATCTGACGCGAGACGGTTTCTATGGTTAGCCCCAATATGTCCGCGATCTGCTGGCGCGACAGAGGTAGGTCAATCACGCCGCCGGGGTCCGCGCGCAGCCGCCTGCTCATGTCCAGAAGGAAGGACGCGACCTTCTCTCGCGCATTCTTTCGCCCCAGCAGGAGCATCCAGGCTCGCGTCCGATCAAGGTCGTCCAGCGTCCTTTGGAGCAGCCGATGCTCAAGCTCCGAATGCTGGCGCGCAAAGCCGTCAAAAGCGCCGCGTGGGTAGAGGCAAAGTCGCGCATCGGTCAGCGCCGTTACGCTATGCGGCGTGCGCGCGCCGAAGGGTCGGCCGATGAAATCGGATGCATAGACCACGCCGACAATCTGTTCGCGCCCGTCGCCCGTCGATGTGGCGAGCTTCAGCGTGCCTTCGATCACATTGGCAACGACCATGCTGTCATCGCCCTCCCACATCACCGTCTGCCCGGCCTGCAACGTCACCCGTCGCCCGATCCGGTTGAGCGCCGCGCGCTCCTGCGGGTCCAGATCGGCGCAGATCGCCTGATCGCGCACCTCGCACCGATCGCAATATCCTGCACCGCAGCCTCCGGCAGCCGGGGTCATCACCGCCGCCATTTCGGCACCGCCGGGCGCCTTTTGCGCCAGATCAAATTGCATATCCATGCCCGCTGCATGCCGCCATGCGGGTTTCAGACCTATCCGTAAATCTCCCTAGCGATCCCTGAACTTCGCTTCACTCCACCCCCGCATGGAACGCGATCCGCAGCGCTTCGGCCAGGCTCTTCACCTCCAGCTTTTGCATCAGGTTGGCGCGATGAATCTCCACCGTTCGCGGACTGATCCCCAGGTCGAAGGCAATCGTCTTGTTGGGCAGTCCTTCGACCAACCCGTCAAGCACATCGCGCTCCCGATCGGTCAGAACATTCAGCCGCGCCCTTGCATCCTCCGCCCGCGCTCCGGCCCCACGATCGGCCGCCGACAGCAGCCGCGCTGCCTCGACGCATCCCAGCAGCGCTGCCTTCTCGAACGGCTTTTCAATGAAGTCGCTCGCGCCCGCCTTCATCGCCGCGACGGCCATATCGATGTCGCCATGACCCGTCATGATCACCACCGGCAGCATGATGCCGCGCGCGCGCAATTCCCGCTGCACCTCCAGCCCGTCAATGTCGGGCATGCGCACGTCCAGCAGCACGCATCCCGGTTCCAGTCCCGCCGCTTCCTTCAGAAACGCCGTGCCGCCCTCGAACAGCCGCACCGCATAGCCGCTGGTCTTTAGCAGGAAGGACAGCGACCGGCGGATCGCCTCGTCATCATCGACGACATAGATGGGGAAAGGATCGCTCATGCTTTCAGTCCGCGCTGTCCAGGGTGAAGTGAAAGGCCGTGCCGCCCCATTGTGACGGCTGCGCCCAGATGCGCCCGCCCTGTCCTTCAACAATGGTCTGGCTGATCGACAGGCCAACGCCCATGCCGGACGGCTTGGTGGTGGTGAAAGGGTTGAAGAGCGTACGTGACATGTCGGGATCCAGGCCCATTCCGCTGTCCGCGACGATCACCTCCACCCGCCCATCCTCGGCCGGGACGGCGGACAGGCGCAGGATGCGTGCGGGGCTGCTCGCCATCGCCTCCACCGCATTCTTGATGAGGTTGATGATCACCTGCTGCAACTGCACGCGGTTGACGAGCACATTATTCACACGCCGATCGACGCTGATGTCCATGTCGATGCCCCGACTGTCCATGCCGATAAAAGCGAGCGCTGCCCCTTCGGCCAGCAATTCGCGCAGCGATTCAGGCTGGCGCATCGTTTCGCCGCGCTTGATGAACTCGCGCAGCGATCGAATGATCTCGCCCGCGCGCAACGCCTGCCGCGCGCTTTCGTCCATCGCCTCGCGCAGCATCTCACGATCCACCGGCCCATCGGCGTCCAGCAGGTCGCGCCCGGCCTCCAGATAGTTTGCTATCGCCGTCAACGGTTGGTTCAACTCATGCGCCAGCGCGGACGCCAGCGTCCCCATAGCCGTCACCCGGCTTGCATGCGACAGTTCCGCCTGAAGGTCGGCGACGCGCCGCTCGGCCTGCTGCCGTTCGGTAAGGTCGCGGATGAAGCCGGTGAACAGCCGCTGCCCCCGGTCATGCACCTCCCCCACCGACAATTCGATCGGAAAGGTCGATCCATCCCGCCGTCGCGCGCTGGTCAGGCGGCCGATGCCGATGATCCGTTTTTCGCCGGTACTGAGATAATGGTCGATATAGCCGTCATGCCGTTCCCGATCCGGCGACGGCATCAACATGGAGATATTTTCGCCTAGTACGTCCGTTTCGGCATATTGGAACATGCGCTGCGCCGCCGCGCTGAAGGACACGATGCGCCCAGCCATGTCGATGACGATCAGCGCGTCGGGCACCGTCGCGAGGATCGAACCCAGCAGCGCTTGTTCCAGGCTATGCTCGCGCTCGCTCAAGCCTTCCGTGTCATCGTCGTCCGCCACCGCCATCGGGTTACAATGCCCTGTCTTCAGTGCGCCAGCAAGACAGGCACGCGTCCGTCGCGCAGCATCGTTCGGGTCACGCCGCCGAACACGAACTGGCGCAACCGGCTGTGGCCATAGGCGCCCATCACCATCCAGTCGGGCTTCAGCGCTTCGACGGCAGCCATCAGGGCATCCTCCACAGCGCGCCCGTCCCGTGGCCAGCTATGGACTTCCGCTTTGATCCCATGGCGGGCAAGATATTCGGGGGCATCAGTCGCGGGGAAGGCATTTTTGTTCGCTTCCTCCACAGTCACGATATGCACATCCTGCGCGAGCTTCAGCAGCGGCACCGCGCCCCGCAGAGCCGCCGATGCTTCCTGCGATCCATCCCAGGCGACCAGCGCCCGTCCCGCTACCATCAGCGATTTCGCCGATTGCGGGACGGCCATCACCGGCACCGGCCCTGACAGGGCCAGTTCGGCGGCGATCGGCGGTGGATCGGTGAGCACCCTGCGCGGCCCTTCAGGCAGGGTCACGACGATGACATCGGTCAACGCCGAGGCGGCCAGTAGGCCATGAAGGATATCGCCATCGAGTTGCCGCCAATCCCAACTCACACCTTCTGCGCGAAGCCTTTCCTCGGTACGCGCTTTGATTCGCTCATCAATTTCACGCAGCTCGTTGATGATGGAAGGCGCCAGCGCCGCGCCGCCATACATGTCCGCGGCCACCATATCGGGCATTTGCGTCACCTGAACGCAACGAATGTGCGCCCCCGTCGCGCGCGCGATGTCGCACGCCGCTTGCAGGCGGCTTTCCGCGCCTCGATCGTCATGGATATGAAGCAGTATCGATTTCATCTCACATCTCCTGCCGAGGAACCGTAACTTGTCCTTGCTGGCTAGGATCTGATGGGCTCCGCCGCCATCCGGGATAGTCCTTATAGTCTTTGTCCCCCGAAAACCCGATCTGGGTGGCATGACATGGACAACGATACGCCTCGAACTCGCACGCACACCTGCTTTTCCGAACGGATCGGCAGCTCGCAGCTATGTCATGCGCCTGCCGCTGGGCCAGGACGGCCTGATCGACGAGCAGGAATATCGGCATAAACCCGAACTCGCCACCGTCCGGCGCTTCTGGCCGAATGAACCCGACCGGCATGGCTGGCTGCTACGGACTACCAACGGCTGGGCGCTGTCCTATGAGCCGGGTGAGGAGGATGACGAGCGACTCTTCCGCCTGGACGCGCATGCGATTCAGCCCGGTAGCTATCTGACGCTGACCGAGCCGGATGGCGAGCGCCTGCCCTTCGTGGTGAAGGCACTCGCCGCCGCATAGGGTTCAGAACTTTACGCCCACACCCACGCCAAAGACCAGCGGATCGAGATGCACGCGCACCTTCTGCACGCCCGCCGCCGTGGTCGAGAGCCGGGCCGTCGTATCGATATCGATATATTTGACATCCAGGTTCAGGAAGATGCTGTCCGTCAAATCGACATCAACTCCGGCCTGCGCCGCCCATCCGAAGCTGTCCGACATGTGCACCCTGGTCGCGCCCACCGCGCCCTCCAACGCGTTCGACGCCTTTTCATTGTAGAACAGCGTATAATTGACCCCCGCCCCGACATAGGGCCGGATCTTGGCTTCCGGCAGGAAATGATATTGCGCCGTCAGCGTCGGCGGCAGCACCCAGGTGGATGCCAGACGGCCGATCGCCCCGGTCGTTCCAGTGCGTCCGCTGGCGCTGTGCTTGGTCGTGGCGGCGATCAGCTCAAAGCCTACATGGTCGGTCGCCATATAGGTCACGTCGATCTCCGGCATCACGCTGTTATCGACTTTCACCTTTTCGCCCGGAAAGGCGGGCAGCACGCTCCCGCTTCGTTCATTGGGCGCAACCATGATGGCGCGCAGCCGCACCAGCACGTCGCCTTGCGCAGCCTGCGCGGGTGCGGACATGGCGGCGCAACCAGCCGCTGCTCCAAATAAGATAGTCTTGATGTGCATTTCCAAAGTCTCCGTCCCTGTTGTCGGTGACATGGCTTTGCCCCGGCGCCGCACGCCCGGCATTGATCCGGCGCAAGCGGCAATTTGACCTGGCTCAATGCTGTGCGCGCTATCCCATGCGATCCGGTTCAGCCATGTGGACCTACTATCCTGACCTGCTGGCCCAGCCGGTGCCGCGCTACACCAGCTATCCCACCGCCGCGCAGTTCACCGCCGATGTGGGCGCGGATGATCTTGCAGCCCGGCTGGACGGGGTGGAAACGGACGCGCCCCTCTCCCTCTATGTCCATATCCCCTATTGCCACGACATATGCTGGTATTGCGGCTGCAATACAGGGGCGGCCAATCGCGCCCAGCGGCTGACCGCTTATGTGGAGGCGCTGGAACGAGAGATGGCTTCCATCGCGGGGCGCTTGCGCAGACGCGGACGCGTCGCGCGGATCGCCTTCGGCGGCGGTAGTCCCAATTCGCTGCCGCTCGTCGATTTCGTCCGCCTGCTTCAGCAATTGCTGCTCTGTTTCGATGCGCGTCACGCCGAAATCTCGGTCGAACTCGACCCGCGCCGCCTCGACGCCACCTGGATTTCCACCATGGCGGCCATGGGCGTCAGCCGCGTCAACCTTGGCGTACAGACCTTCACCCCGCATGTTCAGGCCGCCATCGGCCGCATTCAGCCGCTCGACATGGTGGAGCGAGCCGTCGATCAACTCCGCGCAGCCGGGATCGCGATCGGTTTCGACCTCATGTACGGCCTACCCGGCCAAAGCCTCGACGATCTTGCGGCGACTTTGGAAGCAAGCATCGCGATGCAACCCGCCCGTGTCGCCCTGTTCGGCTATGCCCATATGCCGCAACTCTTGCCTCGCCAGCGCCGCATCGACGGCAGCAATCTGCCCGATCTCGCCGCGCGCTTCGACATGGCCGCACAAGGCTTTCGCATGTTAACCGCCGCTGGTTATGCGGCGATCGGCTTCGACCATTTCGCCCTGCCGCAGGACGGCCTGGCAATAGCAGCACGTGACGGACGGCTGCGCCGCAACTTCCAGGGCTTTACCGATGATCCTGCCGATATCCTTTTGGGTCTGGGCGCCAGTGCGATCAGCCAATTCCCGGACCTCATCGTCCAGAATGAGAAGCAGGCCGGACCTTGGCGCGAACGCGTGGAGCGCGGCGAGCTTTCCGCCACTCGCGGCACGCTGCGCACGGGCGATGACCGGCGTCGTGGCCGGATCATCGAGGCGATCCTCTGCCGGGGCGAAGCGCATGTGGGCACTTCCCTGCCCCTGCCGGACCTGTCGCGCTTCGAGCGACTTGGCCTATTGCGATTGAGCGAAGGCCGAGTGCAACTGACACCCGGCGCGCTCCCCTACGCCCGCAGCATAGCCGCCGCATTCGACAGCTATCTGCAACCAGCGGAAAAGCGGTTCAGCCATGCGGTTTAGTGCGCTGGCGCTGGCAAGCCTCGCCTTCGTCAACCTCTCGGCCGGACAGGTGCCCCACTTTGCGGCGCGTTCGCCCTATTTCTGCGGCCGCCCCCCTCTCGGTTGGAAGCCTCCGGGCCAACACAAGCCCGCGCTGCCTTCGGACGAGAAGATGGGCTGCCACTTCCTCATGTGCGGACGCAAGCGCAATCAAGCCAGAGCAGATGGGTCTTGCCCCACTTAGTTGAACCGTTCACCCCGTCGTCATCCTGGACGACCGAACCAGCAGAACCGACGTTCGACCGCGATGAAAGGAAGCTTAGACGCCGCGCAGCGCGACATATGCGCCCACGGCGATCACCGTGACGGCGAACAACCGCTCCAGCAGCCCTTTGCGCGCCGCCATCTTTCGGCCGAGGGCGATACCTATAGCCGCCCCACCGACACCGCCCGCGATCAATACCCCCACGAGTGACCAATCGACAAAGCCCGACAGCGCATAGGAAGACGCAGTGGTGAGACCCAGCGCCGTGACGACGACGAGCGACGTTCCCACTGCATTTTTGAGTGGCATGGCAGTCGCCATCATCAGCCCCGGCACGATCAGGAAGCCGCCGCCGATCCCGAAAAAACCAGCGGCCAATCCCACTCCAAGGCCGATCGGAACGAGGCGTGGCAACAATCGACCAGCGGTTGCTCGCGACAGCCGTACATCGGGCGCGTCGGTGGCGCGCTTCGTCCGTAGCATGGAAAGGCCCACGCCGATCATCAGCAAGCCAAACAGCATCAGCAATCGCTGGCCGTCTACAGCCTTGCCGATTTCCGCGCCGATCGCCGCGCCAGTGACGCCAGCTCCCGCGAAAACGAGGGCGCATGGCCATTTCACCGTACCGGCGCGGGCATGGCCGATCAGGCTGAAAGCCGCATTGGCGGCCACGGCGACCGCTGCCGTCCCGATGGCGGCATGAGCAGACCCCACGCCCACCACATAGACCAGCAGCGGCACGGCAAGGATTGAGCCGCCGCCCCCGACCAGACCCAACACGGTCCCGATCAGGCCGCCCGAAGCCAGAGCCGCAACGATCATGGCCGGAGACATGATCAGCCTACGCGCCGAGAGAGCGGCGATTCCATGGCATCGCCTGCAACAGCTTCGCCATGCCGCACCAGCCGGTCGCCCCCGCCATCATCAACCCCGCGCCAACAAAGGCCGAAAGGCCGAAAAAGGCGGGAGCGACGAGGAAGCCGAGCAGGACGCCCAGCAGCACAAGGCCACCGGCCACCAGTTGCACCTGCCGCATGATCTCCAACGGCTGTGCCCGATCGAGGCGCGTCGGCAATCCCGCCGCGCGCCAGCCGTCCAGACCGCCCTGAAGTATATGGCAGGGCGTGAAGCCCGCCGCCGCCTGCAAGGCTGCCTCATTGGCTTGCGTTCGCATGCCTGACTTGCAGTGAAAGATGATTGGCCCGGCCACCTGTGGCAGTTCCGCCAGACGATCGAGCGGGACATGGATCGCCCCCGGAATATGCTCGCGGGCATGTTCGTCAGGTCCACGGATATCGACGAGCGTGGCGCCCTTGGCCACGGCTTTATCCGCGTCGTGCGGGGTAATGGTTGTGATCGGCATCGGATCATTCCTTGCAGAAGATGGTGTAGAGACTGGCGAGCAACTGTTCCGTCCGCGCATCGGCGATGCGATACCAGAGCGTCTGGCTCTCCCGTCGAAAAGCGACCAGCCCCTCCTCCCGCATCCTGGCGAGATGCTGCGACAAGGCGGATTGCGACAAACCCACCTCTTGCGCGAGGTCGCCCACGGTCATTTCGCCATGTTCGACCAGCTTGCACAGCACCATCAGGCGCCGGGCATTGCCCATCGCTTTCAGCAGGTTCGAGACTTCGCCCGCCTTCTTTTCGAAGGTGGCGAGGTTCATCAACGGAGGGATCATCATGCACTCCATTAGATATTGCTAATTTAGATATATGTAATATATTGTCAAGGAGCAATGGAGGACGACATGGACACAAAGCCCCTGATCGAAGCCTTTTTCGACGAGGCGACCTATACGGTGAGCTATCTGGTCGCTGACCCCGAAACCCGGGAGGCGGCAGTCATCGACCCCGTGATGGATTTCGACGTCGCCAGCGGTGAGGTCGATACGCGCTCAACCGAGCGGCTGCTGGCCTTCGCTGAAAAGCAGGGTTGGCGGATCACTATGGTGCTGGAGACGCACGCCCATGCCGATCATCTGTCCGCAGCACCCTTTATCAAGGGCAGGACCGGTGCGCCGATCGGCATTGGCGAGCATATTTGCGACGTACAGAAAATCTTCCGTCCCGTCTTCGGACTCAACGACATGCGGATCGATGGTTCGGATTTCGACCGGTTGTTTCGGGATGGCGAGCAGTTTTCAGTGGGCATGCTGCGCTTCACCGTCATGCATGTTCCGGGGCATACACCTGCGGACATCGCTTATCTGGTCGGCGATGCGGCCTTTGTCGGCGACACATTGTTCATGCCTGACTATGGCACGGCGCGGGCGGATTTCCCCGGTGGCGACGCTCGCATTCTTTACCGTTCCATCCGGCGGCTGCTGAGCCTGCCCGATGAGACCCGCCTGTTTCTGTGTCATGACTATAAGGCGCCCGGCCGCGATGACTATCGTTGGGAAACGACAGTTGGTGAAGAACGGCGCGCAAGCGTCCATATCCATGACGAAGTGGATGAAGACAGTTTCGTCGCCATGCGCGAAGCCCGTGATGCGACGCTGCCCGTGCCTCGGCTGCTATTGCCTTCGATTCAGGTCAATATCCGCGCAGGTCGTTTCCCCGAAGCGGAAAGCAACGGCGTTCGCTATCTCAAAATTCCGGTGAAGATGAAGACGGTCTAACTGCGACTTATACCTATCGCGATCTGCTCCGATGCGCTTAGGCTAGCTAAACCCATGTTCAATATCGCTCACCCCTATCTTTCCCTGATCGCATCGATCGCAGTGGGCCTGCTTGTAGGGATGGAGCGCGGCTGGACACAGCGGAACTTCGGCAAGGGTCGACGGGTCGCGGGCTTTCGCACCTTCGGGCTGATCGGGTTGCTTGGGGGGCTCGGTGGCCTTGCCCCCGACATGGTCGCCGCTGCCCTGGGCCTGGGCGTCGCGGCCGTGCTAACGGTCGGCTACAGCCGAAGCGCCGATCAGGATCATCTGTCCGCAACCACAACGCTGGCGGGCCTGCTGACCTTCGGCGCCGGTTTCTGCGCCACTCGCCTCTCCCCTGCTCTAGGCCTGGCAACAGGTGCGGCGATCTTTGCGATCCTGAGCTCACGGCAATCGATGCACGCTTTGCTCCGGGGAATGGATGAGAGCGAGATTGAGGGTGTGTCCCGCTTCCTGCTGGTGTCTCTCGTCATCCTGCCGCTACTGCCAGATGCCTCCTATGGCCCTTACGACGCCTGGAACCCCAGGAAGATCTGGATGGTGGTCGTCTTCGTGATGGGACTGTCCTTCGCCGGTTATGCCATCTCCAGGCGCTTCGGCCGCGATCGCGGCGTGTTGCTGGTCGCGCTTACCGGGGCCATTGTGTCGTCCACCGCCGTCACCGCCGATTATGCCAGGCGGCTCCGCGACGAACCCGATGGCCGAGGATTGCTGACGGCAGGCATTGCGGTCGCATCAATCGTGATGTTCGTCAGGGTGCAGTTGGTGGCGCTTGTCCTCGTTCCCCGCGCGCTGCCGTCTCTGGCACTGACCATGGCTCCGGCAGCACTTGTAGCCGTCGCGTTCGCCCTGACCGCATGGCGTGCCCACGGCAAGGGCGGCAACGGAGCCGCGGTCGCCAATCCCCTGGGCTTTACCCCTGCGCTTCTGCTGGCTGCCCTTGTCGCGGGATTGTCGCTCGCCGCGCGTTGGGCGTTGGAACATTTTGGGCAAGAGGGCATGGCAGTCGTCCTGACTCTCACCGGGATATCGGACGTCGATGCAGCCGTGATGACGATGGCGGGCCTCCCCCCACATACGATCGACGATCAAACCGCTGGCTTCGTACTGGGCGGCGCGGTTCTGGCCAACACTTTGGCCAAAGCGGTCATGACGGTGGGCATCGGTTGGGGCCACGGCGGCATGAGAGCCGCAATACCGCTGTTCGCCGCTCTTGCAGCGGCGGCGGCGAGCCTTGCCGCCTGGATCGCGATCGGCTGACTTTCCCGCCACGCGCAACATGGGACGGAGCGCTGGCACCAGCTCAGTGGCCGAGTATCAAAGGCCGTTTACTGCGGGTAAGCAGACGCCGTGTCACGCCACCGAATGTTTCCATGATCCTTCCGCGGCCATAGGCGCCCATGATAATATAATCCGCCCTCCATTGTTCGGCCTCTTCCTCGATTATCGCGTCCGCAGGATGAAGGCGATCGTTGAGAACCCGAATGCTCGCGTGCACATTGTGACGCGAGAGATATCGGGCAGCGTCACTAGGTTCAGCCTGAATCGAGCCGTCCTTTATGGTCAGCACTTCGACCTCCTCCGCCAGCGCAAGCAAAGGCGTGCAGGCTCGCATCGTTGCGATGCATGAAGGATGGCCATCCCAAGCGAGCAATGCCCGTTTGATGCTGAAGCCATTGACCTCTTGTGGCACGGCTAGCACCGGGACCCGGGCGTGCATCAGCACCTGGCCGACGATCGTCCGCATGTCTGGAAGGGGATAACTGTCCAATTGCCGATTGAGGACGACAATGTCCGCAAGCGCGGCCTCCTTCAGGAGGCAGCTTGCTATCTCCCCTGTGATGTCGACCCAGTCCCAACTCACATCCTCTTTGGCGAGGCGAGCGCTGATCTTTGTCTTGTTCCGGGCTTCGCTCTGGCGCTCATCAAGCATGACAGCGGTTTCGCCAAAACCTGCATAAAGATCGCCGGCTATGACCGGAAATGGCGTGACATCGATGCATTGAAGATGGCCGCCGAGGGCACGGGTCAAATCCAGTGCCGCTTGCAGTCGAGCTTCCTGACCCTCATCATCATGTACCAGGAGAAGAATATTCTTCATCATAGCCTCCTCGACAAAGGCATCAGGTTAAGGCGCGTCATCTATAGCAGGTATGGGGAAACATACTTAGAAGCGGCAGCGTCGCCTTTCTTGCCTCATAAACCGGCCGCCTGCTCCTTTTGTTGACCCAAGGGGAGCCCCGCCGCCGACTTGTCCTCAGCCGCGATGAATCCCTGCCGCATAATGCAGGTTATGGACTTTACCAGTGGTACTGGAACATCATCCTGCCGCGCTCGCTCTTACCAGAGAGATAGAGCACCAGCGCCAATAGCTGCACCGAGGCTAGGCTTTCGGAACACCACCGCGCGTTCGAAAGCCGCAGCTCTCGTTAGGAAGATAGATCGCCATGTCCACGATAGGTCCGCAACCTCAAGTCGAGAGCACATCCCCGCCCGTTCCCCGCGACCTGAAACATGTGTCGCTGAAGGAGGATATGGAGGTGCAATATTGGTCTCAGCGTTTTCAGACATCTCGGCGCCAATTGGAGGAAGCGGTGGAAAAGGTCGGCCATAGCGTTAATGCGGTAGCCGACTATATCGGTCGAAACCGCTGACGTGCCATGAACCGCATCGACCCGCCACTGCCCCGTAACACAAGACGGGCGGATCGCCTTGAATTGGCGATTTTTCCCGCCGATAGCCGACATGCCTGCTTCTACAAAACCCTGCCCCGATCAGGTAGACGTCCCAGCCGCTCACTAGTCGCAGACGGGGCGTTCCCGGAGTTGACGGGCTAGCTTTCCAGCATTTCGCGGATGCGAGCGGAGAGCATTTCGATCTGAAATGGCTTGGTGATCATCTGCATGTTGTTGGATAGGAAGCCGCCCCGCACGGCGGCCCCTTCCGCATAGCCCGTCACAAACAGGATGGGCAGGTCGGGCAAATGCGCTCGCGCGATTTCCGCCAATTGCCGCCCGTTCATTCCCGGCAAGCCAACATCGGAGATCAGAAGGTCGAAACGCCGCCCGGACTCCAATATGCGCACCGCCTGCTGTCCGTCGGCGGCCTCGGTCGCCTTGTAGCCCAATTCCTCAAGCACATCGCGCACGAGGAGCCGGACGGAGTCATCATCTTCGACCAGTAGCACCGACTGGCCGTCGCCATGATGAATGGCAGCATGTTCGACGGATTCGGTTTCAACTTGTTGTTCCGCGACCGGCAGGAATATCCTGACCACCGTCCCTTCGCCCACCGTCGAATTGATGCGCACCAGGCCATTCGACTGCTTGGCGAAACCATAGACCATCGACAGGCCGAGACCCGTGCCCTGCCCGATCGGTTTGGTCGTGAAGAAGGGATCGAACACCTTGTCCAGTGTGTCGTCATCGATGCCGACGCCGGTGTCAGACACCCCAACCATGATATAGCGGCCCGGCGTGATGCCTGGATTGCGCGCGCAACACTCCGCATCCAGCTCCACCTCTTCACATGACAGCGTCAGTCGGCCGCCGTCAGGCATCGCGTCGCGGGCATTGATCGCAAGGTTGATGATCGCGCTTTCCAGCTGATTGGCGTCCACCAGCGCCGTCGGCAACGGGGGGGAGGAAAGGATTTCCACCTCGATCGATTCATTCATGGTGCGGCGGAGCAGGTCCTCCAGCGAATGAATGAGCTTGCAGACGTCGGTGGGGCGGCTGTCGAGCGATTGCCGCCGGGAAAAGGCGAGTAATCGGGACGTCAGCGCCGCCGCGCGCTGCGCCGACGTGCTGGCGGCATCCATGAAGCGATCAAGGTCGTCCAGTCGGCCACTGGAAATCCGACGCTTCAGGATGTCGATGGCTCCAATGATGCCCGTCAGCATATTGTTGAAGTCATGCGCGATCCCGCCGGTCAATTGACCGACCGCCTCCATCTTCTGCGCCTGGCGCAACGCTTCCTCGGCCCGGGCGCGTTCTTCCGCCTCGGCTTCCAATCGCAGCAGCGCCTCCCGCAATTCGCGCGTGCGGGCATCAACCTCCTGCTCCAGCCGCTGGGCCGCCTCCGCGAGCGCCTGCTGGCTCCTCTTCTGCTCGTCTATATCGACAATCACTGAAATCGAGCCGGTGACCCGTGAGCTGCCGGGGTCGAGTAACGGCACGCCGCTTACCCGGGTCCAAACCGAAGGACCTTCTGTCGGGTGATGCAGAAACTCGATTCCCCGCACCTGCTCGCCCTTCAGAGCGCGCATCGTCGCGAAGCGATCCCGCGTGATACGGCTTCCATCCTCTTCATAGCCTTCCCACCGGTCCTCCCCGTCAGGCAGCCGGGCGGGGATGTCTCCGCTGGGCAGGAAGCGGCGGAATGCGGGGTTGGAAAGCAGTGTGCTGCCGTCGGTGTTTATGAACGCGACGCCGACCGGAAGATTTTCGAGCAATGTATTGAGGCGGCCGCGTTCCGCATCGATGGCCGCGAACTGGTCGCGGATCTGCAATTGTTTCTGCCGGGCCCTTATGCCCGACGCGACAGCGCTGATCAGTGATTCCCCGCTGACCGGGCGTTCCAGCAGGATGACGCTGAGCGCGTTATCGGGCAGTCGGCGTCTGATGGCCTCGCTGGAAGCAAAACGGCCCGCCTGCCGTCCGGCGAGCAGTATGAAGGGAACATCCGACCATGCAGGCTGCGCATCCAGCGCGCGGTGCAGGGGGCCAAGGTCAGTGAACAACGCTTCTTCCGTGACCAGCGCGACGCCCGTCTGCTCATCGATCGCGTCGGCCACCTCCGTCAAGGTGGGGCAGATTTGGACCCGATGCCCCTCCCCCCGCAGCAGCCGCGTCACGCTGTCGGCGTCGCTGCCATAGGGTGCGCTGACGATGACCCGGAGGGTTAAGGATGTCGCGGCCTTATGCACGGCCGTCGCGATCCTCCATCAGTGGTGTAGAGGCTCCCAGATATTCCGGCGTTCCGGTCAACACGCCCCTGAAATCGGAGAGCGGCGCGCCGACGCGAACGCCATGGGCGTCGATCCTGAATTCGCGGATGGAGTCTTCATGCGCGCCGCTGCGGTGCTTGATGACCGACAATGCCTTCCGGATGCGCCCCTCTGCCTCGAAAAAGCGCAGTAGGATGACGATGTCCGCGATGTAGGACACATTCAGCTCATCGGTTCGCATCGACCCGAAGAAACCCTGCTGTGGATTGACAAGCAAGGTCACGACGCCCCGGTGGCTGAGGTAAGACAGAAGTTCGTGCAATTGCAGGATCAGCTGCTGTTCCTGAGGCATGGCGGCCAGATAGCCGTTGAGGCTGTCGATCAGGATGATGCGTGAATTTCGCTCCTCCACTTCCTGCCTGACCATGGCGGCGAATTCGCCGGGCGCGACCTCTGCCGGATCGATCTGGCGGATGACAAGGCGGCCGTCGTCCATCAAAGCCTGTAGATCCGTTCCGAACAATCGCGCCCGGGTAATGAGCGTTCCGATGCGCTCATCAAATTCGTATATCACCGCATTTTCGCCGCGTTCGCAGGCGGCGATGACATATTGCAGGGCCAGCGTCGTTTTGCCCGCGCCCGCAGGACCAGTGATGAGCGTGCTGGTACCGCGTTGGGGGCCGCCGTCCAGAATGGCGTCGAGCTCCGGAACCTTGCTGGCAATCGGTTCGCCGACGAACGGCGCATGATGGTCGGACGCGATGAGACGGGGGAATATGTCGATGCCACCCTTCCGGATGATCATGTCGTGATAACCGGCGACGAAATCGACGCCGCGCATCTTCTGGATTTGCATGCGCCGCCGCGCCGCACCGAAATCAAGCGTCAGCCGCTCGAGCGTTATCACTCCATGGCAAAGGCTGTGCAGGTGATTGTCGCGGATACCCGCGCCGCCCGTCAGGTCGTCCACGAGCAGAACCGTGGTGTCGATCTGCGCGAAAAATTGTTTGAGGAACAGAAGCTGGCGCCGGTAGCGGAGCGGGTCCTGCGCCAGAAGCCGCAATTCGGACAGGCTGTCGAACACGATGCGACGGGGTTTCAACCGTTGCACCTCTTCCCGGATCAGTTCGATGGTGCCGCCCAATTCCATTTCCCAGCTGTGCAGGATCGACTGGTCCCGTCCTATGCCCAGCACTGAATCGGCAGAAGCAAGTTCGAAGAGGTTGACGTTGTTCAGGTCCCAGCCGTGCGAGGCAGCGACGACCGATAATTCTTCGCTGGTTTCCGACAGCGTCACGTAGAGGACTGGCTCGCCCGCCGCCACGCCTTCGAGCAGGAATTGCAGCGCGAGCGTCGTCTTTCCTGATCCGGGAGCGCCTTCGAGAAGATACAGTCTTTGGGCAGGCAGACCTCCCCCCAGCACCAGATCGAGCCCTGAATTGCCCGTCGAAACGCGATCAAAAATTCCTGTCATTCAACCATGCCTCCGTCAGCACGGCCGTCAGCATATCGATCAAAGTCACAAAATCCATCGCCTGCCAAAGCAGGATCAGACGCACCGCACCGCAAAATCATGCAGCTATAACGCCGCAATATCCCGGCGGTTGCATCTTCATTGCAATGGCTTAACGACCGGGCGCGTCGTGAGGCGCAGGGATGTGTCGGTGCCATCGGGGTGGGTGTCGGCCGGATTGACTCCACACCGCTTCCTTGCAGCGGCTACGGGGCTGGATCATAGGCGGCTGACACAGCCACTGCTGATCGGAATAGAAGAGTGACCCAATCCTGCGACCTTGCGATCCGAATACGGCGCGCGGCATTCAACCGGGCGTTGGCGGAGATGGACCTGAGCGCGATAGGCCCGCTGCTGTCACCCGCCGCGATACTGGTGACCGGTAGTGATAGCGGAGTGATCAGCAGCCGGAAGGCGCAGCTGATGGCATGGAAGCGCGAGTTCGCGTCGGCCGAGCGCACCATCTATGTCCGGATGCCCACTAGCATCACCGTCTCGCCGATCGAACCGATGGCGATGGAACAGGGCGAATGGAAGGGTGTGGCAGCGGACGCGCAGGAGCCGACCGCGTCCGGCATCTACAGTGCGAAATGGCGCAAGCTTCGGGACGAGTGGCTGATCGAGGCGGAAATCTTCGTGACGCTCGCCTGATGTTGGTTGGCCCGGCGGACAAGGCCGGGCCAGCCGAAAGTCGTCAGTCTAGAGCCTTCGCCATGATCCGGCCAAGCCGTTCGGCAAAGGCGCGCGGATCGGTGGGCAATTCGCCATCGGCAATCCGCGCCTCGTCCAGCAGCAGCCAGGCGGCATCTTCGCGCAGGCTATTATCGTCCTGAAGGCCGCTCAGCCGGACGATCAGGCTGTGGCGCGGGTTGAGTTCTAGCACAGGCGCCGAAGCCCCGCCACCGCGACCGGCGGCCGCCAGCAGCTTTTCCAGCTGGCGATCCATGCCATGCTCCGCCGCGACGAGGCAGACCGGGCTTTCGGTCAGCCGCTCGGACACGCGGACGTCGGAAACCTGATCCTTCAGCAGCTCCTTCGCAAAGTCGATGAAGCTGCTGACTTCCTCCGACGCAGCGGGCGCGGCCGTCTCGCCTTCGGGCAGGGGCATGAGGCTGAGGTCGGCAAGGCCCTGCGTCACCGATTTAAAGGGCTTGCCATCATAATCGACGCCAGCGGTGACCCAGAAGCTGTCCACCTGATCAGTAAGCAGCAGCACCTCAATGCCGCGCGCGCGGAAGCCTTCGAGCTGCGGCGAGGACGCAAGGCGGTCGAGATCAGAGCCGGTGGCGTAGTAGATCGCCGTCTGGTTCTTCTTCATGCCCTCGGCATAATCCTTCAGAGAGCGCCAGCTATCGGTCGAAGCAGTGGATTTGAAGCGGGCCAGGCCGAGCAACTGCTCGCGGCGGGCGAAGTCCTCGTACAGCCCTTCCTTCAGCACCGCGCCGAAATTGTCCCAGAATTTGATATAGGCTTCGCCATCATTGGCGGAGAGCTTTTCAAGTTCGGTGAGGATGCGGTTGCTGACGCCTTTCTGGATCGCCGCCAGAACGGGGCTTTGCTGGATCATTTCGCGCGACACGTTAAGCGGCAGGTCGCTGGAGTCCACCAGGCCGCGTACGAAGCGCAGGTAGCGCGGCAATATCTCGGCCTCGTCGGTGATGAAGACGCGGCGGACGTAGAGCTTCATGCGGCCGGCGCGATCGGGATCGAACAGGTCGAACGGCTTCATTTCGGGGATGAAGGCCAGCACGGAATATTCATGCAGACCCTCGGCCCGATAGTGCAGCGTCAGCGCGGGCTGGTCGAACTGACCGGCGACGCTGCGGTAGAAATCGGTATATTCCTCCGCGCTGATCTCGCTCTTGGGCTTGGTCCAGAGCGCCGCGCCATCCGCGATCTGCTCGGGTTCGGCATCGGGCTTCTCCTTGAGGAAGATCGGCACGGGCACATGGCCGGACTGATCCTTGATGATCTGCTGGACGCGATAGCGTTCGGTGTAGGACGCGGCGTCTTCCTTCAGATGCAGGATGACGCGGGTGCCGTGGTCCGGCGCCTCGGCTGTTTCGGCGGGCTGGACGGTATAGGTGCCAAGGCCATCCGACGACCAGCGCGCCGCCTGGTCCGAGCCTGCGCGGCGGGATAGGACGTCGACGCGATCGGCGACCATGAAGGCGGAATAGAAGCCGACGCCGAATTGGCCGATCAACTGCGTGCCTTCCGCGTCCTTGGCGCTGGCGACGCGTTCCATGAATGCCTTCGTGCCCGAACGGGCGATGGTGCCGAGCGCTTCGACAAGTTCGCCCTCACTCATGCCGATGCCATTATCCTCGATCATGAGCTGACGGGCGTCGGGATCGAGCGTCACCGTCACTTGCGGGCTGCCGCCAGCGGCGAGCGCGGGATTGCTCAGGCTTTCATAGCGCAGCTTTTCGCAGGCGTCGGCGGCGTTGGAGATGAGTTCGCGCAGGAACACATCCTTGTCCGAATAGACCGAGTGCACCATCAGGTGCAGCAATTTGGCTACGTCAGCTTCGAAGGAACGGGTTTCAGGAGCAGCGTCGGTCGGGTTCGTCATGGCGTTTCTTTCATGCCCTCCAATGAATTGGCCGCCGGACAGATGGCGCGGGGAGCGGCGGGTTTCAAGCTGGATGGGGTTCAATTCATGAATGAGAAGGTGAATTAATCGCGTTTGGAATGGGGAAAAGCATGTGTAACCAACATATGTGTTTGGTTACATCAAATATGCTGATATAGCCCGGAAATGCTGGATTTTTCATCGTCTTCGGAGCAGGCCTTTCTTTTGCTGGGGAGGCTTGATGGGCGGCTTGCCAACAGTCCGGCCACCGACATCTGGCTTGCCCGGTCGCGCCTTAAAGGGGCTGCCGCGCTGGCCAGTGTCGCGTCGGTGCCCATTTCCGTCGGAGATTTGCAGGACTGGATTTGCGGGCGGACGCCCCCACCCCGCCATAGCGAGGGGCTGAACGACCCCTTGTCGATCGCGGCGCTGGTTCATTTCGTGCTTTCGGCGAGCGAGGGTGAGCGGGATCCGATCGCGCGGGCGACGCTGAACATATCACGCCAGCTGCTGGACGACAGGAAAGAGGCGGAGATCTGGGCATCAGACGATCTGGTGCGCTTCGGCCCGGCCTGGCGGGCGGTTCAGGCGGTTGTGGAGGCCCCCTACCCTTCAACGGGCGTGGAAGAGGTGGCGGGGCGCCTCATCGCGGCGCGGGAGGGCCTAGCGGCGCCTATGAGCGAGGGGCAATTGCTGACGACGGCGGATGGACGGCAGTTGCACATTGATCCCCGTCGGACAGATTTGGGATGGGTGGTGGCGGCGCACATCCCGGCGGCACTAGAGGCGTGCGGGTTGACGGCACGGCGACTGCCGTCCTTCGTTGATCTGCCCCGATTTCCCGGCGCGGATATAAGGACGCTGACGGGGCAGCTGATCGAAATGATCGGACGGCAGGCCGCGCAAGGGTTGGCGGAACTTAACCGACTGGAGGCGCGGCTCAAGAAGCTGCCCGAAGAGCTGCCAGTGACGAAGCGGAGCAAGGCGCCCCTGCTGATGCGGTTGGAACTGGCCTATCCAGGTTTGAGCAAGGTGGCGATCGCGCGCCTGCTCGGCATCTCCCATCAAGGAGCGACCAAATTGGTGTCGCAGCTCGCTTCTTCTCTTCCTTCCAAAAACTAGAAGAATCTCCTTCTGGTTATAGGGTTTAGTAGAAAGTTAGAGAGTTAAGCCTGCGTGGGATGCGGCAAAAGTGGCGGGGATAGGCGAGTCGGGCGAACCGGGCTGTTCCCGAAAGGTCGGGCTTTCGTTCCCGGAGTGTCGAGGCTGGTGTTCCTGATGTGTCGGGGGATCGTTCCTGAAGGAGCGTTGGCCGTTCCCGGAGTGTCGATGGCGTCCGGATAAGGTGGGGATTTCAGCAGGGATTGAATCAGTTGCAATGGTCGGCCGCTTAATGTCGTTCAAAAGCTGTGGATGAAATGAACGCGGCTGTAGGTTCGGGAAATCAGGCGCCGAACACATTGTGGAGCAACCGACACTTCGGGAACGCTTATGCGCTAACGAGCAAGGCCGGACTGACGAGGGGGCCTTTTGGGCCGAAACGTCAAAGGCGGTGGCGGTTCTTTTCATGGAAACGGCGCACGAAGCCGATGAAGGCTTTCTGGTAGTTGACCGGCGTGCGCGTCGGGTCAGCGTCGAGCCAGTTGCGGAAATCCTGATGGAGGGACTGATAGTCCCAACCTGGACATTCGGTGCGCAGCGTGGCGAGGGTTGCGTCGGTGAGTTCGCCAGCGGTCGCGCGGGAGGAAAGGCTGGTGACCGTGCGGCGGATGACATCCCCGGCGTCGAGAAAGGGTTGCGGATCGGCCGCTGGACTTTTGCTGGTGGAAGCGAGCGTACCGTTCAGAGCCGCGACCTTGGGTGCGATGCCCACTTTCTTGGATGGGGCGTCGTTTGAGGCGCGTGGGGCTTCGGCCGACCGGCGGCTCATGCGTAGCGATGGCTCGCGCTTACCCTGGGGCTGTTCGAGCAATAATGTGTAGCCGGGCAATGGGTCACGTTCGGCGATCTTGGCGATCTCGAACTTGAAGCGGCGATATGCGCCTTCCGCGCCAGACTTTTCGAACAGGGTTGGCATGGATATGGAGAAGCCCCCCTCCCCTGCCCCGCCAGCATGTTTGCGCGCGACCTTGTACAGCCAGCGTTCGCGTCCCCCCGTCAGGTCGAAATAGGCGCGATCGATGGACAGGACACCGCCCTGCATCAACACGCCTTCGTAGAACCAGTTGCTGAGTTCAATGGTCATGCCGCGCGAGCGTTCGGTGCGTTCATCGACAAGCTGGGTCCAGCCATCGAGCCAGCTGAAGGTCGCTTCGCGGCGGTTTTCGGCGCGGATGTTGGTCTTGATCGTGGTGGACACCAGACGGTCGAGCGACTGGCCGAGCAATTCATAGGCGCGGCCGGTGGTCGGGCGATGAATGGCGCGCAGCAGGTCATAAGGCATGAGATGCAGTTTGCGCGGCACGTCATTGATGCCGCGCCGGGCCATGTCGGCCAGAACCGAGGCGCAATAGATGAGGATGTCGGCATCCCAGATGGTCGCCATGCCGTAATCGGGATTGGCGGACACATGGACCCAGGCTTTGCCGTCGGGGGAGGTATAATCGATCGGTTTGACGCGCTTCGACTTGGCGAGGCTGAAGAAGGGGCGCTCCATCATCTCGCGCTGGTCGCGCAGCGGCATGTCCGCGATATAGGGGAGGAACAGCTCAAACTGATCGGTAAGCTCGGCCTTGCCGGTGCGCGTCATGGGCGGCTCCTTGGCAAGGGCAGGGTGGCGAGGGTGTTTCCCCGGGGAAACGGGGATGGAATTAGTGCGAAAGAATGAAGTCTGCGGGAGGAGAGGGGAGGGTGGCCCAATCCGGACCTTTCCTGTTTCCCCGGGGAAACAGCGCGTGACATCAGGGCGGGCAAGATGCCCGTCCCCTGTGTCGCGATGCTGTTGTGCCCCCCCGAGCCTGTCACTGCTGTAGACCCATTCCCTGCCGCTCAAGATGTTCGAGCGTGTCGCGGAGCGCGGTCGCCAGCGTTGCCATGTCCGCCCCCGAGCCTGCGTGGAAGCGGATGGTGATGCCCTGGCGGTTGACCGACTGCACGGTGAGGGCGGGGCGGCCGTAGCGCGTGGTCCAGGTGAAGGGCTCTTCCTTCGGTTCCGACACGGCTACGCGCGGCGCGTCGAGCAGGCGCTTCAAGACTTCGGCAGCGGGGAGGAGCGGTGCGCCCGCGTAACGGCGTTCCCGTTGTGTCGTGATGAGCCGCGCGGCCTCTGCGTTGATGGCCGGGGCAGCAGCAGGATCATCCAGCGCCTGTGCCAGCGGATAAGCGGGCTTTAGCTGGACGTCGCCGGGCGAAGGGAAGGCGTCGATGATGTAGTCAGGAATGCCCGCGACCTTGATCATCTTGCTCAGCCAGCCCTTGGAGAGCTTGAGCCGTTCGGCCATGCGCGTGAGGTGGCTGCCATAATGGGCGCCCAGCGCTTCGGCATAGTTGCGCGCGCGTTCCAGGTCGGTGACGTCCTTGCGCGCGCGGTTTTCCAGATCGGCGAGGCGGAAGGCCGCTTCATCGTCCAACTGGGCTACCTGCGCCACGAACATCATGTCGGGATAGCTGTGTGCCCGCAGCCAGCTGATCGAGAAGTGGCGGCGCGTGCCCGCGATCACTTCATAATCATGGTCCGGATCGCCTTCGACACGGCGGATGACGGCGGGCACTTTTTGCCCGCCCTCCGCGATGATGGAGTCGATCAGTTCGCGGCAATTGTCCTCAGTCAGATGGGAGTAAAGCCGGGCGTTGCCGCGCCAGATACGAACCTTTGCTGGATCGAGCAGCAATTGCGTGACCTGCCGCACCTCGCCTGAGGCGAGCCGGGCAAGCGCGGTTTCGCGGCCGAGCAGTGTCGCGCCGCGTGCGCGTTCGGGGCGAGCCGGGGCAGGGGAGGGGGACGACGTTTCGGCCTGGGCAACAGGCGGGCTGTCGGCCGCTGGAACGGGGGCGGGGCTTTCCGCCTCGTCTGACAAAAGGGCTGCCAGATAATCCGATTGCTTACGCGCCATGGGCTTGTCCTCCGATTCGCGGGGAACATATGGTGAACATGTCTGTGTAGGACAGCTTTGATTTTTGTTCGCGCAGAGGCGCAGAGGCGCGGAGAGGGTGTGTGAGCGGCGCAGCCCCTTTTTCAACGCAGGCGACAGCGTCAAGCTGAAGCCTCGCATCGGCAAATTTGCCTGCGGCGCTGTGCGTGCCCTCCGCATCTCCGCGTCTCCGCGTGAAATCAAGCCGCATTGACGATGTCCTCCTCACGCGCGGGAGCGACGCGGCCCCAGCTTTGGCGGACGAGCGCTTCGATCTGGCCCATGGCTTCGTCGAGATTGGCGCGGCAGCGCTTGTGAGTGCGTGGCGTGCCGATCGGCTTTTCCAGTTCGTACACGGTCATCATGCGCAGCGCGGCATGGCTGATTTCCGCACTGTCGAGGATGGGCACGGGGAGAAGGGCAGGGCCGAAGCTCTGCTCCATGATCGCGCGGACCATCGAATGGCTGGGATCATTGCTGTCGAATTTCGAGCAGAGCAGGCGGATAAACTGATAGTCGACCTCTATGCCAGCGGTTTGCAGCTGCTTGATGACCTGATCCATCATCGAGAGGAACTGGACGGTCGAACAGAAGTCCGGCGTCGTCGCGGCGAGCGGGACCAGCAGGGCGTTGGCCGCCTGCATCACCGCAAGGCTGATCGTACCGAGCGCTGGCGGGGGATCGAGCAGCACCACATCATAATGGCGGGCGAGGTCCATCAAGCCCTGTTTCAGCTTGCGGAACCGCGCCGCCAGGACGGAGCCGCCGTCGCTGCCCGCCGCCGCCAGCTCATATTCCACGTCGAATAG
>NZ_BSRE01000002.1:0-417500 GCF_054771635.1 Sphingobium sp. TomTYG75 | reverse complement strand
CCGGATGCCTACAAGCAGTGGGAGGGTCCTTGAGACCTGACCGCGTACCTCTTGCATAATGGGTCTGTGACTTAGTGTATCAAGCAAGCTTAAGCCGTTAGGTGTAGGCGCAGCGAAAGCGAGTCTGAATAGGGCGACAGAGTTTGATGCATTAGACCCGAAACCCGGCGATCTATGCATGACCAGGTTGAAGGTGCGGTAACACGCACTGGAGGACCGAACCGTTTAATGTTGAAAAATTATCGGATGAGTTGTGCTTAGGGGTGAAAGGCCAATCAAGCCGGGAAATAGCTGGTTCTCCGCGAAATCTATTGAGGTAGAGCGTCGAATGATTGCCGTTGGGGGTAGAGCACTGGATGGTTGCGGGGGTCGCGAGATCTACCAATACTAACCAAACTCCGAATACCAACGAGTCTAGTTCGGCAGACAGACGGCGGGTGCTAAGGTCCGTCGTCAAAAGGGAAACAGCCCTAACCTACAGCTAAGGTCCCCAAGTCACGTCTAAGTGGGAAAGCATGTGGAACTTCCAAAACAACCAGGAGGTTGGCTTAGAAGCAGCCATCCTTTAAAGAAAGCGTAACAGCTCACTGGTCTAAATAAGAGGTTCTGCGGCGAAGATGTAACGGGGCTCAAGACGTGCACCGAAGCTTAGGGTGTGATCGTTTACGATCACGCGGTAGCGGAGCGTTCCGTAGGCCGTTGAAGCGATCTGGTAATGGGTCGTGGAGGTATCGGAAGTGCGAATGCAGACATGAGTAGCGATTAACAGTGTGAGATGCACTGTCGCCGAAATTCCAAGGGTTCCTGCTTAAAGCTAATCTGAGCAGGGTAAGCCGGCCCCTAAGACGAGCCCGAAGGGGGTAGTCGATGGGAACCACGTTAATATTCGTGGGCCTGGAGGTGTGTGACGGATGGCGTAAATGGTCTGGCCTTATTGGATTGGTCCAGGCTGTGAAGTTGTCCCAGGAAATAGCCCCTCCGTATAGACCGTACCCTAAACCGACACAGGTGGAATGGTAGAGTATACCAAGGCGTTTGAGAGAAGTATCCTGAAGGAACTCGGCAAATTGCCTCCGTACCTTCGGAAGAAGGAGGCCCCACATCAAGGCAACTTTTTGTGGGGGGCACAGGCCAGGGGGTAGCGACTGTTTAGCAAAAACACAGGGCTCTGCTAAGTCGGCTTCAAGACGACGTATAGGGCCTGACGCCTGCCCGGTGCCTGAAGGTTAAGAGGAGGAGTGCAAGCTCTGAATTGAAGCCCAGGTAAACGGCGGCCGTAACTATAACGGTCCTAAGGTAGCGAAATTCCTTGTCGGGTAAGTTCCGACCTGCACGAATGGCGTAACGACTTCCCCACTGTCTCCAGGATATGCTCAGCGAAATTGAATTCTCCGTGAAGATGCGGAGTACCCGCGGTTAGACGGAAAGACCCCGTGCACCTTTACTGCAGCTTCAGAGTGGCATTAGGAAAGAACTGTGTAGCATAGGTGGGAGGCTTTGAAGCGATGACGCCAGTTGTCGTGGAGCCATAGGTGAAATACCACCCTGTTGTTTTCTGATGTCTAACCTCGCACCGTTATCCGGTGCAGGGACCCTCTGTGGCGGGTAGTTTGACTGGGGCGGTCGCCTCCTAAAGAGTAACGGAGGCGCGCGATGGTGGGCTCAGGACGGTTGGAAACCGTCTGTTAGAGTGCAATGGCATAAGCCCGCCTGACTGCGAGACTGACAAGTCGAGCAGAGACGAAAGTCGGTCATAGTGATCCGGTGGTCCCTCGTGGAAGGGCCATCGCTCAACGGATAAAAGGTACGCCGGGGATAACAGGCTGATGATTCCCAAGAGCTCATATCGACGGAATCGTTTGGCACCTCGATGTCGGCTCATCACATCCTGGGGCTGGAGCAGGTCCCAAGGGTTTGGCTGTTCGCCAATTAAAGTGGTACGTGAGCTGGGTTCAGAACGTCGCGAGACAGTTTGGTCCCTATCTGCCGTGGGCGTCGAAATTTGAGAGGAGTTGACCCTAGTACGAGAGGACCGGGTTGAACATACCTCTGGTGTACCTGTCGTCCTGCCAAGGGCGCAGCAGGGTAGCTATGTATGGACGGGATAACCGCTGAAAGCATCTAAGCGGGAAGCCTCCCTCAAGATAAGATTTCTTCGAGCGGTCGTAGACCACGACCTTGATAGGCCGGATGTAGAAGTGTGGTAACATATGGAGCTAACCGGTCCTAATTGCTCTGATCGCGCCTGAGAGTCCCACCATCAATGACAATGCTGGAAACAGCGTCAGCCATTGAGCGTGGTGATCACCTCAAGCCAGATAACAAATACAAACACCAATACCGTGCACGGCATCGATTATAACCCAAAGCGCAAGCTTCATTGCTTGGTGACCATAGCGTCTGTGACCCACCCGATCCCATCCCGAACTCGGCCGTGAAACCAGACTGCGCCGATGGTACTGTGGCTCAAGCCCCGGAAGAGTAGGGCGTCGCCAGGCATTGAAGCTTGCGCTTTTGGAAATAAAAACCCATCACATGTTCACAAAAGGGCGGCCCATAAAGCCGCCCTTTTGCCTTTGGTGACGCGGGATGGAGCAGCCCGGTAGCTCGTCAGGCTCATAACCTGAAGGTCGCAGGTTCAAATCCTGCTCCCGCAACCAACGGTGTACCACTTAAAGGCCCAGTTCCATGGAACTGGGCCTTTCGTGCGTTCTGAACCTTGACGCTTCCAGCAACAGCAGCCTCAGTAAGCGCGACCATTTGGAACAGGTCGCCGTGCAACTCTAGTCGGCGATGCTTGCCGCCCCGGCAGTTGCCCGCGTGGACAACCACACCCTCGATCAGTGCGCGGATCGCGCTACGCGAGACATTGGCCTCACGCGTGGCCAGATGCTGCTTGAGTTCGGCGATAGCGGTGCGGTAGATAGCTTCGTAATTGGTAGGGAGGCGGATCACCGTGCGCTCCGGCAGCTCCGCCAATTCGCGTTCCAGCTGTTCCTCTTCGACCTCCAGCTCCTTGAGCCGTGTGGTGAGTGAGCGCGGTGCAGCCTCGTCCTCCTCGACCCGGCGGAGAATTTTGGCGGCGCGTTGACGCGTCTCGACCAGCGCGTCTTCGAGTTCATCGCGGCGGCCATAGGCCGCACGCTGCTCCGCATCGAGCTCGCGTTGAAGATGCACAGCGAAGCGGCAGATGATGTCTGGAGTGAGCAGACGGTCCCGCCGGCCGGACAAAGCCCGCTCTTCAAGATGGTTGCTGGTGATCGAGCTGTTGCTACACGCCTGCCTATTGGCGGCCTTGCACCGCCGCCGACCGCCGACGCTGACGAAATCGTCGCCGCAGACGCCGCAGCGCACCAGACCGCTGAGAAAAATAGGCAGCTCGCTTGGCGCCAGCAAGTGGATTTCCGATGAGGCCGAGGTTCACGTCCCGAGCCGCGCGGGCTTCCGCCTGGCGAGCTTTGACCCGGTCCCAGAGCTGCTGATCGATGATGCGCAGATCTGGTTCCTCGCGCACAATCCATTCGCTTTCCGGATTGAGGCGCGGGCGGCGTGAGAAGCCGCGATTCTCGTTCGGAATCTCGACCCACTTGCGACGGCTGAAGACGCGCCGACTGAACTGATGCGGTGGATGCCTCCCTTCGCCCGGCATCGTATGATGCTGACTAGCGCCATGGTGGCGCGCGAAGGAGGAGCATATGTCGGACGCACACATGCTGGCGATCGATCTGGCAAAGCGGAGCTTCCAGGTCTGCGCGACCGATCAAGCAGGGTCGGTTCTATATAATCGGACGGTCTCTCGGTCCAAACTGGAGGCTTTGCCCAAGGGTCAGCCTCGCTGCATCGTCGCGATGGAGGCTTGCGCGACGAGCCACTTCTGGGGCCGGTTTGCGGGCGCAGAAGGTCATGAGGTTCGGTTGATCCCACCGATCTATGTAAAACCGTTCGTGAAGAGGCAGAAAAACGACGCGGCAGATGCGGCGGCCATTGCCGAAGCAGCTGTGCGCCCGAACCTGCATTTCGTGGCGGTAAAGAGTGCGGAACATCAAGCGCGGGCGGTTGCCTACCGAACCCACCAATGTTTTGTCAGTCAGCGTACGCAGACCATCAATGCCCTGCGAGGGCACCTGGCCGAATTCGGTCTGGTATTCCCCCAAGGCGTTCCTCACCTGAAAGATATCCGCGCGACGGTGGACAACGATAACATCGACGTGCCTGCCAGTATCCGGGATATCGCACGCCTTTACCTGGAGCACATCGACGCCCTCTCTGCCAAAATCGACGAACTTTCGTTCAGATTACGAGAGGCTATAACGGTCAGCGCCGAGCTTCGCCGCCTCTGCACGGTACCGGGTGTCGGACCAGTGACCGCCGGCGCGATCATGGCCTTCGCGCCAGACCTGCGCACATTTGGCAGCGGCAGAAACTTTGCGGCATGGCTCGGCCTGGTACCGAAGCAGCGATCGACGGGTGGGAAGGCGCGGCTCGGGTCCATGAGCAAAATGGGACAAAGCGACATTCGCAAGCTTCTCGTTGTCGGTGCGATGAGCAGGATTCGATGGATTGTTCGCAAAGGCGTTCTCCCCGACAACTGGCTGGGACGGCTGATGGCCCGCAGACCGCGGATGGTGGTTGCCGTCGCGCTGGCGAACAAAATGGCGCGGACAATCTGGGCGATGATGACACGCGAGGAAGACTACCGTTTGGCGTGAATGGCGTAACTGCCATAGCGCTCGGGGCCTTGGTCCCGGCAAGGAGATCGACTGATATTATGTGGCAAGGACTTCAATGTTCACGGTGCGGCTAACCAGTCCCGGGGCGAGAGCGAACCAAGCTCGCTGAGCCGATGTGGCCCGGATCGTTCGAACTGCATAACGGCCCGTGGCGTCAGCAAGCCACACCAGAGGCCTGACACACGACCGATGAAGCGCTCTGCCGAGCAAAGTCAGAAAATCACCTTGCAATCTGGGAGGCATCCACACACGCGCCGGGTTTGCCGGAGGCATAGGGTTGTGAGTCACGCTGCCCTACCGATGTTGTCTGCGGCAGCATAATATTGATCTTCGGCTTCGGCAGGCGGGATGTTGCCGATGGGCTCCAGCAGTCGGCGATGGTTGAACCAATCGACCCACTCGAGCGTGGCATATTCGACAGCTTCGAAGCTGCGCCACGGTCCTCGCCGGTGGATCACCTCTGCCTTGTAGAGGCCGTTGATCGTCTCGGCCCAAAGCATTGTCGTAGCTGTCGCCGACGCTGCCGACCGAGGGCTCGATCCCAGCTTCTGCGAGGCGCTCGGTGTATTTGATAGACACGTATTGCGACCCGCGGTCGCTATGATGGATGAGGCCGCCCCGATGGGTCGGCCGTCGATCGTGAAGCGCTTGTTCCAGGGCATCGAGGACGAAACTGGCATGAGCCGTCCTGCTGGCCCGCCAACCGACGATCCGCCTGGCGTAGGTGTCGATGACGAAGGCGACGTAGACGAACCCCGCCCAAGTCGCGACATAGGTGAAGTCCGACACCCACAGCATGTTCGGCGCTGGCGCGTAGAACCTGCGGTTGACGTGATCGAGCGGGCACGGCGCGGCCTTGTCGCTGATGGTCGTGCGCATCGGCTTGCCACGGATCACCCCTGCCAAACCCATCTCACGCATCAGTCGCGCAACGGTACAGCGGGCGATCGGAAAGCTCTCCCGCATCATCTGCCGCCAGACCTTGCGGACGCCGTAGACTGCAAAGTTCTCGGCGAACACGCGGGCAATCTCAGGCTTGATCGACTGGTCCCGTTGAGCCCGCGCCGACAGGCGTGTCGGATCGCGACGCTGCGCGACGCGCTCGTGATATGTCGATGGGGCGATCGGCAGAACGCGGCAGATCGGCTCGATCCCAAAGGCATCGCGGTGATCGTCAATGAAGGCGATCATCGCCTGAACGGGCGGTCGAGCTCCGCCTGGGCAAAATGGACATGTAACGGTTTTGTGCCGGTCACTTATCTCATTATGCCACCTTGGCTTCGAAGGCGAGCGGGCTAATGCCGCCCAGATATGAATGGCGACGACGGGCGTTATAGAAGCCGTTGATGTATTGGAAGATGGCAGCTTCTGCCTGCCGTCGCGTTGGCCAGCGCTGCCGCCAGATGAGTTCCGCCTTCAGGGATTTGAAGAACGTCTCGACGGAGGCATTGTCGTAACAATTACCCTTGCCGCTCATTGATGGACGCAGGCCATAGGCCTGCAGCTTTTTCTGATAATCGTAAGAACAATATTGGCTGCCGCGATCCGAATGGAAAAGGCAGCCCTCTGGTGGCTGGCGCAGGCGTACCGCCATATCCAGTGCCCTGATCGCCAAATCCTTCTTCATCCTGTCGCTGACAGCCCAGCCCACGACGCGGCGGCTATGCAGATCGAGGATGACAGCGAGGTAGAGCCATCCCTCCGACGTCCAGATATAGGTGATGTCGCCGGCCCATTTACGGTTGGGCGCATCGGCGGCGAAATCGCCGTCCAGCCAGTTTGCCGCGACACCCAGGCGATGGTGGCTGTCTGTCGTAACCTTGTGTTTGCGCGTGCGGACCGGCCTGATCCCGTTGATGTTGGCTACGCCGCCCTTCGGGTCATAAGGCGCTCACCCACATCGAGCCCCACCTCTTTTAACTCCATCGTCATGCGAGGACGGCCGTAGCTGCCAAGGCTCAGCCTGTATTGTTCGCGGATATGAGCCAACACCTTCATGTCCGTCCGGCCCCGGCAACTGATCGGGCGCGAGCGCCAGGAACGATAGCCGCGTTCACTGACAAGCATGACACGGCAGAGCAGTGCAACGGGCCAGCGATGCCGCCAGCTATGCACGAAAGCGAACTTCACGGCCTTTGGCTCGCGAAGAACTGCGTGGCCTTTTTTAGGATTTCCCTCTCCTCCCGCAGCACGCGGTTCTCAAGGCGAAGCCGTTCATTCTCGCGCGCCAGATCTGCTTGCGGCGCTGAAACCAGATCACTGGGCCGATACTGCGACACCCACTTGTTCAGCGTCGATTTGCCAACCCCCAAATCCAACGCGACCCGCTCCCGCGGCAACCCACTGGTCAGCGCAATCCGCACCGCCTCCTGCTTGAACTCCTCGCTATGTTTGATCATCTCGTCGGTCTCCTTGAACAAGCTTTAAACTCTCAAGTGACCGGCACAAAACCGTTACATGTCCAGTACAACCATGGAGATGGCGGTAATCGTGACCAGCCGAATGCTGCCAAGGCGCCACACAGCATCTCGACCTGGCCACCGTAGGTGCGCCTGCGCCGGACAGGGCCCGCTCGGCTTAATGCCGGATGCAGGCTAAAAACCGTCAGGGATATCCGTCAGCGGCTCAAAGAGTTTCACCAGTAACGGCCTGTATCCAGGCACTGTTGCCATCGTCGCATGGCGCGCATCTTTCCTGTCGTGTCGGAGGAGAGAGCAGCGTCTGCCTGATATTTCTGCTGACATTCCACCTTGCGGCTGGCTGCGGGCGCCGTTGTAGTGGCAGGCTTAACAACCGCAGAACCCAGCAGCGCCTTCATCTCGGGCGAGGTAGCGAGTTGGGGCGCGGTTTGGCCATCCTTGTTGCGAATATTCCGCTTAGCTCCGTGATCCAGAAGGATCTTGGCCAAGGCAACCCGATCCCGATCGGCTGCATGGTGAAGTAGCGTCCAGCCATATTGATCCTGATCGTCAACGCCTACACAGTCCTCGATCAATCCGACGAGTTCGTCGGGATGATTGTACCAGATCGCATCCTTCGCTTTCAGAAACGGGCGGATGGCAGGGGAGCGCCCGTCATTCACCGGTTCCGAGCGCACCATGGCGCACATGCCATTTCCACCAGACGTAGTTGGCTGCGAGCGGACGCCCGCAGCGGCTCCCACCTGACCCGTTATTCCCGCTACGGTCGAAGCTTTGGCCATGGCCTTGCGGATCTCTGCCTGCACCATGGTACCGATAGCCATCTGATAAGGCGTGCTGCCGGATCTTGATTTTAGGCTTGGATCGGCACCGCGAGCGAGCAGCGCTTTTACCATCTCGAGATTGCCGGCGTCGGCTGCATAGTGAAGAAGGCTATATCCCTCCTCGGTTTGCATGTTCACATCGAACTGCCCGCTATCGACAATATTCAGCGCCTCAGCGTTTTGTTTAACACCTAAATAATAACGTGCATCTTCGAAGGGATCGCCGGCAACAGCGGCAGAAGCCATACATAAGGCCGTCAGCCCGATCATCATTCTACGGATCAACTTATCTACTCCCCAGAGTGGCGCACCCATCCCTTGCCACCTCGTTCAGCGAGGTGCGGTCGCAATACGCGCGTTCATGACTGTTTCCTGCACCGCCGCCACGCGCCGCGAGTGCAGAACCCGGCGATCGCCGCAGTAAGGGCAGCTGAAGCGGTTCCTGCCAGAAAGACGAGGAAACCGATCAAAATTCAGCCGGCCCATGCGGCTCCGCCGCCCGCGCTCGCGCAGCAACGGACACTTGCAACCGCGTAGGCGATGGGGGCTAATGAACCTACGGTCGCCGTGAAAGCCAAGGCGGCCGAGATCTTCGCCATCCTCCCGAGATGCAGCTTCAGTTTTGCACCCAAACTTTCATGTTCGCGCCGCCAGCCGAGACGACGTTCGCCCCTCCGGCTGACACAACATTAGCGCCGCCCGCGGAAACGACCCCTGCGCCACCGACAATCGGATATTTCTGGCCGTTAAATTCCACAACCGCCGCACCGTCCTTGACGTGGACCTTGGCTCCCGCAGGTACGCGCATATCGACCTGCTTCTTACGGTGATAGGGGAATTGCGGCCCATTATTATTGTCCCAGGGAGCGCAGCCCCAGACGAAGATGTTGACCACGCCATTGCATCCAGTGCCAGCCTCAGCCGGTACGATGGCCAGGCCGGTTGCCAAAAGAGCTGCAGCAACTGCAGCGGCGCGAACATGGAAACGCACAGAATTCCCCCTGTAGTCATAAAGCAGACAAAATCCAGTAAGTCTCTTTTAGCAGTTGGAATGTCAAGTAAAAGTAAAAAGCAAGCAGCGTTGCAAAAGAAAGCCAGTCTCCTGGGTACTGAACCTCAAAGCGAAATCGTTGAGTACGTCATTCCGATTATTAAAATAGATCAATGATCTTGATTAATCCGGCATACTGTTCAGCATTATCTCTTAGAATTGATCGGATCTCTGGCGTCATTATGTGGGACGCAACGGAACTTCAAAACTGGTTTCGCAGTTTTCCCCGTCGCGAAGCACTGACGGCAGAGCGCGCCCCCGGAAACCCTCGGCACCGCAAGCGCTGTCAATTTCCGGCCTGCTGCATCAGGGTAATCTGACGGGATCGTGATTATGAATAAACGGCTGGAAGCGGGAACGCTTACTCGGCCTGAACGAGCATGTGTCGTGCTGGGCGTTCTCAAGGCGATTTTCTCCCGAAAGCGCTATAAAGTTAGCGCTGCCGACCTTGCGGTCAGCAGCGCCGTTGCGAATTCAAGAGTTCTCGTAGAGCTTGCTATTAGAAGGCGAAGCGCACGCCAACGTTGACGTTGTGGCTCTGACCTCCACCAAATTCGCCTTGATAAGCGCCATAGAGGCTGAGTCCCGCAGCAAGGTCATAGCTAGCGCCAGCGCCAAGCGTTGCCATGGTTTCCTTGCGGCCCGCCCCGATGACCGTGAACCGTTCGGCGTTGCCGACAAACCCCGCGCGAGCGGCGGAGCGTTCACCTTCGAGCTGGTGACGCAGACCTACCGATGCCCATGGGTGGAACATCGTGCTTTCACCAATGCCACCCTTCAGCTTGATGGCGCCGTCGACAAAGGTCGCGCTGGTCTTCTTGCCATCCACAGACAGGGCGAAAGCGGCGCTGCCTGTCTCGCTCGCCGAGCCACGACGGGTGGAGATATGAGTGACGCCCACTTCGGGATGGACCCCCCAACTGCCCATAGGGAAGCTGTAGCCGACCGTACCGTCGAGCACCAAGCTGCGGAGGCGATAGTCGCCGGAGAGGGCGGTGGCGCCGGGTACCGCCCGGCGGGTGTTCGCCTCGCTCCAATCATAGGCGATCGTCACTGTCCCGTCGAAGCCACCGCTCATGAAATGACCCGAAAGACCTGCAACCAGGCCATCGGAGTTCGTCCGTGCACCAAGGCGCGCGATCGTCTGGCGACTGTCGATATAGCCTATGAACGCGCCGATGGATCCGGTCGCGCTGCCAAAGCCGATACCACCAACGACACCATAGCTGTGGCTCTTGGCCGTCGATGTGCCAACTGAACCACGACCTTTAAGCGTGCGCCAGTCGCCCAGACCCTGCGCAAAGCTGAAGAGACCCGCTGTCTCGCGCGTGGTTTCGGCAAGCCCTGCGCGGCCCGCCTTCGCTAGTGCCAGTCCCTGCTCCACGCCAAGTTGAGACGCACTGGCATAAGCTTCGGGCGTCAGCTGCCCGAAGGCCGCTGCATTCGCGGTGCCACCGGTCAACAGTGTCGGAACGGCATTGATCAGCGCAGTGCTCGCGGTTCCCGCGATTAGCAGGTCGTTGACATAACCGACAGCAGCATTGGCCTGGGTGGAGATCCTGGTGGGCGCCACGAAGGTGCCGAGTAACTGCAAGGTGGAGCCATTGTTGCGGAGGACGCCTACAATGCCCGGATCACGATTGACGATGTCAAAGTCGCCAGTGATGGCGCCGCCGCCGTTCACCACGATCAGGTCACGCGACGCGCCAGGTGTCAGCGAGCCGGTGAGATTGACAGTCGTGTTATCGCCGATCGTTACCGAGCCGCCATTGACGATGATCTGATCGCTCTGCCCGATAGGAACGAATTCGAAGGTGGTGGTCGTGCCGTTGGCGATGGTCAGATTGCCATTGATCGTCATGATAGCAGGAGATGCGCCCGGCGACAGCGTGCCGCCCGTGCCGATCGTGACGTCGCCGCTCACAGTCCCTGCGGTGCCGAAAGTACCGCCGCTGGTGACATCAACCGATCCGGTCAGGGTTGATCCTGCCTGACCGATGAAGCGGCCGCCTGAAACGGTTACTTCCTCGACATTGAGGTCGCCGGTGAAGCTGTTGACGCCAGCTGTGTTATTCACCTGCTCGAAGCCGGTGAACGCCGAACCGTCGATCGTCGTCTGGGCCGCATAGCTGCTGCCGGTATTGAAGGCGAGGACATCGGTGCCGCCGCCTGCAGCAACCGTGCCGCCGAAGCTGCCGCCGGTGCCGATCGTCAGCATATCGGCGCCCGCACCAAGATCGACATTGCCCGAGATAGTGCCGCTATTGACGAGGCTGTCGGTGCCGCTTCCAGCCACGACATTCCCGTTGATCGCCCCGCCCTGGTTGCTGATCGTGTTCGCGCCGTTGCCGGTGATGATGTTGCCGGTGATGGAGCCGCCGGTCGCGTTGGTCAGAAGATTGTCGCCTTCGCCAAGGTCCACATTGCCAACGACCTCGCCGCTATTCGAGATGCTGACGCTTTGCGTGCCGCCGCTGATCGCGGTTTGACCCGGCGTCACGACGATGCTCGACCCTTGAGTCAAGTTCAGCTCACCACTGCTGGAAACGTTCACCGTCTGCTGAACGACGACCTTACCTGTACCAATGATCTTCTCGACTTCAAAGCTGGCGAACAGCTGACGGAGTGATGGATCAATCGACCCGGTGTAAGTCGTACCGGTGATATCGAAGGAAAGCGTGTCCTCCCCCGCGCCGCCATCGACCGTTCCATTCAGCACGGCTGAGCTCAACAGGTGCGTGAAGCTGTCATTGCCCTCGCCCATCCGTACCGTTCCGGTGATGGTGCCCGCATTGACGATCGTGTCATTGCCCTCGCGCATGTAGATATCGCCGCTGATCTGCCCGGCATTGTCGATGCGGTCATCGCCAGCGTTCAGGTCGATCGAGCCGATGATGACGCCGGTGGCGGTGTTCGTCACATGATCGGTCGAGGGCAGGTAGCCGCTCTCATCCTCAAGCTGATCGCCGCTGGTATGGATCGCCCCTGCAAGATAGCCGTTGGGCTGGCCGATCGCATTGTCGATGATCGGCGTGTTGGGGAAGTAATCGGTGCCAGCGCCGCCCTGGATAGTGCCGCTGTTGACGATGTTGACCGTCTTGGCCGCGACAGCAACAGCGACAGTGTGGCTGCCTTCGGTATTGGCGACCGGACTGTAGACCCAGACCGGTTGCGGAATGCCCTGGGGCTGCGCACGCACCACAGCGGTGAGCCCGCCGCCCGCCTGGATGAGCCCGCCTTCCAGATTCTCGATGTTGACCGTGCCAGCGCCGGTACTTTCGACGTCTACGCCCAGCGCCGCGATCTGCGATACATAGGCGGTGTCCTGTCCAAGGCCAATGAACTGGCCCGGTGTTACCGTTGCGCCTCCGGTCGCCTTGATCGAACCGCCGTTAACCAGATTGACTGTCGCGTTGGCGGCCGGAATGCCAACAAGCTCATCATCGCCAGCCTCTACGCCGAGAACAAGGCCCGAGCCACCCTTGTCCTGACCGAGGATGTTGCCGCTGTTGTTGAACGTGATCGTTTGGCTTTCGTCGGTCTCGGACTCCACGTCAAAGGCCGACATGCCGCCAAAGCGCGGCGGATCAGCCTGATTGATGGCAAGTTCGGTGCGCGTCACAGTGCCGCTATTGTCAAAGCTCGCCACTCGGTTGGCGATATTCACCTCGGTCGCGCCTTTGATGATGCCTGTGTTGGTGAAGGCAAAGTTCTCGGCGGCGATGTCCACGACATCGTCGTCACCCGGACCATCATCCTGCAACAGGCCAGTGCGGATGAGCAGTGCCTGACCGCCCTCACGCGCCGAAGCCGTGATCGTGCCGTGGTTTTCGAAATTGAGATTCGCAGAAGCGACCGCGGCGTAGAAGCCGTCCCTGATCTCACCATCCGCCGTGTTGATGATGGAGGCGTTGTCCGCGTTGAATTCGTCGTTGGCATTGGGCAGCACCAGGTCCAGTGCCCCGACTTGAAGCGTCAGGCCACGCTGGAAATAGCCATTAGTATCAGTTCCCGCGACTAAGCCGCTGTTAGTGAATGAGAAGACATCCGCCGCAACATTGGCATCCAGTCCGCCGGTGATGATGCCGCTATTCTCAATGGTTGCACCCGCCAGAGTGGTGGTCTCGAGGGCCTGGCGGATTCGGACGGCCGCGTTCACGCCACTATCAAATTCCCGCTCAATGTCCGTTGTGAAGGAGCGCGAGCCGGTGAACGTCGTCTCGATCGTTCCTGTATTGCGGAACTGGAAATCATCCCCTGCCGAAGTCGTGATGATCGAACCGATGCCGCTGGTAGCGAGGTTGATCTCGTCATTGTTGACGAAACTCGCCGCAGCGATCCGGATGTCGCCATTGATGGTGCCTTCGTTGATGAAGCTGGTCAGCGCATCGCCATAGGTTGGCGTGTAGAGCGGAACTGTGCCCGGCGGCACATTGGAGCGCTGGAAGGTCGCAAAGCGCTGCTGATAATAGCCGATCGCAGCCGGAACGATGGTCACGCCCTGCGGATAGAGGCCGGCAGTGTTGAGCAGGTTGATCGTGCCATTGTTGACAACATTGCCATCGCCCATCAGGCTGATCGATGTTCCCTGTCCTGACAGCGTCAGCGTGGTAGCAGCGCCTCGCGCCTCGAACCCTTCGATTTCGAAGGTCGCGGGCAGCGCGCGTGCGCCGAGCTCAAGCGACTGTGACTGGCTGTAGCTGTGCGTGTAGATGTCGATGCCGCCACCAGCGGCAATGGTTCCGTTTACCCCGTCATCGCTGCCGCGCTGGACAAAATTGGCGGTGCTGAAGCCCGTACCGAGCTGCAGATTGCCGTTCAATGTACCGCCATCGGACACATAATAATAAACCGCGCCAGCCAGTGGGTTTTGAGGCGCGGTAGGGGTGGGTTCGACATAGGACACATTGCCATTGATCGTGCCAGCGTTGGTCACATTGAAGCTGAGCAAGGGAATGCCGGTCCGGGCAGGCGCTATGATCGCGTTCGTACTCCCGCCAACGGCCCCACCGCTCGCATTATTGACCGCAAGCACGACGGCCTGACCCGCGCTGATTGCCGGATCGCCAGCGATCGTGCCGCTGTTATTGACGATGATGGCGGTACCCAGTGTTCCGGTGATCGGCCCTGTCGATCCGCTATTGCTAATGACGCAGAGTGGACCGGCGCTGCCGTCGGGACAGGTCAAGGTCGACGCCTGTTGCGCAAGAGCGCTGCTCGCACCAAGCGCGAGAACACTGACGCTCAGACCAAGCCCAAGACGAATAGGCGCGCGCACAGAATTTCTGCCGATCATGTAAAACCCCCTCCAGACGATTGGGAACGGGGATAGGCAAAACGCATTCCTGTTCGCATCCCCCGATCGGGGTATCGGACCGCCGCAGCTAAAATATTGTGTTTCTTCCTAGACCTGCCTAAATCCGCTTGCTGCTCACGCGCTCTCACGCTGGATCAGCCAAAGATATTTACGTTCTGACCGGGTCGCGGAACAGGAACGAAACAGGGTGGAAGATAAGATTTGGGCGCTGGGCGAGCGTTTCGCCATGGCTGCCATTGATGGAAATGAGTGGCTGGGCGCGTTACGGGCCATGGCGGAACTGACTGGCAGCTCTTATGGCCAGCTTATCGGTTTTGCGCCCGGCGAGGTGCCCTTCAACTGGATCAATGATATAGGTCAAGATGAGGTCGCGCGCTTCGTCCAGCAGGAGCGCGGCGATCCCAACATCAATGTTCGCGTGCGCGCCTCGCTCAGTGATCAGCCATTCGTCATTCGCAGTGAAGCAGATTATCGTGCGGTCGGGCGCGGCTCTGGTTTCGATCTCTATCGTGAGATGTGCGACGCGTATGACATCATGGACGGTTGCCAAACCAAGCTGCTTGAAGGGGGAGGCCGGTTTGTCGGCCTCGCTCTCAACCGTAGCCGGAAAGACGGCAGGACCGATGCAGAAATGCGCGAGCTTTTCGCCGCGATTACGCCGCATGTGCGTAGGGCGGTCAAAATCCAGATTGCGCTCGAAAATCGCGGCGCGGCCTTGGCGAATGGTGCGCTCGAATATGTTGGCCTGCCGATCTTTATTTGCGATGAAGCTGGCGATTTGAAGGGAGAGACTCCCGAAGCCACCGCACTGCTCTCGGCTGGACGTTTTAGGCTAGTAGACGGGAAGATCGGCCTCCCGCATCCACGTGACGACGCAGCGTTGTTGAAAGCCCTCGCGCGGCGGCATCGTCAGCCTCTCGGGATCGAGACGTTGCTGCTGGGAGGCGCTGTCCAGCAGATGGCTATGGTGGTTGATATCTGCCGCCTTCCCTCCCAGCCTTACCGGCTGAGCCTTGCCTCACAAATTCTTGTCATCGTCCGCTCAGGCCGGCGCTGGCACGAGGCCGCCCCTGCTGTTTTGCGCGCGGCATTTGGTCTGTCTGCTGCTGAAGCCGAGGTCGCATTGGCCCTCGTTAGAGGCGAGACGCGTGATCAGATCGCCGCGGCACGGGATACGAGCACCCAGACCGTCAAGACCCAGATTAAATCCATTTACTCCAAACTTGGGGTCTCTCGGGAGATGGATCTGATGGCGATGCTCAGCGACATGCTCCGGCGGTAAGGGCTCGAAGCATCGGCCAAACGCCCAATCAACTTGACCGCTAAGAACAACCCTCAGGATGAAATATTCCGTAGCTCTCCCCCGGTCGGGGTATGACCAACTTCAGCAAGGTCGATAAGGAAAGCTCGCGACCCGAAGGCTCACGGCATAGCCGTTGAGACTTTCAACTGGCCCGGCTGCCATCATGACGGCCGGGCTGTTTTTCGCACTTTTGGTCGCGGCTCGAACCTTTTATCACTGCTTATCGAAAGGCAGCACCGTGGGCGAACACGCAGAGCGCTTTTGCGTTCGGCGGTCGCAGCATCGGGCCTGAGACAGAAGCCTCTCAAAGGGAATACGGATGTTGATCAATTCCACTGGGGAGGTTTTTCTTGAAATCCGGGGCGGGCATTTTGAAACTTGAAGATCACAGGTTGCTACCCGTCGGCCGTGGCTGACCGACATGGATGGCCAGCCAAATTGTTGGGTTGGCTGTGTAGATCACGAGATGCGGCACACCTGCGGGAATGAATAGGTGATCACCTGGGATTAGGCTTCTCTGCCCAAAGCCCTCCAGAGTGACTTCGGCAGAGCCTGCCAGGATCAGCACCCATTCATCCCACTCCTGCACATAAGGGCGGTCAGGGGGCGTCGTTTGTCCCTGCGATATAATGCGTTCGATGCGTACACCGGGTCGGCGTAGCAGATCTTCGAACAGCTCGTGCTCTTCGCGTCCGCGCGACACTTCCAGCAGATTGCGAAGCGTCGCAGTGGATGAACTTATTTCTGACCCCATGGCCCGACAGCAAAACGGAGGAGGAGAAAGGAGAGGTTAATCGCACCTTTCGCAAATACCGAGTGCCGGGGATCGCGTGGCATAGTCCCCGAGCGTCGTCCCTGGGGTGGTTGAGGCGAAAATAGTGGTCCAATGCAGCCACGGGCTGAAACGCCAAGCTTGAATTTGCAGCGACACCTGCAAGACTAGAGCATGATCCGATCAGACTGAATCGGATCATGCTCTATTTGTCTTTTGTTTCCCGCATTTTCCGAGCCAGCAGATGATGCCATCTGCTTCGAAAATGCTTTAGTAACAGGCCGAAAATGACGGTGCCGATAAGATAGGCGCTCTCAGCTGACATATGATATAGCATAGGCCAGGGAGCTGATATGGGTGCTAAGCGTCGCGTCAAGCTGTTCAAGATGGGCCGCCATCAAGCTTTCCAGATCCCGGACGGATCTATCTGCCGTGTGGCGATGCGATAACGGGCGAAGAGGGTTCACGCGTTGTGTCGGCATCCAGACTGGGAACTTCTCTCCTGTGCTTGCTAACGACCTTCGTGCCCATTGATGAGGTTTTTGGAGGCCAAGCGCCGGGACGAGGTTGGAGCGGACCGTCCCTACGACGGAGGCGCCGCGTCAACCAATTGAGCTATTGCACTGTCGGCACAGGCGCCAATCCCGGGATCATCCCGGCGGCGCAATCCCTCGTTCGGTGAAGAAGTCCGGCGCGTTGATCATTTCTGGTCCGGCCAGGTCCGGTGCGTCCGCATGGCTCGCCAACCACACGACAGTCTGTGCGGTTTCCTCCGGATCGCGCGCTGCTTCTCCCGATCCGAGCGTTTCAGCCTGATCGCCCATGGCCGCGCGCAGCGTGTCCGTCATGGTGAAGCGCGGTTCGATCAGGAAGGCGCTGATCCCATCCTTGCCATGTTCCTGGTTGATGTGGTCCGGGATACGATTGAACGCTGCCTTGGGCGCAAGATAGAAGAGGCCGACCCCCGGGGATCGGGCGGCGACTTCGATGGAGGACAAGGTCGTCATGAAGATCATTCGTCCTGAACCCTGTGCCACCATCGTCTTCAGCACGATCTGGCTCAGGTGAAATTGGTTCAGGAAATTGCCGGTGATCGCTCTTTCCGCGTCTTCCAGCGCGACGTCCATGATCGGTTGGAGGATAACCGGCCCCTGGTAGATGCCATTGTTCACCAGAACGTCTATCCGCCCCCAGCGGTCGAGTACCGCCGCGACCCCTTCATCGATGGATGCGCGATCGAGCAGGTCGATCCGCGCGCCCATTGCCTGACCGCCAGCCGCCCTTATCGCTTCCACCGTCGATGCCACGCTGCCCGGCACAGGTGTATTGCCCATGCTCTCCATACGGCCAGCGCCTTCCGCCATGGTGCGCCCGGTCACTGCGACGGCGAAGCCCGCGCGGCCAAGGGCGATGGCTATTGCACGACCGATGCCTCGCGTCGCCCCGGTGACCAGCGCCACGGGTGGTTGAACTTCTTCACTCTGTTTCATCATCGGGCCATACCCCCCAAACCTCTCCCGGACTTTGCCGACTATCGCCTTTAAACACCATCGCCGAGCGATAAACCACAGGCTTAGTTTGTTGACAAGAGTCATCGTTTGATTAACCCTGTCGCCAGGAACGATGCAATAGATGTAGGAGATGAAGGCGTGAGCGTGGGAAAAAGGCTGGCCGGGCGTTCGGCGCTGATTACCGGAGCGGCGGATGGAATTGGCCGGGGCATGGCGCTGCGGTTTGCGCAGGAAGGCGGGTCGATCCTGGTCGCGGATTTCAATGCGGACAAAGGCGTGGAGGTCGTGGAGGAACTGCGCGCCCTCGGGGTGGATGCCGACTTCCGCAAATGTGATGTTACGGTGCGTGATGACGTCGTCGGTGCCGTTCAGGCCTGCGTCGATCGGTTCGGTTCTATCGACGTCCTGGTCAATAACGCCTTTAGCGGTGGCGGATTGCAACGCATCGAAAACCTGTCCGACGCGCAGTTCGAATCCTGCATGAACATGTGCCTTTACGCTGCGAAATGGTCGATGGAGGCGGCGTTCCCGCACATGCGTAGCAGACATTGGGGCCGCATCATCAACATCGGGTCGCTCAACGGCGTCAACGCGCATATGGGGACCGCCGAATATAATGTCGGCAAGGAAGCCCTTCGCGCCTATACGCGCAGCGCGGCAAGAGAATGGGCAGGCTACGGAATCTGCGCAAACATCATCTGCCCCGCCGCCGTTTCTGCCGGTTACCGGGAGTTTGAACGTACGGAGCCGGAGATCGCCGCGGCCACCACGGCAGCTAATCCGATGGGCCGAATGGGCGACCCGGAGGCCGACATCGGCGGCGTTGCCCTTTTCCTGGCCAGCGAAGACGCGCGATACCTGACCGGCAATACGCTGTTCGTCGATGGAGGTGCGCATATCAATGGCGCTGCATGGGTGCCCGACCTCGGCCCGGATAGCTGAACATCACAGGGTGAGCGACGCGGAGGAGACCAAACCCCGCCTGCGCGTCGCACGGCCGATCGCAAGAGTTTGTCTGACCAACCCGATTTGCCACCCTGCATCCCTTTGCGCTGTTGATCGGTAGCGCGTTCGACGGGATGAGTGGGGCTGAACCGTCGCGCTTTGGGGAGGTAGGATGGCGCTGCCAGTTTCAGTCGTCGTCGGCAGCGTTTGCTCGCGCGTTGGCGAGGCCGTGAGATGAGAGCCGTGCTGAATGCGGTGCGGGCGCATGTGATGTGGGCCGCCCTGTTCAGTGCGCTTGCCAATCTGTTGTTCCTGGCGCCGACGCTGTACATGTTGCAGGTCTATGATCGCGTCGTGCCGACCCGGGGGGCCACGACGCTGGGGTTCCTGACCATCGTGGTGCTGTTGGCTTTCGCCACGCTGTCGCTGCTGGAATATGTTCGTTCGCGCATCATGGTGCGGGCGAGCATCGCGCTGGACCGGCGGTTCGCGCGGACGTTGATCGCCGCGGCCCTGCGCCAGCCGCCAGCCGCGACGGGCCAGCAAAGACGGCAACAGCCCATCCGCGAATGCGACCAGCTTCGGCAGGCGTTGACCGGCCCGGTCATGAACGCGCTGTTCGATGTGCCGTGGACGCCGATCTACATCATCGTGTGCACCATCATCCATCCCTGGATCGGCCTGCTGGCGCTGGTGGGCAGCGTGGTGCTGCTTGTCATAGCGTGGGCGAGCGAGCGGGTGATTTATTCTCCGCTGGCGCAGGCCAACGCGGCGGCGAGCCAGTCCTATGCCAGCCTGGACCAGAGCATGCGCGGGATGGAAACGATCCGCGCGCTGGGCATGCGCAGCCCGATGGTGCGCCGCCACCTGGCCGAGCGGGCGGATATGCTGAAGTGGCAGGCCAATGCCAGCTTCGCGGCGGGCCGGTGGGTGATGGTCAGCCGTTTTCTGCGCAACGCACTGCAATCGGGGGCGCTGGGCCTGGGCGCCTTGCTGGCGATCGACGGGCAGATTTCCGGCGGCGCGATTTTTGCCTCATCCTTTCTGCTGGGGCGTGCCTTGTCCCCTATCGACCAGCTGGTCGGCCAATGGCGCAGTTTCGTGCAGGCGCGCGAATCCTATGCGGAGATCAAGATCTGGCTGGAGGGGGAGTTCGATCCGGCGCCACGCACCGCCTTGCCCGCGCCGACCGGCCGGGTGGATGCCCAGAATATTTCCGTGCATGATCGTCAGTCGGATCGGCTGATCATCAACAATGTGTCCTTCACCATCGCGCCGGGCGAATTGATGGCGGTGATCGGGCCGAGCGGGGCGGGCAAGTCGACCCTGGCACGCCTGACCGCCGGGGCAATAGGGATCAGCCGGGGTACGATCCGCATCGATGGCGCGGACTATGCGCAATGGGATGACGAGGCGCTGTCGGCGCATATCGGTTATATGCCCCAGCAGCCTTCGCTTTTTGCCGGAACGATCCGGGACAACATCGCCCGCTTCGCCTTTGAAGAGGGAAGCGCCGCCGCCGACAGGGACAGGATCGATGCCGAGGTGATCGCCGCCGCCCGATTGTGCGGCGTGCATGAGATGATCCTGGGATTGCCGCGAGGGTATGAGACGATGCTGGAGTGGGGCGGCACGGGGCTGTCGATGGGACAGGCGCAGCGGATCGCGCTTGCCCGGGCGTTGTTTCGCGATCCGGCCGTGCTGATCCTGGATGAGCCCAATGCGCATCTAGATTCCGATGGAGAGGCGCGGTTGATCGACGCGCTGCGGCAGGCGAAGGCGCGCGGCGCCGCGATCATGGTGACGGCGCATCGCACCAGCCTGCTGGCGCCAGCGGATCGGATATTGGTGCTGGACCGTGGCCGCATGCGGATGAATGGCCCGCGCGACAAGGTGCTGAACGCGCTCACCGCGACACGATCACTGGCTTCGGCGGAGGGGGCGTGATGTTGATGCGGTCGCGGCGCGTGCTCCTGTTGACCAATGGAGAGGGTGGGACGGCGCCCGCCGTGGGGCCGGATATCCGCCGGGAAGTGCGGGCTGGTCTGTTGATTGCAGCGGCGTTTTTCCTGCTGTTCCTGGGCTGGGCCGCGTTTGCCCGACTGGACGCGGCGGCGCTGGCGCCGGGCCGTGCGACCGTCGCGGGGCAGCGGCAGAGCGTCCAGCATCGCGACGGCGGGATCGTCGCGGCGATATTGGTGAAGGAAGGGCAGCAGGTTCGGCAGGGCGACGTGCTGATCCGTCTTGCCGCGCCGGCGGTCACGGCGCAGGAGCGGGTGCTGGCTTCCCAGGCCATCTGGCTGATGGCGCAGCGCGCTCGGCTGAGGGCGGAGCTGGCGGGGACGGCGATCGCTGTGCCGGTCGAGTTCCGGTCGCTGACGGGCGTGGACATCGCCGATGCCGACGCCGCCATGCAGGCGCAGCGGGCGCAAATGGGCGCGCGATCGGCGTTGCTGGCGACGCAACAGGGCGTTGCCATGCAGGAAGGCAGCCAGGCGGGATCGCAGGTTCTGGGCTATCGCGAGCAGGTCGCGGCGGTGGTCGAGCAGGAACGGCTGATCAGCGACGAATTGAACAGCCTGCAAGATGTCGCGGCCAAGGGATTTGTCAGCAAGACCCGCATTCGCGCGCTGGAACGGGCGAAGGCCGACCTGATCGGGCAACGCGCGCGGTTGCTGGCGGCGCGCGACAGCTCCGTCAGCATGGCCGGGGAAGCGCGGCTGAAGGCGCTGGAGGCGAAGCAAGGGTTGCAGGAAAAGGTGACGGCCGAATTGCGGGACGTCGAAACGCAGCTGGGCGATGTCCTGCCCAAATGGACGGCGGCCCGCGATGAAGTGGCGCGGACGCAAGTACGCGCGCCGGTCAGCGGGACGGTGGTTGGATTGTCGGTCCATACGGTGGGCGGCGTGATCGCCGCTGGTCAGGTGTTGATGGACATCGTGCCGCGCAACGGCGCGGTGGTGATAGAAACGCGCTTTTCCCCCGCCGACATTGACGACCTGGCGGTGGGGCAAAGGGCAGAGGTGCGCTTTGCAGGGTTTCCAGCGCGCAGCCTGCCGATCATCGACGGGCGGGTGACGCGGGTGTCGGCGGACAGCTTCGTCGAGGAAAAGACAGGCCTGTCCTATTTCGTGGGGGAAGTGCAGATACCGCCGGAGCAGATCGCGCTCATCCGGCGCTATGCGCGCGGCGATTTCGTTTTGAAGCCGGGCATGCCGGTGGAGGTGGTGGTTCCCCTGCGGCGGCGCACGGCACTGCAATATATGTTCGACCCGTTGACCGACCTGATGTGGCGGTCGTTCCGCGAACAATAAGCATATTGGCGGTGCCTTACCCTTAAGGGTGCCACCTTTATCCCGATGATCTTCGCGGCGCAGGCCGTTTCGAGGGTATCAGCTTTCCATACGCTCCGGGCCGGGGGCAGGCCCCAGCCATCCTGGCACGAGATGGGGAGACGATATGGCCAGCTATTATAATGTTGTCGGCAGCTCGACAGTCACCGGCACGGCCGAGAAGGACCTGTTCTTTGCCTTCACCCGCTTGTCGAACCTGGATATCGTGCGGCCCGATGCCGTGCTGGCGCAGCTGGTGTGGAACACGGCAATCCTGACCGACGCCGGAACGCAATATCAGATCGCTGCGTCCAATATCCAGATTTCCATGGATCTGCTGCTGGGCAGCACCGGCACCGATATCGTCTATGGGTCCAACCTGTCCGACGCCATATTCTATAATAACGGGACCATTTCGGGCGGCTTTGGCGGCTTTGACAATATCGAGCAGTTCTGGCTGGGCGATGGCGATGATGTCATCGACCTGACCAACCACGGCTTTGGCGGCATCGATTATGCAAAGGACGTGCTGGTTCAGGGCGGCGCGGGCAACGACATCATCATGGGCGGCGCGGGCAAGGACAACCTTCAGGGCGACGCAGGCGACGACATCATCTTCGGCTGGCGCGGCAGCGACAATATCTCGGGCGGGCTGGGCAACGACCGGCTTTATGGCGACGATCTGGGGTTCAACAATATCTCGGGCGACGACATCATCGACGGTGGTGCTGGCAATGATCTCATCTGGGGCGGCCGGGGCAGCGACAAGCTGAACGGTGGGGATGATAATGACATCCTCTATGGTCAGGCGGGCGGCGACACGCTGTCGGGCGGCACTGGCGACGACATATTATATGGCGATGACGCGAACACATCCAGCAACGACACGTTGAACGGCGATTCCGGCAATGACCAGCTGTATGGCGGCGCGGGCAATGACGAGCTGTACGGCGGCACGGGCGACGATCTGCTCGATGGCGGGGCTGGCGACGATTATATGCACGGCGGGGCGGGCAACGACCGTATCCTGGCCGGGGCGGGCAACGACCTAATCGACGGTAGCGCCGACATCGACACGCTGGTCTTTTCCGGGAATCGGGCGGACTATATTTTCACGCTTCAACCCGACGGCAGCTATATTGCCGGTGACCTGCGTCCCGGATCGCCCGAGGGTACGAAGACGATCCGCAACGTCGAATTTTTCGAGTTCGCTGATGTGACGATTCCATCGGCGGGTCTTAATGCCCCGCCGGTCATCACATCCAATGGCGGTAGCGCTAGCGCTGCGCTGTCCATCGATGAAAACAGCACGGCGGTCACCACCGTCGCGGCGACGGATACGGACAGCGGCCAGACCATAGGCTTTTCGATTGCGGGCGGTGCTGACGCGGCGCTGTTCGCTATCGATGCCGTAACGGGCGCGCTGCGCTTTCTGGCGGCGCCCAACTTTGAAAATCCGGCGGATGCGGATGGCGACAATGTCTATCAGCTGATCGTCGCCGCCAATGATGGCAATGGTGGCGTCGACACCCAAAGCCTGTCCGTCACCGTGCGCGACGTGGCGGATGGGGCCGCGCCGGTCATCACCTCCAACGGCGGAGACGCCGCCGCCGCGATCACGATCAATGAGAATGCGACCGCCGTTACCACCGTTACGGCTACAGACACCGATGGGCCATCGATCAGCTATTCGATAGCGGGCGGCGCCGACGCCGCGTTGTTCACCATCGACGCTGCGACCGGCGCCTTGAGCTTTAAGACGGGGCCGGACTATGAGGTGGCGGCGGATGCCGATCATAACAATGTCTATGACGTGATCGTGCAGGCCAGCGACGGCGCGAACGCCGATCGGCAGACGCTGGCGGTCACGGTCGCCAACCTCAATGACAATGCACCGGTCCTTACATCCTACGCCGGGGCGGCATCGGCAGCGCTGTCGGTTGCGGAAAACAGTCTGCTGGCAGCGACGGTGCAGGCGAGCGATGCCGATGGCACGGCGCTGGGCTACAGCATCAGCGGCGGAGCGGACGCCGCGCTGTTCACGATCGATGCGGTGACCGGCGCGCTGAGTTTCAAGGCGGCGCCCGATTTCGAAGCGCCCGGCGATGCCAATGGCGATCGCACTTACGATGTCGTCGTCACGGCCAGCGATGGCACCAACAATGTCGCGCAAACGCTGGCGATCAACATCACCAACGTCAATGACAATGCGCCGGTCATCACCTCCAATGGAGGCGGAGCCAGCGCGGCCATCAGCATGGCGGAAAACCAGACGGCGGTCACGACCGTGACAGCCGCCGATGCGGACGGGACGGCCCCGAGCTTTGCGATCGCGGGCGGGGCCGATGCGTCGCTGTTCACGATCGACGCGGTGACGGGCGCAGTGTCCTTCCTGACCCCGGTGGACTATGAAAACCGCCTGGATGCGGACCAGGACGGCGTCTATCAGCTGATCGTGCGGGCGACCGATGGCAGTTATGTCGATGACCAGTTGCTGTCCATCAGCATCACCGACATTTCGGAAACCGGCAAAACCATCATCGGATCGTCGGGCAACAACAGCATCAATCCGACGACGAGCGTGCTGGGTTACCAGACGACGGCGCTCAACGACACCATCTATGGCATGGCGGGGAACGACATCATCGATGGCGGCGCAGGCGCGGACTATATGGATGGCGGCACGGGCAACGACACCTTCTATATCGATACCTATTCCGACGACGGCTTTGCCGGGAATGACGATCAGGTGATCGAACTGGCGTCGGGCGGTACTGACCTTGTCTACGCGTCGGTCAGTTACCGGATGGCGGCGGAGGTCGAAAAGCTGACCCTGACCGGGCTTGCCCCGATTAACGGCATCGGCAACGACCTTGCCAACATCATCGTCGGGAATGAGGCCGCCAACCAGATTTTCGGCGGGCTGGGACAGGACAATTTGTCCGGCAATGGCGGCAACGACCTGCTGGATGGCGGTGATGACAACGACCTGCTGTTCGGCGGCGACGGGGCCGACACGCTGATCGGCGGGCTGGGCAATGACAGCCTGGACGGCGGTACTGGCGCGGACAGCATGACCGGCGGCCTGGGCGATGACGTCTATGTGGTGGACAGCTGGTCCGATGACGGCAATGCCGCCAATGATGACATTATCATCGAAGCCGTGGGCGGCGGCACCGATCAGGTCAATGCGTCCGTCAGCTATCGAATGGCGGCGGAAGTCGAAAAGCTGGTGCTGACCGGCGCTGGCAATATCGACGGCATCGGCAACGATCTGGCCAACACCATGACCGGCAATAGCGGCGCCAACAGCCTATGGGGCGGGTTAGGCAATGACTCGCTGGTGGGTAATGGCGGCAACGACAGATTGTTTGGCGAAGACGGCGGCGACCTTCTGGATGGTGGAGCGGGCGACGATTTTCTGGATGGCGGGGCATCGACCGACACGTTGAAGGGCGGAGCGGGCGCCGACATCCTGATCGGCGGCGGGGGCAAGGATACGCTGACGGGCGGCACGGAAGCAGATACCTTCGTTTTTGCAGGGCTGGCATCATCGCTGAACAGTTCCAGCTATGACCGCATCAACGACTTCCGTATCGGCGAAGGGGATCGCATCGATTTCGATTTCCTGAACGGCAGCCTGCCCGCCGTCGATTATGCCGAGGCGGCGATCGCGACCAACAATTTCGCCGACGCGCTGAACGCTGCCAAGGTGACGGCGGGCGTCAACCATGTGACCTTCATTGCCGGGACGACCGACGGCTGGATATTCTACGACGGCAATGGCGACGGCACATTCGAACAGAGCGTGATACTGGTCGGGGTCAATACGCTGGCGGGCGTGGATGTGAGTAGCTTTATCTAGAGCATGATCCGATCAGACTGGATCGGATCATGCTCTATTCGTCCTTTGTTTTCCGCATTTTCCGAGCCAGCAGATGATGCCATCTGCTTCGAAAATGCTCTAGGGACGCAAGATGCGCGTTTAGGTTGGTGTCGGCGCGGCTGAGTTCCTCGACCAGGACGCCGTTTGCTGGCAGCAGGACCGCCTGGGAACCATAATGACCGGTCCATGTTGAGGTCGAAGAACGGGTCTTTGGTGCGGCGTTCACGCATATTCGCGAACGAACCATGGCCATCATGGAATGGCGCCAGATGAAACAGTTGACGAACGTCAACGGGTGGGCCAGCATCCCGTCGATTCGCGCCGGGTCGCCGCCAACACTTTGCCTGAACTTTGGAAGAAGCGTTCGCTGGAGAAGTGATGGGCCTACCATCTTCCTGGCGGTGGTCGGACAATTTTTAGGGACGATCGTTCGTCCGGTCGCAAAGGCGGTAAATGCATGACTGAAGTTGTGAGCATGGGTGGTCAGGGCATCGCGCTGCAGCGACGCAGGCGCGGGATGCTTTTGCGGGCCATGTTCGCGCAAAATGTCGGGACGGGTTGTGCGTTCGGTGGTCTGGGCGTCAGCGTCCTTGCATTGCAGGACCGGTACGATGCGTCATTGGCCATGGCCACGATGGCTCTCTCCCTTGCCGTCCTGTCGCTCACCGCATTTGGCCCGCTGATAGCGGTTGCGATTGGTCGATGGGGCCTTCGCCGGGTCATGTCGACCGGCGTCTTCATCTCCCTGATCGGATATACGGCGCTGGCCTATGCGCCGACCATGCCGATCGCGCTGGCTGTGTGCGGCCTTCTGATCGGTCCCGGCGCTGCCCTGTTTTCTGCTCTGCCGCCTGCGGTCCTGGCGAGTGGCTGGTATCCCGAAGCGCGGGGCAAGGTGATGGGCATTGCCTTTCTGCCCCTATTCGTGACCGTCCTGCCCGTCATTGGGGTGAGCATCATCCAAAATTATGGATTGAAAAGCTTTTTCCTGTTGCTCGCCGGCCCGCATCTGCTCTTGCTGCCGCTGACCTTGACGGTGATCGATCCGCCGGTCGAAGCGCCGGACGAATCCGGCTGGGCCGAGGGGGTGACATCGGGTCCGACGCAGATCGCCATTTTGAGCGGCGCGCTGTTCTGGCTGATCGCGGTCGGTGACGGCATCCTGAATGGCACGGCCATCATGGGTGGCGCGCATCTTCTGCCCATCGTCGAGGGATATCATGGGTCTTTGCAGACGGGAGCAGTGCTGCTCGCCGTTTCAGGCGTGGCCAGCATCGTCGGCTCGCTGGTGGCGGGCTTTGCGTGCGACCGGGTCGGTTCGGCCAGGACTCTCGGCCTGGTCGGCCTGGGCTTCGCTGCGGCCTGGGCGATCATGGGCCTGTCAGGAGGGATGTTCGCATTGAATGTCGCGGCGTTACTGACCGGTTTTTGCGGCGCCTCGGTTTTCCCTCCGATCAGCGCGCTGGTCGTTCAGCTTTATGGTTTTGAGGCCTTGCCAAAGGTCCTGGGTCTGCTGAGCGTCATGACGCTGCCATTCTCCTTCTTCATGTCGCCTGCCGCAGGATGGCTGCGTGACTTTGCGGGCAGTTATGAACCGGTATTTGTCGGCGTGTTTGCACTCTGCACCTTTGCCGCTGCCATATTCTTCGGGATGAGCAGATATCATGCGCGCAATAGGGAGGTGCAGCTGGACATTCCCGACGCCGGGCTGCCGCCTGCGAAAGCAGCCTGAAAAAAGGCGTTCCGCAAGGGCGGATAAATTCACTCGCCGTTTGGTTGAACAATGTCAACTATTGATAATGTTCAGAGAGCGTCGGGGCCGTTGAAGCGGTTTCGGCGGCATGCCTGCTTTCCCCATGTGCTGCGGACGCATAGGGGGGCACAGGCGTGGAAATACTGGTGAGAAAGGTTTCCGTCGATGGCCCACACGAAATTCCACCTTGGCTATTTCACGAAGTTCGGCGCGACGTCCTGGCCGGGCGATGGCAAGGAGCTTGGATCGCAATGGGCGGATGGTTCCTACCATAAGGAACTGGCCAAGATGCTGGAGGCGGCGAAGTTCGACTTCATCTTCTTCGAAGACACGGTGATCGTGGGTGACCGCTACGGCGGTTCGATGGAGCTGGACCTGAAGAATGCGACGCTGTCGCCCAAGCTCGACCCGCTGCCGTTGTTGCCGGTGATGGCGCAGGAAACATCGCATATCGGCCTGATCGCGACGGCTTCGACGACCTTCTATCCGCCCTATCTGCTTGCAAGGCTGCTCTCCACCATCGACTCCCTGACGAAGGGGCGCGCGGGATGGAACATGGTGACGTCGAGCGAGAAGAACGCGGCGTTGAACTTTGGCATGGAAAAGCTGCTGCCCCCCAGCGAGCGCTATGACATCGCCGATGAGTTTGTCGAACTGTGCAAGAAGCTATGGGATAGCTGGGAAGAAGGCGCGCTGGTCGCGAACACCGAGACAGGCGTCTATGTCGATCACACCAAGGTTCACACCGTCAATTTCGAGGGCAAGCATTTCCGTTCGCGCGGGCCGCTGAACACGCTGCGGTCGTCCCAAGGCTATCCGGTTCTGGCACAGGCGGGCGCGTCCGAGCGGGGCCGTGATTTTTCATCCAAGAACGCCGAAGTCGTGCTGGGCATGATGACCGGCGGGGTGAAGGGCATGAAGGCCTATCGCGAGGACATCCGCAACCGCGCCGAAAAACAGGGTCGCGATCCTGATAGCATCAAGGTGTTCTTCCTGACGCCGGTCAACATCCTGCCCGAGGGCGGAGAGCCGCCCGAAATGACCGAGGCCGAAAAGCAGGCGGCGTTCGAGCATAATATCGTCATGGCTTCATCCTCGCTCGACATCGACTTTTCGCTCTACGATGTGGATGCGCCCGTGCCGCAGGACATTGTGGCAGGCGGCCACACCAGCGCACTGGAACATATGAAAAAGGCCGGGCGGGAGGAGGGCAAATCCCTTCGCGACCTGTTTTCCTCAGGGAAAGGGGGCAGCGGCTCCCGATTCAGGGGCACGGCGCAAGAGGTCGCGGATCAGCTGATGGCGGTCATGGACGAAGTGGGTGGCGACGGCATATTGATCGAGGGGTCCGGCTATAATCGCCAGCTGCCCGATCTGGTCAATGGGGTCATTCCTGCGCTTCAGAAGGCGGACGCGGTGCGCACTGAGTATGAAGGCACCACGCTGCGCGAAATCCTGCGCGAATTTTGAGGTCTGGTTGTCGGCATTGGTGGCGGATGGTTGCTTGGCGATCGTCCGCGCTCACCCGGTTCGAGCGTTTCTGTCGCGGTAGAATTGAATGCCCAGTTGCAGGCTTTCCGCGATCCGGTCGGCCTTTTCCCGAAAGGCCGCGGCGACGTCTGGCGCGAGGATGTCGCCGCTCGTCTGTCGCCACAGGGCAAGCTAGCGGCTGAAATTATCGGCGGTCATGTGCGGTTCGTGCCGGACATGCGCAACCATCGGCTGCCCTTTGTACCGGCCGGTTCCCAGCATCACCGATGACCAGAATGCCTTGAGCTTTTCCAGATGAAGCGGCCAGTCGTCGATCGCCTGATTGAATATCGGCCCAAGGATCGGGTCCGCGCGCACCCGATCGTAAAAGGCGGGGACCAGCCGGTCGATATCCTCTTCGCTTATCTTGCTCATCAGTCAGGCGGCATTCGCTCAATCGCAGGAAATGAGAGCATTGCGCAGTTCATAGCCTGTCACCAGCGGATTCCACGCCAGCGTCGGCGCCCGGTCGAGCTTCAGGCCCGGCACCTGCAACAGGCGTTCCAGGAAGAGGCAGCTTTCCTGAAGCGCGACTTGCGCGCCGGGGCAGCGATGTTCTCCATCGCCGAAGGACAGGCCCGCATTGCCATATTTGGCGCTGACTTCCCGGCCCGGCACAAACTCGCAAGGCCGCTCGCCAAAGGCCGTTGTGTCCGTGTTCGCGGCGCGTACGTCGATGGCGACAGCGGCACCGGGAGGCGCGCCCGCTGCCTCCACCTCGTCGGCTGGCATGCGGCGGTAGAGATAGCCGACGACCGGCTCCAGCCGCAGCAGCTCCTCCAGCAGGGCGATCTTCCTCTTTTCATCCGCGGCGAGGAAGGCGGCCTTCAAATCCTCGCGCTCCAGCATATGCCAGGCGGCCATGACGATGAACTCGCGTGTCGTCGCCATTCCAGCCGCGCCATAGACCAGGCATTCGGTCAATATCTCCCGGCCATTATAACCTTCGTCGATAAGGTGGGAGATGACATCGTCCCGCCGCTGCTTTCGCCGCGCGCGGATCGCTGGGGCGACGTCATGATAATAGAAGGACAGCACCCGATATTGGGATTGCACGAATTTGACCAATGACGCCAACTTGCCCGGATGCGGGCGGAAATCGCCGGTAAAGAACACGTCCAGCCGCCGTGCCAGTCCCTTTGGATCGCTGTCGGTCAGGCCGACGATATGGCTGGCGACGGCGACGGCAAGCTCAAGGCTGAGCTGGTCGAGGAAGGCGGTCTTGTCCTTCGCGAACCGGGAAACCAGCATGTCGCTGAGTTCTACCATCAACTCGCGATAGTGGGTGGTGACGATGCGGGGCGTGAAGAAACGGGCGGTGGCGCTGCGCTGAACGCGATGCGTTTCGCCTTCGAGGAACAGGATAGGCTGGCGCGTCGCACTGCCGATCCTGCCGACCTGTTCGGCCAGGAAACCGGCCTGCCGTACATTCGGGTGACGCAAGATGGCGCGCGCTTCGGCGAAATCGCGGGTGCGCATATCGGGATCGACGGTCCCACCGGCGTCGGCGGCTGCGGCTGACTTGCGGTCATCGCCTTCGCGATGAAAAGGACAGGCGGCGGAAAGGCGAGCGTCCATCAGCGTCGACCCTCATGAGATGCACGACGAGCGCCTAACTTAGGCGCCCCCCGATGCCGGTCAAGGCCCCACCTGTCCCGATCAATCATTTGGGGAGGGGAGGCGCCTGGCCGCGCAGCAGCCCGGCTCCTCCCCCCGTCCTTACGGTCAGTCGAACTTATAGTCTTCCAGCACGGGCTCTTGCAGCTCGTTCCACATGTCGACGAGGCGGAAAGGCCAGGGACCGACGGGCCGGCCCTTGCTGTTCTGATAATAGCTTTTCGACTTGGGATGGGTCCAGATCATGTGCTTCATCTGATCGTCGATCCGCTTGTTGTGACGCAGGAAGGCTTCCTCCGTCACTTCGATCGTGCGGGCGCCGGTCGCGATCATGTGATCGAGGCATTCGATCAGATAATGGACCTGCGATTCGCTGACGATGTTGAGGCCGCCTGCGTGGTTCGGGCCGATATTGGGGCCGGTCGACAGGAAGTAGTTGGGATAGCCGGGGATGGTCGTGCCCATATAGGCGCGCTCTTCCTCGTCCGCCCAGTCCACCGCCAGATCATGACCATCGCGGCCCTTGATCTCCAGATCCTGCACCAGCGACGATGCGTTGAAGCCGGTCGCGCAGATGATCACGTCGAGTTCGTAGAACTTGCCGTCGTTCGTGCGGATGCCGTTCGGCAGGATTTCGGCGATGCCCGCCGTCTCCAGCGTCGTGTGCGGCTGCACGAGGGCATCGTACCAGCCCGCGTCCATCACGACGCGCTTGGAGAAGATCGGGAAGTCGGGCGTCAGCTTCTCGATAAGGTCAGGGCGTCCCGCCAGCTTGTGATGCATGTGCGACAAGGCATATTGGCGCATGCCTTCATTGAGCGCCGACACGGCGATGCCGTCTTCGGGGTAGGACGGGTCCTTCACCACATTGGGATAGAGGCCGTCGGCCGCGAACCAGAACACGCGGAAGCGGAACCATTCCTTGTAATAGGGAATGTGCCGCAGCGCCCATTTCACCGGGTCTGGGACTTCCGCCTTCACTTCGGGATTGTTGATCATCCAGTGCTTGGTGCGCATGAAGACGACCAGTTCATCCACTTCCTTGACGATCGTGGACACGATCTGCGCGGAGCTGGCGCCGGTGCCGATGACGGCGACCTTCTTGCCCTTCAGGTCGATATTTTCGTCATAGTCGGCCGAGTGGGTGATGATGCCCTTGAAGCTTTCGATGCCGGGGATCTCGGGCAGCTTCCAACGGTCGGTGGTGCCGAACGCGTTGAACACGGCATTGGCCTTGATGACTTCGCGCTTGCCGGTGTTCAAATCCTCGATGGTGACGTTCCACACGGCTTCATCCTGATCGAAGACCAGGCTGTGCACCATGGTCTTGAACCGGATGTTGCGGCGGACGTCATATTTGTCGGCCACGGCGCGGAAATATTCGCGCATGTCCGCGCCATGCGGGTGGTAGTGGTTCCATTCCGGGCTGATTTCGAAGGAATAGGAATAGAAGTGGCTAGGCGTATCCACGCCGACGCCCGGATAGCGGTTCTTCCACCAGGTGCCGCCGACTTCCTCATTCTTTTCGATGATCACATGATCGTAACCGGCGCGCTCCAGCTCGATCCCGGCGAGAATGCCGGTAAGGCCCGCGCCGATGACCAGCACCTTGAAGCCAGCGGGGGGCGGGGTGCGGCCGGGCTGTTCCTTGCGCGCGGGGCTGCGCTTGAAGCCGCCCTGTTCGACGACCATGGGGACGAATTCGTCCTCCACCGGCTCGCCGACGCCGATGCTCATCATCTTTTGCATCAGTTCGATCGGTGGATCTTCTGACTTGGCCGCGCCCGGCGTCGTCAGCACATGGACCAGCTTTTCATGCAGGTCGTCGATGCAGTCCTGCGGGATCACATAGTCGGGGTTGGTGTAAGGGGGGTGAATGTGGACCTGGAAGTTCTGAAGCATCGATTCATCATGCGTCAGATGCACATAGACCATCAGCAAGGTCTGGAGATTGGCCGCCTTAAGCGCTGCGCGCAGTTCGGGGCCATCAGCCAGCGGAAGGGGGCGGCTGCCACTGTCAAGCATGTTCGGCAAAGTCTTCGTTCTCATATCCATATGTCTCTCCATGAGAGCTGGGGATTTGTGGGGGATGCGGGGGCGATGTCGCCCTGCTATTATCTCGCCATCATCTCCACATTCTCGCTCAACCGTCCTTCAGGGTCGCTGGTGAACAGGACGCGCACGCCATGTTCGGGCATTTCGCGAACCGGGCCGACATGCTTGCCGCCGTGCGCGAGCACCCGTTCGGCAAGCGCGTCGAGGTCCGTGGTGATGAATCCAAGGATCACTTCCCGGTCGCGTGGAGCAGGCCTATCTAAAAAGTTGATCATCGTCAACGATTCTACGCCCATGCTTTCACCTGGACCCATAATCACTTCGCGCAGGCGCCCCATAACGGCGGGATCGCCCGATTCCACGCGGTGCAGGCGGTTGAGCCCGTACACCGCGCCATAATAGGCGGCCATGGCTTCCTCATCCTGCACGATCAGCTTTGTGAAGCCGAATCGCGTGTCGCCTGCATTGCTCAAAGTCACTCTCCCGTCATTTCCGATTGCGCGTTCGCCGCCTCCGCGATGATGCGTTCCAGGCCGGCTATGATGTGGGTGAAGCCGTAGGTGAGGGCCGCTTTCCGATCGACCTGCAGCAGGTCGTGCTGAAGACCCTGCAACAACGCAGCCTCATAGGCCGTCAGGGCATGGATATGCGCGGTCGTCCGCTGGTTGTTGTGCTCTGGAGGAGGCGGCTGGGACGTGATGAAGCCGAGAGCCGATGTCGTGAACCACCGCACCGCAAAGGCAAGGTCGGGGCCGGTCAGCCCCTGCGCGCTGATCAATTCCACCACAGGTATCCATGTGCGCAACCAGCCCGGTGATGCATGGCCATCCCACAGGCTGAGCTTCATCGCGACGGGATAGCGCTGGAAGAGATCCTCTGTCGCCCACAACCACTGGCGCACTTCGTCCTGCCAGCAGTTGCCCTTCGCCGGATAATCGAACCGGCTATATATTTCGTCGGCGACGGCGATCAGCAGATCGTCGCGGCTGGGGAAGTAATTGTAAAGGGTCATGACCCCGGCTTTCAGGCTCTTTGCGAGCAGACCCATGGAAAATCGGTCGATCGACATTTCGTCGAGCAGAACCAGTGCCGCCTGGATGATCGTGTCGCGCGCCAGGCGACGAGGGCGCCCCCTTCCGCGCGCGGAAATGCCCGGCTGAGAAGCAGCGTCGAGCGTCGTCCCGTCCCCGATGTTCAAACCGCCCGTCATCTTGACCGCTCCCACTCTTATACCTTGTCAGAAATAAGGGTTTGGGCTCTTCTGTCAATTTACGTATGCCATACGAGATCATTGACGCCAGTTGGTCCGCAAGGGAAACATCCTTGTTGATCGGCGGCGCGGCTGCGTCCAACTTGGCGATCAGCTTTTCCGCCAGGTGGGCAAGCCATGGATCGGAACAGATTGTCGAATGGAGAAAAGAGGCATGCAGAGGTTCAGGGACAAGTCCGTCGTCATTACCGGCGGTTCCAGCGGTATCGGCCTCGCCGCGGCCCAGCGGATCATGGAGGAAGGTGGATCGGTGCTGATCACCGGATCGAACCGGGAAAGACTGGACAGCGTCGCGGCGCAGTTGCCCGGCGTGCACGTCCTGCAAAATGACGCGTCCCGTCCGGAAGCCGCCGAAGCGCTCGCGCAGGAAGCTGCCCGCCTGTTCGGCAAGATCGATGGCCTGTTCCTGAACGCGGGCGTCGGGGCAGGCGCGCCACTTGGCCATATCAGTGCTGACCTTTACCGGAACCTCATGGACCTGAATGTCGGCGGGCCGATCTTCGGGACGCAGGCGATGGCGCCGTTGATCCGCGATGGCGGATCAATCCTGATCACGGCATCCGTCGCGAAGGATAAGGGGCTGCCCGCAAGCGCCCTTTATGGCGCCACCAAGGGGGCCGTCCGCTCGCTTGCAAGAGGCTTTGCCTATGAACTGGCCCCGCGCCGCATCCGCGTGAACACATTGAGCCCCGGACCGATCGCGACCGACTTTTTCAACCGCCTCGGCCTGCCCGAAGAGCATGTTGCTGCGGTCGAACAGCAGATGGCCGGAAGCAATCCGCTGGGCCGCCTTGGAACGGCGCAGGAAGCGGCGGCCGTCGCTCTGTTCCTGCTGTCTGACGAGGCGAGCTATGTGACTGGGTCGGACTATTTCGTCGATGGCGGGGAAGCGCAGCTTTAGCATAGCTGGTCTGCCCGGGGGATCATGTCTAACAGCATACAGATGCAGCATGTTAGTGACGACCAAGTGATCCGCGGGCAGACTTTGGCGCGCCAGGATATCGAAGCGCTGATGGGCGCGCCGCGTTCGTTGGCCGAGTGCGTGATGGAGGGTGCGGACCTTTCGCATCTGGACCTGTCCCAATGGTCGTTTCAACAATGCGACATGCGACGCGCCGACTTCACCGGCGCAAAACTTGATCGCAGCACCTGGCAGTCGTGCCGCGCCGGTTCGGCCAATTTCACAGCTTGTGATCTTGGCGAAGCGCGCCTTGCCAACAGCGACCTGAACGGTGCTTCGCTGAAGCGTAGTATGTTGCAAGCGGTGCATTTTTTCGGCTGCAAGCTTACGGGCGCCGACCTGTCGGATGTTCGGGCGCTAGACGTCCATTTTGAAGAAACGCTGCTGATCGGTGCGAAGCTGACCGGGCGTTCCTTTATGAAGGCGAGGCTCGCACGAGTCGATTTTTCTCAGGCGGACTTGCGCAAATGCGATTTTCGGATGGCATCGTTCGAGGATTGCAGCCTGCGGGAGGCGCTGCTGACCGGCGCCCGGTTCGAAGGCGCGGACCTGCGCGGTGCTGACCTTGGCGGCGTAAGGCTGGAGGACGCGTCCCGCTTTCGTGGCGCGACCATATCGCGGGAGCAGGCGGGGCAATTGCTCAGCGAATTGGGATTGAACGTGCGATGAGGGTTCGAGTCCTTCGCTCGCGCCGCTCAAATTGGACGGGTGTCGGGATCATGCACCCTTAATTGTCGCAATATTCCCAACGCCCGGCGTTGCAGGCCGCCACTGCGCGCCGCCATGACGCCATCTGGCGATCATAATCCGCGCGAGCATCGGCATAGCCATCGCCGCCGCCCTGCGCACGGCGATAGTTGCGCATGATCCGCGCATCGCGGTCGCGAACATAGGCGAGCTGCTGCTGGTTCATCTGCCGGATGATTGCCCGGTCACGTGCCCGTGCCGCAGAACTGCGCATGGTGGGGTCATGCGGATCGTCCGCGAGCGCAACTGCTGGAAGCAGCGCGGCACCGAGCGCGGCCACGCATGCGACTATCCTGACCTTCATGGACCCTTGCCCCTCTTTTTTCCCTTTCCCTGCTAATCGCGATCCGTTCCGCCGAAGGCAACGGATTTGCGACGAACGGCAGGTCGCAGCCTTCCCCCCTTACGCTTCGGTCATGGTGCATCGCCCTGGGGCAGTTCGGCGGGGGCGGCTGGCCAGTCGCCATCCTGTAGCGGCGGCAATGCTTCGAACCAGGTGCTGTCCCGATTGAGTGTGAAGCGATCGCAGGAAAAGCGGATATCGTCACGGGCCACGGCGCGCAGGACTTCATGGATGCCGCCCACCCCGCTGGCGCTGATGACGACATAGCTGACACTGCCGTTTTCGCAGGTGACGAGGGCTTCGACGACCTTGCCGACCGTCTGTCCGTCGGATGCCGCGACCGGAACCCCCGCGATGCCGGTGGCCGTGAAGAGGGTCGGGTAGGGCGATCGGCGGCTGGATTGGGCGGCCGACTTGCCCCCATCCTCATAAGCGCGCTGGCGACCGAGCCATCGCCATACGCCGATCAGGTTCACGAAGGTGAGGAAGCCGTTCGTCGCGACGAGGTTCGTCTGGCCGGAGGACAGGCCGACGACCGACCATGCGATCGATCCAAAGGTGAAGACGACGAAACCCCAGCCGGTGACGCGCGCGCCGAGATTGGCGGCGGTCATCATCGCGGCGATCATGGTCGCTATGGGCGCGACCCAACCAGCAACATTTTCCAGAGCAGGCTCCTACATTCGAAGCATCGAACGACGCTTCAACGCGCGCCAGCCATGTTGGTGGCGGCGCGGAGCGGGAGCCTTGCAAAAATGGGTGGCGAGAGTCGCGTGGCGTTCGCGGCCTATGACTAGTCCTGCGGCAGGATCGCGGCGATTCCGGCGCGTGCGATCTGGGCGTCCTGATCCGACTTGACCCCGGAGACACCTACGGCGCCGACATAGTCACCGTCGATGACGATCGGGACGGCACCTTCGAGCATGGCGGGCATGCCGGGCGCGGACAGCATCGAAACGCGGCCGTTAAGCACCAGATCCTCATAGACCTTCGTTTCCCGGCGGCCGAGTATGGATGTCGATGCCTTTGCCTCCGCCATCTTCACGGTGCTGGCGGCGGCGCCATCCAGACGGATGAGGCCAAGCAGATGCGCGCCGTCATCGACGATCGCGATGGTCACGGCCCAGCCATTGGCCAAAGCCTCTGCTTCGGCTGCGGCGAGGATCGCCTTTACATCGCTTGCTTCAAGGCAGTGCTTGGTCTTCATGCCACTCGATCCGTTATTGATGCGCCGGGGCGCTTGAGGAAAAGCGCGCCTTATCACCCGCCGCGCGTCTTGCCAGCATTATAGAGGGGGAGGCGGTTGGGAGAGGCTTTGATCCGCCTCGACCGGGACGGTCAGCAATTCGGGCTTTTCCCCGCCGAACGACTGGATCGCGACGATCACATTGCCTGCCGACGCGACGTTTGACAGGGGCATGTCGATGGCAATGGCGTCATCGCCGGAAGCCTGCCACTTTACTGAGACGCTCCGCCCTTCCGGCAGCTGGACGGCAACATTCCTCACGCAAGCCGTCGTGGGGCCGGTCAGCAGCAGCCTGTCATTCTTTCCCGCTATCAGGCGCTGGTCGGCGGAGGGCTGCAAGCTGCCCGCTTGCGGGAATTGGAGGGCGAATTCCGGCCCGTCAAAGGATTCAAAACCCCAATGCCCGTGCAAGCGGCCCTTCATCGGCCCGCTCAAGTCCTCAACCTTGAAGGAAGGCGCGAATATGTAGCCGCCTTTGTCGGCTCGCGCGATGAGCGGTGCTTCGACCATGTGGCCGTCCTTGTCCGTCAGCCGCAAGACCATGTTGTGGGCATAGTTGGTGGCAAAGACGAGCGGCGCGCCATCGACGCCCAGGACGATTCCCGGCCGCGAACCGCAGATCGGAGCGTCGCTGCTCCGGCGTAGGGGCGGGGGAACATTCTTTTCGATGGCGGGCAAGGCGGCCACCAGCACGGACTTGGGCTTGCGGAAGGAGGGGGCGCTGTTCAGCAACAAAGACACGGACTTGCCATTCTGAAGGCCGAGCGCGGGCAGATAGTTGAATTCCGGATTGTTGAACGCGCCGAATATGCGCGCGAGATCGCGGACCACGCCGATATAGGGGCTGTAAAAGCCATAGCCCCCCTCCCGCGTCGCGCTGAGTTGCAGGGCGAGGTCGGTGGGCGCGCCGATGATGGTTTCGGTGAGCGAATTGCTGTGGATGTCGCCGAGCACCAGACTGTCGCGATTTTCGACGAGGCAGGCGGCCTGAAACTCGACGATTTTCGCCAGGCAGTCGGGGTTCAGTTTGACGGCGAGGCTTGAGGACAGGATTGGGGCTACGGTCCTCAGATATTCAGGGTGGCTGTTTTCCTGCGACCGGATGCCCAGGATGAAGGCATTGAGCCTGCTCCGGTCCAGCGAAGCCTTGTTGATGTCCTGCGTTACACGGACGAATTCGCCGGGGCGGCCACGGATCGCGTCGGAAATGGTGCTGAGGTCGCCGCCGGTATCGGGCACCATGAACAACACTAGCTGACGCGCATGATCCGGCACGGTCAGTTTCAATGTCCGTTTCCGGTCCTTGCTCTGCCATGTTTCCGCGCTGGAGATCCAGCTCTTGGGTGGCGGGTTGGTGACGCCGCGCAGGAATGCCGACACCAGGCGGTAGCGGATCGACTGGTCTTCGGGCAGATTGGCTTCGATCCTGACGACGTCGCCCGACGCCAGTGCGGGCACTTGCCCGATCGGCAGGGTTCGCCCGGCGCGGCTGACGGTCACCAGCAGTTCGGGGCCGGGGAGGTCGAAGGGCGCCGGGTCTGCCGCGGACGCGCCGACGGACGCCATGCAGGTGGCGAGGGCGAGGATGCAAAGGCGTGTCGAACTGATCCGGCGATAGGTCATGCATTCTCCCTGCGCGGGTAAATCGAGCCGTCAAGAGAGAAGGCGGCCCTTTTCGCTTTGCCGATCCGCTGGGAAGGCAGGCTGTGCGGCGAAGGAAGGCATTGTCGCGGCGTTAAGTTCCTGGGTCGGCAAGCTTTGCGGCCTTTCCGGGCATTCATGAAACAGGCTAAAGGGATTTCCCGTTACATCACGACAGGAGACAGCAGTGTTACCCGCCCGGACTTTCAGCGTGTCGATCAATCAGGAATGGCGGGCTCTTTACGAAAGGATGTGGCGCCCCGAATTTTTCCCCCAATGGGCCTCTGGCCTGGCGGAATCGGGGTTGCGCGAAGATGGGGACGGTTGGCTGGCCGATGGACCGGAAGGGCCGATCCGTATCCGCTTCACGCCCCATAATGATCTGGGGGTGATGGATCATCAGGTGGATCTGGGCGGTGGCGATCAGGTCCATGTCCCCTTGCGTGTCGTGCAAAATGGGGAAGGCGCGGAGGTCATGCTGACGCTTTTTCGTCAGCCGGGCATGGATGATGAACGGTTCGCGGCTGACATCCGATGGGTCAACCGCGATCTGAAGGCGTTGAAGCGCCTGATCGAAGGCTGAGTGGCCTGCGGGAGATCATACCTCCCGCCATTGTCCCTGCTCAATGCCGTCCAGCGTCCAATCTCCGATGCTCCACCGGACAAGGCGCAAGGTGGGGTGGCCGACGGCTGCCGTCATTCGGCGCACCTGCCGGTTACGTCCTTCGCGGATCGTGAGGCGCAGCCAGCAGTCGGGCACGCTCTTGCGAAAGCGTACCGGCGGATCGCGCGGCCAGAGGGCAGGCGGGTCGATGCGTTCCACCAGCGCGGGCAGGGTAAGGCCGTCCTTCAACTTGACCCCGCGTCGTAGCGCCTCCAGTTCCGCGTCGCCGGGTTCCCCCTCCACCTGAACGAGATAGGTTTTGGGCGTCTTGAACCGGGGGTCGGCGATACGCGCCTGCAACCGCCCGTCATCGGTCAACAGCAGCAGCCCCTCACTGTCGAGGTCGAGCCGCCCGGCAGGGTAGACGCCCGGCCTGTCGATGAACGCCGCGAGTGTTGGTCGTGGGGGCCCGGTGCTCTCATCGGTAAACTGGCACAGCACGCCATAGGGTTTGTTGAAGAGGATGAGGGCCATTGATCAATCATCCTCTTCGAAGGCGAGGCTGCCCTGATCGATCAGGGTCTTGATGAGGCCGACCGCGCCGGGGTTTTGCGCAAGGTCCGGATTGGCCGCGACCATGGTGTTTGAGCAGAGTTGTTCGGCAAGGGAGGCAGTGTCGGCCCCGCAATCGAAGCAATGGTTGTCCACGAAGAGCAGAATGGATGATCCCTGCCGGATGAAGGAATAACGGCTGGCCGGGTTGCGCTGGAGCGATGCCCCTTGGGCAAGCCATGCCCGTATATCATCGGCTGCAATCGGTTCTTCGGGCCGCCAATCGGAATCGGAATATTTGGGCGCGCTGCTATGCTGCCCGAACCAGCGGGCGAAGGCATCGCGATCTGCCAATGCCTCCATCACCATTGCATGCAGCCGGTCGAGCGTAGGCGCGGTGATTTCTCCCGGATTGGATTGTCGGGCGAGACCGGGGTCGGCATAACGATCCTCCTCCGCCATGCCGTCCGCCTGATGCGCGGACCAGCCTTCGACAAGGTCGGCGCGAGAGGGCGCGCGAAACCCGATCGAATAGGTCATGCAATCATCACCAATCGCCACACCATCATGCGCAAAGCAGGGTGGCACGTACAGAATGTCGCCGGGTTCCAATATCCAGTCACCCTCCGCTTCAAAATCGGCGATCAGGCGTAGATCGTCATGCGGCAGCAAAGGTGTCGCCGAACTGCATTTTGGCCCGACGCGCCAGCGCCGTTTGCCGAGGCCCTGCACCAGGAAGACATCATATTGATCGAAATGCGGCCCCACGCCGCCGCCGTCCGTGGCGTAGCTGACCATCACATCGTCGATGCGCCAGTCGGGGATGAAGCGAAAAGGTTCCAGCAGGGCCGCCACGCCGGGGGCGTGGTGGTCCACCGCCTGCACCAGCAGCGTCCATGGCCCGGTTCCGAGTTCGCCAAAGCGCGCCTCCGGCAGGGGGCCGCTTTCCATCGTCAGTTGAATAGCTTGTCGCGTGATAAGGCGGGATTCGACGCCCTCTTCGCAGGCAAGTCCGGCCAGTTCGTCCGGGTCGAGCGGATTGTCCCAGCCGTTCCACGGATTGCGGATCAGCAGCGGGCGCTTTTGCCAATAGTCGCGGAGGAAAATGTCGATGTCGAAATGGGCGAGTTGCATTGGATGCCCATGCGCCCCCGGCACGCGGCTGTCAAAAACTCGGCTCGGCCTGATGGCATCGGTCTGGCGCATCCTGTGGTGGCTTGAAATCGACACTCGCGCCTTGACTCATTATGGAACTCACCGATACCCATTTTGTGAAATGTGGAAAGGATGAGGAATAATGGCGCGTTTGGAAGGCAAGGTCGCGATCGTAACGGGAGCAGGCCGTCAGGGTAATATCGGCGTGGCGGTATGTGACGCATTCCTGCGGGAAGGTGCGCGCGCGGTGATCGCTACCGATCTTCGTACCGACGAAGCAGTCAGCAACGAGATGGACGGAAAGCATGGCGCTGGCCGGTTCAAGCTCGTCGCGCAGGATGTGACGCTGGAAGCGGACTGGGCCAAGCTGGTATCGATGGTCATGTCTGAATTCGGCGCGATCGACGTGCTGGTGAACAATGCCGGTATTTCCATCCATGGCGGTATCGAAGCCACGTCGCTGGAGGACCTGCGCAAGGTCATGGCCGTCAACCATGACAGCGGCTTTTTGGGCATGAAGCATTGCGCGCCTGCTCTGGCCGATGCCGTGAACCGCTTTTCGGGCGGTGGTTCGGTGATCAATACCGTGTCCATGGCGTCTCACATGCCCAACGCCCATAACCTCAGCTATCATGTGTCGAAGGCGGCGCAGCGCATGTTGACCATGTGCGGCGCGATCGAATTTGGCCCCAAGCGCATCCGGGTCAATTCAGTGCATCCGGGGCAGACGACGACGCCGCTGCTGAAGGAAGGCTATGAGGGATATGTACAGCTTGGCCTCTACGAGTCGGCGCAGGCAGGTATTCAGGAGCTGGTGAACATGTGTCCGCTGGGCATCGAAAGCTTCCCGGAAGATACGGCCCATGCCTTTGTCTATCTGGCGTCTGATGAGTCCCGCTTTGTGACTGGGGCGTCCATCTATCATGATGGTGGACTTGGCCGTCAATATTGAGCGGCAGTGACGAGGGGCGGCGAAGGCCGCTCCTTATTGCGCTTTAAAGGGTGCAGGCCTTGTCCGCTTTGGGCATCAATCCTTGCGCGATCAATTCTGCCACGCGTCGTGCCTTTGCATCGGCTTCTTCGTCGGTCAGCGGTTCGACCGTGCCCGCGGAAACGGCGTCGACCATGTCCTGCGACAATATCCACAGGAACATCGACGAGACCTCTTCGCAGTCGACTGGACGGATAAGCCCCCGCGCCCGTAGGCGTTCCAGATAGGAGCGAAGGGGGGTCTGCTGGCGCAGGGTCCGTGCCTCCCCCATCGCATCGCGGAATTCCGGGAAACGCAGTCCTTCGCGCATGCTGATCGCGGTGACGGCATGCGCAGCCCTGGTCCGGGTGCTGCGCATGATCATGCGAGCCCACTCGTAAAGGCCCTCCACGGGGTTATCTCGATCGAGCAGGCGGAGATCGGCGGCCATGTTCCGGTCGGCAATCCGGTCCAGCACGGCCCGCAACAATCCCGGCTTGCCGCCATATTTGGCATAGATGGTCTTTTTCGAAACGCTCGCGCGCTGGGCGATCAAGGTCAGGGTGGCGCGTTCATAGCCGAGTTCTATCAACGCCTGTTCGGCCGCTTCGAGCAAGGCTTCCGCGCGTTCTTCAATCTCTGCCGCGCGCGGCCGACCTGCGCCGCTTCGCCTATTTCCCTGGTGCATGATCCTTGCTTGGCTTGATCGGCCGCCAAGCGCAAGACCCGGCCGCCCACGAAAAAAGCGTCCCGCTTTGCCCCGGGAGGCGGGACGAGACGCTCCTGACGGTCGCAGGCCGCTTCCTGCTGCTCACACGGGTAGGGCGGTCGTATATTTGGTCATCGACAGGGCAAAATGGGACGCGGCGCTGGCGACGGACGGATGGCCCAGCAATGTGTGCATTAGGAACAGATTATAGTCCGCGACGTCGGCAACCACGATGCGGAGCAGATAGTCCCACTCGCCCGACATGGAGAAGCACTCCACGATTTCCGGGTGGCCATCCACGAAATCCTCAAACGCCTGCCTTGCGTCGCGCGCATGGCTGCGCATCCGGATGTTGCAGAGCACATTGACGCCGCGATCGACCTTTTCAGGGTTCACGAGGCGGACTGCGCCAATCAGGATGCCGGCCGTTTCCAGCGCCTTTATCCGGCGCCAGCATGAAGCGGTAGAGGCGCCGACCTGTTCGGCCAGTTCGGCATGACTGACCGTGGCATCCTTTTGGAGAATCGAGATGATCCTGCGGTCAATCTCATCAATCTGACGAAAATCTTTCATGTTGTGGCCTGATGTGACGATCGTATTTCTCAAACTCGCCCATTTCGCGTGAAATTGGAACCCCTTTACATGGGGGGCGTGTCATAACCTCCAGATGGTCGCTTCAACGATGGAACGCCCCGCAGACGCTGCGGAGGATTGGACAATTCCGCAGGACTGGGGAAGCTATACGCCTCAGGAGCATGCCGTTTGGAATGAGCTGTTCGCCCGGCAAGCGGCCCTGCTGCCCGGCCGGGCGGTGAAGGAATTTACGGACGGTCTGGATATTCTGCGGATCGCGAAGCCGGGCATTCCCAATTTCGAGGAATTGTCCGAACGATTGATGAAGAGGACAGGCTGGCAAGTTGTCGCGGTGCCGGGACTGGTGCCGGACAGGACGTTCTTCCAACATCTGGCGAACCGGCGCTTTGTGGCGGGACGCTTCATTCGCAGGCCGGATCAGCTGGATTATTTGCAGGAGCCGGACGTTTTCCATGACGTGTTCGGCCATGTGCCGCTGCTCGCCCATCCGGTTTTCGCCGATTACATGCAGGCCTATGGCGAAGGCGGGCTGCGCGCGGATGGTCTTGGCGCGATCGAGAAGCTGGCCCGCCTTTATTGGTACACGGTCGAGTTCGGCCTGATGCGCGAGGGGCCGGAATTGAAAATCTATGGTGCGGGGATCGTCTCTTCCCATGGCGAGTCCCTGTTTGCGCTGGATGATCCATCGCCCAACCGGATCGGTTTCGACCTGAAGCGGCTCATGCGCACCAAATATCGGATTGATGATTATCAACAGTCCTATTTCGTCATCGACAGCTTCGATGACCTGCTGCGCCAGACAGTCGAGACGGACTTCGCCCCGCTTTATGAAGAGCTGAAGCAAGAGGAGTCCATAGAGGCGGACGAAATCATCCCGCAGGACCAAGTCTTCAGCCGGGGAACGCAGGATTATGCAAGATCAAGGAAAAGAGGGTGACGAAAATGGCTGACAATCCATTGGGCCTCAACGGGTTTGAATTTGTCGAATTTACATCGCCAGACCCCGATGCAATGGCGGCGCAGTTCGAGCAGTTGGGCTTTGTCCCGACGCATCGTCATCCTTCCAAGAACATCACGCGGTATAAGCAGGGTCGCATCAACCTGATGCTGAACCGGGACGATGCGGGGCGGGTCGCGGCGTTTCGCGGCGAGCATGGCCCGTCGGCCAGCGCCATGGCCTTTCGCGTGGCCGATCCCGAAGCGGCGATGGCGTGGGCGCTTGAACATGGCGCGCAGCCGACCGAGGAGGATGATACCGTCATTCAGGGAATTGGTGGATCGTACCTCTACTTTGTCAAAGACGGCGAAGACCTTTATGAGAATTGGGCGGAGTTCCCCGGATGGCGGTGGGCGGAGGCCGCGAACAATGCGGGTCTCGATATGCTCGATCACCTGACGCACAATGTCCGGCGGGGACATATGCGGGTGTGGAGCCAGTTCTACCGCACGCTTTTCAATTTCGAGGAACAGAAATTCTTCGACATCAAGGGACAAGCTACCGGGCTGCTGAGTCAGGCCATGATCGCACCGGATCGGGCGATCCGAATACCGCTGAATGAAAGTCAGGACGACAAGAGCCAGATCGAGGAATTCATCCGCCAATATCATGGCGAGGGTATCCAGCATTTGGCGCTTACCACGGATGACATCTACGCGACGGTGGAAAAGCTGCGTGCGCGGGGCGTTCGGCTGCAAGATACTGTCGACACCTATTATGAGCTGGTCGACACACGCGTGCCCGGACATGGCGAGGATCTGGAGCGGTTGCGGAAGAACCGGATACTCATTGACGGTGATGTGGAGAGGGAGGGCATATTGCTCCAGATCTTCACGGAGAATATGTTCGGGCCGATCTTTTTCGAAATCATCCAGCGCAAAGGCAATGAAGGTTTCGGCAACGGCAATTTTCAGGCATTGTTCGAAAGTATCGAGTTGGACCAGATACGGCGCGGCGTAATCACTGTTGACGAGTGAGGCTGACATGACGCTTTGCGGTTTCGGCAATGTCCATTCGACGGAAGCGGTGGCGGGGGCGCTGCCGATTGGGCGCAATTCGCCTCAACATGCGCCTTATGGCCTCTATGCCGAACAGCTTTCGGGCACGGCCTTTACCGCGCCCCGGCACCAGAACCAGCGCAGCTGGCTTTACCGGATGCGGCCATCGGCGGAGCATGGTCCGTATCAGCCATATGACGGTGCGCGGCTTTTGCGGTCCGGGCCGCTCCCTGACGGCCTCCTTTCGCCGAACAGATTGCGGTGGGACCCGTTGGGCATGCCGGAAGCGCCGACCGACTTCATCGACGGGCTGGTTACTTATGCGATGAATGGCGACGTGACGCAGGGATTGGGTTGCGCCGTTCATATGTTCGCCGCCAATCGGTCCATGATCGACCGGGCCTTCTTTTCTGCTGATGGCGAAATGCTGATCCTGCCGCAGCAAGGGGCGTTGCGGATCGTGACCGAAATGGGTGTCCTGACGGCTGCGCCATTGGACATGATCCTGATACCGAGGGGCGTGCGTTTTCGTGTCGAGCTGCTCGACGGGGCAGCGCGGGGATATGTCTGCGAAAATCACGGGACACCGTTTCGCTTGCCCGAACTTGGGCCGATCGGGTCGAACGGGCTTGCCAATGCGCGGGACTTTGAAGCGCCGGTGGCGGCCTATGAAGATGTCGAGCGGCCGTTTGAGATTGTGCAGAAATATATGGGGTCGCTCTGGACGAGCAGGGCGGACCATAGTCCGTTCGATGTGGTCGCATGGCACGGCAATCTTGCACCGTTCCGCTATGACCTGCGCCGATTCAACACGATGGGAACGGTGAGCTATGACCATCCCGATCCATCGATCTTCACGGTTCTGACGTCGCCCAGCGATACGCCCGGCACGGCGAATGTCGATTTCGTGATCTTTCCGCCGCGATGGATGGTGGCGGAGGATACATTTCGGCCGCCCTGGTTTCATCGCAATGTCATGAGCGAATTTATGGGCCTGATCGAAGGGGAATATGATGCCAAGGCGTCAGGCTTCATGCCCGGCGGCGCGTCGCTCCATAATTGCATGTCCGCGCATGGGCCGGATGTCGAAAGCCATGGCAGGGCGGTTTCGGCTGAGCTCGCCCCGGTGAAGGCAGACGCGATGATGGCGTTCATGTTCGAAAGCCGCCTGCCCTATGCGCCTACTGGATGGGCGATGGAGACGCCGCTGCTTCAGCGCGATTATGATGGCTGCTGGAAGGGCTTTGCCAAGGCGCAGCTTCCTTTGCCGCCGGAGGAGCCGCGCTGATGAACTGGTGGGAATGTGATGAGACCCATGATCCCGCGCTGACCAGTTGGGTGGAAAGCGCGCGGGGACATAGGGACTTTCCGATCCAGAACCTGCCGTTGGGCATCTTCGCGCCGCGTGAGGAGAATGCGCGGATCGGAGTGGCGATTGGCGACATCATCCTCGACCTGCGAGCTTGCGCGGAAGCGGGGCTGCTTGGTGGGGAGTGGGAGGAGGTCTGCGCGGACCCGGTGCTGAACCGGATGCTCATGCTTGCGCCGGAGCAGAGGCGAGCGCTGCGGCGGCGGGTCAGCGCATTGCTATCTGATCCGGCGAGCCGTGCGGCGGTGGAGTCGATGCTCTATCCATCGGGCGAAGTCACCATGCAGTTGCCCGCGCGCATTGGCGATTACACCGACTTCTATGTGGGCATTCATCATGCGAACAATGTCGGACGACAGTTCCGGCCCGATAATCCGCTGCTGCCCAACTATAAATATGTGCCCATCGGCTATCATGGCCGTGCGTCGTCCATACGCCCGTCCGGCGTGCCGGCGCTGCGGCCGTGTGGACAGCGCAAGCCGCCAGATGCGCGGGAGCCTGTTTTTGGCCCGACCGCGCGGCTTGATTATGAGCTGGAGCTGGGTGTCTGGATCGGGACGGGCAATGATCTGGGCAGCCCGATCCCGATCGATGAGGCGGGGGATCATGTCGCTGGATTCTGCCTTTTGAACGACTGGTCTGCGCGGGATTTGCAGGCGTGGGAATATCAGCCGCTTGGGCCGTTTCTGGCGAAGAATTTCCAGTCGACTATCTCATCCTGGGTGGTGACGGCCGAAGCCATGGCGCCCTTCCGCATGGCTCAATCTGCTCGGCCGGAGGGTGATCCGCTGCCATTGCCCTATCTTTCTTCGGATGCGGATCAGCGACATGGGGCGCTTGCCCTGACGCTGGAAGTATTCATCCAGACGCAGCGCATGCGGGAGAAAGGGCAGCCGCCATTTCGCCTCAGCACCGGGCCAGCCAGCAACATGTATTGGACGGTCAACCAGATCGTGACGCATCATGCGTCCAATGGGTGCAACCTCAATCCGGGGGACCTGTTGGGCACGGGCACGATCTCCGCGCCGACACGGGAAGGGTATGGCAGCATGTTGGAGCTGACCGAAGGTGGGCGAGAGCCGCTGATATTGCCTGATGGAGAGAAGCGTTCCTTTGTCGAGGACGGCGACGAGATTTTCCTGCGCGCAACGGCGAACGCGCCGGGCTTTGTTCCGATTGGGTTTGGCGAATGCCGAGCCGTGGTGATGCCGGCATGACCGCGCCCGTCACCCTGCACGGATATTGGCGTTCGTCGGCCGCCTATCGCGTGCGCATCGCGCTGAACCTCAAAGGCGTCGACTATGTTCAGGTCAGTCATGATCTGCGCGCGGGGGAGCAGCGGGACGCCGATTACCTCGCCATCGCGCCTCATGGCCTGGTGCCCGCTTTGGAGGTGGAGGGCAGGACCCTCATAGAAAGTCCCGCCATCCTCGAATGGATCGACGGCAAGTGGCCCGAGCCGCCTTTGCTGCCCAACGATGCGGATGAAGTTGCGGTTGTGCGTGCGATGGCGGCGTTGATTGGTTGCGACATCCATCCTCTCAACAATCTGCGTGTCCTCAACCGATTGCAGAGCCAGTTTCACGCATCCAAGGATCAAGTGAAGGAGTGGGTGAGGCATTGGATCGCGGAGGGTTTTGCGCCGCTTGAGCAGTTGGTCGCGCGGCATGGGGCGGGCTTCGCTTATGGGAGCGGACCGACATTAGCCGACTGCTATCTTGTGCCGCAGCTTTATAATGCTGGGCGGTTCGGGGTCGATTTGTCGCCCTATCCCCGATTGGTGGCGGCGGGAGAGGCTGCCCTGGCGCTGCCTGCTGTTCAGGCGGCGCATCCGGATCGGCAGCCGGATGCGGGTTAGCCTAACTGTCTCGAGACCTTAGTTGCCGTCCAGATGCGCGAAGTCGAACTGGCTCGTCGGGATGATGTCGATGCGCGAAAAGTCGATGAAGCCCGCGCAACTTTCCGCCATGTCCTTTGTATTGCGCGCGAATTTTTCCTCATCGCCCACCGCGTCGAAGAAGGCGGGGGAAACGGTCATTGCTTCCGGCGAGAAGCATTCCTCGACAAAGGCATCATAATCGGGCGCGTCAGACGTTAGCGGGCGGACGATGATATTCTGGACATATTCGAAATTCGCCTGCGTATCGATGGCGACGCGGGTGTGATGACGATGCCAGTGGGCGACGGCGTCGTCCCAGCTCATGTCCGGGCGGAAGGAGATGAAGCTGGCCTGCGACCAGCCCCAGGTGCGCGCGCCTGCCTGCGGCACATGATCCCGGTTGGGGATGATGGTGGATTCCGCAACCAGCCATGCCGCGAACCGGCCGCTATGTTCGGCTACTATGCTATCGATAGGGCCGCGGAAATGGGCATTAGAGGTGGGCAGCCAGAATTGCACAACCGCGTCCTGCTGCGGCTGTTGCGATGTCTGCAGGAGTGGCGCGGCGGGTTCCACGGTTGCGTCACGGACATTGAGGCGGATCGCACTGGCGCCCGCTTCCTTGAGGGCGGCAGGAAGTGTGGCTTTCAATCGTTCCGCATAATCGGCGCGGCTTGCGCCCTCCGGCGCCCAAAGAGCATAGATCAGCTTTTCCATTCAGATCTCTCCATCAATCTTTCAGGTCAGTCGAAATTGGCCTGTCCGCCATCGAGCGGAATGGTGGCGCCAGTCAGATAGGACAGGTCCGATCCGCACAGGGCGACGATGGCGCGGCCGATATCTTCCTCCAGCCGGCCGATGCGGTCGAGCGGGATGGTGCGGAAGAAGGCCTTTGCCTCTTCGGGATTATTTTCGATCCACCATTTGAGGCCCGGCGATTCAGCATGCGGCGCGATGGTGAGGACGCGGATATTCTGCCGCCCCCATTCGGCTGCACCCGCGCGTGTAAGGACGCGGGTCGCCTGCTTCACCGCGCCGTAACAGCCATAGCCGGTCATGTCCCAGCGGATGCCAGCGGACGAGGCGAAGCTGAAAATGGTGCCGCCGCCGCGCGCCGCCATGTGGGGACGAACGAGCTTCATCAGGCGGAAGGAGGCGAGCGGGCCGGATTCAAATCCGGCGAGGAAAGCCTCGTCCGTCACTTCATCGAGCAGGCCAAGCGGCACTTCCTGCGCATTGTTGATCAGGATGTCGACGCCGCCCAGATCGGTGACCGCCCTGTCCACGGCGGTGGCGAGATCGTCCGCGTCCTTCACGTTGCAGGCGACGGCGACGGCGCGTACGCCGCGTTCTTGCGCAAGCTGCGCGGTTTCCTGCACCTTCTCAAACGTCCGTCCGGCGAGGAGCAGGTCGACGCCTTCACTGGCGAGGGCGAGGGCGATGCCCTGCCCGATGCCCTGTCCCGCCCCGGTTATCAGGGCAACCTTGCCTTGCAGAGCCGACATCGCTCTTCCTTTCCTTGGCCTAGTTTCTGTTTATCGTGGGCCGCCGCCCCTTTGGCGTCAGACTTGCTGAGGCCGCAATATTGCGTCGCTGCCGCCGTCGATGAAGATCAATTGGCCGAGAAGATAGTTATTTTCCATGTTGAGCAGGAAATCGAGCAGTTCGGCAATGTCTTCGGGTCCCGCATAATCCTTGATCGCGATCGGATTGCTCTGGTTGATCAGCTTCACCATTTCCGGTTGATCGAGCAGCGGCGTCGTCATCGGCGTCTTTACGACGCCCGGCCCGATGCCGTTCAGCAGGATGCCCGCGCCGCCCCATTCAGGTCTTACCGCTGCACGGCGCATCCAGTGGGACAAGGCGTTTTTCGACGTGGCATAGGCGTTGCCCCCGTCGGCGGCGATGGCGTCCAGCGCGGCTTCTTCCTTATCCGCGAGGCAGAGTTCGATCACTTTGCTGTTCGATGGCAACATGGCGGCGGTGGAGCAGATGGCGACGGCGCGGGGCCGGGCGGATTTCGCCAGCAGGGGTCGTAGTCCTTCCAGCGTTGCGACCGCGCCGAAATAATTGATGGCGATGGTTTCGCGGTCCATATCCTGACGTGAGATGCCCGCGCCCGCGAGCACGGCATCGACGCCATCGGGCGCAAGGCGCGTCACCTGATCGACCATGGCGGTTCGGCCTTCGACGGTGCCCAGATCGGCATCGATGTCGGAATTGCGCAGATCGACGCCAATGACGCGATGGCCGCCACGTTCCAGCCTGTCGCGGGTGGCGGCGCCGATTCCCGATGCAGCGCCGGTTACGACTATGGTTCTGCTCATGAAACACTCTCCATCTTTTGCTTTGTTGCGTTGTAGATGGCAGTTTTTTCTGCGCATAGCCAGTGCTTGTTCTCTCGCTCGCATGAGATTATCGTTGCGGTTATGACGCAGCAGCTTTTGACCGACGCCAAAGCCATGCCGAGCGGCCATAGCGGACCATGGACGGTGTTGGCCGTCGCCGTCAGCAGCGCCGCGCGCGTCGAGCTCCGTCGTTATGAGCTGCCCCGGCCAAACGAGATGTGGGAACTGGACGAAGCGCCGATTATGTCGATCGTCATGCCGCGGGCCGAAGGAACGCAGGGCGAGATCATGTTCGACCTGGGCGATCGGCGGCGACACAAGGTCGGCCGCCTGATGCTGCGGCCCGGCGGCATTGCCATGCACTCGCGCGGCGATGGGGGCACGCTGGACATATTGACCTGCCGGTTCGATCCGGTGCGCTTTGCCGCTGTAACGGGACTGTCGGACTGGGACTCGCGGCGGTTGAGCCGGTGCGCGGCGATCAACTCACCTGTGCTGATGGCGCTGGCGGAGCGGCTGAAGCAGGAAACGGTGACGCCGGGCTTTGGCGCGGAGATGGCGGTTGAGGCGCTGGTGCAGCTGGCGATGGTGGAACTGGCGCGGCTGTTCCGGCGGGCGCGGCAGGCTGATGCGGCGCAGGGTGGCCTTGCGCCCTGGCAGCTTGCGCGGATCGAGGAAGCACTGCGGTCAAGCGATGGGGAATGGCCGACGACGCAGGCGCTTGCCAGCCTGTGCGGGATCAGCCGGTCGCACCTGTCGCGATCCTTCGCGGCGACGACGGGCATGGCGCTGTCCGACCATGCCGCCGCGATCCGGATGGAGCGGGCGCAGGACATGATCCGGGGCGGATTGCTGCCGATGAACCGGATCGCGGAGGCGCTCGGCTTTGCGACGGCGAGCGCTTTCAGTGCCGCGTTCCGGCGGGCTACGGGGCTGACGCCGCGCGCGTTCCGGCAGGGGTTTCATTAGGGGTGGTAACTGGAGTTCGCACTCAATTGCCGTTCGTGTCGAGCGAAGTCGAGACACGGTGTGCTCTCGCTTCTCGATTGCGCTCGAAGCGAACGGACTTAGTGATTGGCCTTTAGAAATTTGATCAGCACCTGCGCCAGCGCTGTGCCCTGATCCTCCTGCACGAAATGGCCGCCATTGGGGATGCGTGTGTGCGGCTGGCCTTGTGCGCCGGGGATGCGGCGTTGGAAGATCGCTTCCCAGGCAATGGTGGCCGGGTCCTGATCGCTGAAGGCGGTGAGGAAAGGCTTGTCCCAGCTTTCGAGGAAGCGCCAGGCGGCGCGGTTTGCCTCCAGTCCTTCCGCGCCTTCGGCGATCGGGATGCCGCAGGTGATTTGCAGCATGCCCTTTTTGTAGGCGGCGTCGGGGAAAGGCGCGGCATAGGCGGCAAGGACTTCTGCCGAAACATTGGTGACGCAGGCACGACCGACCAGCAGGTCGAGCGGCAGATCTTCGCTGGTGCGGCAGGTTTCGACCCAGGCGGCGATCTGCTCGCTGGGCCAATTGGGTACGCCTAGTGGCGGCGGGTCGCAATTTTGGAGGAGCGTGTTGGTGGCGAGGACAGCGCTGAAGCGCTCGGGACATTCGGACAGGACGCGCAGGCCGATGGGGCCGCCCCAATCCTGACAGACGAGGGTGACGCCGCGCAGGTCGAGTGTTTCGATAAAGGCGCGCATCCATTGGACGAAGCGGTCGAAGCTGTAATCGGCGCGAAAGGCGGGCTTGTCCGACTTGCCGAAGCCGATCACGTCCGGCGCGATGACGCGATAACCCGCCGCCGCGACCGGGCCGATCATGTGGCGGTAGAGATAGCTCCAGGTCGGATTGCCGTGCAGCATGAGGACGATGGGGGCGTTCCGATCCCCTACGTCTACATAATGCATGCGGAGCGGCCCCAGGCGGGCATCCGCCACCTCCACATAATGGGGCTCGAAGTCATAGCCCGGCAGCGCATCGAAGCAGGCTTCGGGCGTGCGTAATATGCCGGGCCGGACTTCCATCGTCAGGAAATGTAGCGTTCGCGATAGGTGGCGAATTCGCGCTTGATCGCTTCTTCATCCAGGCCGAAGCGTTCGAGCGAATAATCGTGCATCGGGCGCTGCTCACGCTTGTTGCCCGCGAGGAATTCGGCAAGCACTTCCCCAAGCTGGGCATCGACGGGGATGCCCATGCGGGAAAGGACGCGTTCGGCCTGCGCCATCGGTTCCTTGCCGACTTCGCGATAGTCGATGTCGATGAAGCGGTCCTCGCCGATCCGTTCACGCGCCGTTTCGAACATGCGCATCCATTCGACAAGGCGCGGGAACCAGAAGGCACCGACTTCCGCGTCGGTGAGGGTGGCGCTGAGCTTGTAAAGCGCGGCCTGCATGGAGACGTATGAGGGGACGGTCTGCAACGGATCGCGATGCGTCATGATGAGCAGCGCGTCCGGGAAAGCCTTTGCCGCGACCTCCGCATAGGGGAGGTTCGAGGGGCTCTTCAATATCCACTTGCGGCCCTTGCGCGAAGGGTCCTGCCACTGGAGATATTTGAGGACTGTCTTGAGGTCCTCATGTCCCTTGGACTGGTCGTAAGTGTTAAGCCAGCGGGTGAAGCTGGGCACATAATTCATGCCCTCGATCATCGTGCTGACGAACATCTGGCCAAGGACCAGGATTTCTTCGTCCGGCGCGTCGGGTTCGAGCGGATGGATGGACGCCAGTTCGGGTGAAAGCTGGAGCCAGCCGTCGATCATCGCCTGCGCATAGGCGCGGCGGTCCACCGGATTGCCGCGTTCTTCGCCGGGGAAGGGGGCGAAATTCTGCGCCTCGTACCAGCGCAGGCCCGTCATGCCCGGCGCGCTGGCGAGCAGGCGCTGGAAGATGGTGCTGCCGGTGCGCGGCAGGCCGAGGATGATGCCCGCGACGTCTACCTGTTCGTCAAGGATTTCAGGGTGGCGCTTGATGTCCTCCACCATGCGCAGGCGGCTGACCAGGCCCTTGACGATCACTTCCGTTGTCGAAGCGCGCCCGGCCGGGGTCAGGCGTCCTTCGCGGTTCGATGCTTCGATGAAGTGATCCATCGGTTCGAAGAACCATTCGTCCCCGAAATCGGCGAGCCCTGCCCTTTCACGCGCCTGTTGCAGCAGCGCCTCCCGTTCGAGGGGCTGGGTCTGGATCTGGTCGGGCTGGGTCGCCATGGTCGTCACTCTTCTTCAAAAAGCTTGGGGTTGGATAGGATCAGCCTGCGGTCTGGCCGCCGTCGACGGGGAAGGCAACGCCGGTGATGCGCCGGGCCTCTGGTGATGCCAGAAAGGCGACGGTGTCGGCGATGTCATCGGTGGTCGCCATTGCGCCGCTGTCGAGCCAGGAAGCCGAACGCATGACCATCTGCCAGTCGATATTTTCCGGCGGAGTTTGATGCAGCATCGGCGTGTCCACGCCGCCCGGGCAGACGGCGTTCACGCGCACGCCTTCCTTCGAAAATTCCAGCGCCAGCGCGCGGGTCAGCCCGACCACGCCATGCTTGGACGCAGTGTAGGCCGAATTATAAGGCACGCCGACAAGGCCAGCAGCGGACGCCATGTTGACGATATTGCCGCGGCGCTCAACCAGGTGAGGCATAGCGGCGCGGCACATCTGATAGACGCCCGTCAGGTTGACCGAGATGACGCGGTCCCACCGGGTGCGATCAACATCTTCGAAGCGGCCGAAATCCAGCACGCCAGCGATGTTGCAGAGGATGTCGAGCCCGCCATGAAGCGCGACCGCGCGATCAACTATGGCCTGGCAGGATGCTTCATCCGCGACGTCGAGCGCGAGGGCGGTAGCCGCCGAACCGATGGCCTGTGCCGTCTCCTCTACACCCTGCGCGTTGCGATCGCCGATGATCACCTCGGCGCCGTCGGCCGCCAGCCGCTTTGCCACCGCCAGACCGATTCCCGAAGCCGCGCCGGTCACGATCGCCGTCTTGCCATCCAGACGCATGCTACCTCTCCTTAACCTGTCATTTTGTTGGTTGATGCTTGCGTCAGTTTGCTACGCAATTCAAGGCTCATACACGGAAAAACTTGACAAGCGCGAACCCGACGGGCCTGTTTCGGTTTATAAAATCAGAAGGAGGATGTCTGATGCTTTCGCTTCAGGAAATATCGGATCGGCTGGAGATTCAGGATCTTCTGTCCCGATATAGCTATGCCATTGATGAGCGGAACTGGGATGGGCTGGACGACGTCTTCACGCCCGACGCAGTGATTGATTACAGCGAAACCGGCGGCGCGAAGGGCAGTGTCGCTCAGATCAAGGCATGGTTGCCCGTGGCCATGGAGCGATTCCCGCTATTCCAGCATATGGTGGCAACGACCAAGCTGGAACTGGACGGGGACACGGCGCGCAGCCGGACCGTTCTTTTCAATCCCATGGTCTATAAGGGCGAAGATGGCGCGGAGCAGGTGTTCTTCATCGGCCTCTGGTATCGCGACAAGCTGATCCGCACCGACAAGGGGTGGAGGATCGCGGAACGATATGAGGAAATGGGTTACGCCCATAATGTGCCGGACATGCCGCCCGTGCCAACGGTCGTGGCATGAAGGCGCGCTAAGCGGCCTCCAACTTGTGCCCTGATCGGGTCCCCGCCCGGGATCCGCTGTCGGAAGCATTCTTGCGCGTTCCGCCACTATCTGGACCGGTCAATATATCCTATAGCCGAGCGTTAGAGCTGCACGGCGTTCGTGCGGGTTCATGGTGCCAGGCCAAGGGGGGACGAGGCCAGTCGATGATCAGCAGCGAGGCGGAAAAAAGGGTTGAGGGGGCAACGCGGCGGGTAGGCAGGCCCAATGCGCGCGAGGCTGAGCTGAAACAAGAGGCAATGCTGGAAGCGGCGCTGGAGGAATTTTCGAACCATGGTTTCCATGGTGCCTCGGTGCGCTCGATCGCCGAGCGCGCGGGCGTATCCACTCGGACGGTTTACAATCGCTATACCGACAAGGTCGCGTTGTTCGAAGCCTGTCTGGAAATGTCGGCCATCCGTCATCACTTCCCGGGGGATTGCAAGGGCACGCTGCGTGAGCAGCTGATGCGCTATGCGCTGCATGTGAGCACTAGGATAAACCATGACCGGCAGGTCAGGCTGGCCCGCATCATCTATCGCGAAAGCATCAGCTTTCCGCAACTGGAGGATGTGTCGCGGCGTCAGTTCGAGCGGTTCCAGCTTGATCCGTTGCAGCAGATTTTAAGGGAGCATGGTTTCAGCAAGCCGCGTGCTGAAACGCTGGCCGATTTGTATGTCGCCCTGCTGCTGCGGCGGTGGCAGTATCGCGTGATCTATAATACAAAGGCCATGACCCCGGCACAGATCAAGGCCAATGCCGAAACCGTGACAAGCCTGTTCCTGAACGGCGCAGGCGCGATGTTGAACGAGGATAGCGCCGCAAAGAAGAACTGACGCGGTTCCGGTTAGCCCTCATACGGTCGCGATCGGCGTCACGGGTGAACCAACACTGCCCGGCAGGCGGAGCGGCGGCGCGGTGAGCAGGAAAGCATGGCGTTTTCGTTCATGCAGCCATGCGGCCAGTTGCTCCAGATACCAAAGTTCGCCCAGAAAAATGCCCTGCCGGAACAGGCAGAGGTCGTGGATGGGCAGGCGGATGGGGGGTGGTTCAGGCGAAAGGATGAGGTCGAGCGCCTCGATCGCGATATTGTCGGAGCAGATGGCGGTGATGCCGCTATCGACGATCCATTGGAGCAGGCTTTCGTCACGGCCGTCCAGCGCGCACCCCGCCATGGCCAGCGGCGTATCCTTGCCGCTCGCTTCCCGGTCGAGAACCATCCGGTCGACGCCGGTATAGAGGAGCAGGAAGTCGCCTGTACGCACCTCCACGCCCTGTGCATCCATCGCGCGCAGCAGATCGTCGCGGGAGATGGGCCGGTACTCCGTGCCATAGGCGGCTTTCAGGTTCACCATGACGCCGCGACCCTGCACGCCTGCCATCGCCAATGTCTCTATGCCGAGCGCGCGGGCGCAGGTCTCGCCAGCCGGGCCGCCGGGGCCGCTGATATGATCGCCAGCGCGGAAGCCGTTATAATAGACCAGCTCCGCCACGCCGTCGCCGTCCGCATCGAAGGCGCGACCGCGATGTGACAGCGCGTCCCACTGCGTGGAATGCTGGGTGTAGAGCAGGACCCGGTCATCGCAGGTGGATTCTTCGCCATTGGGGTCGAGGCGGTTGTACATTTCGCCCTCCTCATCGCAGGCTGCGCTGAGCAGCGGAGGGCGGCGGAAAGGCGCGAGGGGAATGGTGGGCACGTTGAGCGGCAGGCTGAGCGTGAAGGCTATACCTTCGACGACTTCCGCGATGGCGGCGCGGCGGCGTTCGGGCGTGATCAGGTTCATCCGGCCGATCTGATCATCCTCACCGAAATCGCCCCAATTCGACCCTTCGGGCCGGTGCACCCAGCGCGGCATGTCCACTCTCCTTTATGTTACCCGGTCAGGGTAAAGCTGCCCGACTACCCGACGCAAGGCGTCGCGCATTAACGGTCGGTCGTGGCGTAGGGAAATTACCACATGAGAGGCGGCTTGATCTCGTTTTCAGTGGACGGAAGATTGGGATGTTGGTTTCAAAATAATGAATGAAATGCAGAATTGACAGCGGTTGAGATATTGATTTCACAACATGTCGTGTTAATAGGCCTGTGAAAGTGAGTGCTTACACAACACCCGGCGAACGGGGGTGGGGCACGGGCCTTAAAAAGGGGGAGTTAGAGTGCGGCCTGCATGACATCGTGAGATGAACGCATACGAAGAAGCCGCGGCACCATCCATTTCGAACATCGACGCGCCAGCCTGAGCCATCGCCATGTCGGCGGAGGCGGGGCTGTTTCGGCCCTGTGGCGGCGATCAGCTGAATCAAAAAAACACAGTGGAGAGGATCGGGGTTGCGGTGAGAACGCCGCCAGCCCTGCATCATATGCATAGGAGAGTGTGAATGTCGTCTGTTATCCGCGCGCGGCGGCGGTTGCCGCTGCTTGCCACCAGCATGATGGCTGGTGTTGCCGTTACAATGTTTGTGCCGGCGGCCCTGGCCCAGACCGAAGCACAGCCGCAGGGCGCGGACGAGAATATCGGCCTGACCGACATCGTCGTGACCGCCAACCGCCGCGAGGAACGCAATCAGGACGTTCCGATCGCGATCACCGCGCTGTCCGCCGACCGGCTGGAGCAGCAGGGCATTGCCAAGGAACAGGACCTTCAGGCGAGCGTTCCGTCACTGGTCGTTGGCCCCAACGGACAAGGGTCGCGCGAGTCGCAGTCCTTCACCATTCGCGGTCAGGGCGCGACGTTCCAGGCATCGCCGGGCGTCGTCGTTTATATGAACGAAGTGCCGCTGCCCGCTGGCATCACGCTCAGCCAACAGGGCGGACCCGGCAACTTCGTGGACCTGGAGAATTTGCAGGTCCTGTCCGGCCCGCAGGGTACGTTGTTCGGCCGTAACACGACCGGCGGCGCGGTGCTGCTGGTGCCCAAGAAGCCGACGAACGAGTTTGGCGGCTGGATCAAGGGCGAGATTGGCAATTATAACCGCCGATACGTCGAAGGCGCGGTCAATGTCCCGGTGATCGAGGACAAGCTGCTGGTCCGCGTCGTGGGGGCGTTCCATGATCGCGACGGCTTTACGCGCGATGTCGTGTGGAACAAGGATCGCGACAACGAACATTGGTATTCGGGTCGCATCGGCATCACGTTCAAGCCTACCGAGACCATCGAAAACTACACGATGATCTATGGCTCGAACTCCAAGAACAACGGCGCGGGCTTTATCCACAAGGGCTTTAACATCGCCGGTCTGTCTGCGCTTAACCTTTGCTATGAAGGCGCGACCATTCCTGGAGCTATCGCATCGTGCGATGTCTACCGCGCCGCGTCGGCACAGGCGAACGCACTGGGGCCGCGTCAGACCGCGCTGGGCATTGATATCTTTTCGCGCACCAAGACCTGGGGCGTTTCCAACACGACCGACATCGAGTTGAGTGACGAACTGACGTTGCGCAATATCGTCAGCTTCCAGAAGTTGAAGCTGGATTATGCCTATGACAGCGACGGCACGATCCTGCAGCAGCACGACGTCGATCCCAATCGCCTGCCTGCACCGGGCCAAGTGGTTTTGCCCGGCGACAACACGCCGCTCACCTATTTCAACGCATCCGATCCGGGCTTCCCGCGCGACGACCTGAAGCAGTTCACGGAAGAACTACAGTTGCAGGGTTCCGCGCTGGACAAGCATCTGACCTACACAGTCGGCGGGTTCTATTATGACCAGCGCCCAAGCGGCAAGCAGGTTGGCGCCGCGATCGTTTATTGCCCGGCGGCGTTCACCGGGACAAATGTCGGCACTCCGGGCATTGCCGTGTGCCCTGCGAACTACAGCACCTACGGCACGACCCAGACGTCCAAGGCGCTGTACGCTCAGGCAACGTTTGATTTCGGGGCAGTGTCACCTGCCCTGGAGAGTTTGCGCCTGACCGGCGGCTATCGTCACACCTGGGACAAGATCCGTGGTTTCTCCACTTCCTTCTTGCCGCAGATTGGGGGCACGACCGCGAAGTGCGGTTCGACCAGCGCCATCGTGCCGATCGGTACTGCGCTTGCGGATTGCACCTACACTGCGGACCTGAACAGCAAGGCTTCGACCTGGCTGATCGGCCTTGATTACAAGGTGATGCGCGACGTGCTGCTGTTCGGCAAGGTGAGCCGTGGGTACAAGGCAGGCGGCTTCAACCAGCAGGCCGTGTTCACCACTACCCGCACCTTCCAGCCGGAAACGGTCACATCCTATGAAGCTGGCTTTAAAGCCGACTTCCGGATTGCCGATGTTCCATTCCGCCTGAACACCAGCGCCTATCTGTCGGATTACAAGGACATTCAGCGGGCGGGGGCGGACTATAATCCGGCGTCGGCTGCTGGCGGCGCGGTTGTCCGTAATGCCGATGCGCGGATCAAGGGCGTCGAGGTCGAAGCGTCGATGCAGCCGTTCAAGGGTCTGGAGATCGGCGGCAATTTCAGCCACACCGACGCGAAGTATAAGAAATATGAGTTCACCACGTCCACAGGCGGTTTCGGCTGCAACGGCGGCGTGGCGCCTGGTGGTACGGTGGACCTGAGCTGCCTGCCTTTCCAATATGTGTCGCCCTATATCTGGAGCATTCACGCCAATGCTACGGTGCCGGTGGGCGATGACATGGGTGAGTTGAACTTCTTCGCGAACTATTCGCACAGCTCGCGTCAGTATACCGATCCCGGCAACGTGCCCGCGCTACAGCCGGGCGCCTATCTGGAAGCCTTTGGCCTGCTCAACATGTCGCTCGATTGGAACGGCGTTGCGGGCAGCGGGTTCGATGTCGGTCTGTTCGTCACCAATGCGACCAACAAGCTCTACCGGATCAGCAACAGCAATGTGTATCAGCAGGGTGGGTTGTTGTACCAAACGAGCCTTTATGGCGAACCCCGCATGTACGGGCTGCGCCTGAAATATCGCTTCGGAGGCGAATGATTAAGGAGGGCCGGGGAAACCCGGCCCTTTTTCTTTGTGGACATGCGAGGCGCGGGAGGCATCATTCGGCATCGGCGGAATGAACCGGGGAGAGGACGAGAAATGGCTGTGAACGGATTGCCCGAGCGGCTCAACCGCCCGGACATGAGCGCGCAAAAGGCATTCGCCGCCTTTGTTGGCGGGTGGCAGCTGGTCCTGTGGACGACCTTTCATGCCGATGGCACGCGCGACCATCCATTCGGCACCGATGCCGTCGGCCAGATCATGTACAGCGCCGACGGACATATGAGTTGTCACCTGATGCAGGCGAACCGGCAGAGGTTCGGTGAGCCCAGCGTCTATCAGGTGAGCGACGCGGCGCTGGGGGCGTCGATGCGCGGCTATAGCGGCTATTTCGGCCGCTTTTCGATCGATGCGGAAGCGGGGATCGTCACGCACCATGTCGATGGCGCATGGTATCCGGACTGGATCGGATTAGACCAGCCACGCCATTATGCGTTTGAGGGCAACCGGCTGTTCCTGGAGGCCGCGATTGGCGATGATCTGGTGCGGATCGAATGGCGGCGTGTGGTTACGGATGTGGCTCGGGCGATGGGCGGTGCGTGATCTTCTTACACGGAAGCATCGTCATTAAGGCTGCTTTTCCGTCACCCCGGGTTTGACCCGGGGTGCCGCTGCCTCGGCAGCGTCAGATAAGAAGCGGGACCCCGGATCAAGTCTGGGGTGACGACCACTAGAACATGATCATGCTCCAGCCTTCACCTCCCCGCTGAAAAGGTGACCTTGCCGGTCAGCCGGGCAGGCCGCCTCTTCAGCTTGTCAGGATCAGGCGTTGCCGCCCGTCATGTCGCGGGCGGCGACATAGGCGAAGGTCATGGCGGGGCCGATGGTGACGCCTGCGCCGGGATAGCTTTCGCCCATGGCTGAGGCGGCGTTGTTGCCGACCGCGTACAGACCGGTGATCGGTGCGCCTGTGTCGTCCAGAACCTGCGCCTTGGCATTGGTGAGCAGGCCGCCATTGGTGCCGATGTCGCCCGGATAGATCGGCATGGCGTAGAAGGGGCCTTTGTCGAGTGGGCGCAGGCAGGGGTTGGGGCCGTGGCGGAAGTCGCCATACATTTTGTCATAGGCCGCTTCGCCGCGATGAAATTCGGGGTCTTCGCCCTTGGCCGCATGGGTGTTGAACTGGGCGATGGTGGCCGAAAGGGCCGCAGGATTGATGCCGATCTTGCCTGCCAGTTCCTCGATAGAGCGGCCCTGTTTCAAGATGCTGCGCACGCCCTTGTTGTGGATGAACGTCGGCATGAGCGGGTAGAGCGGACCCATCGGGAATTTATGGCGATAGGTGTGGTCGAAGATCATCCAGCTGGGGCTGGCGTCATTATGTTCCGCTTCCCGCCGGGCCATTTGCTGGCCGACGATATGGTAGGAGGCGGCTTCGTTGAGGTAGCGCTTGCCGCTCTGGTTGACCATGAGGCAGCCGGGGAGCGCGCGCTCGACGGTGCAGAGCCGTCCCCGATCCTCGCCGGGCACGTAGAAGACGGGCGCGGCCCAGGCCGATTGCAGGTTCAGCATGTTCGCGCCGACGGCTTCACCCGCGCGGATTGCGTCGCCGGTGTTGCTGGTGACGCCGCCCGAGTAGCGCGACGTCGGGTAAAGCGGCGAATTGGCGTCGCGCATCGTCTGGTTCTTGTCGAAGCCGCCAGCGGCGAGGACCACGCCCTTGCGCACGCCGATGCGGTAGGGCTTGCCATCCTTTTCGACCACGGCGCCGGTGACGCGGCCACCTTCGCGGATCAGTTCGCTGAGCGGGGTGTTGAGCCAGACGGGCACGCCCGCCTTATCGAGCGCCATGCGCAGGCCGCCGGTCAGCGCATTGCCGAGCGTCAGGCGGCGATCCTTGCGCGAAGTCAGGCGGAAGGGAAGGTCGAGCCAGTAGCGCGACATGTTGACGACGAGGTTCTTCACCCAGCCCTTCGTGCGGTAGAGCAGTTCGCTCGTTTCGCTGAAATGCCAGTTGAGATAGCCGAACAGGCTGGCCGCAGGGGAAGCGAAGCGCAGGGTGCGGATTTCCTTGCCGAGCGGCTTGCCATCGATCGGCATGGGCAGATGGGTGCGATAGCCCTGCGCCGATCCGCCGGGATTTTCCGCATGATAATCGGGATAGGGGAAGGCCATGTACTGGACCGGCGTGTTCGCCATGACCCAGCGCAGCATGGGCGCGGCATTATCGACATAGGCGCGGATATTTTCGTCGGGGACATTGTCGGCGGACAGACCGCGCAGATAGGTGAAGGCGTTGTCGAGATTGTCCTCAAAGCCCGCCGCCCTGGCGACGTCGCTGCCCGGAATCCAGATGCCGCCGCCCGATGTCGCCGACGTGCCGCCCCACAGGTCGGCCTTTTCGACGATCAGCACGTCGGCGCGGTTGTGCGCGCCGACGAGGCCCGCGAGCAGGCCGCCCGCGCCCGACCCCACCACCAGAATGTCGACTTCTTTGTCCCAATTGCTCATTATAGCCCCATTCCGATCCGGGTTCCAAAGCGGACGAGGAGCGCTGCCGCCATCAGGCCGCTGCGCTAATCCCCTCCCGCAATATTCACGCGAACTGTGCCCTTCCGGGCTATAATGTCAACTTCTTGCGTAGCTGGCGGGTGATTTTAGCATGCAAGGATGACGGTTCAGGGGCGAATCAGCACCTTGCATTCGCGCGGCTGGCTGCGCAGCGCCTCAAAGGCGGCGGGCAGTTCATCCAGGCTAACGGTGGAGGTGTGGATAGGCTTTGGCTTGATCGTGCCGGTGGCGATGGCGTGGATCACTGCCTCGAAATCCCGTTCGTTGTAGGCCTGGCTGTAGCGGATGGTCAGTTCCTTGCCGAGGGCGATGACGGGGGTGATCGTTTCGTCGTGCAACACCACGCCCGCGACGATGATCTGCGCGCGGACGGCGGCGAGCTGCATCGCCTGGTTGAAGATGCCGGGAACGCCAATGCATTCGAAGATGATCCGGGGCGCATTTTCGCCGGTTGCCTGAGCGAAGGCGGCGGCGACGTCCTGCGCCTGTGGATCGATGACGGCGGTGGCGCCGACTTGCTGCGCCAGCGCGCGGCGTTCGGGAGAGCGCTCGCTCACCACCACATGGCGCGCACCGGCGTGGCGGGCGAACAGGGCGACCGCAATGCCGATGGGGCCAGCGCCGAGCACCAGAACGGCCGCATCCTTGGGCATGTGGGCCAGGGACACGATATGGTGGCCGACGGCGAGCGGCTCGACCAGCGCGCCTTCCTCAAGGGTGACGCCTTCGGGCAGGCGCTGGACCATGTCGGCGCGGGCCGACACGAGCTGCGCATAGGCTCCCTGCGCGAGGAGGTTGGTGCCGGTGAACAGGTTGGTCGGGCAGAGCGCGGGCAGATCGGCATCGCAGGCCGGGCAGTGATGGCAGGCGTTCAAGGGAAGGGCGGTCACGCGGTCGCCGACTTTCCACGGGCCTTTCACGTCGCGGCCAAGGGCGGCGATGGTGCCGGCGAACTCATGCCCCAATATGAGGCCCGAGGGCGTATGGGCGCTTTCCGCCATGTGGAGGTCTGACCCGCAAATCCCGGCATTGGCGACTTCCAATATGACCTGGTCGGCGGCTGGCACCGGATCGGCGACGGTTTCGATGGCGAGCGGCTGGCCTGCTCCGCGGAAGATGGCGGCGCGCATCAGCAGCGGCCCGTCACGGGGATGCAGGCGCCCGTCACAGCGGCTGCGCCGTCCGACAGGAGGAAGGCGATGACGCTGGCGACCTGCGCGGGGGACACCCAGCGGCTGAAGTCCGCATCGCTCATGTCCGCGCGGTTGGCGGGTGTGTCGATGATGGAGGGCTGGACGGCGTTGACGCGAACGCCATTGTCCTTTTCTTCTTCGGCCAGCGCTTCGGTGAGCTTTGCGATGCCCGCCTTGCTGGCGGCATAGGCGCCCATGCCTGCCCCAGCCTTGATCGCGGAGGCCGCGCCGATGCTGACGATGGCGCCGCCGCCGTCGCGCAGGGAGGGGAGGGCGGCGCGGACGGCGTTGACGGCGGTGCGCAGGTTGATGTCGAACAGCGTCGCCCAGGTCGCGACATCGCCATCCGCGACGGTTTCCCAGCGAAAGGTGCCTGCGACATTGACGAGCGCTGCGACCGGGCCGTTGGCGTTGATCGCCTGATTGACCGCAGTTGCCGTTGCGTCGGGATCGGCGAGGTCGACGCCGCCCAGATAGGTGCCCTGCATCGCGGCGCCTGCGCTGTCGGCGCGGTCGATGCCGGTCACTTTATAGCCTGCCTGGCTTAGCGCCTGAGTGACGGCCTGGCCCAATATGCCGGCGGCGCCGGTCACGATTGCGTGCGTTTTCATGCTCTCTTCTCCTGTCTCTGCGATCAGAGCGTCGATTCTTTCAGCTTCCCTTGGCCGAGCGGCGAGGGGGCTTCATCAGGGCCGCCGACGCGGGTCAGATCGTGGGGATAATGAACCGAAGCCCGCCAGAAAAGCAGCCCGCCGAAAATTGTCAGTACCGAAAGCAAGAAGAGGCTGACGCGGAGGGATTCGGCGCCGAACCGGTCAGCCAGCAAGTCGCTGACGACCCCGCCTATCACTGGGCCAAATGCGCTGCCGATCACGTTGATGATGACGACCAGCATCGCGGTTGCCTGCGCCCGTTGATGCGGCAGGACGAGGCGGGCGGCGGCTCCGAAGGAAGGGCCTGCCCACATGGCCGCCATCATGCCGGTGAGGATGGAAAGCAGCGCGACGCCAGGGACGCGCAGGCCGCCGATCTGCACCGCCGTTCCGCCCGGCAGGGTGAACATGACGATGAAGACCGGGAAGGCGAGGAGGAAGGCGATGGCGGGCACGCGCAGTTGCCAAGCTTCGCCACGGACGCGCAGGCGGTCCACGATGACGCCGCTGAGCAAGCTGCCCGTGATGCCGCCGATCGCCGCGCCGATGCCGAGCCAAGTGCCTGCCTCGACAAGGGTCATGCCATGGGAGCGCATGAAGAAGGCGGGCGTCCAGATGGCGGCGGCATAGCCGAATATGTTGAAGGTGCCGACGCCCAGGCCAAGCAGGCGCAAGGACGGGATCGACCAGCAGCGGCGGATGGCGCGCCACAGGCTTTCGGACGGCCCATCGCGGGTAACCTGCATAGCCTTGCTGCGGCGAGGGCCGGTAAGCCAGAGCAGCAGCGCCAGGGGGAAGCCGGGAATGGCGAGCGCGAAAAAGGCCCAGCGCCAGCCCCACATCGCGGCCACGGCTGCGCCGCCGGTCAGGCCGAGCACGACGCCGATATAGGTGGAGGCGGAAAGGACGCCCATGGCGCTAGACCGGCGACGCTCGTCATAAAGGCTGGCGAGGAGGGATTGCGCAGGCGGCAGGCCGCCCGCTTCGCCGATGCCGACCATCAGGCGAGCGACGCTCATCTGTAATATATTGCCAGCCGCGCCGCATGCTGCCGTTGCCGCGCTCCACAAGGTCGCGGACAGGGTGAGGACCCCGCGTCGCGACCAACGGTCTGCGAGGCGCGCGAGCGGCATGCTGAACAACACGTAACTGGCGACGAAGCCGGGTCCGCCGACGAGGCCGAGGAGCGAATCGGACGCGCCGAATTCCGATTTGATCGCGGGAATAAGGACGGAGAAGACGTGGCGATCCGCGTAGCTCAACGAATTGATCGCGAGCAGCAGCAGCAAGATATAGAGCGCATAGCCCGCGTGGGCCGGGCGTTCCTCCGTCGGCGCCATCATTCTCTCCTCACATTGGCAGGCAGCCGGTCCGCGTCGCAAAAACTTCATGGCCGAATGCAATTATTCAGGGAGGGATGGCGCAGATGCATCGGATTCGCAAGCGCGGAGGTCATCCAATCCGCAAATATGAAGTGCTGCCCGTGAATATGCGACGGTTGTCAGTGCGCTGAGGCAGTTATGGGATCATGCGGACCTTTGGGCGGATGGCCTACGAGCGCGACGCGCTTCATGACGCGGCGGGTGTTGTAATCCGCGATCGCGCAATGCTGGGTCGTGCGATTGTCCCAAAAGGCGATGTCGCCAACATTCCAGGAGAAGCGGACCTGAAATTCCGGCCGCTTCACATGATTGAGCAGGAAGTCGAGCAGCATGCGGCTTTCCTCCTGCGACACGCCCATGATCTGCGTCGTCCAGTTGGCGTTGATGTTGAGCGCCTTGCGTCCGCTGACCGGGTGCACTTCCACCAGCGGGTGGATGGCGGTGGAAAAGCTGTGCACCTTGTCCCCCAGCATGTCGCGCATCGATTGGCTGCGGGCGGCGAGCGGCTGGATGGAATGAAGGGCGCTGAGGCCGTCGATCAGGTCCTTGATCGGCTGGGACAGCGCTTCATAGGCGGCGACCGAGCTGATCCAGCAGGTGTCGCCGCCGACGTCGGGCTTCACCATGCATTGGAGCAGCGAGCCCATGGGCGGCGCTTCGAGATAGGTGCGATCCCGATGGAGATATTCAGCGCCCGCGCCTTTTGCTGAATTGCTTTCCATCCACAGCACTTCGCGCCGGGCGGCGGGATCGGGCTGAATCTCCGAGAGGTCGAGCGTGCCGAAATGACGCCCGGCGCGCATATGTTCTTCCTCCGACAAGGACTTTTGATTGCGGAAGAAGACGACATAATTGTCATAGAGCGCGTCGCTGATCGCGGCGACGGTTTCGGGCGAAAGATCGGTGGAGAGGTCGACGCCCCTTATTTCCGCGCCGATCGCGCCGGTCAGCTTGATGACTTCGATCATGACGATTTCCTTCCGATGATTCAGGCAGCGGCCAGCGGGGCGCCCGGCGCCACGACATGGCCCGGCAGGGCGCCGGTCAGCTGTCCATTGATGACGATCGGCTGGCCGTTGACGATGGTCGCCTTGACCCCGGTGCCCAGCGCCTTCCAACGGCCGATGCCGCCCGGCAGGTCGTGCACGAATTCCTTGCGCCACGGGCCGATGGTTTCGGGGTCGAAGATCATGATGTCGGCCCAGCCGCCGACGCGCAGCGTGCCGCGATCGGCGAAACCGAGCATCGCGGCCGGGACTTGCGTTATCTGGCGGATGCCTTCTTCCAGCGTCCAGCGTTTGCGCTGGAGAACCCAGGAGCGCAGGAAATAGGAGCTCCAGTCCGCGCCATCATCCTTGTGCAGATGTGCGCCGCCGTCCGACACGCCGACGATCATGTTGGGATGCCCCTGTGCCACATCGACTGCTGCGGCCCATTCGGGGCTTTCGGTGCGCCAGCGGAAGGTGGTGCGCAGATCCTCATCCTGCGCCAGGTCGAGCATCGCGTCCATCGGCGCGACGCCCCAATCCTGCGCCAGCGCGCCGATCGACTTGCCTTCGAGGGAGCGATTCCGTTCCTCGGCGACTTGCACCACATAGACGTCGGGCCATTGCGGCGGGGGGAGTGTGGTGCCCTTTGACGGGTCACGGTTGCACTCTTCGACGGAGTTGCGAACCCGGTCGCGCCATATTGTGTCGCGCAGTGCGGCGCGCCTTTCCGCGTCGGGCAAGTTCAACAGGTCGTTGAAGGCGAAGCACGCCTTATAGTGGACATTGTTGGGGCCGATTTCGACGGTGCGGTCGAACGGGCGGCTCATCAGCAGCGAATAGACAGGCGTACCGCGCGCGGTTGCATCGTCGAGGAAGCGGGACGCCCTGTCCCAGCTGGCGGTTGGCACATCGACCTTGCTCGCCCCGCCGATGCCCTGAATGATCACGGGGAGGCCCGATGCCTCGCCGATCTGGAGCAGGAGGTCATAATCCTCCTGCGTCATGCCGCCGATGGCGCTGGCGGGCAGGTAGCAGATGGTGCCCGGCCGCGTCCGTCCGGCGGCGGCGCTGAGCGCCAGAAGTTCGTCCCGGCTGGCGCGGCGGGAGGGTACTGGGCGTCCCTTGATATCGAGATGCGTGGGGGCGGCCGAAGAGGAGAGGCCAGCGGCGCCCGCCTTGACTGCTTCATCCACAATCGCCTGCATGGCGGCGATCTCTTCGGCCGTTGCGTCGCGGTCGTAGGCGCCTTCGCCCATGACCCAGCGGCGGATATTGGAATGGCCGACATAGCAGGCGAAATTGACGCCTAGCCTGCCTTTCAAGGACGCCAGATACTCGGGGAAGGTTTCGAAATTGTCCCACGGTACGCCGGACAGGGCGATGGGGTTCATATCCTCTACGCTGGCGAAGATGTCGGTCAGGAATTCCCGGTCATCCTTGCGCACGGGCGCCGCCGAGAAGCCGCAATTGCCCGCCAGTACGGTTGTGACGCCATGGAAGCAGGACATGGTGGCGTAGGGATCGAAGGTGATCTGCGGATCATAATGGGTGTGCGGATCTACTATGCCCGGTGCGACGATCATGCCGGTGGCGTCGATCTCCTGCTCCGCCGTCGCTTCGGCGAGGAGGCCCAGGGCGGTGATATGGCCGTCCTTGACGCCGACATCGATCCGGCGGCGGGGGAGGCCGGTGCCGTCGATCACCAAGCCGCCGCGAATGATCAAATCGAATGTCTGCGATGTCATGCGCCGGGTCGCTCTCGTTGGTTCTGCTGTACGGCGAAGATTTATTCCCAATATGGAATAGGGTTCACCCATAGGCGCAGCTTTGCCGCCTATCCGGAAAAGGCGTGCGGCAGCTCATCGGCCGAAGGTGAAGCCGTTGATGTGCAGAGGGGCTGAAAGCGGAGAAGCGGGCCTGGCCGGAACGGTCGCGGCAGGCCCCGCATTCTTACCTCACCATTCCATCTCGGGCGTGACGATCAGTTCCTTCACCGCGTCGGGAGCATAGGTCCAGGGTTCGTCGAAGCCGACGGAGACCGAGCTGTAGCCAAGGATCTGGCGCAGGATTTTGGACGATCCCTTCATCACTTCGGGGTCGATCGTCATCGGGAAGTTGATCATAGGCTTCCACCAGGGCGGGCAATATCCGATGATCACGCCAGCGCGTTCAAGGTCCGTTGACGTGTTCGCGCCCGTGCCGTGCAGCAGCAGGTCGGTATAGATCAGCACCGATCCGGCGGGCGCTTCGGCGGGCACGGATTCATATTGGACGGCCCAGGATTGTGGCTCCGTGTCGCGGTGGCTGCCCGGAACCATGCGGGTCGCGCCATTGGCTTCGACGAAATCATCCAGGCACCAGATGAAGCGGGTCTGCGCGGCGCCTGCCGACAGCGGCATCGCGCCGCTGCGGTCGCGGTGGATGCCCTGTTGCGCGCTGCCGGGGCGGGTGACGTTGGCGCCATAGCTGTGCACCAGATAGGATTCGTCCAGCGTCTGCGGCCCCAGCAGTTCGCGGGTGAGCTGAAGCGGCAGTTCATGTTCGAGGATGTCGCGGAAGAAGCGTTCCCGGTTCATCAGATGGCAACCCGACATGCGGCGATTAAGGTCGTCATTATCGGTGTAGAAGCGGCGGACGCGCTCTTCATCGATCGCTTCTTCGCGGGCGATTTCGGCGGCGAGGAAGTCGCGCATTTCGCGCGCCTTGTCCTTGCTGACGACCTCGGCCGCGACGGCGTAGCCCGCGCGGTCAAGATCGGCGCGGATCTGGTCCATGTCCTTGGTCGGTTGCGGCAGGGGGCCGTCAAATTCCAGAGGCTTTACGGGGCGCGTGTCCATTGCGCCCATATTGTGCGTGACCTGCCTTTTCGCGTTTCCGGTAGCCATGGCTTATCCTCTCTCCGATATTCGTCCGGTGTTTCGGTTCACCTGTATTTTATAACCGTTGCGCTGTGCAATCAATTCGTACAGTCGTTGTACTTTCTTGCTTCAGCGCGCGCATCGCCATGGTCCAGTGCCAGGCGGCCCACAGGAAGAAGGCGGTGAGGCAGATCATGGCGTCCCGCAGGCCGAGCGCCGCGTCGCCGCCGCGCAGATAGGCGAAGGCGTCGCTCAGCACGCCTGCCACAAGAGGCCCCATCGATACGCCGATCAGGTTCGCCGCAACGATGTTCATGGCGCTTGCCCGCGCGCGCATCGATACCGGCGCGAGGCTTTGGGTGAGGGCGATCGAGGGTGCGGTCCAGAAGGAGCCGACGATGTAGCTGGGGATGAGGACGAGGAGAACCGCCTGCCCATCCGCCATGCTGAGCGCGATGATGTCCAGCGGGATGCAGAGGAGCATGCCCGCGATCGGCAGCCAGAGCGCCATATGGAGGCCCGATTTGGCAAGCCGCGTTCCTTGCCAGCCGCCTGCCCAGGTGCCGATAGCTCCACATATGCCGGTCAGCAGGCCGAGGCCGACGCCGACATGCGCCAGGCTCATGCCATGGTTGCGGATGAGGAAGGAGGGCAGCCAGGTCGAAATGCCGGTTTGGGCAAAGGCCATGATCGCGGTCCCGGCGACGATGTGCAGGAAGGCGCGCCGTTGTGAGAGGACACGCAGGCTTTGAAAGAAATTGAGTGTCGCGGGCGCTTCGGCCGGTTGATCGGAGGGGTCTTCCGTGCCGCCACGGATCGGCTCGCGGGCGATAAGGGGGAAGAGGATCGCGATCAGGATGCCGGGGGCGCCCGCCAGCAGAAGGGCCGTACGCCAGTCGGTCGCCTGCGCGACGATGCCGCCTATGGAAAGGCCTGCCATGATGCCGACGGGCACGCCTATGGCGAAGATGCCTGCTGCAGCGGGTCGCTCGCGCGGCGGGTAGAGGTCTGAGATGAGGGAGTGGGCGGCGGGGGCGAAGCCTGCCTCCGCAAGGCCGACGCCCATGCGTGCTGTGAAGAAGGCTCCGAAGCTGCGGGTGAGGCCGCACAGGGCCGTCATGACGCTCCAGCTGGCGGTGAAGAGCGCGATCAGCCGTACGCGATTGACGCCCCGATCGATCAGCTGGGCGATGGGAATGCCCATCAAGGTGTAGAAAATCCCGAAGGCGCCGCCGGTCAGCAGGCCGAGTTCCCAGTCGGCGAGCTGGAAGTCGGCCTTTATCGGTTCCTGCAAGATGACGACGATCTGGCGGTCGAGATAGTTGAGGCTGTAGATGAAGGCGAGCATCAGGAGCATCGCTGTGCGGCGTTGAGCCTTGAGCGGCGCGGATGCTGCGAGCGCATCGGGGTCGGCTGTTGGGAGCGCGTCCGACATGGTGAGCGGTGCCGGGTTCGTCATCAGCTTGTCTCCCATGGAGCCGCCGTCTTGCGCAACGGCTTAGTCATGGGGGCCAAGATCATCGGATCACGGTCAGGATCAATGCGGGCGCGCAACTTTCCGCGCATATGGAAGCCCGCAGGTCAGGCGCGCGGCAGGCCGAGATGATGCTGGGCGATGATGGTGCGATGCACTTCGCTGGTGCCGCCATAGATGGTCTGGCCGATGGACTGGCGGTAGGATTCCTCGATCTTCGCCAAGGCGGGCGTTTGGTGGGTGAGCGTGCCGGGCGCGGCGAGGGCGGCGAGATCGGCGGCATCTGCCATGTAGATTTCGGTGGTGAACATCTTGGCCATCGGGCCGATGGCGCGGGTCATACGGCCCGCTTCGATTGCCCAGGTGACGCGGCGGCACATAAGGTCGGCGATTTCCAGATGGGCGCGCACGCGGGCAAGGCGGGCGCGGACGGCTGGCTTGTCGATCGGGCGCTTGCCCGACGCGTCGCTGCTGCTGGCCCAGTCGAGCGCGGCGCGCATCAGGCTGTGATGATAGATATGATAGCCTTCGCCGCCATGTTCGATTTCCATGGCGGCGGCCATGACCTTCAGCCCGCCATTGACATCGCCGAGGCGGTAGCGGTCGGGCACGCGCACATCGTCGTAGAAGGTGATGTTGGTGCGCTCATCCGGGAGCGTGTCGACCGGCTGGATCGTGACGCCCGGCAGGTTCATGGGGAAGAAGAAGAGGGTGATGCCCTTATGCTTGGGCGCGTCCGGATCGGTGCGGGCGAGCATCAATATATAATCGGAAATATGCGCGCCGGTCGTGAACATCTTCTGTCCGGTGATGATCCAGTCATCGCCATCGCGCACGGCGCGGGTGCGAGCGGCGTACATGTCCGATCCTGATGCTGGCTCGGTAAAGCCGAGGCAGGCGAGCGCCGATCCATCGGCGAGGCGCGGGAGGACTTCGGCCTTTAGTTCGGGCGAGCCGAACTTCATCGTCATGCGCGCGCCCATGTTGGTGCAGCCAATGGGGATGCGGGAGAGGCCGAATTCCTCGAACACGCGGCCGAGCGCGGTGACTTCCATGGGGCTGCGGTCTTGCCCGCCCCACTCGCGCGGCCAGTCGGGATAAGCGAGGCCAGCGGCGGCAAGCTGGCGGTGGAGGTCTGGAAGGTGGCCGTCGGTGGATGTGGCGGCGGCGGCGCGCAGTTCGGGGGTGACTGCGGTTTCGAGGAAGGCGCGTACTTGCGTCGCGAAGCCTTCTTCGGCCGGGGTGAAGCCCATTTCGATGCCGGGATCGCCTGCATCGGGTAGCGCGGTTGTTGCGCCCGCCCAGAGCCGATCGCCTGCATCGATCAGCCGGTCTTCGGGGTCGCCCTCCGCCAGTGCGACGCGGTCGATCGCAAGGAAATAGAGGTGGATGTCATATTCGTCGGAGAGGCCGTAGCCGCCGAAGGTGCGTAACGCCCGGCGCACGGCAGCGCGGGCGGTGGTGGCGGTCCACCAACTGGTAAGGGCGGCGAGCGCCCCTGCTTCGGACTGTTGCTGCGCTACGCCCCAGATCGTGCGCCATAGCAGCAGGCGGCCGCCCTCCATGTCGGTGATGGAGTCGGCGAGGGGGAAGGCCACGCCCTGAAATGCGCCGATCGGCTGGTCGAACTGCTTGCGGTCGGTGGCGTAGGCGGAGGCCATTTCGATGGCGCGGGTGCCTGCGCCTACCAGCCAGGCGGAGTGGAGCAGGGTTCGTTCGGTGAGCGCGGCTTCGAAGGACTGCCTTGCCGCGTTGCCGCTGGCGATGGCGCGCCTTTCGCCGGTGGGCAGGAGGGCTTGGATGGCGTCGGATTCCCAGCTTAGCTGGATGCAGCCGTTCTGCGCGTCGAGGCTGATGGGGGTGGACGTTGCTTGTTCGAGCAGCGCGGCGGCGGCTTCGCCTTCAAGCTGGCCCAGAAGGGCGCAGGCGGCGATGCCGTCCGCGATCGGGAGAGGTGCGGCGCCCCGGCCTGCCGCTTCGCAGATCAGCGCTGCTTCCATGAGGCCCATGCCAAGGCCCCCGCGATCTTCGGGCGCGCGCATGGTGATGAAGCCCATCTGCGCCGCCTCGCTCCAGAGGTTGGCGTCGACGGCGCCCTTCGATGCGCGCGCGGCCTGCACTACCTCTTGCCGATCGAAGAAGCGGAGGGCCGCTTCCTGCATCATGGCCTGCTGTTCGCTGAGTTCGAGATTCATGCCAATTCCATCTTGTTCGCGCCTTCCTGCTTGGCCATCCTGAAGCGTAGGATGTCAATTTGGCGGCAGCGCGCTTCCGGTAGTGCGGAAGGGCGCTGGTAGCGGATGCTCGAAGCGTCGATCGCGCGCAACCAGCGGTCCAGGAGTAAGGCAGATGGTAGAATATATCCGTTACGCGGTCGAGGAACGGGTCGCGACGATCACGCTGGATCGCGCCGACCGGGCGAACGCGCAGAATGAACCCTTTTTGCAGCAGTTGAACGAGGCGTGGGAAAAGGCGGCGGCGGATGAGTCCGTGCGGGTCATCCTGCTGCGCGCGGAGGGCAAGCATTTTTCCGCCGGGCATGATGTGAGCGCGGAGGCCATTCGTGACGGGTCGTTCAACCGCATTCGCGAGACGATCCCGGAGCGTGGGCTGCTCGGCATCCATGAATGGGAGGCGAAGCATTATCTCGGCTATTCCAAGCGTTGGCGCGATATTCCCAAGCCATCGATCGCGGCGGTTCAGGGCGCCTGCATCGCGGGTGGGCTATTGCTCGCATGGCCGTGTGACCTGATCATCGCGGCCGATGATGCGCGCTTTTCCGATCCGGTGGTGCTGATGGGCATTGGCGGGGTCGAATATCATGGCCACACATGGGAGCTGGGGCCGCGCAAGGCGAAGGAGATGCTGTTCACCGCCAAGCCGATCGACGCGCATGAGGCGGAACGGCGGGGCATGGTGAACCGGGTCGTGCCGCGCGCGGAGCTGGATGCAGAGGCGCTGGCGCTCGCTCGTGAGATTGCGCAGATGCATCCGCATGCGCTGGCCATGGCGAAGCGCGCGGTGAACCAGACGCTGGACATTATGGGGCAGAGCACTGCGCTGCAAAGCTGTTTCGACATTCACCAGCTTGGCCATGCGTCGGCCTATGGCCAGACCGGCGAGTTCATTGTCGCGGGCATGGACAAGGTGAAGTCGCACTCATGAGCATAGTGACGCAAGTCGAGGGCGGGGTCGCCACGTTGACGCTGGACCGGCCCGATCGGTTGAACGCGGTTACGGAGGCTATGCTGGATGAGATCGCGCTGACATTGCGTGGCTGGTCGATCGATCCGGCGGTGCGCTGCGTCGTGCTGGCGGGTGCGGGGCGCGGTTTTTGTGCGGGTTATGATTTGTCGGGTGAGGGCAAAGAGGCGCGGGCCGAGCCGATGCGGGCTGATGAGGCGGCGGCGCGGATGAGCGTTCATGGCGAAATTCCGCTGCTGCTTCATCGCATGCCCAAGCCGACTGTCGCTTGCTTGCGTGGGCCGGTGGCGGGGAGCGGGCTGGTGATGGCGGCTGCGTGCGACCTGCGGATCGCTTCGCGGACGGTGAAGTTCAAGCTGGCCTTTGCCAGCGCCGGGCGGTGCGGCGATCCGGGGGGTAGCTATCTGCTCACTCGGCTGCTGGGCGCGACGCGGGCGCGGGAGATGTTCCTGCTGGACGAGCCGATGCTGGGGGATGAGGCGCTGGCGAGCAGGCTGGTCAATCGGCTGGTTGAGGATGCGGCGCTTGACGCCGAATGCGCGACTGTGGCGGCGAAGCTGGCGAGTGGGCCGACGGCGGCCTTTGCGGCGATGAAGCGTAATCTGAATGCGGCGGGGGTTATCGCGCTGGAGGAAAGCATGGCGCAGGAGGCGGCTGCCAATGCGCAGATCAGCTTGTTTTCGCATGATGCGAGTGAGGCAGCGCGGGCCTTCATGGAGGGGCGTTCGCCCAATTTTCTCGGTTACTGACGAGCCGCAATTGGCACCTGTTCCGGCATGGCGGAATTGGAGCGGGTTCGACTTACCTCGTGCCAAAGATTCGATATTGCAAAAAACAAGATTGGCGCGCTCGCATGCGCCAGACATGCAGATGGGACAGGATGAATGGCCACCGCGGCAAAGGCGATCGACACTGACAGCATCCGGCGCGCGGTTGAGCTGGCGGACCTGAACGCGCTGCGGATCGCGCTCTACCAGAATAGCGGGGATGAGGAGATTGCCGCCCTGCCTGCCGCTGCGCAGATGAGCGAAGGGCAGAAATCGCTGCTGAAGGCGCGCGCGGTCGAGTGGCTGGCGGATAATGCCGGTGCGGTGGATTTGCCGGAGCCGCCTGAGGCCGAATTGCGCCGCCTGATGACGATGTTGTCGGGCGAGATGACCGATGTCGAGTTCGAAGCGCGGCGTGACCTTCCGGCTTTCCGTGCTGTTCCTTGCGCCGTCGAATGGCAGGGTGAGAAGCCGGAGATTCCAGAAGGTTTCCGGATCGTCATCATCGGCAGCGGCCCGGCGGGGATCGCGGCGGGCGTGCAGTGTGAGTTGCTCGGCCTGCCCTATCTGTTGCTGGATCGTCAGCCTGAGGCGGGGGGTACGTGGACGATCAACCGCTATCCCGATGTGCGGGTCGATACGCCGTCCATCACCTATGAATATAGTTTTGAGAAGCTGTATCCCTGGGGCGAGCATTTCAACCGGGGTGAGGATGTTCGCACTTATCTGCAACATGTCTCGCGCAAATATGGGGTGATGGCGAACAGCCGCTTTGGCCATGATGTGAAGGGTGCGGTGTTTGACGAAGGCTGCAACGTCTGGCGGCTGGATGTCGAAACGCCGGGCGGGCGTCAGGAGATCGTCGCCAATGTGGTGATCACCGCTTGCGGCACATTTGCCAATGCGCAGTTGCCCGACATTGAGGGCGTGCATGATTTCGGCGGGCAGATCATCCATCCGTCCGCCTGGCCGGAGGGGTTGGACCTGACGGGCAAGCGGGTCGCCATCATCGGCAATGGATCAACCGGCGTGCAATTGCTGAGCGCTGTCGCGCAAAAGGCGGGGCATGTCAGCGTCGTGCAGCGCACCCCGCAATGGATCAGCCCGCGCGAGAAATATGGCGCGCCGATCGAGCCGGAACTGGCCTGGCTCAACGAGAATATGCCCGGATACTGGAACTGGTCGCGCTATACCGCGACGATGCCGTTGTTCGACATCGACCGGTTGCAGCGTGTCGATCGCGAATGGCAGGCGCAGGGGGGTAAGGTCAGCAAGGCGAATGACGAGATGCGCGCCTTCCTGACCAATTATATCCGGCAGGAAACCGGTGGTCGCGAGGATCTGATCGAGAAGCTGATCCCGGACTATGCACCGATGTCGCGCCGCCCGGTGGTGGACAATGGATGGTATCGCGCGCTGACCCGCGACAATGTGGAGTTGCTGACGGGTTCGGTGGCGCGGTTTACGAAGACGGGCTTTGTGATGGCGGACGGGGCGGAGCGGGACTTTGACGTGGTCATCGCCGCGACGGGGTTCGATGTGCTCAAATATCTCTGGCCCGCGCGGTACAAGGGGTTGGAGGGCAAGGACCTGCATGAGACATGGGACGCGGGTGATGGGCCGCGTGCCTATCTGTCGATGATGGTGCCGCAATTCCCGAACCTGTTCATGCTGTACGGCCCCAATTCGCAGCCGCTGACGGGGGGCACGGGCCTGCCGCAATGGTGGCTGATCTGGGCGAGCTATGCGGCTCAATGCGTCATGCGCATGCTAAAGGAAGACAAGTGGCGCGTCGATGTGAAGGCCGAGGCTTTCGAGCGCTATAATCGTGAACTGGATGCCGAGGCGCAGGGCTGGCTTCAGATGACGCCCGAGGGGGGTATCGAGAAGAATTATTATGTGAACCGCGAGCATCGCAGGCTTCAGGTCAACGCGCCGTGGCTTAGCCCCGATTATCACCGCATGTGCACGGTGGTGAATTGGGACGATCTGGAACTGAGCTGAGGGAATAGCGATGCCCCGTCCGGCCTTGGCCGCGTCACGCGCCATCGACATATTGAACTTCATGGCGGCGGCGCCGTTGCGCGGCTATTCGCTGACGGAGTTGGTGCGGCAGCTAGACCTCAATCCCGCATCCTGCCACGCCTTGTTGGGGGCGATGACGCGGGATGGGTATCTGGTCAGGGCGCAACGGGGGCGGGTTTATAGGCTTGGCCCGGCGTTGATCGCGATTGGGCATGCCGCTCTGCAATGCCATCCGGTGGTGGCGGCTGCGCGGAACCAGATCGCGCTGCTGTCCGCCGAACTGGACCTGGACAGCCTGCTGACCGCGCGGCTGGATGACCAGCTGATCGCGCTTGCATCGGAGGGGCCGGGACGTATGCCGGGTCTCGCGGTCGGTCAGCGGGCTCCGCTCATTCCGCCGCTTGGTACGCCCTTTCTTGCCTGGGCGAACGAGCGGGAGGTGGATGGCTGGCTCTCCAAGGCGGCGGGCGCGATCGACGCTGACCGGCTGCGGCAGTCGCTCGCGATGGTGCGGCAGCGCGGCTATGCCGTGACGCAACGCAGCCCCGAGCAGGCGGCGACTGGGCTCGCCGTTCTGGGCATGGCGGAGGAACCGCTGGCCGGAGACTGGCAGAAGCGGGTTGCCGAACGGATCGGGCAGATGGGCGAGGATTATCTGATGATCGAGGCGCAGCCCGACCGGCTGCATCCGGTGATGATGATCTCTGCCCCCGTATTTGGTGCGGATGGCGCGGTGCTGTGTACTTTGTCGCTGTTCGGTTTTGACCGGCCTTTGCCGCTGAGCCGGATCGCCGCTCTGGGCGAAGCCGTCGCGCGCCATTGCAGGGCGGCGAGCGCGACGCCGGACGAGCCGGACAAGCGGATGACTGAAGGTGGGAGAGGCTGAACATGCGGGCGCTGATCTACGAAGGGCCGGGCAAGATCCGTTTTGTCGAGGATGTCGAAGTGCGCGAGCCGGGGCCAAGCGAAGTGCTGGTGCGCATCGTGGCGAGCGGCATTTGCCATTCCGACATTTCGGTTATCAACGGCACGATCGACTGGCCTGCGCCTGCGGTGCTGGGCCATGAGGGCGCGGGCATCGTCGAAAAGCTGGGGCCGGGCGTCACCGAACTGGCGGTGGGCGACCATGTGGCGCTGCATACGCTGGCCAATTGCGGGCGCTGTGGCCCGTGCGAGAGTGGCAGGCCGACCCATTGTCGCCAATCCTATGGCAATCGCGCCCAGCCGTTCAGCCGCAATGGAGAGCCGGTGTCGAGCTTTGCGGCGACGTCGACCTTTGTCGAGAAGACGGTGGTGAAGGCCAATCAGGCGGTCAGGATCGATCCGACCGTGCCGCTCGACATTGCCTGCGTCGTGGGTTGCGGCGTGCTGACCGGGGTGGGATCGGTTGTCAACCGGGCGCGGGTGAAGCCGGGCGAGACGGCGGCGGTGTTCGGGATTGGCGGCATCGGGCTTAATGTGTTGCAGGGGCTGCGGCTTTCGGGGGCGAGCCGGATCATCGCGATCGATTTGCTGCCTACACGTGAGGAGAAGGCGCGGGAGTTCGGGGCGACCGACTTTATCGATGCATCGCAGGGTGATGTGCCGCAGCGGATCAAGGACATCGTGTCGGGCGGCAATCCCGATCATGGCAGTGGTGTCGATTGGGCTTTCGAGTGTGTCGGCAGTACGCGGGTGCTGAACGATGCCATGGCGAGCCTTGGCTGGGGCGGCAATTGCGTGATCGTCGGGACGACCGCGATGGGCACGATGGCGGAGGTTTCGCTGACGCCGCTCTCTTTTGTCGATCGCGGGATGATGGGCGCGCGCTATGGGGCTTCGCGGCCGCATCAGGATATCCCATCCTATATTGCGCAATATCGGCAGGGTAAGCTGCTGCTGGATGAGCTGGTGACGCAGCGTTATGATCTTGCTGACTTCGAACGGGCGTTCCACGATCTGGAGGAAGGGAAGCTGGCGCGCGGGGTGTTTGTGCTGTGACCGGGCTGGGGTCCTGGGAGTTGCCGCCGTTGCGGGCGGGCTATGCCGCCGATGAGGCTCTGGTCGAGCGGCGGGCGCGGGCGGCGGGTCCAGCCGATGCTGCGGCACGCGCCGGCGAGGCGGTTATTGGTGGCGTGCGTTGTTTGGTCATCGAGCCGCGTGGACGTGATGCGCGGGGGGAAATGATCTACCTGCATGGCGGGGGATATCGGCTGGGGTCGCCGCTCGCCTATGTGGATTATGCGCAAAGGATCGCGGATGCAGCGGGACGGCGGATCATCCTGCCCTTTTATCCGCTTGCGCCTGAGCATCCGTTTCCAGCGGCGCTGCATGCTGTTGTGGCGGTTTATCGGGGGTTGGAGGACAGGCGATCGGTGGTGGTTGCGGGCGATTCTGCCGGTGGCGGGTTGGCGGCGGCGCTGTGCATATTGGCGGCGCGGGCTGGTGAGCGGCCTGCGGGTGCTGTTCTGGTGTCGCCGATGCTGGATTTGACGGCGCGGGGCGAGAGCCTTGATCGTAATGCGGTGCGTGATCCTATGTTTTCCAAGGCTGCCGTGTTGGATAGCGCGGGGCTTTATTTGCAGGGGCATGATCCGCGCGATCCGCTGGTTTCGGCGCTGGAGGCTGACCCGGCGGACTTTCCGCCGACATTGGTGCTGACGGGCGGCGCGGAAGTGTTGCTGGATGAGGCGGTTGCCTTTGCCAAGCGGCTGGCGGTGGGGGATCGGCGGGTCACGTTGCATGTCGCGCCGGGCATGGGCCATGTCTGGCCTTTGCTGGCGCCTGAAACCAGCGAAGCGCGGGATGCGGTCGCGGCGATTGCGGGCTTTGTGACAGCGCTGAAATCTACTGGCTCCGAGGATTCCGCGTAGCCGGAAAGCCGTCCCGCTTAATTGCCAGACGCGGGCGGGTGCAGGACAACAAGTACCAACTTATCATAGCTGACCGAAAGACATTGCGATGACGACGCCCAGCCTTCCGTTCCCCGTTTATGACGCGGACAATCATTTCTACGAGCCGGAGGATGCGCTGTTCCGGCATTTGCCCAAGAAGTGGCACAAGGATTTCCGTTTCGTGGAAGTGGATGGCCGCAAGCGGCTGGCGATCAAGGGGCAGATTTCCGACTATATCCCCAATCCGACCTTCGAGCGGGTGGCGGCGCCCGGGACGCACGTCAAATATTATAAGGCCGACAATCCCGAAGGGCTGACGATGCGGCAGATGACGGGGAAGCCGATCGCTCCGCCGGAATCCTGGCGGACGGGCAAGGAGCGGCTGGCGGTGCTGGACGGGCATAATGTGCATGCGGCGCTCATGTTTCCGACGCTCTTTTCGGTGATCGAAAAGTGGATGAGCTATGACCATGAGTTTCTGCATGATGCACTCCACGCGCTCAACCAGTGGACGAGCGAGGAGTGGGGCTTTGCGCGGGAGAACCGGCTGTTCGGCGTGCCGGTGGTGTCGCTTGCCGACATGGATCGGGCGCTGGCCGAGACGGACTGGCTGATCAAGCAGGGCGCGCGGACGATCTGCATCCGCCCTTCTCCGGTGCCTGGTTATCGCGGTGGGCGGTCGATGGGGCTGAAGGATTTCGATCCCTTCTGGGCGCGGATCGAGGAGGCGAATATCTTCGTGTCGATCCATGCTTCCAATTCCGACTATGACCATCTGATCGAGATGTGGACGGGTGGGACCGAGTGGCTGCCGTTTGAATCTGATCCGTTCGTCAACTGCCTGCGGATCATCGAGCGGGCGATTTCCGACACGATCGCGGCGATTATCTGCGGCGGCGTGTTCGATCGCTTCCCTGGTGTTCGGGTCGTGAGCGTCGAGAATGGCGCGAAGTGGGTCATTCCGCTGATCGAGCAGTTGAAGCATGTTTATGGGCAGATGCCGCAGAAATTCATGAATGATCCCGTTGACCAATTTCATCGGAATATCTTCGTGACGCCCTTTGTCGAGGATGATTTCGGGCAACTGCGAGAACATATGCAGGTGAACCGGATATTGTTCGGGAGCGACTATCCGCATCCGGAAGGGACTGAACACCCACTCGATTTCCTTCATGAATTGACGAGCTATTCGATGGCGGAGAAGGAAATGGTGATGTCGTCGAACCTCAAGGGCCTGTTGGAAGGCGTGCGCAATTAAGGACGACCGCCAATGAGCCAGGATGTTATCGAGCAGCTTCGCGCCAATTTGCGCGACCATCAAGATGATCGCGGCATCGAGTTTGAGGACCGGTGGGTGAGTTGGGGCGAGGTGGCGCGCTATGGCGATGCCGTCGTTGCGCTGCTCGACGCCGCCGGGTGCCCGCCATCGGCGAAGGTCGGCATCATCATCCGCAACCGGCTGGCCCATGCGGCGGCGGTGGTGGGGCTGTTGGCGCACAGGCGGTCGGTGAGTTTCGTCTATCCCTTCCTGCCCGCGACCGCGATTTCGGACAATATCGAGAATTTGGGAGCCGCCGCGATATTGGCGGATGAGCAGGACTGGCCGAACTTTTGGGAGGCTGCGGGACAGGCTGGTTGCGTGGGGATCGCCTTTGGCGGGATCGATGACGCGCCCATGCTGGTCGATGGACTGGAGAAGTGCAGGCGATCCTCGTTCGACGATGCCTTGCCCGATGGGGGGATCGAGGTGCTGTCGAGCGGGACTACGGGGACGCCCAAGCGCATTCCTATGCCGCTGAAGCTGCTGGAGCGGGCGGTGATGAGCGCGCCTGGTGCGGAGTCAGGGAGCGCGCCGCCGGTGCAGATCAACATCTGGCCGCTGGGCGGTGTGGGGGGCGTGTGCCTGCTGACGGGCGCTGCGGTCAATAATACGCCGCTGGTGCTGATGGAGCGGTTCACGGTCGATGGGCTGGTGGATGCACTGCGCCGTCACCGGCCTGATACGCTGGGCCTTAATCCCACGGCGATCGCGATGATCATGGACGCTAATGTGTCGGTCGAGGACATGGCGAGCGTGAAGAGCGTGTCGGGGGGATCGGCCTATCTCGATCCCGATCTTCAGGAGCGCTTCGAGCAGCGCTATAATCTGCCGATCCTGTGGGGCATGGGCGCGACGGAATTTTGCGGCACCATCGTTCGCTGGACGCCGCAGATGCGGGCGGAGCGCGGGGACAGCAAGCGGGGCAGCACGGGCCTTCCTATGCCGGGCGTTGAGATACGCGCCATCGATCCGGAAAGCGGCGCGGAAGTGGCGCGCGGGGCGGAAGGATTGCTGGAAGTGCATTGCCCGTCTGTGCGGCCTGACTGGGTGCGGACCACTGATCTGGTGATGATTGATGAGGACGGATATGTCTTTCATCGCGGGCGGCATGACGGCGCGATCGTGCGCGGGGGCTTCAAGATATTGCCGGAGCGAGTGGTCGATGTGTTGCGCCAGCATCCGGCTGTGGTCGATGCCTCCGTGGTGGGTATCCCCGACGCGAGGCTAGGCGCGGTGCCGGTGGCTGCGGTCGAACTGAGCCGGAGCGCCGGGGCGGTGGATGAACAGGCGCTGCTGGCGCATGTGCGGGCGGAATTGCCGCCGACGCATGTGCCGGTGGAGATCCGGATCGTGGACGCGCTGCCGCGCACACCGTCGCTGAAGGTCAGCCTGACCGAAATCAAGAAGATGTTCCTGGCCGACGCTGCATGAGCGGGCGCGCACAACAGAGAGGATGGGGAGGATGAGCGTGTCATTGCTGGGCCTTGAGGGAAAGAAGGCGCTGATCGTCGGTGGCGGCCGTGGCATGGGCGAGGCGAGCGCGCTGCTGCTGGCGGAGGCGGGGTGCGATGTCGCGGTGCTGGACAGCGTCATGGAGCGGGCCGAGCAGGTCGCGAGCGAGGTGCGGGCGATCGGGCGCGCGGGCATAGCGATCGAGGCTGATATTTTGGATGAGGCATCGGTCAAGAAAGCCGTGGCGGATGCGGAAGGGGCGCTGGGCGGGCTGGACATATTGGTGACGATCGTGGGGCAGGCGCTGTTCAAGCCGCTGCTCGACGTGACGCTGGAGGAATGGGATCATGATCAATCCCGGAACCTGCGCTATTTCTTCGTGACGGCGCGCGCGGTCGCCCAGTCCATGATTGCGCGTGGAGTAGGCGGATCGCTGATCTGCATCGGGTCGGTCGATGGCGCGGTTGGGTCGCCGATGCATGCTCCTTATGGCGCGGCGAAGGCGGGGCTCATGCATCTAGTGAAGTCGATGGCGACCGAATGGGGACGACACGGCATTCGCGCCAATGCCGTGGCTCCGGGGAGCATCACTACGCCACGATTGCCTGAAACGGCGGAATCGCGGGCGTTGATGGAGGCGAGCGTGCTGCCGATCGGACGGCCGGGGACGACGCGGGACGTGGCTGGGGCTGTGCTGTTCCTGGCGTCCGGACTATCGGAATATGTGACGGGTCACAGCCTTTTTGTGGATGGGGGGTGGATGGCCGCCAACCATTTCGATCCAAGGGTGATGGCGACCAAGAAGAGCAACGAATAGCGGTTCAGTCGGTCAGGAAGGGCATGATCGCTGACAGGCATGTGTCGAAGGCGTCATGCTGGGGCCAGTGGCCGCTGCCGGGCAGGCGCACTTCCCGTACGTCAGGGAGATGGGCGAGTAGGTCGGCGGGCAGGCCGGAGGGCCAGCTGCGTTCGCCGTAAAGGAGGAGGGTCGGGCAGGCGATGTTGCGCCACAGCGCCCGGACATCCTCCATGGAGATGTCGGGGAATGCCCATACGGCGAGATAGGGATCATGCTTCCACTGCCATCCAGCCTTGCCAGCCCGACGCAGACCATGGCGCGTCATGTGTCGTGCCTGCGCAGGCGTAAGGAAGGCATGGCGTTCGCACATCCGCTTAATCGCTTCATCGACGGATGCGAAGATGCGCGGGGCGGCGAGGGAAGCGGCGCGGCGCTCTTCAAGCCAGTTGCGGGTCGTTTGTTCGATGCTTTGGCTGAAGCGATAGGCTTCGATATCGGGAGGCGCGCCAACGGCTTCGATCGCGACGATGCGTCTTATCGTTTCGGGATAGGTTGCGGCAAAGCGCAAGGCGATGTGCGCGCCGAGGGAGTGGCCGATCAGGATGGCCTGACGCTGCGGACCCAGCGCCAATTGTGCGGCAAGCGCGGCGAGATCGGACAGATAGGCGGCGAAGTCGTAGCGCCCGTCCTGCGACCAGCTGCTGTCGCCATGGCCGCGAAGGTCGGGGGCGATCACATGGTAATCGGGAAGCAGTGCGTTCGCCAGCGCGTCCCAGCTGCGGCCATGGTCCCGGCTGCCATGAAGGAGGATGGCGAGCGGCGCGCCTTCATGCGTCCATTCGGTATAGCTGAGCGGCATGCGGCCATTGCGAAAGCGGCGCTTTACAGGCTTCGTGCTGATGTGGGGGCGACTTTGTCTGTCGTGCATGGTTGCAGTGTAGAGAGGAGCGAAGCTGTGCTGCGACCGGCAATGGCGGCTTTCCATATTCGCGTAATGGATCGCGGCGGAGCGGATTTCCCACGCTTGAATCCATGGTGCGCCAGGAATATGGTGGGGAATAGCAAAATCCGGGTGTTCGGCAGCGCCGACGCTGGCAAGAAGTGCGTAGGAGGCGGGATGAGCGCTAACTCACAGGCGGAAGGCAGGTCTGGCGGCAGGGGCAGCGTGAAGTCGTGCCTGCGGACGCTGGAGGTGCTGGAATATTTCATGAAGACGGGCGAGCCTGCACGCACGATCGAGATCAGCGAAGCATTGGGCATCCCCAATTCAAGCGCTGACGAAATCTTGCGCACGCTCGCGAGCACTGGCTATCTTACCTATAATCAGGCGACCAAGCTCTATGCGCCGTCCTACAAGCTGGTCGCGAATGCTTCGGCGATCGAACAGAGCTTTTTTGGAAGCGGCCGGATCAATGAAGTGATGGAGGATATGCGGCGGGAGACCGGCGGATCGGTCTTCGTCACGCAGCAGAATGACTGCTGGTCGGAAAGTGTCGCTGAAATGTCCGGCGGCTGGGCGGCGAAGCCGGATGCGGAGCCCTATTATTCGACCGAGATGATCTGTTTCCAGCACAATAGCTGGCGGCCGGGCACCAATTTTGCGGCGGCGATGCTGGCGCAGCAATCCAATGTCGATATCATCCAGCTGGCGACCCGGACGCAGCGGCTGGGCCTGGGTCCGAAGGGGCCGACGCTGATGAAACATCTGGTGGATCGGATTTCAACGACGCGGGCGCGCGGGTTTGCAATGTGCCGCCGGAGCGCGACCATTCCGGTGGACTCGATCGCCATGCCGTTGCGGGTGCCGCACGGCGTCGCTTCCTACGCCATTGGCGTGGTGGGCGATCCGCTGTTCGTGAACGACAATGATGTGCGGCAGATGCTGTCGGGCATGCAGTCGGTCATCTACCGCTATAATGATCGCATTCGCCGGAACGGGGCGGCGAGCATCCAATAAGGGGACGGCCTTTCCTGTGCCGCCCCTTAGGGCCGATCGACATTCAGTTCTGGCGGCCTGCAAATGGCGGCTCTCCGCGCTTCCGGTGCTCACGTACTGTGAGTACGCTGCGCTCCGGGTCGCGGAAAACCACCATTTTCGGCTCGCCATCTCCTGAATGTCGATCGGCCCTAGTTTTCAAAGCTGGTCGGTGTAGCTGTCGGTGCCCGGGATCGTGGGTATGAAGGGCGAGGCTATCGCGATGCGGCCGATGCCGCTTTCCTCGATGGCTTGGGCGAGCGGTGCATAGGCGGTGTCCCAGACGGCTTTGGGGTCCTCGATCGAGAAGCTGAGGAAGACGGCGCGGTCGTTCTCCTCAACCGGTACATCCTTGGGGCTGGTGGGATCGAGCGGCAGGGGCGAGCCGGTCAGCGCCACATCGCCCGGCAGGTCGCGGGCGCGGAGCAGGGCGGAGAGGTCCGCGCTGGTCTTGCCCGGATTGAGATCGACGATGAAGGCGATGAGCCCGCCATAGGGGCGATCGAGCGCCAGTTCGATCGGCATGCTGCTGCCCGGCGCATTATATTCCGCGTCGAAATTGTAGAAGCTGGTGTGGATATGGTCGCGTTCCTTGAACATGCGGCCGGTGGCGTGGAGGTCGTTGACCTGACGAACGGCCCATGCGTCCCAATCCTTATGATGCCCGTCCAAAATCCAATAGAGCGCGAGATAGGAGCCCTTTGACAGGTCCATGGTGCCTGAACCGAAGCGCTTCGCCTTTTCCGCGCGGGTAGCGACATAGCGCGCGCCCGAGACGGTGTAGGCGCCGATCATGCAGCCGCTGTAGAAATGATCGCGCTCATACCAGCGATTATAGGCTACCTCATGGCCGGGGCGCGGCTCGACCATGGTGAAGAGCAGGGAGCCGAGGCGTATGGGACGGTCGGCGCGGGCTATGTCAGCCCGTTCGTACAAGGTTTCGCAGCTTTGCATGGGCCTCTTCTCCTATGATGGCGCTGCTGGCGGGAAGGGCCGCGCGCCGGAATGTGGCTTTACTGAAGCGCGCAACGAGGCGCGGTTAAAGCGGCGCTGCGCCTCTTCCGGGTTGGCGGAAGCTATCGACCGGCAAGCGCTCGATAGGCGGGATGGCCTATGTCGCTCAGCACATCGAGGTGGCGGGGTGTCCAGCCGAGGTCCCGGCGGGTGCGGGGGCTGCGGGAGCGGCTGCATGTCGCCATGCCGATCAGCGTTCCGAATTTTCCCCAGCGGCGGACGCCTTCGGAAAAATCGATGCTGCGCGCCTGAATGCCGAGGTCGCGGGCGACTGCCTGTGCCAGAGTGCGGTTGTTCAGTTCGCCTGCGACGGCGTGATAAAGGGTGCCGGGTGAACCCCGGTCCAGCGCGAGGCGATACACTTCCGCCAGATCATCGACATGGACGTTGGAATAGAGGTTGAGGCCCTGCCCAAGATAACCGACTTCGCCTGTGCGTCCGGCGTCGCTGTAGAACATGCGCAGATGGCCGCAGCCGCCATGCCCCCAGATCATCGGGGGCCTGATCACCATGGCGCGCACTCCGCCCGATGATCCGGCGCGGCGGACGATATTTTCCGTGTCGAACCGGAGGCCAATATATTTGGAGGGTTCGAACGGGTCATCCTCGGCGAAACTGTCCTCGCTCCATAGCCCGTCCGTGCGTTGCGAAAGAAGGCCGGTGCCGCTGGTGAAGATGAACTGATGACCGCGTCCGTCAGCTGCATTGAGCAAGCGCCTGACGGTGTCATGTTCCTGCTGAAGGAGCAGTTGGGCGGCGTAGATGGTGGCGTCGTGCTGGCGCAGCATGTCGATGACGGCGTCCAGATGCGACAAATCACCCCGTAGAGGGGTTATGCCATGATCGATAAGCGCGCGATCGCCTTCGCTTGTGCGGCTGAGGCCGCTCAGCTGATGGCCGGACGCCGTAAGGTGCCGGGCGATGTGCGATCCGAGATAGCCGGTCGCGCCGAGGACGAGAATGCGCATCGGGTTCCTTCCGTGAGCAAGGAAGCAACAGCGATCCACCCGGCGTCAAGAGTCCAGCCATGGGTTCCGGAGAGGCGGAGGCGGTTAAAGCGAGCTGACGAGGTGCCCGCCGTCTACGACCAGTTCCGCGCCCGTGATGTAGGAGCCAAGATCGGACGCTAGCAGGAGCAGGGCGCCGTCCAGATTTACCGGGCTTCCTATCCGGCGCTGCGGTATCCGGTTGATCATCGCCTTGCCCGCGTCCGTTCCCCAGAAATGCTCATTCAAGGGCGTTACGATGTAGCCGGGGCACAGGGCGTTCACGCGGATATCGTAGCGCGCCCATTCCAGCGCCATGACCTTGGTCATCTGCACCAAGGCGGCCTTTGAAATGGCATAGGGGCCAAGCTGTGCGCCCTGCCGAAGGCCAAGGATGGACGCGATGTTGATGATGCTGCCCGGCCGACCTGCCGCAATCATGGCGTGCGCCGCCCCGCGCGCGACCAGATAAGCACCGCGCGCATTGGTATCCATGACGCGATCCCATTGCGACGCATCCTGATCAAGCATTGGACCAGCGCTTACGACGCCAGCATTGTTGATCAAGATGTCGACGGCGCCGACCTCTTCCCACAAGCGATCGACGGAGGCGGTGTCCTGTACGTCGAGCGAGATGGCGCGCGCGTGGGGGAGCGATGCGGCAAGGCTTTCCAACTGGTCGCCACGCCGGGCGGCGAGGATCAGCTGAACACCCTCGGCAGCGAGCGTGCGCGCGAAGTGCGCGCCGAGCCCGCTGCTTGCCCCGGTGATGAGCGCGGTCCTGCCCGCCAGGCTGAAGGAGAGAGGCATCAGGCCGCCAGTGCTTCTTCCGGTTCCGGCGGGAAGATGGACGGCTTGCCGGGATCATAGGTCTGGACCAGCAAGCGGATGAACTGTTGATCGGTGAGCGGATCGCTGGGCACTTCGAAAGTGGCGCCGCGTGCGCGAAGATCGGTGATCAGCATGTCGAATACTTGATCATGGCTGATGTCGTCGGTGTGGTCGAGCGACTGTTTGAGTTCGCGATAGTCCATGAAGATGTCCGCGCCCCAGTGGATGAGGAAGCGGAACTCGTCTTCCGGTATCTTCTGGATGACTTTGCCGTCCGTGGTGATCTGCCAGCCATTGGGATCTTCGGGATCGGCGCTCATGAGCGAATTGATCGCGAGCCCTTCGGGTCGGCGCAGGGCGGCGGGGCCGCTGGCTTCTGCCGTGTGGTACATCATTTCATTTTCAACGACGACCGCGCGGCTCCACATCGGCGCCTTGATCTGGGCGGGCTGGCCCTGCGGGCCATCGGGCCAGTAGTTGAAGCCGCCGCCGACCTTGCCCTTATAATACCAGGTGATCACCTGCGCCTTTTTCGCGCGCCAATGTTCGAACAGGCCGGACTTCACCATGATGTTCATCAGCCATACCGGCGATGTCTGCATGGAGATGCCACGAAAGCGGGTGCCGTCGACATGGGGCGCCCCAGCGCCGGGACACGGCCCCTGAATGTTGAACAGCATATTTTCGGGCCGGGCGTATTCGGCCTTCCAATATCCCCGAACCAGATCGAGGAATTTCTTGTTGAAGAAGCAGTCTTCGATATCGGGATGCTGGACCGTCGATCCTTGCGCGAGATAGCCACGGAATACCGGCGAAAGGAACATGTCCCATGTGGGGGTAAAGCCAGCCGGAAGGCCGCCCGAGGTCGTCGCAACGACTTCTTCGGGTGACTTGAAATGTTGTGCCAGGATCAACGACCAGGGGCCGTTTTCCCGCACGACGTTCAGCATGCGGCGATGCTGGTCGTCGGTATAGGCGCTTTCGATGATCTGGGGCGGGGCCACTGGGCGGAACTGGGTGGTCATGTGAACTCTCCTGAGTACCTGCATCGCCGACCGCCCCTTAATTTGTAGACAGGGAAAGCTGAGGCGGCTCGCTAACCAAGTGAGTCCTAACTTATTCCGCCACGGCCTGCAAGATATGACAACATGCACTGTAATTCAGGCGAGTTCGCTCCCTGCCGTTTGGGGCAGCCATTCGCGAACCGCGGTTTTCAGCAGCTTGCCGTTGGCATTGCGGGGAAGCGGCCCCTCCACGATGTAGACATGGTCGGGAACCTTGTAGTCGGACAGATGCCGTGCGCAGAAGTCGCGCAGGCTCGCGCCGTCTGTCTGGTCGGGTGCGACAACGAACGCTTCGACCCGTTCGCCCAGGACAGGGCAGGGCCTGCCGATCACGACGGCCTCTGTGACGGCCTCATGCGACATGAGCATGTTTTCGACCTCGACCGAGTAAATCTTGAAGCCGCCGCGATTGATCATGTCCTTCATCCGGTCGAGCACGCGGATATAGCCGTTCGCGTCCATCGTGCCGATGTCACCCGATTTCCAATAGCCGGCGGTAAAGCCCCGTTCCGTTGCTTCGGGGTTGTTCCAGTAGCGCGGTATCGTCATCGCGCCCGCGATCCAGATTTCGCCCTGCTCCCCGCGCGGGCGTTCGCGGCCTTCCTCATCCATGATGATGATGTCGGCATAAGGCAGGGCCTTGCCGACCTTGTCCGGATGAGCGGGACAGTCGCCAAGCGGCATCATGACGGCCGGGGACGAGGTTTCGGTCGATCCGTAGATGTTCACCAGCGTCAGTTGCGGGAGCTGTACGGCAAGTGTTTCGATGCTGGATTCGGCCATGGGCGCTCCGCCAAACGCGCCAATGCGCCAGCTCGACAGGTCGAAGTCCGCGAAATCGGGCTCCATCAGGCATAGCTTGTACATGGCCGGGACCATGACGACGTAGCTCATACGTTCGGCCTGCGCGAGTTCCAGGAAGGGGCGGGCCTTGAACGCATGCTGCATCACCACCTTCCCCGCGACCCGGATGCTGAGCATCAGGATGAGGCCGATCCCGGTGACGTGCGAGGCAGGGACCGCGAGGACCATCGACTCGCCATCCTTCAATTGCAGGTGCTGCTGGCTGCCGATGCAGATGGTGACGATGCCGAGATGCGTGAGAACCGCGCCCTTGGGGCGGCCCGTGGTGCCAGAGGTGTAGAGGATGCAGAAGGGGTCATCTTCGCTAACAGCCGATCGGTGGGGGGCGTCGGTCAGCGCTTCGGGTGCGGTTTTGGACCAATGGGCAGCTTCGTCGGAATAGCGGAGCCAGTGGCGCAGTTGGGGGTGGTCGGAGCGGCCGGGCAACTGGTCTTCCAGCGCGTCGTCATAGATGATGGCTGCGGCGCCGCTGTCGTCCAGCACATAAGCGGTTTCCGGCGCGCGCTGGCGGATATTCATGGGCACGGCGATCAGGCCGAGTCTTGCCGCCGCCAGTAGCAGCGTGGAATAATCGGCGCGGTTGGACAGCAGGATGGCGAGCCTGTCGCCCGTCGCGAGGCCGAGAGATGTCAAACGCGCGGCGCAGGCGGCTACGCGGGCGGCGAGAAAGGCGTAGCTCCACCGCTCGTTGCCGTCGACCAGTGCGATCGCGTCGGGTGACCGGCTGACGGCGTCCAGGAACATGGCGTAAATGTCTGCGGGGCGATCCTGATGACAATTGACCAGCCTGCCGTGATGCACTTCCTTGCGGAGTTGCAGATGCTTCATCTCTTTATCGGTCCTCTCCGTGCGACCTGCCCTGCTATGACGGGCACGAAAGCTCTTATATGGCTTTCTAATTACACCTTGCATTGCGGTTCTTCCCTTGGCAAGCGCCAAGAAACGAGAGGCGCGGAGACAAGCCATGGCAGATCATGAGGGTGATGCGGCGATTGCTCGAAGGGTCGAGAATTTCGTCCGCGACGTGGTCGTTCCTTATGAAACGGATGGCCGTCGGGACGATCATGGTCCGCTGGATGCGCTGGTGCAGGAAATGCGCGGCAAGGCACGAGAAGCGGGTGTCCTGACGCCGCATATCCGCGCGGACGGAACGCATCTTAGCCACCGGGCGACGGCGCGGGTGCTGCGCGCTTCGGGATTGTCGCCGCTGGGGCCGCTCGCCTGCAACACCAATGCGCCAGACGAAGGCAATATGTTCCTGTTGGGCAAGGTCGCTACGGCAGAGCAGAAGAGCCGCTACCTCGATCCGATGGTTGCGGGGAATGGGCGCTCCTGTTTCCTGATGACCGAACTGGCGACGGAAGGCGGGACTGGGTCGGACCCGTCGATGATGCTGACCCGCGCGCGGCTGGAGGGCGGTGAATGGGTGATCAATGGACGCAAGGCTTTCGCTACAGGATTCGCGGGAGCCAGCTTCGCCATCCTGATGGCGAAGACGGAGCGGGATGACGGTACAGCGGCTGCGACGATGTTCCTCGTTCCGCTGCCGCACCCCGCGCTGGTGCAGGAACGGCTGATCGGCACGATCGATAGCTCGATGCCCGGCGGTCATGCGGTGGTGAAGGTCGAGAATTTGCGCCTGCCGCCCGAGGCCGTGCTGGGCGCGCCGCATGAGGGGTTTGCCTACGCACAGGTTCGGCTGGCCCCGGCGCGGCTCACCCATTGCATGCGTTGGCTGGGCGCTGCGACACGCGCGAATGAGATTGCGACGGACTATGCGGTCAAGCGGCAGGCGTTCGGCAAGCCGCTGATCGACCATGAGGGCGTTGGCTTCATGCTGGCGGACAATCTGATTGACCTGAAGCAGTGCGAGTTGATGATCGATTGGTGTGCGGATGTGCTGGACGCCGGGGACAAGGCGATCACGGAAAGCTCCATGGCGAAGGTGGCTGTGTCGGAGACGCTGTTTCGGGTGGCTGACCGGTGCGTCCAGGTGATGGGCGGGACTGGGGTCAGCCATGACACGATCGTGGAGCAGGTATTCCGCGAAATCCGCGCCTTCCGCATTTATGACGGGCCGACGCAGGTGCATAAATGGTCGCTTGCCAAGAAGATCAAGCGCGAGGCGCTGGCGAAGTCATGAATGCCGAGGAGCTGAACGCCGGGCTGTCCGAAGTGCGCGAGGCGCATCGGTTCGATGAGGGCGCGTTGCGGGCGTGGCTGAAGGAGCATGTGCCCGAGGCGGAAGGGCCGCTGACCGTGCGGCAGTTCAAGGGCGGGCAGTCCAATCCGACCTTCCGGCTGGACGTGCCGGGCCGTTCTTTCGTCATGCGCCGCAAGCCGCCCGGCGTTACGGTGCCCGGCGCCCATGCCGTGGATCGCGAGGCGCGGGTGATCGCGGCGCTGGGCAAGGAAGGTTTTCCGGTGCCCCGCATCTACGGGCTTTGCACGGACGATGCGGTAATCGGCAGCTGGTTCTATGTCATGGAGTGCGTCGAAGGGCGTGTGTTCTGGAACTCGCGGTTCGAGGCGGTCGCGGCGGAAGAGCGGGTCGCCTATTTCGACGCGATGAACGCGACTTTGGCGCAGCTTCACAATTTCGATCCCGTGGCTCTGGGCCTTGATGATTTCGGGAAGAAGGGCAATTATTTCGAGCGGCAGATCGCACGATGGTCGCGCCAATATCTGAATGACGAGGCGGCTGGCCGCGACGTCAATATGGACCGGTTGATCGAATGGCTGCCAGCGAATATTCCCGCTGGGGATGAAAGCCGGATCGTCCATGGCGATTATCGGGCCGATAATATGGTGTTCCATCCGACCGAGCCACGCGTTGCGGCGGTGCTGGATTGGGAGCTTTCGACGCTTGGCCATCCGTTGGCGGATTTCGTCAATCACCTGATGATGTACCGGCTGCCACCCGCCATCTTGTCTGGCCTGCGGGGCGCCGATTTCGCCGCGCTGAAACTGATGCCCGAGGAGGAGTATATCGCCGCCTATTGCCGCAGGACCGGGCGGGACAGGATCGGTCATATGGGCTTTTACCGCGCTTTCGCTCTTTTCCGGCTTGCGGCCATCTATCATGGCATTAAGGCAAGGGCACTACGCGGAACGGCCGCATCAGCGCATGCAGAAGAACTGGCGGCGCAATATCCCCTGCTCGCCCAATTGGGATGGAGCGAGGCGGAAGCGGCCTGATCAAAGGGGAATGGTGGAATGAAGACCCGGATTACCGAGCTTACCGGCACGCGCTATCCCATTATCCAGGGTGGCATGCAGTGGGTGGGCCGCGCGGAGCTGGCTTCGGCGGTGTCCAATGCTGGCGGTCTGGGCATCCTGACGGCGCTGACCCAGCCGACGCCCGAGGCGCTGGCGGCCGAGATCGAGCGGTGCCGCACGATGACGGACAAGCCGTTCGGCGTGAACCTGACCATATTGCCGACCGCGCAGCCGGTTCCCTACGAAGCCTATGCCGAAGTCATTGCTGGATCGGGCGTTGGCGTGGTCGAGACAGCCGGGCGCAGTCCCGCCGAGTTCATCGCTCGTTTCAAGCAGGCGGGCGTCAAGATCGTGCACAAATGCACCGCCGTCCGCCATGCGCTGTCGGCCCAGCGTGCAGGCGTCGATGCCGTGTCGATCGACGGGTTCGAAGCGGCGGGGCATCCGGGCGAGGATGATATTCCGGGCATGGTGCTGATCCCCGCTGCGGCGCGGGCGCTGGACATCCCGATCCTGGCGGCGGGCGGCATGGCGACCGGGCGCAGCATGGCGGCGGCTCTGGCCCTGGGCGCGGAGGGTGTGACCATGGGCACCCGTTTCATGCTGACGAAGGAAGCGCCGATCCATGAGGCGATCAAGCAGGCGGTGGTGCAGGGGACGGAGCGCGACACGACGCTGATCTTCCGCCAGCTGCGCAACACGGCCCGCGTGTTCCGCAATGCCGTCGCGGAGGAGGTGAACGTCAAGGAACGGGAGCCCGGCGCGACCTTCGAGGATATTCGGCCGCTGGTCGCCGGTGCGCGTGGGCGCGCGGCGCTGGAGAGCGGGGAAGTGGATGGCGGGCTGGTCTGGGCAGGGCTTGGCATCGGTTTGATGGACGATATTCCGACATGCGCCGAACTGATCGAGCGCATCGTGGGCGAATGCCGCGAGGCGCTGGCCCGCGCCGTGGCGCTGACCGGGGAGGCATGAACATGAGCTACAATACAATTCGCTATGAGGTCGAGGATGACGGCGTCCTGCTGCTGACGCTGAACCGGCCGGACAAGCTGAATGCCTTCACGGTCGAGATGTGCGAAGAGCTGGTCGACGCCTATGGCCGGGCGAGCCAGGATGATGCGGTGCGCGTGATCGTGGTGACGGGCGAGGGGCGCGCTTTCTGTGCGGGCATGGACCTGTCCGTCGGCGGCAATGTCTTTGGCCTGGACGAGAGCATGACGCCGACTATGGAAGATCTGCGCGAACGCGGCGACGATCCGGCGATCCTGAAGGGCGTGCGGGACACGGGCGGTCGCGTGGCGATGGCGATGTATGATTGCCTGAAGCCGATCGTTGGCGCGGTGAATGGCGCGGCGGTGGGTATCGGCTCGACCATGCTGCTGCCGATGGATTTCCGCTTCGCATCGGACAAGGCGCGCTTCGGCTTTGTCTTTGGACGGCTGGGCATCACGATGGAGGCGTGCTCGTCCTTCTTCCTGCCGCGCATTGTCGGTTTGGAGCAGGCGATGGAGTGGGCGTACAAGGCCGATATCTTCGATGCCGCCGAGGCGCACGACAAGGGACTGGTGCGCGGCGTGTTCCCGGCCGAGACGCTGGTTGAGGAGGCGAAGGCCTTTGCCCGATCACTGGTCAAGGACCGTTCGCCCGTTTCGATCGCACTGATCCGCCAGATGCTGAACCGCAACAGCGCGCAGCCCGATCCGTGGCAGGCGCATCTGACGGAATCGCTGGCGGTATTCTACACCAGTCAGGCGGACGGCCGCGAAGGGGTTCGCGCCTTCAATGAAAAACGGCCAGCGGACTTCACGGGGAAGGCGTCGCAGATGCCGTCCTTCTTCCCTTGGTATGGCGAAAAATAATTCAACGGAGAGGATTGAGATGATCACGCTGGAAGACAAGATCGCGATTCAGGAACTGGTCGCGCGTTTCACCCGCTGTTCCGACTTTGGCGATTGGGAAGGCGTTGCCTCCCTCTTCACGCCCGAGGTTGTGACGGAGATGGAGGGCCTGCCCATCCGCTATGAAGGCGTCGAGGCTCAGGTTGAACATGCCAAGGAGTCGGCCAACCAGACCGAAGGCAAGAACCGCCACTATAACTTCAACATGATCGTGTTCGAGAAGGACGACGCAGTATATGCGGAATATGCCTTCATGAACGCCAACGCAGGGCATGCGCCGATGAGCGCCAAGATCGTCGTAACTGGCCGTCAGCGGGATACGGTGGTGAAGACAAGCGACGGGTGGAAGATCGCGCGCCGCTTCGTTCAGTTCGACCAGTCGTTCAGCCTTGATTTCTAAGCCACGGAGGAACGGTCGTGGACATTAAGAATTTGTGCGCTGTCGTCACCGGCGGCGCTTCGGGACTGGGCAGTGCGACTGCGGAAAGGCTGTCCGAGCTTGGCGCTCGCGTGGCGATCTTCGACTTGAACGAGGAAGCTGGCGCGTCGCTCGCCGAACGGTTGGGCGGCAGCTTCCATAAGGTCGATGTGACCAGCGCCGAGTCCGTCGATGCGGGCCTGGCAGCGGCCGAAGCGAAGCTGGGGACGCCGCGTGTGCTGGTGAACTGCGCCGGCGTGGCGCCGGGCTTTCGTGTCGTGGGTAAGGATGGTTCGCCCCATCCGCTGGACGCGTTCCGCAAGGCTGTCGAGATCAACCTGATCGGCAGCTTCAACGTCATTTCGCGCTTTGCCGCCCGGCTTGTTGCCGCAGGGTTGGACGGCGAAGAAGCGGGTGTGATCGTCAACACGGCGTCCGTCGCTGCCTTTGATGGGCAGATCGGCCAGGCTGCTTACGCAGCGTCCAAAGGCGGTGTCGTGGGCATGACGTTGCCGATCGCGCGCGATCTGGCGCAACATCGCATTCGGGTGATGACGATCGCGCCGGGCATTTTCCTGACGCCGATGCTGCAAGGCCTGCCGCAGGCGACGCAGGATTCGCTGGGCAAGCAGGTGCCGCACCCGTCGCGGCTGGGTAAACCAGCAGAATTTGCGAAGCTGGTTCAGAATATCATTGAAAATCCGATGCTGAACGGAGAGGTGATCCGTCTGGACGGCGCGATCCGCATGGGACCGCGCTGACCGTTCGCCATCAATTGGGTGCGTAAGAAGGATTGCTGCCATGATCGAGACTAGCCCGGACGTCATCAGCCTGCCGGAAACCGAGGCTAAGCTGCGCGAATTTGTCGAGCAGGGCGTCATATCGGGCGGCATCCTTGCGTGGGGAACCGCGGATGGTCCGGTTCGCTACCATGGAGAAGGCGTGCTGGGCTATGCGCGCCAGGATGGCGTGGACGAGCGGTCCATCTTCCGCGTTTTTTCCCAGTCGAAGCCGATCACCGGCATCGGCGCGATGATGCTGATCGAGGATGGCGTTATCGGGCTGGACCAGCCGATCGGTGAGATATTGCCCGCTTTCGCCGAGATGCGCGTCATCGAGGGTGATGACCCGGAAGTGACGCGGCCTGCGGCTCGCCCGATCACTGTCCGCCACCTGCTGACCCATACGGCGGGCTTTGGCATGGACGGCATGACGCTCGGCGAGCTCTACACGAAGCATGGCGTGGCGCCGGGTTCGCGGGAGTGGGTGCCGGGTCCGGGCGATCTCCCGGTGCCGGCAACGCTTGCCGAATTGGGCGAGCGTATTGCCGCCCTGCCCTTGGCGACCGATCCCGGCACACGGTTCGATTACAGCGTCGCGCTGGACGTGCTTGGGCTGGTGATCGAAGTCGCGTCGGGCATGCCGTTCGAAACCTTCCTGAAGACGCGCCTGTTCGATCCGCTGGGCATGGTGGACACGGGTTTTTCCATCACGGCGGATCAGGCCGCCCGCTTTGCCGATCTTCCGCAGCAGCAGGAGGATGGCGCATGGGCATTGGCCGATGATGCGGCGGACAGCCTCTATGCGCGGCCTTATTATCCGTCCGGTGGCGGCGGCATGGTGTCGACGGCGCATGATTATTCGCGTTTTGCCGCCATGCTGCTCAACGAGGGGGAGCTGGACGGCGTACGCATTCTGAAGCCGGAGACGGTGCGGATCGCACGATCGAACCTGCTGCCCGACGCGGTGACGCATGTGGACGTGCCGATCGGTTATACGCTGTCGAACGTCGGCATGGGCGCAGGCATGTCCGTATCGCTGAAGGCGAGTGAGCAGACCAACAGCTTCTTTGACTGGCCGGGTTCGGTGCCAGCGGGTGTGTTCGGTTGGCCGGGTGCTGCGGGGACGGCATGCTGGATGGACCCGGAGCGCAAGTTCTTCCTCCTCTATCTCACCCAATATTGGCCGACCTGGTTGAACGGCAGCATGCGGCCAGAGATTGTCGCGGCGGCCTATCGCGATCTGGAGAAGCAATAAGGAACGCTGCCATGCCGATATTGGACAATGACGCCGACTTCACGCCCCGGCTGGGATCGCCCGGCACTGGCGTCGTGATCACGGGCGGAGCTTCCGGTATCGGACTGGCGGCGGCGCATGCGCTGGCTGCCGTCGGTCGGCCGGTCGCCCTGTGGGACATCAATGCGGAAGGTGCGGCCGGATCGGCGAGCATCATCGAGAGCTGCTATGGCGTGCGCGCGGCGGGTTTCAGCGTCGATCTGCGCAACCCGCAGGCCGTAACCCCCGCCGCCATCGCGACACGGGCGGCGATCGGCGCGATCGGTGGCATCGTGCACTGCGCGGGCACGGCCGAAGCCACGGGCATCGACGGAGTGACTCCGGAAAACTGGGATGCGGGACTGGCGCTGCATGTCCGGTCGATCGTCCTGATGACCCAGGCTTTCCGCGAAGATCTGCGCGCTTCGCCGGGGAGCGCCATTGTCGCATTGTCATCCATCAACGCGACGCTGGGCAACGGGATGATCCCGATCTACAGCGCGGCGAAGGGTGCGGTGATATCGCTGGTCCATTCGATGGCGGATGAACTGGCTGCTGATGGGGTCCGCATCAACGCGGTGAGCCCCGGCATGATCGATACGCCGATCATTGCGGAGACCAAGGCGCATTTGCCGGGGCATTTCGAGCGGCGGATCATGCTGGGCCGCTATGGCGCGCCGGAAGAACTGGGACGCGTCATCCGTTTCCTGATGTCGGATGAAGCGAGTTACATGACGGGCGCGGAGATCGTCGTGGACGGCGGCAACATCAACTCGCAACGGCAATAGGATTGCCATCGCACCGCGCTAGGGAAGAGGGCGCTGCGGTCAGGTCAGCCAGCCGACCCCATGCAGCGCCCCGGCACGCCTTAGAGGCGGTTCACTTCCTTGGCGGTCAGGCTGGTGACCAGACCCTTTTCCGCCGTGCTGAGCGTGGTCACGGGAATAACCACGAAACGGCCGCTGTAGATGATCTGGACGCCGGTCGTTTCGCCAGCGTTGTTCTTCAGGATGCGGTCGATAAAGCCGACCTTGCGGCCGTCGACCGTCTTCACAAGTGCATTGGTCTTGATCGCGGGCGCGTCAGCGGCGATCGCCGCAGCGGAAAGCGAGAGCGACAGAGCCGCCGCGAAGGCAAAAGAAAGCTTCATGATAATCCCCTTGTGGATAGACAAGGGGCCGATAGCACGCTGTAAAACGAATAATAAGACACCCTGTGTTGCAAAAAATGCAATTTGCGTTTCGGGTTCGGAATTTGGCGGATATGGGATGGGATCGGCGGCTGACAGCGCCTGATGAATGGAATGGGGAGGTTTCAGCCGGGATGATTGGTGTGCTCTTCCACCTTCACGAATGGCGGTTCGCATGACCGGGCAGACGCGTGAGTCGGGGCCGCGCCTCGCGGCATTTTCCGTGACGAGCATCGCGACCGGCGGGTTCAATATTCCGCTCCAGACCTATTTGCCTGCCTTTTACGCGACGGTGATCGGCATGGACCTGGCGACCGTCGGGCTGGTCTTCATGATCAGTCGCCTGTGGAGCGCGGCGGCCGATCCGGTGATCGGATGGGCTTCGGACCACACACGCACACGCATTGGAAGGCGGAAACCCTGGATTTTGGGCGGCGGTGTGCTGTTCCTTCTGTCCCTGCTCGCGGTCTTTTCCCCGCCTGCCGGAGCCACGCCGCTCTATCTTGGCGGGTGGCTGTTGCTGCTGTGCCTGGGGTGGACTGCGACCTCCACGCCGCTTTACGCCTGGGGCGGGGAGATGGCCTCATCGCCGGTCGAGCGAGCGCGTATCCAAGCCTATATCCAGACAGGGTCGTCCATCGGCATTTTTCTGGTGCTGGTATTGCCTGCCGTGCTGGACGCGCTGGGCCGGGGCAATCCTGAGGTTCGGGTTGGATCGATGGGGGCACTGGTCGCCGCTGTCCTCGCTGGTGGCATGGTGCTGATCGCCTTTCTCTTTCGCGAGCCGCCGCTGCCGGAACGCGCGCCCACAGGCGCGAACTGGCGGCAGGGGATGAAGGCGGTGCTGACCGATGCAGCGCTCTGGCGGATCGTGGCGTCGGATTTCTTCGTCGCGCTGGGGCAGGGCTTTCGCACTGCCGTGTTCCTGTTCTTCGTGACGCGTTACATGGGCATCGCTTCACCTGCCATGCTGCTGATGCTGCAATATGCATTCGGCATGGTCGCAGCGCCGCTATGGGCGCGGATCAGTTACCGGTTCGGGAGGCTGAGAACGCTGATCATGGCCGAGGGCGTGCAGGTTGCGATCAACCTGATGGTACTGTTCCTGACGCCGGATCGCATGTGGCTGTTCATCCTGCTGATCGTGGGACAGGGGCTGACGCAGGGATCGGGCAACCTGATGTTGCGGTCGATGATCTATGATGTGGCAGACCGTCATCGCGAGGGTAGCGGCGTGGAGCGGGCCGGGCTGTTTTCATCCGTGTTCAATGTGACGACCAACGCGGCCTATGCGGTGGCCGTGGGCATCGCCTTGTCCGTCGTGGGCTTGCTCGGATTTGATCCAAGGTCTTCAGGATCGGAAGGGGTCGCGGGCGTGCATCTGTTTTTCGCGATCGGTCCCGCCGTTGGACATTTGCTGTCGATCCTTGTGATCAGCTGGAACCGTGGGAGCAGAGGTGGAAGGCTGGACGCTGAAAGCCGCCTGCCTTCCGCGTGATCCTCAGATTCCGATGAACGAGGGCTGCGTCAAAGGTCGATAACCTTTTCAGGGTTCATGATGCCAGCCGGGTCAAGAGCCCGTTTGATCTGGCGCATGACCTCGACAGCGGCGCCATGCTCCGTAACGAGATGGGCTTTCTTGCCAATGCCGATGCCATGCTCGCCAGTGCAGCTGCCCTCCATGGCGAGAGCGATGCCTACGATCCGTTCGGATAATGCCTTCGCCTTTTGCGTTTCCTCGGCCGAGTTCGGATCGAAGATGAGGATGACATGGAAGTTTCCGTCGCCGACATGACCCACGATCGGTGCGGTAAGGCCACTTGCCTCAATGGCGCTGCGCGTTTCCTCTATACAGTCGCAAAGCCGCGAAATCGGGACGCAGACATCAGTTGCGATCGCCTTGCACCCTGGCCGCAGCGCGAGATTGGCATAATGGACCTTGTGGCGTGCTTCCCAGAGGGCGGTTCGGTCCTCCGTCTTCGTCGCCCAGGTGAACTGTCCGCCGCCATTGTCGGTGGCGATCTGTCCGAAGTTTTCCGCCTGTTCCGCAACGCCCGCAGGCGTGCCGTGAAATTCGAGGAACAGCGTCGGGCATTCGCGATAGTTGGTCCGACTGTAGGCATTTATCGCGCGGATCTGTAGCGGATCGAGCAATTCGATACGGGCGACGGGAAGGCCGATCTGGATCGTCTGGATGACTGCGTTCACCGCGCCGCGCACTGTTTCAAATTCGCAAACGGCGGCGGATACGGCTTCTGGCTGGCCATAGAGGCGCAAGGTGACTTCGGTGATGATGCCGAGCGTGCCTTCGGACCCGACGAACAGCCCGGTGAGGTCGTACCCGGCCGCGGATTTACGCGCCCGCCCGCCGGTGTGGATGATCCGGCCATCGGCAAGCACCACCTTCAGTCCCAGCACATTCTGCCGCATCGTGCCGTAGCGAACCGCGTTGGTGCCGGAGGCGCGTGTCGAAGCCATGCCGCCGATGGACGCGTCCGCGCCCGGATCGACGGGGAAGAACAGGCCCGTGTCGCGCAACTCGCTGTTTAGCTGTTTTCGGGTGACGCCCGCTTGCACGGTGCAGTCCAGGTCTTCTGTACTGACGCGCAACACCTGATTCATGCGGGAGAGGTCGATGCAAAGACCGCCTCTTGCCGCCAGAAAATTGCCTTCCAGCGATGTGCCGGTGCCGTAAGGCGTGACGGCGATGCCCCGTTCCTTGCAGAAGATGACCGCTGCGGCGACTTCCTCCGTGCTGAGGGGGAAGACAACCGCGTCCGGGGGCATGGCCGGGTAGAAGGTCTCCGCCCGGCCATGATGATCGCGGATGGCAGCGCTATCGCTGAACCGATCGCCGAACATGGCGCGCAGGGCGGACCAGTCAGCTTGCGGGACATGTACCGCTGTTGCCATTTGCATCTCTCCCGTGGGTCAGTGACCCACGTTACAACGCTCCGGCATATTCCTCCACCGTGTTAGCTGGTGCGGTTTGAGCGCCCCTGACGAGCCGCCCCGGCCGCGCGCCGGTCGCGTTGTCGGTGCGGCGGATCACTTCGCCCGAGACGATGGTGGCAACGAAGCCGGTCGCTTTCTGGTCCAACCGCCTGCCGCCTCCGGGCAGGTCGTAGCGTATATGAGGAGCGTGGAGACGCAGGGCCTCAAGATCGATGATGTTGATGTCCGCCTTGTAGCCGGGAGCGATCCTGCCCCGGTCGCGCAGGCCCATGGTCTCGGCCGGGCGTGAGGTGAGGGCGCGGACGGCCTGAGGGATGCTGAGCTTTGGCCCTGCGCGATCGCGGGTCCAGTAGGTCAGCAGGAAGGTGGGATAGCTCGCGTCGCAGATTGCCGCATAATGAGCGCCGCCATCACCCAACCCCATGACCGTGTCCGGATGCGTGATCAGGTCATGCACCGTGTCGAGGCTGCCATTATAGAAGTTGCCGAGGGTGTTGTAGAGCATCCCCCTGCCATCGCCGCCGTTCATCATGAGGTCGTAGGCGACCTCTTCCGCTGTGAGGTTCAGGCTGCGCGCTTGAGCGCCGACGCTGCTTTCCGCCGGAGGTTCATAGTTGGGCGGGTCGGACAGGGGGAAGATCCAGTTCCAGTTGCGGGTCATCATCGCCAGGGGATGGCCCTCATGCGGTTGTTCCGCGATGAGCTTTGCGCGAAATTCCGGGTCGCGCAGATGCGCGAGTTGCTGGTCGAGCGGGAGAGCGGCGATCGCCTCATAGCTTGGGCAGAGCGAGAAGGGATGGCTGGACAGTTCAAAGCCGCAGATCATGCCGACGGGGCGGGGGAGTATTTGCGGGCTGATCTTCAGGCCCTGCGCATTGGCTTCCTCGCAGATGCGTAGCGCGTCCTGCCAGACGGGCTCACCTGTGTTGGAGGTGCCAAGCGTGAAGGTGGCTGGACGGTTCGCTGCCTTTGCGACGGTGAGAAGGTGGGCAAGTTCGTCAGTCCAGCTGGAGAAGGGGGCGTCCAGCACCATCTGCAAGACGCCGGTGTCGGCGTCCCGCATGGCGCCCGTAATGGCTTTGAGTTCCTCGATATCGGCCTGATAGCTGGGGATATTCTCTCCGGCCTTTGTGCGATGGATGAGGAGGCGCGAGGTTGCAAAGCCGATCGCGCCCGCGTCCAAGGCTTCGCGGGTGAGGGCCTGCATCTTTTGCAGGTCGGCAGGGGTCGCGGCCTCGCGCTGCGCGCCGCGTTCGCCCATCACGAAGACGCGCAAGGGGCTATGCGGGAGAAGGGCGGCAATGTCGATGTCGCGGGGGCGGCTTTCGAGGGCGTTCAGATAATCTGGGAAGCTTTCCCAATCCCAGCTGAGCCCTTCGGCCATGACGACGCCGGGGATGTCTTCGACGCCCTCCATCAGGCGGATCAAACGGTCGTGATCAGCAGGGCGGCAAGGCGCAAAGCCCACGCCGCAATTGCCGATCACGACCGTGGTCACGCCATGGGAGGAGGAGGGGGAGAGTTCCTCCGACCAGATGGCCTGACCATCATAATGGGTATGGATATCGACGAAGCCGGGCGTGACGGTGAGGCCCGTTGCATCGATGACTTCGCGGGCTTCTCGGGTGAAAGCGCCGACGCTGACGATTTTTCCATCATGGATGGCGACATCGCCAATGAAGGACTCGCCGCCGCTGCCGTCGACGATGGTGCCGCCACGGATCAGCAGGTCGCATGCGCTCATTCGGCGGCCCTCGCGATGGGTTCGAGGCTGGTCTTGCCGTCCGATGCCCAGAAGGCGCCTTCTTGTGACGTATCGACCTCTTCGACGCCGCGCACGCCTAGCGCTTCCCGCGCTTCGGCCAGCGGCAGGTGGAATACGGTTTCGAGCTTCTTCATGAAGAGGGCGTCGCTTTGCTGGCCCACTTTCATGCCGCGCTGGATGGCGTTGACGGCGGTCGGCCACACTTCGGGATAATGCAGCACCGTGCGCACGGTGTAGCGGAGCGATCCGAAAATCTGGATCATGTTGACCTCCGCCGCCAGATGCGGGTTGCGCATATGCTTTGGCACGTTGGTCAGGCGATACCAATAGGGCACCAGCTCACCCATGAAATTGAAGCCGCCGCCGCAGAGGATATGTTCGAAGTCATGCGTCTGGCCCGAACGCAGATTATAATATTGGAGCTGCGTTTCCGGTTCCTTCCAGGGCGTGATCTGGATCTCATAATCTCCGGCGGTCATCTGCTGGTAGAAGATGCCGCCCAAGGAGCCGTGTTCATATTGTTGGAAATCTTCGATCTTGTAGGTGGAGATGAAGCCTTCGCTGAACCAGGCGTCCAGTTCGGGATTTACCTTCCTCTCCTGCGTGAACATGTCCTCGATCGCGTCGAAGTCGCGGAGTGAATCCAGGATCGGGAGGAACTCGTACATTTCCGCAGGCGGGGGCACGTCGGGACCGTTGCGCCGCAACAGGATCATCGCCAGCCATTCGCGCAGGCGCGGATTGTTCAGATATTTGGACGAGGAGATGAGTATGCTGCTGTCCGTTTCGACGGGCATCAGGCCGCGCGCGAGATAGGGAATGTCGACCATCTTTTGTCATTCCTTCAATCAAGTACCAATTGCTTGTTGCCTGAACCCCAGGCGCTGATCCGCTCATCCCCCACCTTGAATTGCGGCAGCAGGTCGAAGAAGCTCTTGTCCGCGACGACGATGCGCTGGAGCCGGCGGGGCGTCATGCCGGTGAGGTTGCAGCGGGCATGCTGGAGGGCGATATTGTCCCAGATGACGAGGTCGCCATTGTTCCAGTGGTGGCGATAGATGCGATCTTCGCGATAGAGTTGGGCGAACAGGGCGTTGAGCGTGGCGTCGCTTTCCGGCTGGTCCATGCCGGTGATGCGGGCGGTCTGCATGTCGCTGATATAGAGGATGGGCTCGCCGGTTCGGGGATGGGGGATGATGACCGGGCGTATCTGATGCGGCAGGTCGGTCGAACTGTCGTAGCCGACCGTCCGGTGCGTCTGGATCGGCGCGATCACCGTGACTGCCTCCCGGCCTGCGACGGCGGCTTTCAGTTGGGGCGGCAGGGCGGCGGCCGCAGCCGCGCCGTTGGCGAAGTCGGTCCAGCTTTGTCCGTCATTCACGGCAACGGCATGCAGCGAGATGATCTTGAAGGGTTCTTCGGTGAAAGCCAGATCGCTGTGCCAGGTGAGCGGCCCCGATCCGAGGGCGCCATCGCTGGAGATTTCGCGATATTCACCGTGCGATCCCAGGACGCGGCCGAAATTTTCGAGCAGCCGGACCTGATCGGCCTCGCTGAGCTTCTGATTGCGGAACAGGATGAGCTTGTGGCGATCAAATAGCTCGGTCAGCCGTCGTTCGAACCCGTCGGGCAGCGGCCATTGCAGCCGAAGGCCGATTTCGACGCCGAACGGTTCGAGCGGCCGCTCCGTCCATGGCAATGCCATTTTATCGCTCTCCATCTTTCTATATGACCGAACGGTATCGAACCGTTCGGTTCTCGTCAAGAAGCATGGGTGCATCGGTGCCTGAGCCTGTTATAGCGGGTTCCAATGTGCGGGGATGCTGAATGAAAGTGGTAGCGGAGGCCGGGAGCCAACTGGCGTCGCCGCGCGTCCGGCATTTGCTGTCGTCGGCGTGCGCGCAGTTTGTCGAGCGCGGTTTTGACGCGGTGAGCATCGATTCGATCGCCCGCACCGCAGGCGTCAGCAAGGAAACGATCTACCGCTACTTCCCCGATAAGGAAGCCTTGTTTCGCGCAGCGCTGGATGCGCAGGGCGCGGAGTTCGATGCTCGCGCGGCGGCGGTGCATGAAAGTGCCGTGAGTGGCGGATCGGAACTGGCGGGACTTGCGCGGGCGATTCTTGATTCGGCGCTAGATCAGGGAATGTTCGGCGCGCTTTGGGTTGCGGCTGGCGTCGCGCACAAGATGCCCGACCTGGCGTCGTCGTTGCAGAATGGGCAGGGCATGCGGCTGGAGCCGGTGCGGCTCGCGCTGGAGGATTATGCGAGAGACAAGGGCGTTGACCGCCCCGTGCCGCTGGAACTGGCGCTGGATTTCGGATCGCTTGCGGTGGAAGGCCCCGTTGTCCTCATGGGCTTTCCTCCCGCTTCGCCAGAACATCGCGAGCGGATAGTGCAACAATCGGTGGCGCTTTTCATTCAGGGTATCCGGGCGGGAGAGTCGGATGGCTTGCCTTCGCCCGAGCCGTTATTCGACGCCGAGCGGCCACTGCGTGAGGAGCCGCTCCCCCATATCCGGACCTTGCTTGACGTGGCAGGACGTCATTTTCTGGATGAGGGCTTTGAAGGCGCCAACCTGAACCTCATCGGGGAAGAGGCACGGGTGGGGCGGGGTACGCTCTACCGGCATTTCGCCAGCAAGGCCGGGTTGTTTTCAGCTGCAATGCGCATAATGGCCGAAGACTGCGCGCGCGTGGCCAGGCCGCCAGCGTTGCCTTCGGGCGAAGCCGATCCGGCGGCATTAAGCCGATATGTTGAAGCGGCCTTGGATAACCTGGCTTCCAGTCGTTCAATCCGGTTGCACCGCGTCGTCATCAGTCAGTCTCGCCGGGACGCTGCATTGGCGCGGGACGTCTACCTTATCCTGCGAAGGCCGTGGGTGACGGGTCTGATCCCCTGGCTGGAAAGCCTGGGCATCAAGGAGAGTGCGGACTGGCACGCGCGCCAACTATTGGTGCTTGCGATGCGTGGCAATCGTCTGCTGGCGGGCGGGCATTCCATCTCAAAGCTGGAACGGCGGCATTATGCGGAACGTGCGGCGTCGATGTTCCTGCGGGGGTTCATGGCAGTGCTTTGAGCCTATCTCGAATCCGTCGAAGCTGGTGAAGAAGGTTCCCAATTCACATCCTACGGCGTGACAGGCGTTCCCGATCGGATGAATGCCGCGGTTTCGGGCTCGCATGATTTCATCTGCTCCAGGAATCGCTGGATGCGTGGTTCCGCTACGCCAAGCCCGCGTGCGCAGAAGAGGATCGCGTCGCGCAACACGCGATCTTCCTCATAGGGTATCGCAGTCTTTTCATGGCAGCGCGCCACCAGCATCATCGTGCTGATATGTTCTATGAAAGCGCCGACATTCGTTGTCGAAAGCGCCTCTCCGGGTATTCCCCCGTCGGCCCGTGCCGCCTGCAACGCCTTTTCCAGATTGGGCAGTGTCAAGCGCAAGGCTCGGCGATAGACGAGGCGAGCGTAGCCTCCGTCGCCGGCAAGGCTGCCCAAGACCATGCGCAAGCCTTCTGCATTGAGGGCGTACATCCCGGCGGTCGCATATCTGAAGGTGCGCCGCAAAATTTCGAGCAAGCCCTCTGTGCTGGCTTCGGCGTCACCGAATGATCGGAAGACCCTATTCTGGTCTGCGATCACCTCGCGCAATACGGCCCGATAGATGTGCGTCTTGGTAGGAAAATGGCGGAACAGCAGGGCTTCCGATACACCTGCGGCGCGGGCGATCTGCTGCGTCCGCGCGCCTTCCAACCCGTGGCGCGCGAAAACCGCCCTGGCCGCTGCAATGATGGAAGCGCGGCGACCGACGCTGGAAAGACGGGTGGCGGACATCGTTTGTACTATTACTCCGGGACCAGGCTGGGCGATCGGCGTCCCGCCTCGCGAAAAATGTGAGAAGGCAGTTTAAGGCGTTACGGATCGGAAACAAGGCAGATGCACGTTGACCGCTATTCCGGTGAGGCGCCTGCCGTGACTTTCCCGTCAGGCTGGTCCTGTTCGATCGTCGCGATAAATCGGCTCAGCAGCGCTTTTTGCCGCTCGATCATCTCTGGAGACAGCGGGTCAATGCCCGCCAATCCTCGAGAAAGAGGGGCGGCCCAGAAATAGCCGAACATCATGTTGAAGATGGCAACGATCTGGAGGATCAGATCCTCGGCCGGAGGCTCGACCTCGGCCGCGCGTGTGATCCGCCGTCCATAATCCATCAGCCGTTCCACCCAGGCCATGCCGATCTCGTCCCGATCCGATGGGGGCGACAGGATCGACCGGATAAGCAGCATGGACACATTGGGATGCTGTGCCAGCACATCGATCAGCTTGTCGGACAGCGTGCGAAAGGAGGCTTCTCGCGGCGACCGGCTGATGGTCGCTTCCATCTCGTCCGCCAAGGGTTGGAGCGCCCGTTGCAGAACTTGCCGGTACAGGGCGTCCTTGCTTTCGAAATGCTTGTACAGGCCGGGCTGCTGAATGTTCGCCGCCGCGGCGATGTCCCGTAACGCTGTCGCTTCATAGCCCTTCTGCGCGAACAGCAGTTCCGCCGTGTCGAGCAAGCGGTCGACGGTGCGCTGTCCCTTGCTGGTGCGTTGGACGACATGTTCGCTGATGGCGCGCTGGGCGGTGCTGGTCATGGGTTTGTTCGTAACGGGCCGACCGGGATTTGGCCATATGTCGTGGCTGATCTGGTCGGCAAGCATAGCCATTCCTATATGGTCAGGCGCCGCCGCCACCCATGTGGCAGGGTGCGCATTGTCCTTGACAGTTGCGTGTGGGGGCGCATGAGCGCCTGCAAGTGCGGAACGGCGCATCCCATTGCTCAGAGGATCAGAGATGGAAGATATTTATATTGTCAGCGGCGTCAGGACGGCGATTGGCGATTTCGGCGGCTCGCTGAAGCCCTTCATGCCTTCGCAGCTCGGCAGCATCGTCGTGAAGGAAGCGCTGTCCCGTGCCGGTGTGTCGGCTTCCGACGTTGAGCATGTCGTGATCGGTCAGGTGATGCCCACCAGTGCCCGCGATGGCATGCTGTCGCGCGCCATCGCCTTGCAGGCAGGGGTTCCGTTTGAGGTTCCGGCGCTGACACTGAACAGGCTTTGCGGATCGGGCGTACAGGCGATCGTATCGGCCGCGCAGATGATGAAGCTGGGTGAAGCGTCGATCACCGTCGCGGGTGGCGCTGAATCGATGTCCAATGTGCCTTATCATGATCATGGCACGCGCTGGGGCCGGAAGATGGGCGACAATCCGGTAGAGGACGCGCTGGTCTGCGGCCTTCAGGATGCGATCGGCGGATACCATATGGGCGTGACGGCGGAAAACTGCGCCGAACGGCATGGCATCACGCGCGAACAGCAGGATGCGCTGGCGGCCGAAGGGCATCAGCGCGCGGTGCGGGCTATCGCGGAAGGCCGGTTCAAGGAGCAGATCGTGCCGGTCGAGGTCAAGACTCGCAAAGGCGTGACCATCTTCGACACGGACGAACATCCCCGCGCCGACACCAGCGCCGAGACGCTGGCCGCCATGCGTCCTGCGTTCAAAAAGGATGGCACGGTTACCGCAGGCAACGCGTCCGGCATCAATGATGGCGCGGCCGCCGTTGTCCTGGCGACGGCAAGCGAAGTGGAACGGCGCGGGCTGAAGCCGCTAGCGAAGATACTTGCCTGGGGCCATGCGGGCGTGGAGCCGGAATATATGGGAGAAGGCCCGATCAAGGCGGTGCCGGTTGCCCTGAAGCGGGCCGGGCTGACGCTGGATCAGATGGACGTGATCGAAGCCAACGAAGCCTTCGCGGCGCAGGCTCTTTCGGTAGCCAACGCGTTGCAGTTCGATGGGGAAAAACTGAACCCGAACGGGTCGGGCATCGCCCTTGGTCATCCTGTCGGCGCGACCGGCGCGATCCTGACGATCAAGGCGGCTTATGAACTGAAGCGGATCGGCGGCCGCTATGCCCTTATCACCATGTGCATCGGCGGCGGTCAGGGCATCGCGCTGGTGATCGAGAAAGTCGACTGACGATTGAATGTCACGCCGAACCCCCGACATTCGGGGTTCGGCGTGATTGTCGATGCCTGTAGGAGAGTGGCTCTGCTGCTCCCGACGGCCCTATCCCGAACATGATGCGTCATGTCCTCTCCTTATTTCGAGAACTCAATCCCTTGTCGTGCGTTTGGACGAGGCGGCGGTTTGACCACCCGCTGGCATGGAGTAGATCATGTCCGTTCTCGTCGAGTTTCCCGGAGGCGCATGCCGCGAAGTTCCCAGTCAGCTCCGGGCGATCGGTCCTCGGCAGAACGGTGCGCCTGAATTCGAACAGGTTCCGCTCAATTGCGATCCCCAGTGGAAATTTGAACGCGAAGATGGCCGTTGGGTCGCGGTGCGTCGCCAGGGGCAGTTGTTGGCGCTACGTCCCGCTATTCCTGCGTGGTGGCATTTTGTCGCACTTATGATGGAGCCTGAACGGCTCTCTACCGCTACGGGCATTGCGGATCAGGGAGTCGAGGGAGGGCTTCAATCGGCGGCTTGATAGGGAAGCGATATCGTCCTGATCAGGGCGCTTTGCGCCGCCGGGCCTTGATGGCCTCCAGTTGACCGATGCATCCTGGTCCCGACCGATGGGATCACCCATCAATCCCGATCGGGATCACTCGATGATCCTGTCACCCACTTGTCCGGCAGTGAACTTGCGGTGGTCGGCCGGGTCGCGATAGCCTGCATCCAGCACGATCGCCGGTGAACGGGCGACAGAGATGCAATGGCTTCGGCTCGAGGGAAAACAAGCCTCAAGAGGAGAGAGAGATGACGGACATGTTGATCCGTGGCGGCACGGTGGTCGATGGCACAGGCGCGCCCGGCTATGCTGCTGACGTGCGCGTGGCAGGCGGCAGGATCACCGAGATCGGCGCGGGTCTGACCGCCGTCGCCGGTGAGGAAGTGGTGGATGCCAGTGGGTGCTATGTGACGCCGGGCTTCATCGAAAGCCATACCCATTATGACGCGACGATGTGGTGGCAACCGGATCTGGACCCCTTGCCCGGCAACGGAGCGACCACGGTAATTCTGGGCAATTGCGGCTTTAGCGCCGCGCCGCTTTCGAAGGAGAAGGCCGCGCAGCTGGAGATGATCAAGATTTTCTCCTTCTTCGAGGATATTCCATTGAAGCCCTTCCTCCAGAATGTCCCCTGGGACTGGGAGAAGTGGTCGGAATATAAGGCGTCGATGGCGCGCAACATCAGCCTGCCTGCCAATTACTCTGCGTTCGTTGGTCATATTGCCCTGCGTCTCGCTGCGATGGGCGTTGAAGCATGGGATCGCGCGGCAACGGCTGAAGAGATTGCGCGCATGGCCGAATTGCTGGAGGATGCGCTGGCCGCTGGCGCTCTTGGGTTGTCGGACAATCTGCACGACCATGATGGCGACGACCGCGCCATCCCGACATTGCTCGCCGACGATGCGGAGTTCGAAGCGCTTTTTACGGTTATGGAGCGTTACCCCGGCACGACTTATCAGGTCATCATCGATACCTTCATGCGCAAGACCGGACCGGAAAGCCTGGAGCGGCTTGGGCGGCTGGCGAAAGGCCGGGCGATCCGTATGCAGGTGGCGGGTGGCATTCCGACCCTGGAATTCCAGAAGGATATTCTGCCCCGATTGCAGGACACCCTTGCGAAGCTGAAGGAAGAAGGGATCGATGTCTGGCCCGGCTATGCGCATGTCTCGCCGACCAGTACGTTGAGCCTCGTCAAGTCGCTGATCTTCGCCCAGTCCAATGACTATGTCTGGCATGAAGTCGTCCTTGCCGAAACGCATGAGGAAAAGGCACGTTTGCTTGCCGATCCCGACTGGCGGGCGCGGGCGCGGGAGAGCTGGGACACCAAGGCATGGCCCCATTCGCCGATGAATAATCCGCAGGACCTGTATCTGCTGGATAGCGAAAATGGCACCGGCCCCGTGGGCGGTACGTTGAAGGAATTTGCGGAGTCGCGTGGCCTGCACCGCTCGGACGCAATGGCGCAGTGGATTCTTGAGAATGGCACCAAATCCACTGTGCATATGGCGCCCTTCCCGAAGGATGAGGACCTGACCATCCAGCTGATGCTGGACCCGCAGACGGTCGGCAACATCTCCGACGCGGGCGCGCATCTTCAGATGCTGTGCGGTGGTGGTGAGAATATCCTGCTCTTCACCAAATATGTGCGGGAAGGCTTGCTGACGGTGGAGCAGGCGATCCATCTAAAAACGGGCAAGCTCGCCAATTTCTTCGGCCTCCATGATACGGGCGAGATCAAGGTCGGGCGGCGCGCCGACATTGCCGTCTTCAACCTGAGCGAGGTCGAATATCGCAATATGGAGAAGCGGTTCGACGTGCCCGATGGCGACGGCGGCACGACATGGCGCTTCACTCGTCCGGCTGCGCCCATGCGGCTTACGCTGGTGAATGGGGTCAAGACCTTTGACGGCAGTGGTTATACCGGCGCTCGTCCGGGCGAATATCTGGTGCCCACCGCCGCGGCGAATGACGCGCTGGCTTCGTTGGAAGCCGCCGAATAAAGAAAAAGGGCGCGGGCGGCGCAGCCGTTCGTGCCCTGTCTTTGCAAATAGGAATATGGATTTGGCTAAATTCGGTGCGATCGACCAGATCGGAATATTGGTGGACGATCTCGATGCCAGCATAAATCGCTGGATCAGTCATTCGGGCGTGGGTCCATGGACCGTATTCCGCAATGTCGCGCTGGATGGCCAATATCGTGGCGAACCGACGCGCGTCACCATGCACGTCGGATTATCCTATCAGGATGGCGTGCAAATTGAGTTGATCGAGGCCACGAACGACGCCCCGTCACCCTATCGAGCTGATGATGGGTCGCGCTTGCTGGGCCTTCACCACATCGCTCGCATAGTCGATGATCTGGACGCTGCCGTTGAAATGGCGGTGGCGGGAGGCATGGAAGTGCTTTTCACGGCGCATAACCCTGCCACGCGCGTCGCCTATTTGCGTGTCCCCGGCGAGCCTGGCCAATTGTTCGAGTTTATCTGCGGCCCCGATATGCGCGGCATGTGCGAAGCGGGGATCGTGGCGGCCCGCGACTGGGACGGCAGCGATCCTGTAACGGTGATCGACTTCGCAGCAAAATAGTAGGCGGCTGCCCCTCATCAGAGGGGCAGCGCCAGTCCTGATTTCACTCCGCCGCCATGGAGGGCATGCCCTGATGGCTTGGCCGCGGGTCTTCGCTGATTGCGGTGGTCCATGCCCATTCACCGGGCTTTGGCGGATTAGTGATGCCAAATTCCTCGCGAATATCTGTCACCTGCCAGTCGAGATAATCGCGATAAGGTATGAGGAAGAGGGGATGCTTCCAGTTACGCCCTTGTGCTGCGCCAATGTCTTCGGCGTCCAGCTCTATCTTCACGGATTCAGGATAGAAAAGCCCGCTCTTCATCATCGTCTTGGCGCGCAGATAGGAACTGACGCGGTTGAAGAAGGATGCGAGTTCGGGCGTGAAATATTTATAAAGCGCGCGCATGTTCGCTGCCAGCAGCGCTATTTCACCGGCATGATTGGTTTCAAAACCCGTGATCATATGTTCGATGTCATGGGTATGGGTCCGCTCCTTCATGTAGAAGTCGAAATCGGTCTCTATCTCCATCCCCTGGAAGAAATGGTCCATATTATAGCCGCTATTGACCACGAAATCGTAGATCACGGCACGTAGCGTGCCGGGTTCAGCACCGGCCAATTCCTCATTCTTGAACAGCGAGACTTTTTTGCCGTCCAGCCATGTCTTGAATTCAGGAAGCCGCGCCTTTTCTTCCTCGAACAGCTGGAAGATACGGGGCCAGTTTTCCAGTTCCATCAATATCTTCACGACATCGGGAATATAGGCCGTGTTAGGCAGTTCAGCGCCGTTCCGCCGCAGCATCTCCTGAGCGATCAGCGCGCGCAGTTGCGGGTGGTTGAGATAGGGCGAAGAACTGATCAAGACGGAGCTTTCGGTCGTGAAGCCCGGCCCCGATCCATTATAATATTCAAAATCCGCGCTGCTTACGCGCGCCGCAATCTCGTTTTCCATCATGTCTCTCCTCTTCATTCTGTCTTTTAGAAACTCACCCCAAGTTCGACACCATAGGTCCGCCCGCGTTCGTAGCTGGCTATCAGTTGCAGCACGGGCGATCCGAACGGATTATAATGTTCGTTGAACAGGTTTTGGCCGAACAGCGACAGAGACGCCTTTGTCCCGCCCAAGGGCATGTCCACCCAGCCGATCCTGCCATCAACCAGCCAATATGCCTTGGTGTAGGCATATCGGTTCAGGTCCGCGCTATTGCCCGCAAGGTCGAAGAAGGGCGTCGAGACCAGCGGCGCGCGGCTGCGATAACGACCGTCCACCCGTGCCGAGATATGGCCGCCCATGTTCATGTCAGGGCTGTCATATTGGACCGAGGCGCGGCCCTGCCATTTGGAGGCAAAGGTGGTGCGGGCAATGTCGGCAACTTCGACCCCGTTCAGGATGAAGCTCTTATAATCAAGGTCAGTATAGCTCAGATTGCCGCTCAATGTTAGCCCGCGTACCGGCACCAGATCCGCCTCAAGTTCAAAACCCTTGATGCTCGCCTTTCCTGCATTGTCAAAGAATTGGCGGCCATTGATGAAGTTCTGGGTCTGAAGGTCCTTATAATCGCTGTAGAACAAGGCGATATTGGTCCGCAGCCGGTTGCCCCAGCTTTGCGTCTTCAGGCCGAGCTCATAGGCTGTCAGCGTTTCGGGTTTATAGGGGATGCCGCTCAATATGCCGCCAGCCACATAGCCGGTGGACACTTTGCCATAAGCCGTCACCTGGTTGGTCGGCCGCCAGGTGATGATCGCCGCCCAGGTGGCCTTTTTGTAATCGACCTTGTAGTCGCCGACGCCCAACTGGCCGCCCTGCCCGCCGGATACTGCGAAGATCCGGTTTTCCCGCTTGTCGATCGTGTAGCGAATGCCGCCCGTCAAATCGATCGTATCGGTCAGATGATAGGTGAGCTGCCCATAGGCTGCGTAGCTGTCATTGATGGCGCGCGTCCGCGTCAGTCCGCTGCCGAATATGCTGTCGAGCGATGGGTTGAAGTCGGCCGCATCGATGACGCCGTCGCCATTGATGTCGGCGGCAACTGGTCCAACCGGTACGTTGGGAATGACGCCCACGGTGGATGTATCCACGACGACGCCGTTCGCCACGGGTTGGAAGATTCCCAATATGTCTGTCGCCGGGGTATTTTCATGAAAGTAGAACAGGCCCGCGGTCAGGTCGAAGGCTTCGGATGTGACCTGGACCTGAAATTCCTGGGTGAACTGCTTCTGACTGGTCGATCGCGACGTCAGCAGGGAAAAGAAGGAATCGTTGGGCTGAGGCGCATTGTTGGGGTCGAGCACGGCCGGAATATTTTGTGCCAGCAATGCCTGCAATTGGAGGGTCGTAAATCGCAGGCCTCCGGTAGCGCCAAGGTCATAGATGTTCGGGTCTTGCCGGAACTTGCGATAGGCAGTGATGCTCTTGAGCGTAATCTCATCGCTCACGGGATAGGTGAAGGTGAGGCTATGCCCTTGCGTCACTACATGTTCGGGACTGGTCGCATTGGCGACTGACGTCAGGCGATCAGTCGAAATATTGGTGATGCCGCCGAATAGCGGCTGGAAGGCGATAATCGGCGCCAACAACTGGCCTGATGCATCCGGGATGACGCCATAGCTCTGTATCGCCCGGCCGGTCGAACGCGCATCGGTATAGTCAAAGCGATAGTCGGCGGTCAGGTCGCCCAGATCCAGTCTTGCCGCGACGCCGACACCATCGACATTGCGTTCGCCTAGCCGGTCGGCGATGCGTTGCACGCCGAATGACGGGTCGCGCTGACGCAGATCTATGGTGCGGCCGCCCAGGAGGTTGCGATAATCACCCTCAATCTCGTCATGAAGGTAGGACAGCTTGACCGACAAGGGGCCGAAGGCGGGCAGGTCGACGGATACTTTCGTCCGGAACGCGTCGTAATTGCCATAGGATACCGTACCGCGAACGCCGAACTCGCCCGTTGGAGCAGCCGTCACAAGGCTGATCGCGCCGCTTGTCGCGTTGCGGCCGAACAGCGTTCCCTGCGGGCCGCGCAGCACTTCTACACGCTGGATGTCGGACAGGTCGAAGATCGAGCCGACCGTGCGGCCGATATAGACGCCGTCCAGATAGATGCCGACCTTTGGATCGACCGCATTGTTGGACGTGCCGGAAGCCACGCCGCGAATGATGATTGTGGGATTGGATTGCAGGCCCTGCGTATTGATCTGAAGGCTGGGCGCCAGGCCAGCGAGGTTGCGCACATTGGTGACGCGCAACTGGTCAAGCTGGTCCGCGCCGATGGCGGTCACGGCGACGGGCACCTTTTGCAGGCTTTCCTCGCGCCGCTGCGCCGTCACTATGATGTCGGCCAGCTGCCCCTGAACCGCAGCCTGCGTGGCCGGGTCGGCAGTCTGCGCCAGAGCCGCTGTCGTGGCGAACGATGATATGCCCGCTAACGCAACGGCAATAGATGAACGCATGGCAATCCCCTTCCTTTCGTCGGGCGATGCCATCCCTCGATACGGGCCGTGCTCCGTTTAGAAGCTCGGTCCACCATCCGGGACCGAACACGCGTGCGCGCATCCGAAAGCGGACGTTTGGCGGTGTTCCGCCATTATATTGTTCATGATGCAGCCTGATCTGCGGCGCATGGCCGCGAGCCCTTTCTGCATCCTCTCCTGACAGCTTCGGCCACCGATCAGCTCTTCGGCCGAGCTATCTTGTTTGCATGCAGCGTGTCTTGAAATGATCCCTTCGTCAAGGGTCATCCACAATCAGCGAGGTTTCAGCGGCGCCACCGGACATGCCACTGCAAGAACAGCGTGCCATTCCCCCGGCAGGGCCGAGGTGCGACGATCCGCCTGCGCGATTTCCCGCAGCTCAGCTCTGAAACGCTCGATCCTTTCCGCGACACGCGCGACGCCCACGGGCGACAGCTTGACCGTTTCCACGCCGAAGATCGTATCTGGGTCGCCATAGTTCAGATTGAAGAACAGATGCTTCATATGCTGTTCGAAATGCCTGCGCATGGGCTCGCGTTGCCACACATGGGCCGGGTCCAGCCGCGCACGTAGACGTCCTCCCGGCAGGCGATCGATCAGCGCCAACCTTTCCAGCCGTTCGACATGTTGCGCGATATGTTCGGGCGGTATGCCAAAGCCTTCCTCGGCTTCGGACACCGGCCAACCCGTGACGATGATGAAGAAAATGGTGGATAGTTCGGGGCTTGTGGTCAGCGCCTTTTCCTGCGCCAGCGTCAGCTTGTCGGATGACCGATCGCGCACGGCGGCCTCTTCGGCGATTTCGGTGAGCGTGGTGTCGGCGAGTGCGCACAGTTGCGACAAGGTGCGCAGGCCCAGCCCACGGCCATGCAGCCATCGTTTGACGGTGGCGGTGCCCACGCCAAGCTTTTTCGAGACGTCGGCCTGGGTCAGGCCCGCTGCTCGTAGCCGCCGTCGGAGCGCCGCCAGCAGCAGCTCATGTTCCATTCCGAAAGGGTCGTTGGACGGATGAGAGGGGCTCATCAGATGATCCCTTCCCACGCTGCAAGGATGATGTGGGCCGACCACGGCGCTAGATCATATTCCGCGATGTTTGATCGTGGATGGTTCCGCGATCGATATCCATCCCTCGACTCTTCGGCTGCACGGCTTTCGTGCAGCCGAAGCTTCTTGTCTTCTCCAGTCATGGCCTCTCCAGCTTATTCTTTTGGGAAGGGTAAGTAACTCGACGCCGCTGACAAGGTCCAACTGATCCTCATCACCACTGGAGTATTTTCCTATCGCATTCGCGCATGCTTGTGCATAGTTTTGCTCTTGGAGCAGCATGGGGGGTGAATGGAATGAGCCAGTTTCTCGATTATCTTCAGGCGCGGGCGGACGAGGAAGACGTGTCGGACTGGTTCCTGGTCAGTCAGGAGATGATTGACCAGTTCGCCGAAGCGACCAAGGATCATCAATATATCCATGTCGATCCGGAGCGCGCGAAGCAGTCACCCTTCGGCGGGACGATCGCTCATGGTTTCCTGACGCTTTCACTCCTGCCGCATCTGTGCGCCGACGCGCGAGGCGACATCGTTCCCGACGGCGCCACGGAGATCAATTATGGCAGCAACAAGCTGCGTTTCCTGGCGCCCGTTCGATCCGGCAAACGTGTGCGCGGAAAGTTCAAGCCGCTGGAGATCGTCGAAAAGCGGCCGGGGCAGATTCAGCTGACCACCGAGGCGACGGTCGAGATAGAAGGCGAGAGCAAGCCCGCCCTCATCTGCGAATGGATCACCCAGTTCCAGCTTTGAAACGGCAATCGTCGGCGTAGGTGGATTGGGCTATCCATTCAGGCGGCGGTGTTGGTCGCGTGCAGGCCGAAGGCCATGCGCGCGGCGTTGATGGTGTATTCATACTCCTCGCTGCCGGGTACGAGGTCGTGCCAGTTCTTGTGCGTGATCGCGGCGAAACTGTCCTGCCATATCTTGCAGGCGATCAGTTGTATTTCTGTTTCCTTGGGGGCGCGCTGTGCTTCCAGGCAGTCACGCAATATCGCGTGAAAAACGGCGCCCCTTAATGGTGCGTGTTTCATTGGCATCCTCTCCAGGCTACTGATTCTTTGTCCAGATTGCCGAGGGGAAAATTGCATAGAGGCGAAAAGACGTCAACTACGTCTCAAAATTTCCACGGGTATTTAACATGTATTCTATTGTAGTTTGACCGTTGCCCTATCCACTTTTACTTTATGAACATCGCCGTTCATTATGTAAGCCATTGATTGGGAAGGCCGCAGGCTCTTTCTAGACGCGGCCTTCCCCAGCATCAGAAGCTGAACTTGACGCCGCCTCTCACCGTTCGCGGTTCGACCACGCGGCTTAGCCTCCCTTCGACAGGCTCCGCATCTGCGGCGGGAAGGTAGGACTCGTAATAATAAGCGATGTCCTTGTCCCCGCTGCCAAGGATGTTGAGCAGTTCGGCATAGACTTGCACCCGCTTCCCCTTCCAGGCGGCGCGCGCGTTGACGACCGTGCTACCGGAATCGCGCACGCTATTGTCATCGATCAGCGGCGAGGGGCCAAGGTGACGGACGCGGATGCTGGCTTCCCATGGATCGAGCACGATGGCAGCCCCGGCGGACGCGGCGTTTTTGAAGGCGTTGGGAATATGGTCGCCATTGGTATAGCGGCTGTGGCTGGCGGTGTAATTGCCGTCGAAGGCGAGCCAGGGGAGCGGGCGCCAGAAAGCGACAAGCTCATAGCCGTGGCGGCGGCTGGCTCCGCTGGGTTCGACCGCGTTGGAGTCGCCGACGAAGCGCAACTCGCTCCCGACATTGAGCCACCAATAGGTCGCGGTGAAGGTGAAGCCGGGTAGTTGCAGGCGGCCGCCCAATTCCTTGCCCGTGCCGCGCACGAGCATCGGGACAGGCGTGTCGACATTGACCGCGCCGCGCGCATCGTTGGAATGAAAGCCCCGGCCCCAATTGGCATAAAGTTCGACATGCGGCGTGATTGCCCAGGCCGCCGACGCCTTGGGAGAGACGAGCGTGTCCGATCCGCTGCCTTCGCCTAGCGCGGCGGCGACGGCGTCGCGGGCGCGGACGTCATAATGATAATAGTCGCCGCGCAGGCCGCCAGTGATGCGCAAGCCCGGCAGCGGCGTGACGGTGGCTTCGCCATAAAGGGCGGCTGACCCCTGCTTTACGCGATAGCGGCCGAGCGAGGAGAGGAAAGCGCGGTTCGACGTGCGATTGACGCCGACATTGCCGATCGCGTCATAGCGATTTTCCGTGCCGAGCTTCAGTTGCAGTGCCGGGGCGATGTCCCAACGCTTTTCGCCGGTGAAGCCCAGTACCCAGCGTCGATCGAACTGCTCGATCTGCGCGCTGGTGCCGTCGGGATCGGTGTAGGTGGGGTTGGAGAACATCGTCCAGTCATAGAATTGCGCATAGAGATTGGTGCGCCATGTCGGCTGGATGGTAGCGATGTTGCCGATGATGCGCGTCGTTTCCCCGCGCGCGGAAGGATCGGGCGAACAGAAGACATCGGGGCAGAGCGGCGTGCCGATGATCCGTTCGGGTATCTGCTCGGTCGGGCGCCATGTCGCGCGATAGGCGTGGAGCGTGGCGTCGATCTTACCGGCCCCGGCGGGGAGCGTATATTTGGCGAAGCCTGCATAGTGGCGCAGATGTTCGGCCTCCTGCCACGGGCCGTCATAAGCCTTGGCCTGGGCGACGAGGGTGAGATTGCCTGCGCCCGCCTTTACCGTGCCGCCTGCCGCCAACCTGCGCCAACCGAAGGAGCCGCCCTCCGCCGCGATCCATGGGCGGTCATAGCCGTCGATCGTGGTCATATTGGCCGCGCCCGCGAGTGCGAAGTCGCCACCATCGGCGCGATAGGGGCCTTTTCGAAAATCCTCCCTCGCGATGATTTCGGGGATGAGGCCGTTCAGGTCGAGATAGCCCTGGCCGTGACCGTGTGTGCGGAAGTTCATCTGAACCCCGTCAATATAGGTGGTGAAGTCGGACCCATGATCGAGATTGAAGCCGCGCAGGAAATACTGATTGGCCTTGCCGCTGCCCGAATGTTGGGCCGCGACCATGCCCGGCACGGCTTCGAGCAGTTCGGCGACGCGCAGCAGCGGGCGGACGAGAAGGTCCGCGCCGCCGACGCTGCCCTCGCTTGCCGCATGAGCGGTGCCGATCTTGTCCTCTCCCCGGCCGAAGACGACGATGGTGTTCGCATCCTCGCCCGCGTCATTCGCATCGGCAGCGAAGGCGGGGAATGGGAGGAGCGTGGCGGTCAGCGCGCAGGCAGCGCGGTGGAGTTGATTGGGTAGTTTCACTTGATGCACTCCGGGCGTCTGGCGACACTCGGCGAGAGACCTGCCGCCAGACGGCGACCGGCGCGCGCCGACGGCCGGACGCCCCCAAGGCGACCGCCAGCGTCACCGAAGCGGCCTCTCGCCGCTCGTTCGTCGCTCAGACGGAAACTACCGTGCCGCGGCCATCCCCTGGACCAAGGCAAGAGCGACCAGACGCTGGCAGGTCTCCTGGCTCGCGGGTCATCGCTTGATGCACGGCCTTCCCGGGCCTCGCAGGATTTAGCGTCCGGCCCAGTGACTTGCCCCATCCCGCCTATGAGGTGGGGCGATGTGCATCGCGCTCGCCGCTTACAGTTGCAGGGACAGCCTTGGCTTGGGGAGGCGGGTGCCTCCTTTACCATGTTCCCTTTTAAGCCTCTTTCGAGGCACCGGCGCGATCATGCCCGGGGGTTGCCCGGGTGACGGGAGCGATAGCGGAGCTGTGGGGGTAGGGCAAGGGGGGGTGGTTGGGTGAGGTAACTTACCCCCTCTCCCCTTCAGGGGAGAGGGTTGGGGAGAGGGGAGCGGCGGTCGTGCTTTGCGTTCCCCTCTCCCGCCTTCGCTATGCTCGGCACCCTCTCCCCTGAAGGGGAGAGGGAATGGGCGTGTCCCTCATTTTTCCGTTTGTCATCCCAGCGGAAGCTGGGATCCCCTTGCTAGGAGGCGCGTGGTCGCCTGAGATGCCAGCTTTCGCTGGCATGACGGTACGTGGTGGGACGCTGGCGTAGCCGCTTGGCGTTGATGGATCAGTTCAGCGTCGCGCCGCGCTCGCGCTGGAGGCGTAGGGCCATGGCTTGGTAGCGGACGGCGCGTTCATTGTGGAGGGCGATGGTGGCCTGGTCTGCGCCGCGAAGGCGGGCTTCCCTGGCTTGCCGCGCTTCCTGGGCGGCGCAGGCGGAAAAATGTGATGCGTCATTGGGGCGCATGGCCCTTATCCTCTCTCAATTTCTTATGGCTCGAACGATAACATCGGCCTGTTTCCCGCTGCCATTACGCAGGTTAACGCCGGAAAGCTTCTGTTTTTTGACAGTCGGCTTGCAAATGATTTCAGGAGGGGATTTCTGCGCTTCTCAAGCAGTTGAGCGGATGGCGCTAAGGGGCTTCATGCTATCAACCGCCCCGGTTCCACGATGCATCGCGGAAGATGTCGCGCAGGAAGCCAATGAAGGCGTCTACGGCGGCGGGACGGCCTGCGGCGCGGGGGTGGACGGCGTGAACGGCAAGGTCAGCGGGGCCTTCCCAGCTATCGAGGACGCGGAGGAGGCTGCCTTCCGCGATCAGGTCGCCCACGTCCCAGAGCGAGCGCAAGGCAATCCCGACGCCGGTGAGGGCGAGTTCGCGCACGATTTCGCTGCTGTTGGTGCGGACATGGCTTTGGCCATCGATCAGCTTGCGCGCACGGCCATTCACCAGCCGCCATGGCAATTGTCCATCGGCCGCGAGCAGGCGGTGGCGGGGGAGGTCGGCGATCTTGTCCGGAATGCCATGCACGGCGAGATAGGCGGGGCTGGCGCAGAGGATGCGGCGGTTGGTGGCGAGATGATGTCCCTCCAGATGGGGAGGAATGTCGCTGGTGATGCGGATTGCCACGTCGATGCGCTCGGCAAGCAGGTCTTCATAGGCGTCGGACAGGTTGAGTTCGAGATCAACGCGCGGATGCAGATCCAGAAAGCGGCCGACATGGGGCGCCACATGCAGGCGGCCGAAGGAGGTGGGCGCCGAAATGCGCAGCGGCCCGGACGCGCTCCGGTGCCGACTGGTGACGCGTTGCTCCGCCTGTTGGATGGCGTCGAGAATGGCGACAAGGTCGCGGTGCAGGCTGGCGCCTTCCTCCGTGAGGGCAAGGCGGCGGGTGGTGCGGTGGATGAGGCGGACGCCGAGGCGCGCCTCCAGCCGGGAGAGGCGTTTGGACATCATGGCAGGCGAGATGTTCAATATGCGGCCCGCCGCCGAAAGGCTGCCTGCATCCACCGCGCGGGCGAAGAGAAGATAATCGGGATCCATCGATGATCTTTTCCTGTGAGGAACAGATGCTTTGAGTTCTTGTTGTCTAGTGCGAGGATGGAGAGGGGTCTATAGGCTTTCGTCACAGTTTTGGATGGAGAGTTGCCCATGGACGGCATGATCGAGAAATCGGGCCTGATGGTTGCCGCCGAGCTGGCGCGCTTTATCGATGGAGAAGTCCTGCCCGGGACGGGGATCGCGGCGAAGGCATTTTGGCAGGGCGTGGCTGCGATTTTCGATCGGTTCGCGCCGCGTAACGCGGCTCTGCTGGACAAGCGCGACGCGATTCAGGCGCAGATCGATGCGTGGCATGAGGCGCGGGCGGTCGACGGGGACGCTTATCGGGCTTTCCTGACCGAGATCGGCTATCTGGTGCCGGAGCCCGCGCCTTTTTCCATCGGGTCGGATCGGGTGGATGCAGAGCTGGCGACCTTGGCGGGGCCGCAGTTGGTGGTGCCTATACTCAATGCGCGGTTCCTGCTGAACGCGGCCAATGCACGTTGGGGCAGCCTTTATGATGCGCTGTACGGGACCGATGCGATCCCCGGCGCGGCGGCGGGCAAGGGCTATGATCCGGCGCGCGGCGCACAGGTGATTGCGTGGGCCAAGGCGTTCCTGGATCGGGCGGTTCCTCTGGCGGAGGGAAGCTGGGCGGATTGGGCGGGTGGCACGCCGGTCTTGCGCGACACCGCGCAACTTGCCGGGCGGGCAGGGAATAACATCCTGCTTCGCAACAATGGGCTGCATATTGAGCTGGTGATCGACGCAAGCCATCCGATCGGGCGGGATGACCCGGCGCATCTGGCGGACGTTGTGCTGGAATCGGCGCTGTCGACCATTTGCGATCTGGAGGATTCCGTTGCGGCGGTGGATGCTGCGGACAAGGTCGCGGCCTATGCCAACTGGCTCGGCCTGATGAAGGGCGATCTGGAGGACAGCTTCGAGAAGAATGGCGCGATGATGACGCGGCGGTTGAATGGGGACCGTTCCTATGTCGCGCCTGATGGAAGTGCGTTCACGCTGCCGGGACGGTCTTTGCTGTTCGTGCGCAATGTCGGGCATTTGATGACGACGCCTGCGGTGCGGCTGTCCAATGGGAACGAGGCGCCGGAAGGGATATTGGATGGGATCGTCACCAGCCTGATCGCCCTGCACGACATTCGGCGGAACGGGCGTTTCGTCAACAGCCGGTCGGGTAGCATCTATATCGTGAAGCCCAAGATGCACGGGCCGGAAGAGGTTGCCTTCACCAATGAGCTGTTTGACGCGATCGAAGATTTGTTGGGGCTGGAGCGGCATCAGCTGAAGGTTGGCGTGATGGATGAGGAGCGGCGGACTTCCGCCAACCTTGCCGCCTGTATCCATGCGGTGCGGGACCGGATCGTGTTCATCAATACCGGCTTTCTGGATCGCACGGGGGACGAAATCCATACGTCGATGCGCGCGGGGCCGATGATCCGCAAGGGCGAGATGAAGAGCGCGGCGTGGATCAAGGCTTATGAAGATCGCAATGTGCAGATCGGGCTTGCCTGCGGGCTGTCGGGCAGGGCGCAGATCGGCAAGGGCATGTGGGCGGCTCCCGATCGGATGGCGGACATGCTCGAGCAGAAGGTCGGGCACCCGATGACGGGGGCGAATACGGCCTGGGTGCCTTCGCCGACTGCCGCGACTTTGCACGCGACGCATTATCATGCGGTCGATGTTTTTGCGCGGCAGGAGGAGCGGAAGGCTGAAGTGGTTGCCGGGCTGGACGCGTTGCTGACGTTGCCACTGGCGGCGGGGGTGAACTGGTCGGCGCAGGATGTTCGCGATGAGCTGGACAATAATGCGCAGGGGATATTGGGCTATGTCGTGCGCTGGGTGGACCAGGGCGTTGGCTGTTCGAAGGTGCCGGACATTCATGATGTTGGGCTGATGGAGGACCGGGCGACGTTGCGGATTTCTTCGCAGCATATCGCGAACTGGCTGTTGCATGGGGTGTGTTCGGCTGACGAGGTTGACGCGGCGCTGCGGCGGATGGCGGCGAAGGTCGATGCGCAGAATGCGGGCGATCCGCTGTACCAACCGATGAGCGGGCGGGAGGAAAGCAGTCTGGCGTTTCAGGCGGCGCGGGCGCTGGTGTTCGAGGGCGTGGTGCAGCCTAACGGTTATACCGAGCCGTTGTTGCATGCCTATCGGGCGCGGGTGAAGATGCCTGCTTGAACGGCCGTTCGGGTTTTGGTTTTCGGAGGCGCAGAGGGTGTTGCTCTGCGCCTCTGCGCGAAGATTATTTCACGCGGAGACGCGGAGAGGGTGCGTGTGACGGGAGCAGGTGCGTCTTACTGGCTTCGCGTTGGATGCGACGTTTTTGACGGATGCGCCGCGCGGGCCGGTTTGCCTCCGCGTCTCCGCGTGAAAAATTAGCCTTGGAGGTGTTTGATCAGGGCGCGGGCTGCCCTTGTGACATCCTCCCATGTCTCATCGAAGCCTTCGTCCTCGCCGAAATAGGGGTCGGTGACGCTGCTGCCTTCGCGGCCGGGGATCAGGTCCATGAGGAGGCGGAGGTCGGCGGTGCCATTTGACGGGCGGATGCGGCGGAGGTTTTTGAGGTTTTCCGCGTCGAGGGCGAAGATGTGGTCGAAGCTGTGGAAGTCTTGGACCGAGACCTGACGGCCGCGATAGGTGGATATGTCGATGCCGTTGCGTAGGGCTACCGCCTGGGCGCGGCTGTCGGGCGGACAGTCTACGTGCCAGTCGCCGGTTCCTGCTGAATCGACCTTGATGGGTAGGCCAGCCTTTTCGGCTTCGGCGCGTAGGGCGGCTTCGGCCAGCGGTGAGCGGCAGATATTGCCGAGGCAGACGAAGAGGACGGAGACGCTCATCCTTCGGCCGCTGCTGTTGAGAGGCCGAGCTGGGGCACGCCGATCGAGCGGCGACCGCCAAAGTCGGTGCGGGCGACGATGACGCCGATCTTTTCCATATAGTCGATGAGGCGGCGGACGCGGCCCGGCGAACTGGTGCCATAGGCGCGGGCGAGGGCTGTGTCGTCCGGGCAAGGCAGGCCCTGCATCGCGGCGCGGGCGATGAGGAGGAAGGGGGCGAGCATGTCTTCGGGCAGCGGCTGGGCGGCCTTCATCGCGTCGTCCCAGCGCGGGTCGGCGGCGTCGAACATGCCTGCCTGCGCCATGGCGAAACGTTTGCGGAAGGCGGCAAGATCAAGCGGGGGTGCGCGCAGGCCCTTCATCCGGCAGCGGACGCCGAAATCCTGATAGAGGCTGGCGACGCTTGGCTGCGCGTCGCCAAGGTCTGCGACGATTTCTTCGAGGACGGCGATGACGACGGGTTCGTTCTGGCCGAAGTCGAGCTCGGGCGCGGCGGGCTTGGCGAGGGGCGCGGCGGCGAGGGCGCGCATCAATTCTTCGGCGGGGAGCGGCGGCGGTTCGGCGCGGGGCGGAGGAGGGGGAAGCGCGTCGTCCTCGCCCGCGCTGGCGAAGAGCAGTTCCTGCATATTTTCGGTCGCGGCGGTGGGGGGCGGCATCAGCTTGTGGGTGCCGCCGCGGGTGCTCGTTTTGACCGTCCCGATTTTCACCGCAACGGGGCGGCGGCAGATGGCGGGGCCGAGCGCGAGGAAGCGGCCGCGTTCGAGGTCGCGTATCTGTTCGGCCTGGCGGCGCTCCATGCCAAGCAGGTCGGCGGCGCGGGCCATGTCGATGTCGAGGAACGTGCGGCCCATGAGGAAGTTGGACGCTTCGGCCGCGACATTCTTGGCGAGCTTGGCAAGGCGCTGGGTGGCGATGACGCCAGCGAGGCCGCGCTTTCGGCCACGGCACATGAGGTTAGTCATGGCGGCAAGCGAAAGGCGGCGGGCTTCGTCGGAGACGTCACCGGCGGCGACGGGGGCGAACATCTGCGCTTCGTCCACCACCACGAGGGCGGGATACCAATGGTCGCGGGGGGCGTCGAACAGGGTGGAGAGGAAGGTCGCGGCGCATTTCATCTGCGCTTCCAGTTCCAGGCTTTCGAGGCTGAGGATGACCGAGGCGCGATGTTCGCGGATGCGCGCGGCCATCTTGACGATCTCGCGTTCGTTATAATCGCCAGCGTCGATGACGACGTGGCCATATTCATCGGCGAGCGTGACGAAGTCGCCTTCGGGGTCGATGACGACCTGCTGGACGAGGGAGGCGCTTTCTTCGAGCAGGCGGCGGAGGAGGTGCGACTTGCCGGAACCCGAATTGCCCTGGACGAGCAGGCGGGTGGCGAGCAATTCCTCTACGTCGATCGGAACGGGGTTGCCGTTGCCGTCGGTTCCTATGCTGATGGTGGCGGTCACATCTGTCCTTTGGCCCATGCGGTGGGATTCGCGCAAGGGTGGTGTGGGCATGTCTCACTCCTCCGTTCGCCCTGAGCTTGTCGAAGGGCTTTACTTCTTGAGAAGTGTAGGGCTTCGACAAGCTCAGCCCGAACGGGTGAGAGGTAAGTGCGCGGGAGGAGGGGAGGAGGCCCGACAGCGCAGATTCCCTTGACCCATAGGTTGTTGCGGCGCAGCATCGATATCATGGCGACTCTTTCATCCCCCGTTCCTCCGGTCACGCAAAATCCGGACATTCGTTATCTTGGCCGTTTGCTCGGCGATGTGATCCGGGCTTATGGCGGTGAGCGGCTTTATCGGCAGACGGAATATATTCGCTCTGCCTCTGTGGACCGGGCGCGGGGCATTCATGGCGCCGATGTGGTGGATACCGGGCTGGAGGCGCTGAGCCTGGACGACACGTTGTCGTTCGTGCGCGGGTTCATGTTGTTTTCGATGCTCGCCAATCTGGCCGAGGACCGGCAGGGGGTGGCGGCTGATCCGGATGCTGATGTGAAATCGGCCATCGAGCGGCTGGAATCGCATGGGATTGGGCGGGATGCCGTGATGGCGCTGCTCGACCATGCGCTGATCGTGCCGGTGCTCACCGCTCACCCGACCGAGGTGCGGCGCAAGAGCATGATTGATCATAAGAACCGTATCGCCGACCTGATGCTGCTGAAGGATGCGGGGCATGGCGAGACGGAGGATGGCGAAAATCTGGACGAGGCGATCGCGCGGCAAATCGCTCTGCTGTGGCAGACGCGCCCTTTGCGGCGGCAGAAGCTGTTCGTGCAGGATGAGATCGACAATGTCCTGACCTATTTCCGCGACGTTTTCCTGCCGGTGCTGCCTGCGTTGTATGCGCGGTGGGAGCGGGTGCTGGGAGGCCGACCGCCCAGCTTCCTGCGGGTGGGGAACTGGATTGGCGGGGACCGGGACGGCAATCCGTTCGTGCAGGCGCCGCAGTTGCGGTCGGCATTGGGGCGCGGGTGTGAGGCGGCGCTGGCCTATTATCTGGACGCGGTGCATGCGCTGGGGGCGGAGTTGTCGTTATCGACGGAACTCGCGCAGGTGCCGCAGGCGGTGCTGGATCTGGCGGAAGCGAGCGGGGACAGCTCGCCGAGCCGGGGGGATGAGCCTTATCGCCGGGCGCTGTCGGGTATTTATGCGCGGCTGGCGGCGACCTATCGGGCATTGGTGGGGAAGGAGCCGCCGCGTCCTTCGCGGCTGACGGGCGAGGCCTATGCGCTGCCGGGCGATTTGCGGCGCGATCTGGTGACCGTGGCGCAGGGGCTGGCGAGTGAGGGCGACGGCGCTTTGGCGACCGGCGGGGCGCTGGGGCGGTTGATCCGGGCGGTGGAAACGTTTGGTTTTCACCTCGCGACGCTCGACATGCGGCAGAATAGCGATGTGCATCAACGCGTCGTTGCCGAGTTGCTGAAGGTTGGGGGCGTGGCGGAAGATTATGCCGCGTTGGACGAGGATGCTCGGGTTGCCTTGCTGCGCGAGGAGTTGGCCAGCAACCGGCCGCTGGGGTCGCGCTTTTCGGAATATTCCGAAGAGACGGCGTCCGAACTGGCGATCGTGCAGGCGGCGGCGGATGCGCACAGGACTTACGGGCCTGCCTGCATCAGCCACTACATCATTTCCAAGGCGGAGAGCGTTTCGGACCTTTTGGAAGTGAACCTGCTGCTGAAGGAAGCGGGGTTGTGGCGCGCGGGGAAGGACGGCGGCCCGGCAATGGCGGCGATCATGGCGGTGCCGTTGTTCGAGACGATTGCCGACCTTGAGGCGGCTCCGGATATCATGGCGGCCTATTTTGGGCTGCCCGAGATTGCGGGCGTCGTGCGCGAGCGGGGTCATCAGGAAGTGATGATCGGCTATTCCGACAGCAACAAGGATGGCGGCTATATCACCTCCACCTGGTCGCTTTATCAGGCGAGCAAGGCGCTGGCCCCGGTGTTCGAGGATGGCTGGACGGGGATGCAGCTGTTCCACGGTCGGGGTGGCGCGGTGGGGCGTGGCGGCGGATCATCCTTCGCGGCGATACAGGCGCAGCCGCGCGGCACGGTGCAGGGGCGCATCCGGATCACTGAACAGGGCGAGGTGATCGCGGCGAAGTTCGGCACGCGCGATGTGGCGATGACCAATTTGGAGGCGATGACGAGCGCGACTTTGCTCGCCAGTCTGGAGCCGGAGGGAATTTCCGATCGGGATGCGGCGCGATTTGCGGGGGCTATGGATGAGCTGTCGAAGACGGCCTTTGCTGCTTATCGCGACCTTGTTTACGGGACGGAGGGGTTCAAGGAATTCTTCCGCCAGCTGACGCCGATCCAGGAGATTTCGGGCCTGAAGATCGGCTCGCGGCCCGCCAGCCGGACGAAGAGCACGCGGATCGAGGATTTGCGCGCGATACCCTGGGTGTTCAGCTGGGCACAGGCGCGGGTGATGCTGCCGGGCTGGTATGGGATGGGGCAGGCGTTTGCGGCGTTCAAGGACCAGGCGCTGTTGGCGGACATGGCGCAGAGCTGGTCCTTCCTGCAATCGGCGCTCGCCAATCTGGAGATGGTGCTGGCGAAGTCGGATTTGGGGATTGCGGCTCATTATCTGCCGCTCGTCGAGGATCAGGCGGCGGGCGGCGCGATATTCGAGCGAATTCGCGAGGGATGGCAGCTGACGCATGACGGCCTGCTGGCGGCGAGCGGGCAATCGCGGTTGCTGGAAAAGAATCCGAAGCTTGATGAATCGATCCGGTTGCGGCTGCCCTATATCGAGCCGCTGAACCTGTTGCAGGTGGAGTTGATGAAGCGCCATCGCAGCGGGGAGGATGATCCGCGCATTAAGGAAGGGATCGAGCTGTCGATCAACGCGATCGCCACGGCGCTGCGCAACAGTGGGTGATCGGGGGAATTCGGGGCGGCTGCAGTCCATGCCGCCCCGAACCCCTGACCTCCCCCTGAAGGGAGGCGCGAGCCGATAATGAAGGGCGCGTCGATACGTGCCCGATGTCCGAAATGCTAATCTATCCAATGAGATGAAGGTCGGATGAACATGAATGCCGACACGCGACGAGCAGAGTCTGGCTTTCATTCACAACCAATTCAACCTGCGGACGTTATCCTGTCTGTATTGGAGAAAAGGAGAAAGGCAATGACGTGGTCCGGACAGAAGTTTCTGGCTGCGATTAGCCTTGCCGGTGCGGTGGCACTGGGCGGCTGCGCCTATGATGACGGCTATTATGGCGGCGTGAGCGTGGGATCAGGCTATTACGGCGGTGGCTATTACGACGATTATTATGGCCCCGGCTATTATGGTTCGGGCTATTACGGTCCCGGCTATGGCTGGTACGGGGATTATTATTATCCCGGCAGCGGCTATTATGTGTTTGACCGGGGCGGACGCCGCCATCGCTGGAATGATGATCAGCGCCGTTATTGGGAAGGCCGACGCGGGCAGCAAGGCGATCATTGGCGCGGCAGTTTGGCGCGGCCGGAAGATGGCCGACTCTATCGCGATGGACGCCCCGCGAGAGATGGGCGCTGGCGCGGGCGGGACCGGAATGATGCCACGGCTGCTCCTCCGCCAGTTCAGAGCCAGCCGCGCGCGGGTAGTCCGCGCGGGAGCTGGGGCGGCGGCCGATCCGGGTCAGGAACAGGCTCAGGTTCGGGTTCCAACTCCGGCAATGGCAGTTCCGATGGGAATCACTGGCGCGGGACGTTGCGTCGCTGATGCGGGCTGGGTGGGGCGCTGTAACGCTTATCGCATGCCTCTCGCTCGCCGCCTGTGACGGGCGGGAGGAAAGCGCGATCGACAATCTCGCCAATGGCGCCAATGCGACGCAGGTGGAAAACAGCTTCCGCGCCGAGGCGCAGGCGGCGCTGGAACCGCTAAGGCCGCCTGAACCGGGCACGCCGGGTGGATTGCCGCCGGACGCCGCGCCAATCGAGGAAGGGTCGATCGATCCCAAGGGGCCGCAGGGCGCTGCGCAGGTGGTGCAGGGCTATTATGGCTTGCTGGAGGAACGTCGCTTCGACGACGGGCAGGACCTTTGGAACCAGAAGGGCGCGGTTGGTGCGGAGGATGACGATGCCTTTGCCCGGCGATTCCGTAATTTCAGCGAAATCCATGCGCATGTCGGCGCGCCCAGCGATATGGAGGGCGCGGCGGGGTCGCTTTATGTGACGGTGCCGGTGCAGGTTTACGGGCGACTCGCGGCCAATGGGAAGCCCTGGTACATGCTGCGTCAGGTGACGCTGCGCCGCGTCAATGACGTGCCGGGGTCGAGCGAGTCTGACCGGCGGTGGCATATCGAGACGATCGGGGCTTATGTTGCGCCGGTTGAGGGTGAGGCTGAGGTCGGGAACAACGCTTCAGCGGCGCGATGATATCGGGGCGAGCGGAGATAGCTCCGCTCGCCCTTGCGCCTTATATCAGGAAACGGCAGCTTTCAGGATCTTGCCCGGCGTGCGGGGCGGTTCGCCCTTGGGCAGGGCGTCGACATGTTCCATGCCGGAGGTGACTTCGCCCCAAACGGTGTACTGGCCGTCGAGGAAAGTCGCGTCGTCGAAGCAGATGAAGAACTGGCTGTTCGCGCTGTTCGGGTTCGACGAACGGGCCATGGAGCAGACGCCACGGACATGCGGTTCGCGGCTGAATTCAGCCTTGATGTCCGGGAGCTTCGATCCGCCCATGCCGGTGCCGGTCGGATCGCCGCCCTGCGCCATGAAGCCGGGGATGACGCGGTGGAAGACGACGCCGTCGTAAAAGCCTTCCTTCGCGAGCTGAGAGATGCGTTCGACGTGACCGGGCGCCAGATCGGGACGCAGCTTGATCACGACGTCGCCGCCGCTGTCGAGGGTAAGGGTGAGCGTTTCGTCGGCCATGGAAATCTCCTCTTGAGGGGGAGTGGGGAAATGTTGGTCCATATAGAGCGTTGGGGCGGGGATGGAAGCGCCTCAATCAATCTTTGGGGCATTGCTTTTAATTCATTCATGAGCAAAAGCAGCCGAATGTTACAGGAACCGGACAGTAGGGGACGCGATGAGCGAGCGAGCCGATATGGCCGAACCCCGGCCGGACGAACTGCCTGTTGACGACAAGATCGTTGAACAGCCCGAATCCCGTCATGACGAGGATGATCGGCTAAAGCCCGCTTTTGTTTCCGCCGTGCTGGACGCGGTGGAGGATGAGGACCGCGATCGCGCGCGCGAACTGGTGTCGCCGCTGCACCCCGCCGACATTGCCGACCTTCTGGAACTTACCCCGTCCGACCGGCGCGGGGAAGTAGCTGCGGCGCTGGGCGATCTGGTCGGCGCGGAGGTGCTGTCCGAGCTTAACGACTATGTCCGCGACGACCTGCTCGATGCGCTGGAGCCCAAGCAGGTGGCTGAATTCGCCGCCGAACTGGACACCGACGACGCGGTCGCGATCATCGAGGACATGGAGGAGGCCGATCAGCAGGCTGTCCTCGATGCGATGGAGCCCGAAGATCGCGCCGCGATCGAAAACGCGCTGTCCTATCCGGAAGAATCCGCCGGCCGCCTGATGCAGCGCGACTTGGTCGCGGTGCCCGAGCATATGACGGTCGGGCAGGTGATCGACTATCTGCGCGACAATCGCGACCTCACCACCGATTTCTGGGAAATCTTTGTGGTGGACGAGGCGCATAAGCCGATCGGCACCTGCCAGCTGAGCTGGATACTCACCTGCCCGCGTTCCATCGCGATGGCGGACGTTATGAAGCGTGAGCAGACGCTGATCCCGGTCGATATGGATCAGGAAGAAGTGGCGCTGCGCTTCCAGAAATATGCGCTGATTTCCGCCGCTGTTGTGGATGCGAGCGGGCGACTGGTCGGCATGATCACGGTCGATGACATCGTCCACATTATTTCCGAGGAAGCGGGCGAGGATATCCTGCGCCTGTCGGGTGCGGGCGAGGGCGACATCAACCAGCCGATCCTGGAAACGGTGCGGACGCGACTTTCCTGGCTGGTGGTGAATTTGGGCACGGCGGTGCTGGCGGCTTCGGTGGTTGGGCTGTTTCAGGCCACCATCTCGAAATATGTGGTGCTGGCGGTGCTGATGCCGATCGTGTCCGGCATGGGCGGCAATGCGGGGACGCAGACCATGGCGGTGGCCGTGCGCGCGTTGGCGACAAACCAGCTGACCAGTTCGAATACGATACGGCAGATCGCGCGCGAATTCCGCATTGCGAGCGCCAATGGCACGGCGCTGGGGATATTGATCGGCGTCGCGGTGGGGCTGATCTACGGCAATCATGACCTTGGCCTTGTCATTGCAATGGCGATGCTGATCAATAATCTGGTCGCGGGGTTGGCGGGCATATTGGTGCCCGTGACGCTCGATCGGTTCGATATCGATCCAGCGGTGTCTTCGGCGGTGTTCGTGACGACGATGACCGATGTGATGGGCTTCTTTTCCTTCCTTGGGCTGGCGACGATCTGGGGTTTGTGACGGGGGTTGACCGTTCGCGTTCAGCGCCCATCTTCTACTGATGCCGCTTCATCTCACCAAGATCGCCTTTGGCAGCGAAAGCCCTGCGACGCTGCGTGCCTGGCTGGAAAGTCATGGCGAAGAGGCGCGGCTGACGACGCGCTATTTGCCTAAGCGGGTGGCGGAGATGGAGGGCGGGTCGCTTTACTGGATACATCAGCACAGGCTGGTGGGGCGCAGTCCGCTGATTGGATTTCAGGAAACGGGGCAGGGGCGGTTCTGGATCAGGCTGGAACCCCGGTTGATCGCGGTGCGGGGTGCGCCGAAGCGGGCGCATCAGGGGTGGCGCTATCTGGAGGGGAAGGATGCGCCGCCTGATCTGGGGTCGGGCGAGGTAGATGATCTGGACGCTATGCCGCCCGCGATGCTGGGGGAGTTGGCGCGGTTGGGGTTGGTTTGAGGGGGTTTTGGTTAGCAACCTTCGTTTCCGTTCAGACTGCCAGAGATTCCTCCCCCTCCGGTTCGGGCTGTTTGAAAGAGCGCTTGCCTCTTTCAAATGTCGAAGCCGTTTTCTTCTTCTTTCAGGGCTATGAAGAAGTAGAGCCCTTCGACAGGCTCAGGGCGAACGGCGGAGGGGTGGTGCCGTTGGGCACTCAGGTTGTTCGACGGGTTTGAGGGCGAAAGGGGCTATTAGGCCGCTTTGCCTTGAAGCGCCTTATGGCGGCGTCTCTGCACCGAAGACCCAATCCCCAACGCTTCCCGATATTTCGCGACCGTGCGGCGGGCGAGGTCCATGCCTTTGGCGCGGAGCAGGTCGACCAGCGTGTCGTCTGACAGGATCGCGTCGGGCGCTTCGGCAGCGATCAGCGCCTTGATGTGGCTCTTTACCGCTTCGGCCGACACCGCGCCGTCGCCACCGGCCGCCGCGACGCCGCTGGTGAAGAAATATTTGAGTTCATAGACGCCGCGCGGGCAGGATAGATATTTGTTCGATGTCACGCGGCTGACGGTGGATTCGTGCATGCCGATTGCTTCGGCCACCATCTTGAGCGTCAGGGGCTTTAGGTGCGCGACGCCCTTGCGGAAGAAGTCCTCCTGGCAGCGGACGATTTCGGTCGCGACCTTGATGATCGTCTTTTGCCGCTGGTCGAGCGCCTTTACCAGCCAGTTCGCGCTGGCGAGGCAGTCGGCGAGCCACGCCTTTGAGGCGCGGTTTTGCGGGCCGGACGCGAGTTCGACATAATAGCTGCGGTTGATGAGCAGGCGGGGGAGGGTTGCGCTGTTGATTTCGATCGACCAGCCATCGCGCGCCGGATTGACGAAGATGTCCGGAGTTACCGGCGCGGCGCGATCGGTGGAATAGCGCAGGCCGGGCTTTGGATCATAGCCGCGCAATTCGCGGATCATGTCGGCCATATCCTCCTCATCCACGGCGCAAATGCGGCGCAGTTGGGGGATGGCGCCACGGGCGAGCAGGTCGAGATTGGCGAGCAGTTTCGCCATGCAGGGGTCGTATCGATCCGCTTCCTTCGCCTGAAGTGTCAGGCATTCGGAGAGCGAGCGGGCGCCGACGCCCGTGGGATCGAAGCTGTGGATGACGCCGAGGACCTGTTCGGCCTGCGCGAGCGGGACGCCCAACGCGTGGGCGATTTCGAGGAGGTTGGCTTCCAGATAGCCCGCTTCGTCAATCTGGCCGATCAATTGGGTGGCGATGAGCAGATCCATGCCGCCCAGCGCGCTGCGCGCCTGGTCCATCAGATGTTCCTGAAGGCCGATTTCCGGATTGGCGAAGCTGTCGAAGTCGATCGCTTCGCCGCCGCCCTGAAGCATGTCGTGGCCGCCTGATCCCACGGCGCTGACGGTGCGGTCGGAAGGGCCATCGTCGATGAAGGTTTCCGCGCCATAATCGACGTCGAGCGGTGCGTCGGATTCGGCGCGGCCCTGGCCGATCAGAGAGTCGATCCCCCCGGTTTCGGGAGCGAGCGACGGGAGGTCGATCTGCGCGTCTATGCCATCGGCGGCGGGAGTGTTGTCGATGGGGCCGCCCGTCTCCAGCAACGGATTCTTTTCCAGCTCGGCGGCGACGAAGGCGTCGATTTCGAGATTGGAGAGGGCCAGCAGTTTGATCGCCTGCTGAAGCTGCGGCGTCATTACCAGTGACTGGCTTTGCCGCAGGTCGAGACGAGGCCCGAGCGCCATCAGCCGGAGCCCTTGCCGTCATGCTGAAGGGAAGGGCGGGGGCCAGTCATCTCAGAGCGAAAAATTCTCGCCCAGATAGAGGCGGCGGACTTCGGCATTGGCGACGAGTTCAGTCGGGCTGCCTGTGAAGAGCACTTGCCCGCCATAGATGATGCAGGCGCGATCGACGATTTCCAGCGTCTCGCGCACATTATGGTCGGTGATGAGGACGCCGATTCCCCGCGTCTTGAGCTGCTTTACTAGGTCGCGAATGTCGGCGATGGACAGGGGGTCGATGCCCGCGAAAGGCTCGTCGAGCAGGACGATGGACGGGTTGGCAGCGAGGGCGCGCGCGATTTCGCAGCGGCGGCGTTCACCGCCGGACAGCGCCATGGCGGACGAGTTGGCGAGCCGGGTGAGACCGAATTCGTCGAGCAATTGCGCAAGGCGGGCGTCGCGGGCGGACTTGTCGGGCTCCGCCAGTTCCAGCACGGCGCTGATATTCTGGGCGACGGTGAGGCCACGGAAGATGGATGTTTCCTGCGGCAGATAGCCAAGGCCCAGGATCGCGCGGCGGTACATGGGCAGGCCGGTAATGTCCTCACCGTCAAGGATGATGCGGCCATGATCGGGGCGCACAAGACCCATGACGGAATAGAAGCAGGTCGTTTTGCCCGCGCCATTGGGGCCGAGCAGGCCGACAACCTCACCCTTCCCGACCGTCAGCGAAACATCGGTCAGGACGGCGCGCTTGTCATAGCTTTTGGCGATGGAGACGACGGACAGTCCGTCGCTCACTTCCTGCGCGGACATGCGCCTGCTGGCGCTTTGTCTATCCTGAATCACGACGTCGTCCATTACTCACCCTTGCTGCGACATGGTTAGCGTCAAGTAAAATACTCGCGCGGCCGAGGCAATTGGCAAGCTTTGTGCATGGGATGGCGCTCGGGGCAAGGGGAAAATCGGTGATTTCGGCATCCAGGGCGTCGAAAGCTTGATTTGGTGGGCCGCAAGGGTCAGGGCGGTAAAAGCTGTGCCACCCGGTTGCAGGGTCAAGCTAAACGCTGCTGTGCAATCGACGCGGATAATAAGAGGCGAGGAATGAGGATAGAAGAGGCCGGAGCGGCCGAGGGATGGGCGCATGCGCTGATCCGGCAGCCGGTGGAGTCGTTGATCGAACAGGCTGAGGCAATGACCTTGGCCGCATTCGGGGCGACCGTCACCTATTCGCGCAAGGTTTTCATCCCGCTGACTCACCTGTGCCGCGATGTCTGCCATTATTGCACCTTTGCCAAGGCGCCGCGCCATGCGGGGGCGCCCTATCTGTCGATCGAACAGGTGCTGGAGATTGCGCGCGCGGGCGAGGCGGCGGGATGCCGGGAGGCGCTGTTCACGCTGGGGGACCGGCCGGAGGATCGCTATACGGTGGCGCGGAATGGGCTGGCGGCGCTGGGTCATGACACGACGCTGAGCTATCTGCGTGAGGCTGCTGCTGCGGTGCTGGCGGAGACCAGCCTGTTGCCGCATCTGAACCCCGGCATCATGAGTGACGCTGATCTGGCGATGCTGCGGCCGGTCGCGGCATCGATGGGGCTGATGCTGGAAAGCACGGCGGCGCGGCTGTGCGAAAAGGGCGGGCCACATCATGGTTCGCCCGATAAGGTTCCGGCGGTGCGGCTGGAGGCGATCGAGGCGGCGGGACGCGCGCGGGTGCCCTTTACCACCGGGCTGCTGATCGGCATCGGCGAGACGCGGATGGAGCGGATCGAGGCGTTGCTGGCGATCCGCGACGCTCATGCGCGGCACGGGCATATTCAGGAAGTTATCATCCAGAACTTCCGGGCTAAGCCGGATACGCGGATGGCCGATCATGCCGAACCGCCGTTGGAAGAACATCTGTGGACGGTCGCCGCCGCGCGGTTGATTTTGGGGCCGGATATGACCATCCAGGCGCCGCCCAATCTCCAGCCCGATGGCCTTGCGGCGTTGATGCGCGCGGGGGTCAATGACTGGGGCGGGGTGTCGCCGGTAACGCCCGACCATGTGAACCCGGAAGCGCCCTGGCCGCATCTGATGGCGCTGAGCGCGGCGACGACGGCGGCGGGGCGTGTGCTGACCGAAAGGCTGGCGGTGGGGCCGGTCTATGCCAAGGAGCCGGAGCGCTGGCTGGAGCCGGACATCGCGCTGAAGGTCCGTCGGGCGGTGGATGCGCGGGGCCTGCCTATCGTCGAGCGGTGGCGCGCGGGAGCGGGTGAGGCGCCGCCGCTGCTGCCACTCGCAGGGGAGACGCTGTCGGCCAAGCGGATCGATGCGATATTGGACAAGGCGACGGCGGGGCAGGGGCTGGACGAGAGCGAGATCGTCGCGCTGTTCAAGGCTACCGGCCCGGATGTGCGGCGAGTGATGGATGCCGCCGATGCATTGCGGCGCGAGGCGGTGGGTGATGCGGTCACTTATGTCATCAACCGCAACATCAATTATACGAATATTTGCACCTATAAATGCGGCTTCTGCGCCTTTTCCAAGGGGACGGCGAAGGCGCTGCGGGGGCCTGCCTACCGGCTCGATCTGGACGAAGTGGGGCGTCGCGCGGCCGAGGCGCAGGCGCGGGGCGCGACCGAAGTGTGCCTGCAGGGCGGCATCCATCCGGATTATGACGGCCACACCTATCTGTCGATTGCGAAGGCGGTGCGGGATGCGGCGCCGGGCATCCATGTCCATGCCTTTTCCCCGCTGGAGATTACGCATGGCGCATCGACGCTGGGCATGGGGCTGGAACCCTATCTGTCGATGTTGAAGGAGGCGGGGCTGTCGACCCTGCCCGGCACGGCCGCCGAAATACTGCATGAGGAAGTGCGGGCGATCATCTGTCCCGACAAGCTGTCGGCGGATGAGTGGGTCGCCGTCATGCGCGCCGCGCATCGGGTCGGCCTGAAAAGCACCGCGACCATCATGTTTGGCCATGTCGACGATTATCGCCACTGGGCGCGGCATTTGCGGGTGGTGCGCGATCTTCAGGCGGAGACGGGCGGCTTTACCGAGTTGGTGCCGCTGCCCTTCGTCCATATGGAAGCGCCGATGTGGCGAAAGGGCAAGGCGCGATCCGGCCCGAGCTTCCGTGAAGCGATGCTGATGCAGGCGGTGGCGCGGATCGCGTTGCATGGCGCCATCCCGAACATTCAGGCGAGTTGGGTGAAGCTGGGCGAGGAGGGCGTGATTGCTGCACTCGGCGCGGGGGTCAATGATCTAGGGGGCGTGTTGATGGACGAGTCGATCACGCGCGCGGCAGGTGGCGCGCACGGCCAATTTTTCGATGTGGAGCGTATGCACCGCACGGCCGAGGCGGCGGGCCGTTTCGCCCGGCAGCGCACGACGCTCTATGGCATGGTCAAGCAAGAGGTGGCCGCCTGATGGATGAAACTGGAACCCGCCGGTCGCGGCGTTTGCGATCATTGCTGTTCGTACCTGGCGATCGGCCCGAGCGGATGCGCAAGGCGTTGGCAAGCGGCGCGGACGCGCTGATCCTCGATCTTGAAGATTCCGTTGCCATTGGTGCTAAGGCGGGGGCGCGGGAAGAGGTGGCGGCGTTCCTGAAGGAGGCTGCGGACAGCGAAGTCATGCTTTTCGTCCGGGTGAATCCGCTCGATGGCGGACTGACCGATGCGGACCTCGACGCGGTGATTGAGGGCCGCCCGGCCGGGATCATGTTGCCCAAGGCGGAGGGCGCGGTGTCGATCAGGGATTTGGACCAGCGATTGCGCCAACGAGGCGATGATCGGGCGCTGATCCTGCCTATCGCCACGGAAACCCCCAAGGCGATCTTTCGGTTGGGTGAATATGGTGATGTGTCGGAGCGGTTGGCGGGCCTGACATGGGGGGCGGAGGATTTGCCCGCCGCGATCGGCGCCCTTTCGGCACGGCATGCCGATGGCAGCTATACGTCACCCTATGAGATAGCGCGTGCGCTCACGCTATTTGCAGCCTGCGCCGCCGATGTGCCGCCGATCGAGACGGTATATCCGGCGATTCGGGATCTGGATGGTCTCGCGGCCTATGCGCAGCGCGGCGCGCGCGACGGTTTTCTGGGCATGATGGCCGTGCACCCTGACCAGGTGTCCGTGATCAATGCCGCCTTTACGCCGTCGGAAGAGGAGATTGCGCGGGCGCAGGCGGTAGTTGATGCCTTTGCGGCCAATCCCGGCGCGGGGGTCCTGACGCTGGATGGTAAGATGATCGACCGCCCTCACCTTAAGAAAGCGCAGGCGCTGCTGGCACGCTGTTGACCCTGATCTGCCCCGCTTGACGGTCCCTCTCCCATATGGGAGAGGGTGGGAATGGGTTCTCTCTGGGCCGATCAGAATGAGCTGTTCCTGCCTCTGGTGGACGGGATTCATGAAAGCCCGCCGTTTGGCGCCTTCATCCGAAATCTGGTGGGGCGCACTTATGCGCGGCGGGCTTTCCTGATCATCTCGCTGGCCAATGCCATGCCTGAGCAGGAGCCGACTGTCATCCACATCGCCGCGCCGCGCGCATCGCAGGAGCCGCCTTTGGACTTCCGGCGGCTGGATGCGTTGCGCCTGCATCCTTATGGATCGCTGCGTCCGGGGCGCGTCTATGCGCTGGACGAGATGCTGAATTACGATGACGCGGATGAATTGGTGCGGCAGCGCGAGGCGTTGAACGAAATGAACATCCGCTATGGCCGATGGATGCGTGTGGCGGCGGGCGGGGTAGCTGATGCACATTTCCTGCTGGTGAGAGAGCGGGAGGATTTTTCCGCCTCTGCCGTTGCCGTGCTGTCGAGCATCGTGCCGCATTTCGCCGCTGCGCTGCGGACGCTGGTGGCGTTGATCGAGGCGCGATTGCAGGTTGCCATGGCGCAGGGCGCGCTTTCCCGGTTGGGCGTCGCGCAACTGGCGTTCGATTGGGGCGGTCGGGTGATGGCTGCTGATCCTGCGGCCGAGGCGCTGTTGGCCTTTACGATGAAGCCGGGGCCAAGCCCGGAGCGGCGATTGCAGTTGCTGCCCGACGCTACCCATGCGCTCAACCGGGCGTGCGCGGAAATGGCGTCAGCACCGCCGGGCGCGACGCGGGTGATACGGATCGACGATAGCAGGGATATCGATCTGCTGCTGCGCAAGTCGGACCTGGCGCTGAGCGAACCGTGCGCCTTGCCCGCTGTGATCGGCATAGTGCGTACCGCCCGTCGCGAGCCTGCGCAGGCGGCGGCGGGGACTTTGGCGGCGCTGCACGGCTTGTCGGGCAGCGAGGCGGCACTCGCTCACGCGCTGAGTTTGGGCGAGAGCATCGTTGGAGCGGGTGAGCAGCTTAATCTGACCACGGAGACGGCGCGTAATTATTCGAAGCGGATATATGAAAAGACGGGGGCGAAGGGGCAAGCGGATCTGGTGCGGCTGATCCTCACGGGGCTGGCGCCCTTTGCATGATGGCGTGCGATCTGGCCATGTCCGCTGTTTTGAAACTGCAGATTTTTCATCGTTCGGCTGCAAGTTTCGCGGCCTGTCGTCTGGCGCTTTGACGGAAAAGTGGATAAAGGGCCGCCCAACGCTACGCATATCAATTTGGAGGGGCAGGCGACTATGAGCGATAAGAAGGCAGCCCTCGAAGGCATCCGCGTCATTGACATGACTCGCGTGCTCGCAGGCCCCGTGGGCGCGCAGATATTGGGCGACCTGGGCGCCGACGTGATCAAGGTGGAACGTCCGGGCGTTGGAGATGATGGCCGGGTATATGGTCTTGCCGAGGTGAAGGGCAAAGATGGAATGAATGTCCGCCAAGCGGGCTTTTTCACGGCGGCTAACCGCAATAAACGATCGATCACGCTGAACCATAGCAAGCCTGAGGGGCAGGAAATCCTGCGCAAGCTGGTAGAGACTGCGGACGTCCTGATCGAAAATTACAAGGTGGGCGATCTGAAGCGGTTCGGGCTGGATTATGAGAGCCTGAAGGCGATCAATCCGCGCCTTATCTATTGTTCGGTCACGGGCTTTGGCCAAACGGGACCGATGGCTGCGCGGCCGGGCTATGATGGTTTGTTCCAGGCGACGGGCGGGATGATGGCCGTCACCGGCATTCCGGAGGGGCAGCCGGGAGCCGGGCCGCTCAAGGCGGGACCGAGCCTCGTTGATTTCATCACCGGCCATAATGTCGCCATTTCCATACTGGCGGCACTCCAGCATCGTAACCAGACTGGTGAGGGTCAGCATGTCGATATCGCCCTTCTGGATAGTTCGGTCGCGATGGTCAGCCATATCATGCAGGATTATCTGCTGAGTGGCGTGGTCCCGCCGCGCCTTGGCAATGGCGGCAATGGCGGCGGCCCCGCTGATCTCATCCATACCAAGGATGGCATGCTGTATCTCACCGCTGGCGGTGACGAGCATTGGCGGCGTTTGACGGTGCTGATGGGACAGCCTGAACTATATCAGGACCCCCGCTTCGATGAGAATTTCAAGCGCGGCAAGTTGAACCGTCTGGAGTTGATGGACATCATCAATGAATGGAGCCGTGGCTTCACCTCTGAAGAGCTTCAGGCGAAGTTTGATGAGGTGAGCATCCCCGCCGCGCGCTACAATGAGCTGCCCGAGGTTTGGGAAGATCCGCAGGTCCAGCATCGCGGCCTTCGGGTGACGACGCCGCATCCCTGGGCGGAGGCCGGTACGGTCGACCTGATCGCCAGTCCGCTGGCCAATATGTCCGAAACGCCAGCGACGATCCGCCGGGCGCCGCCGCTTCTTGGTGAACATAGTGCCGAGGTGTTGGGCGAACTAGGCTATGACGAAGCGCGCATCGCCGAACTGCAAGAATCGAAGATCATCTGATCGGGTGGCTCCGGCGGCTCCTATGGGGCCGCCGGATATTCCTCATCCTCTAGGTTCTCTTGGCATAGCTAATCCGCGTTCGGCGATGATGTTGCGTTGTATCTGGTCTGTTCCGGCGTAGATGGTATCGGACCGAGACATGAGGTGCATGGTTGTGAGCGAGCCCATGCGTTCGTCGTTGATGCCTATTTCGCCCTCTTGTCCCATGACCGCCATGGCGAGGTCGCCCAGGGCGACGTGCCAGCGGGACCAGTAGAGCTTGTAGGTATAGGCGGCGCCTGTGAGTTCGGGATTGGCTTCGCCGCCCGATAGCATGCGCAGGGCGTTGTAGCGCATGATCTTGAGCCCGGCATGGGCGGTGGCGATCTTCTGGCGGGTGAGGGGGTCGGTTGCCTTGCCGTTGGCCTTGGCGATGGCGATGATGTCGTCGAGTTCGTTTTTGAACTGCATCTGCTGGGCGAGGGTGGATACGCCGCGTTCAAAGCCAAGGAGCGCCATGGCGACCTTCCAGCCTTCGCCTTCTTCGCCAATGCGGTCGATCGCGAGGGCTTCCGCGCCATCGAAGAACACTTCTGCAAACTCGGCCTCGCCGGTCATCTGGCGGATCGGGCGGGTATCGACCCCAGGCTGGTCCATCGGGACCATGAGGAACGAGAGGCCCTTGTTGCCCACGCTCCCGGGCTCCGTACGCGCGACCACGAAGCACCAGTCGGCGATGGTGCCCATCGAGGTCCAGATCTTCTGCCCGTCGATGATGTACTTGTCACCTTCGAGGCGGGCTTTGGTCTTGACGTTGGCAAGGTCCGATCCCGCGCCGGGTTCAGAATAGCCCTGGCACCAGATCGCCTTGCCCGATGCGATATCGGGGAGGAACCGGGCCTTTTGCTCCTCAGTGCCCATCGCGATCAGCGTTGGCCCGAGCAGCTCGACCCCGAGGTGCCCGGCGCGCGGCGGACCTTTTGCGCGGGCATATTCCTCGGCGAAGATGATCTGCTGGGCGATCGAGGCACCCCGCCCGCCCCATTGCTCAGGCCAGCCAATGACGCTCCAGCGCGCTTCGCCCAGGGCGGCTTCCCAGGCGCGGCGTTCCTCGACATTGTCGACCTGGTTGGTCTGGCCACAAATGGCCTTGAAGGGACCGGCGAGCTGTTCATTGAGCCAGCTCGCGGCCTCCTCGCGGAAGGCCTTGAGTTCAGGGGCGAAGGCGAGCTGCATGGATCAGGCGACCTCGAACAGACCGGCCGCGCCCATGCCGCCCGCGACGCACATGGAGACGACCACATATTTGACGCCGCGGCGCTTGCCTTCGATGAGGGCATGGCCCGCGAGGCGCGATCCGGTCATGGCGAAGGGGTGGCCGATGGCGATGCCGCCGCCATTGACGTTGAGCTTGTCCGGATCGATGCCCAAGGTGCGCTGGCAGTAGATCGCCTGGTTGGCGAACGCTTCGTTGAGTTCCCACAGGCCAATGTCGTCGATCGTGAGACCGGCGCGCTGGAGCAGCTTGGGGATGGCGAACACAGGACCAATGCCCATTTCATCCGCGCCGCAGCCTGCGACCTGAAAACCCCGATAGATGCCGAGGATGGGCAGGCCCTCCTTCTGCGCGGTGGCCAGGTCCATGACGACCTGGGCCGAGGCGCCGTCGGACAGCTGGCTGGCATTGCCCGCGGTCACATGCTTGCCTTCCTTGATGACCGAGCCGTTCTTGAACACGGGCTTCAATTCAGAAAGCTTTTCGTAGGTGGTGCCCGCGCGGATGCCCTCGTCCTTGGTCAGGGTCAGCTCTTCCTTGCCGGTCTCATTGCCTTCCTTGTCGAACAGGGCCTTGGTGACCGTGATCGGCACGATCTCGTCATCGAACTTGCCCGCTGCCTGGGCGGCGGCGGCGCGCTGCTGCGACTGGGCGGCAAAGCGGTCCTGATCCTCGCGGGAGATGCCGTAACGCTCGGCGACGATCTCGGCGGTCTCGATCATCACCATATAGGCGTTGGGATCGCGCGCCTTGATGAACTCGGAGCGGTTGCGGAAGGCGGGATAATGCTTGTCGATGGTGAGCGAGACATTTTCCACGCCGCCCGAGACGGCGCAGTCAATCTCGTTGGCGATGATGCCGCGCGCGGCGAACGCCAGGGCGTTGAGGCCGGACGAGCATTTGCGGTCCATCGAGAAGCCCGCCGTCGTGTCGGGGAGGACCGAGCCATGGACGGTCAGACGCCCGACATTGTAGCTTTGCGTGTTCCACTGGTTGGCGACGCCCAGATACACGTCATCGACGCGGGCGGGATCGATGCCAGCGCGGGCGATGGCGGCGTCGACCACATGGGAGGACATGAACGGCGCTTCGGTGTCGTTGAACGCGCCGCGATAGGCTTTGCCAACGCCAGTGCGGGCGGTCGAGATGATGGCTGCTTCACGCATGGGTAAATGTCCTTGTCTATTTCTATGTTTCGCGCCCGCCGGGAGAAGGTGGGCGGCTTAGAAGCCGTGCATGTTGGTGGGGCCCCAGAAGGCGCGCATTTCAATCACTTCATTGGCGTCGTTGAAGCGGAAGGTGTCGATGACGTCGATGCGCTTGTGGCCGCCATCATAGTTGAGGTTCACCGAGAAGGGGAAGACGGCATAATCGCCTGCCACGCGCACCGGGCCTTCGAGCTTCAATTTCGCGCCGGTCTTCATCGATTCAGCGTAAAAGGCGCGAATCGCCTCGCGGCCCTTGTGGATGGGCGAGCCGATCGGGTCTTCAACGGTTGCATCCTGCGCATACAGCGCAGCGACCTGGTCGGCGCTGCCCGCTTCGAACGCGGCGACATAGGCGTGGACGGCGGCTTCCATCTTGACGGGATCGGGCATGGTTTTGGCTCCAGCTGGGGTAGCGGCGAGAAGGCTCAATGTGAGGGCGAGGATGGCGCGGGCCAAGGCCGTTATTCCGGAAAATAGCGGTTGATGGTATCGACCACGCAGGCGGGCTTGTCTTGTCCTTCGATCTCGACGGTGACGCGGATCACGGCCTGGATGGCGCCGCCCTTGACCTCTTCGACCGAGACGATCTCGCCTGTGCCCCGGATGCGCGATCCGACGATGACGGGGCTGAGGAAGCGGGTCTTGTCCATGCCGACATTGACGCCAGCGGAGAAGCGCCGGACCTCGACGATCTGCGGCATGAACAGGTTGACGAGGGAGAGGGTCAAGTAACCATGCGCGATGGTCGCGCCGAACGGACCGTCCTTGGCGCGCACCGGATCGACATGGATCCACTGATGGTCGCCGGTGCAGTCGGCAAAGGCGTCGATCCGCGCCTGGTCGATGGTGAGCCAGTCGGCGGTGTCGAGCTTGGTGCCTTCCTTGCCCAGGAGGTCGCGGGGATTCTCGAAGATGGTCGCCATCTTACGCCCGCTGGCTGGAGACCGCGACGATCTCGCCGGTCATGTAGGAGGAGAGGTCAGAGGCGAGGAACATCATCACATTGGCGATTTCCCAGACCTCGGCGGGGCGCTTGAACGCTTCCTTCTCGACCAGCTTGTCCAAAGCTTCCTGGGTGGTCACCTTGGCGAGGAAGGGGTGCATGGCAAGGGATGGCGAGACCGCATTGATGCGCACGCCATGTTCGGCCGCCTCGATCGCGGCGCAGCGGGTGAAGGCCATGACCCCGGCTTTCGCGGCGGCGTAATGGGCCTGGCCCTTTTGCGCGCGCCAGCCCAGCACCGAGGCGTTGTTGACCATGACGCCCGACTTGTTGGCATACATTGACGGCAGGAAGGCGCGGGTCATGCGGAACAGCGAGGTCAAGGTGACGTCGAACACGCGCGCCCACTGCTCGTCGGTCATATCGACGATGTCGGCCTCGCCGCCCAGCCCTGCATTGTTGATGAGGACATCGACCTTGCCCAATGCTGCGAGCGATGCGTCGCGCAGGGCCTGCACGGCCTCCTCGCTGGTGACGTCGCACACGAAGGTGGCGGGACGCTCGACCTTGGCTTCGTCAGCGATGCGGTCGGCCGCTTCATTGAGGCGGCGTTCGTGGAAGTCGCTGATGAGGAGCTTTGCCCCTTCTTCGGCGGCGCGCTTGGCGGCGGCAAAGCCGATGCCGGTGCCGGCCGCGGCGGTGACGACCACGGTCTTGCCCTTGAGCATGCCGAGCGGGGTCGGATAGGGGGGCACAGGAGAAGTCGGGGTCATGCGGCGTCCTTCATGATGATCTGGGCGAGGGCTTCGCGATGCTGGTCGGGGGTTCCGAGCCAGCTGGCGCAGGCGCGGGCGCGCTTGAAATAGAGATGGGCGTGATGTTCCCAGGTGAAGCCGATGCCGCCATGAAGCTGGATGGCATCGCCTGCGACCGAGCAATAGGCGTCGGAGACATAGGCGCGCGCGGCATGGGCCGCCTCGGCCAGTTCCTCGCCATTTTCATCGATCGCGGCGGCGGCATAATAGGCGGCCGAGCGCGAGGCTTCGACCAGCAGCATCATGTCGGCGAGCATATGTTTATAGGCTTGGAAGGAGCCGATGAGGCGGCCGAACTGGACGCGCTGCTTGGCATAGTCGACCGTGGCGTCGAGGCTGTACTGCATGCCGCCGGTCTGTTCGGCGGTGAGCAGGCCAGCGCCGATGGTGAGGGTGCGCGCGATCGCGGCCTTGGCGCTGCCGGGGGCGCCCAGGATCATCTCCGGCGTCACGGCGCAATCGAAGGTCAGCGTCGCAAAGCGGCGGGTGCGGTCGAGCGCGGGCAGCGCCTCGATGACGAGGCCGGGGGTGTCGGCTTCGAGGACGATGAGGCTCTCGTCAGCGGTGGCCACCACGATCAGCTCTGCCACATGGCCGAAGGTCACGAACTGCGCGGTGCCCGTCAGCTTGCCGTTGGTGAGGGTCGGGCGGCTTGCGGTCCCGGCGAAACTGGCGCGCGTGCCCGACGCGAGGCGGGGGAGCAGCGCTGCCTTCTGTTCCTCGCTGCCTGCCGCCAGGATGGCTTGCACGGCGAGCACGGCGGTCTCGAAGAAGGGCACGGGCGCGAGGACCCGGCCGGTTTCTTCGAGGACCAGCGCCATTTCGACCGCGCCCAGGCCCAGGCCACCCAGGCTTTCCGGGATCATCAGCCCGGTAAAGCCCATCTCGCCAAGGCTCGACCACAGGCTCTCGTCAAAGCCGCTCGTCCCTTCGACGGCGGCGCGGATGACATCCGGGTTGGCGGCGTCGGTCAGGAAGTCACGCGCCGCTTCCTGGATCGCGCGCTGGTCGTCGCTGAGCGCGAAGTCCATCAGGCGGCTCCGTAAACGGGCTTTGCAGGCTCGCGGGTTTGGAGAAGCCCCCGCACGATCGCGTCCATCTCGCTGGCGTCAATCCGCGCACCCTTGTCGAAGGCGGGGCTGTCGGTCCAGCCTTGCGAGAGGAAGACCTGTCCGCCCTTCAATTCAAACACCTGGCCCGTCACGCCCTTCGACTGTTCCGACACCAGATAGGCGACCAGCGGCGCCATGTTTTCCGGGGCGAACAGGTCGAACTCGCCTTCTTTCGCCTCCATGTCGAACGCGCCGGTATTGGTCATGCGGGTGCGGGCATTGGGCGCGAGCGCATTGGCGGTGATGCCCAGGCGGCCAAGCTCGGCGGCCTGCACGAGGGTGAGCGTGGCGATGCCGCCCTTGGCGGTCGAATAGGCCGACTGGCCGACCGAGCCCTGCAAGCCCGCGCCAGAGGTCGTGTTGATGATGCGCGCATCGACCGGGTTGCCGGCCTTGCTTTGCGCGCGCCAATATTCAGCGGCGTGGCGCGAGGTGCAGAAATGGCCGCGCAGATGGACGCGGATCACCGCATCCCATTCTTCCGGGCTGCAAGTGAAGAACATGCGGTCGCGCACGAACCCGGCATTATTGACCACGGCATGAAGCGCGCCGAAGCTGTCGAGGGCTTGCTCGACCATGCGCTTGCCCGCATCCCATTCAGCGACATCGTCGGTGTTGGCGACGGCCTGCCCGCCCATCGCCTTGATCTCATCGACCACCTGCTCGGCCGCGCCCTTGGTCTCGCCCGCCTCGCCATGGGTGCCAACGCCAAGGTCGTTGACCACGACCTTGCAGCCTTGCGCCGCGAGACCCAGCGCATAGGCCTTGCCCAGCCCATTGCCCGCCCCGGTCACGATCGCAACACGTCCTTCGCAGATACCCACTTGCCTTACTCCTTCATTGCGCTGCGACGGGGATCAGCAGATGCTGGCTCAAGTCCCCAACGAGATCGAGCAGGGAATAATCCCGCCCGGAAAAATGCCATGCCCCGTCCGTGCGGACGAAGGCGTCATGATAGCGGCCCGCGCAGATCGCCTGGAGCGGCAGGTCCGGGGTCGCCTGGAATACGGTATAGTAAGAGCGGCAGCTTGCCGTGCCTGCCGCCTCGTCGATCTCGACGATGGGATTGGTGATGACATGCTTGGTGCGCGGCGTGCCATCGTCATGGATGCGTATATGGGCTTGCCACAGCGCCAGCATCGGCGCTGCGCCTTCGACCATTTCGCCGCCGCCGGCCTTGATCCGGGCGCGCTCGAACAGGGCGGCGACGCCTTCGAGGTCGCCCGCGTCCATCAGTTCGGCATAAAGGTAGAGGAGGTTGGTGATGGCGGTGGCGCTGCTCATGATGTGCCTTTCCGCTGCGCCGCCCGCTGCTCGCGATGCTGCGCGGTGCTGCCCGAAAGGCGCACGGCGATGGCGTCGGAGGCAATGCGCTGCGCCTGCCGCTCGGCGCTGGCTTGGCTGAGCGGCTCTGCCTCGATGAGGTCAGTGAGCGCGGCGCGGGCGAGCTTCTGATACTCCCCCTCGCCATTGTTGCGCCAGGTGACCTGATGCGGCTCGAAGGTCTTGACCACCTTGGCCGGATTGCCGACGACCGGGCTGCGTGGCGGGGTCACCGTGTCGGACTTCACAAGGGCAAGGGCGGCGACGAGATTTTCGTCACCTATGACGGCGTTGTCGAGGATCACCGCGTTCATGCCGATCAGCGCATTCTCGCCAATCTCGCAGCCATGGATGATCGACCCATGGGCGATGGTCGCTCCCCGGCGGATGACCGTGTCGCGCAACTGGTTGGCATGCACCGACACATTGTCCTGGATCGAGCTGTCGCCCTCCACCACGATCCGCCCGAAATCGCCCCTCAGGCTCGCGCCGGGCGCGATGAAGCAGCCCGGCCCGACGATCACGTCGCCAATCAGCGACGCCAGCGGATGGACGTAGCTGGTCGGATCGACAACGGGAACAATCCCCTGATAGGCGTAGGCGGGCATCGGGGCTGGGTCCCTTAGAGCCGCTCGATGATGGTGACGTTGGCCTGGCCGCCGCCTTCGCACATGGTCTGGAGGCCATAGCGGCCGCCGGTGCGTTCAAGGGCGCCCAGCAGCGTGGTCATCAGCCGCGCGCCGGTAGCCCCGATCGGATGGCCGAGCGCGATCGCGCCGCCCTGCACATTGACCTTGTCGTGCGGGATAGCGAGTTCCTTCATCCAGGCCATGGTGACGCTGGCAAAGGCCTCGTTGCATTCGAACAGATCGATGTCGCTGATCGACATGCCCGCCTTCTTGAGCGCATATTGGGTGGCGGGGATCGGGCCGGTCAGCATCCACACCGGGTTGGCGGCGCGGACCGAGAGATGATGGATGCGCGCGCGGGGCTTGAGGCCATGGTCCTTGACCGCCTGCTCGCTGGCGATGAGGAGGGCGGCGGCCGCGTCGCAATTCTGGCTGGCGACCCCTGCGGTGACGATGCCGCCTTCATTGACGGGCTTCAAGGACGCGAGGCCCTCAAGCGAGGTGGTGGGGCGGATGGTTTCGTCGCGGGTGAGGCCCTCGAGCGGTGCGACTTCATGATCGAACCAGCCATTGTCCCAGGCGGCCTGCGCGCGCTGATGGCTGGCGAGGGCGAAGGCTTCCATCGCTTCGCGGCTGATGCCCCATTTGTCGGCGATCATCTCGGCCGACTTGATCTGGTTGACCTCTTCCATGCCATAGCGTTCGACCCAGCCCTTCGACCCGTGGAAGGGGCTGTCGAAGCCATATTGCGCGCCTGCGATCATCGCCGCCATGATCGGGATCTGGTTCATCGCCTGGCTGCCGCCCGCGACCACCAGGTCCTGGGTGCCGCTCATGACGCCTTGCGCGGCGAAGTGGACGGCCTGCTGGGAGGAGCCGCATTGGCGGTCGACGGTGACGCCGGGGATTTCCTCCGGCAGGCCTGCGACCAGCCATGCGGTGCGGCCGATATCGCCTGCTTGGCCGCCGATCGTCTCGGTGCAGCCCCACACCACGTCATCGACGCCTGACGGGTCGATGCCGGTGCGCTTGACCAGTTCGCGGATCGGGTGCGCGCCAAGGTCGGCGGGATGGACGGCGGCGAGGCTGCCCTTCTTGCGGCCGATGGGGGTGCGGACGGCATCGACGATATAGGCTTCAGGCATTCTCTTTTTCCTGCTTTTGTCCAGCGTCTCTGGCAAAGGTCTGGTCCGGCCCCATGGGCTGGGTGAAGATGCGCGTGGCGATGCGCGCGCGGTGATGAGCGGGGGTGCCCCAGCTTTGCGTCAGGGCAAGGGCGCGCTTCAAGAAGAGGTGGACGTCCACCTCCCAGCTATAGCCCATCGCGCCATGCACCTGGATCGAGGCGCGCGCGGCCTTGTCGGCGGCTTCCAGGGCCACGAGCTTGGCATGGCTGACGCGGGCGCGGGCTTGCGTGTCGCGCGCGCTGATTTCGGCGGCGGCGGCGGCCACCACGGGCTTGGCGAACTCGATCGCCACCTGGGCGGATGCCAGATGATGCTTGACCGCCTGATAGCTGCCGATCGGCTTTCCGAACTGCTGGCGTTCCTTGGCATAGTCGACGGCGAGGTCGACCGAGCGCTGGGCAAGGCCCAGGCCAAAGGCAGCGTTGAAGAGGGCGGCGCGGTCGAAGGCGAGGTCGAAGGCGGCTTTGCCGAGCGGCGTGGCGTTGGCCTTGTCCCACGCGACCGAGAACAGGCGGCGGAAGGGATCGATGCTCGGCTGCGCGGTGAGCGTCACCTGGTCGGGCGTGGCGAGATACGCCTCGCCATCGGCATGCAGCAGGATCGCCGCGGCGCTGTCGGCGTTCGCCACATAGGGGTTGGCCGGATGCGCGATCGCGATGGTGGCCATCGGGTCGCTCAGCAGCGCATGATCGGGCGCGAGCGCGGCGAGCATCGGCGCGGCGACGCCTGCGCTCTCGACCAGCGGCTCGGGCAGGGCGACATAACCCGCCTCTTGTGCGATCAGGGCAAAGTCGGTCTCGGCCAGATCGATGCCGCCCGCACTTTCGGGGAGCAGGATGAGGGTGAGGCCGGTCTCGACGATCGAGGCCCAGCGGGCGGGATTGATCGCCTCGCCCGCTTCCATCATCTTGCGCCAATGATCGGGCGTGCAGCTGTCGGCGAACAGGGTGCGCGCGGTCTCGGCGAACATCAGCTGTTCGTCGCTGAGGGTGAAATCCATCTTAAATCCCCTTAGCGCGGCAGGCCGAGCATGCGCTCGGCGATGATGTTGCGCTGGATCTCGTTCGACCCGGCATAGATCGGGCCTGCGAGCGCGAAGATATAGTCGTCGATCCAGTCGACGGGGTTCGCGTCCGGCGCTTCGTGCGTCAATTCCGCCTGCGGCCCCAGGATGTTGAGCGCGGTTTGCGTCAGGTGAATGTCGAGTTCGGACCAGAAGATCTTGTTGGTCGAGGCTTCCGGCCCGATCTTCGCGCCTGCCATCAGCCGCGAGGCGGTCTGGTAGATGTTGAGCGCATAGGCGTCGGCATTCATGTGCGCGCGTACGACATCGGCTTCGAGCGCGGGGTCGGCCGTTTCCTTGTTCGCGGTCCACAGTTCTGCGAGCTTCTTGGCCGCCACCTGGTAGCGGGCGGGCGAGCGCAGCATGAGGCCGCGCTCGAAACCGGCGGTCGCCATGCAGATATGCCAGCCTTGGCCCTCGTCGCCGAGGCGATTGAAGGCGGGGACGCGGACATTTTCCAGGAAAATCTCGGCAAAGCCGACATGGCCGTTGATCTTCTTGATGGCGTTCACTGTCACGCCGGGTGCATCGAGCGGGAAGAAGATGAGGCTCATCCCCTTATGCCGCTCGCTGCCCGGCTCGCGGAACAGGCCGAACGCCCAGTCGGCGAACACCGCGCGGCTCGACCAGATCTTGTGGCCATTGAGGATATAGTCGTCGCCCTCGCGGACGGCGGTGGCGCGCACGCCAGCAAGGTCCGAGCCTGCCATCGGTTCGGACCAGGCCTGCGCCCAGATTTCCTCGCCCGACGCCATTTTGGGGAGGAAGCGCTGCTTCTGCTCATGGGTGCCGAATTCGATGAGCGTGGGCCCAAGCAGGAAAATGCCATTCTGGTTGACGCGGCCGGGCGCGCCTGCGCGATAATATTCTTCCTCGAAAATCAGCCACTGGATGAGGTCGAGGCCGCGCCCGCCATATTCGCGTGGCCAGGTCACCATGCCCCAGTCGCCGGACTTCAAGGTCTTTTCCCATTCCCGGTGCGCCTCGAAACCCTCGCGCGTGGCGTCGAAATGTTCCAGCGGCTCGCCGGGCACATGGGCGTCGAGCCAGGCGCGGACTTCGGCGCGGAACGCCTGCTGCTCAGGGGTATAAGTCAGGTCCATCAGAATTTCGCCGCGCCCTTGTTGTCGACGAAGGCGTCGCGCGCCTTCTGGCTGTCTTCATGCATGTACATTTCGAGCGTGAAGCCCTGCTCGATCCGGTAATGGGCCGAGGGGTCGGTGGGCTCGATGAGATTGAGCGCCTGCTTGGCGATGACCAGGGCCGCGCGGCTCTTGGACGCGATGATTTCGCAGAAAGCGTAGGCCTCGTCCTTGAGCTTCTCCAAGGGCACGACCTTGTGTACCGAGCCGTGGCGATAGGCATCCTCAACCGGGATGCGCCCGCCGGTGAAGAAATTGGCGCGCACCATCTGGACCGGCAGCATGCGGCTCATGAAGGCGGCTCCCCCCATCGCGCCGCGATCGATCTCGGGCAGCGAGAAATAGGCCCCTTCCGCCGCGATCAGCGCGTCGCAGGCGCCCGCGATATTGACGCCGCCGCCGATGACGAAGCCATGCAGCGCGCCCACCACCGGGATCGCGCACTCACGGATCGCCTTGAAGGTGAGGTAATTATCCTTGTTCAATTTGGCGATGCGCTCAGGATGCGCCGCCATCTCCTTGATGTCGACGCCGCCGCAAAAGCCCCGGCCCTCCGCGCGGATCAGGATGCATTTCACATCCTCGTTTGCCGCTGCTTCGTAAACCATCGCCGGGATCGATTCCCAACCCTTGGTGTCGAAGGCGTTGACCGGCGGATGGTCGAACAGGATTTCGGCGATGGCGCCCTTGACGGTCAGCGTAATCGGCATGTCTTGTCCCTCTTCCTCAGGCGGCGCTGGCCGTCTCGCGGCCCATGGCGGCGAGCGCGGCGAGCCGCTCATGCGCCTCTTCGACGATACGGTCGACCAGCTGTTGGCAGGTCGGGATCTCGCCGATCCGCCCGCCCACGACGCCGGTCGCCATCACGCCATGTTCGATGTCGCCCTCGACCACCGCCTTCTGGATCAGCATCGGCATGGTCGCGGCCATCATCGCCTGTTTGAGCGGCATCGCGCCATGCGCCGTCATGCCGCGCGCTGATTTGATGAAGTCGATCCAACTCGCGCCGGTCTGCTTCTTCATCGCCATGCCGGCCTCGATCGCGCGCAGCCACATGCCCAAGGAACCGGACTTTTCGATCTTGTCCATGAGGCGGGTGCGGACCATCCGCTGCGGAATGCCGTCAAGCTTGGTGGTGACGATGATGCCGTCGGTCGTGGCTTTCAGATAAGCCGCCTTGGCGCTGTCGGGGACCGGGCTTTCCTTGGTGAGGAGGAAACGCGTGCCCATGGCGATGCCGACCGCGCCATAGGCGAGCGCCGCCGCCAGCCCGCGCCCGTCGGCAAAGCCGCCGCTCGCGATCACCGGCACCTTGACCGCGTCCAGCACCTGGGGGAGCAGCACGGTGGTCGGCACGGAGCCTGTATGCCCGCCGCCTTCGCCGCCCTGGACATTGACCATGTCGACGCCGAGCTCGACCATCTTCTGCGCATGCTTGACCGCGCCGACGGTGGGGACGCAGAGGATGCCTGCATCCTTGAAGCGGCCGATCATTTTGGCATTGGGACCGCGGCCGAAGGAGACGGCGCGCACCTGATCCTTGTTGGCGAGAATCAGCTCGACGATTGCGTCAGCGCCGGGCTGAAAGCTGTGGAAGTTGACGCCGAAGGGCCGGTCGGTGCCCTTGCGGACGGCGAGCAGCTTCTCGCGCGCTTCGTCCGGCGTCATGACGGCGGCGCCGAGGAAGCCGAAGGCGCCCGCATTGCTCGACCCGATGACGAGGCTGGGTTCCGCCACCCAGCCCATCGCGGTCTGGATGATCGGCCAGCGGCAGCCAAGCCGCTCCGTCAGGATCGTGTGCAGCGGATCGCCCATCATTCGCTCGCCTGTTTCTTATTGGCCTCGGCCATCTTCTTGGCATCGAGGCCCGCGATCGAACTGCCCTGGACGAGGTCGTTCTGGGCATGGGCGAAATGGTGCATATGATATTGCGCGTCCATCGCGTTGCGCTTGCCCATCAGCTCCTCGACATGGTTGATCGCCTGCTTGGTGAGCCAGTTGCCAAGGCGAGGCTGGGCGACGAGCTTGGCCGCCATGCCTGCCACCGTCTCGCGCAGCGCCTCGCGGGAGACGATCTTGTTGACCATGCCGAAGCTTTCGGCCCTCTGCGCGCTCATCCGCTCGCCCAAGAGCAGGAACTCCTTGGCGACGCGCGGGGGCAGCTCATAGGCATGGGCGAAATATTCGACGCCCGGGATGCCCATGCGGTTGACCGGGTCCTGGAAGAAGGCGTCGTCGGTCGCGACGATGAGGTCGCACACCCAGGCGAGCATGAGGCCGCCCGCGACGCAGGCCCCCTGCACCATGGCGATGGTGGGCTTGGGCGCATCGCGCCAGCGCCGGCACATGCCGACATATTGCTCCTTCTCGCGGGTGTAGAGCAGTTCGGCCGCGGGCTTGTTGACATGGCCGGGCACCAGCAGCCGGTTCTCGAAATGCTGGTGCACGTCGCGGCCCGGCGTGCCGATGTCATGGCCAGCGGAGAAATGCTTGCCGTTGCCGCCCAGCACGATCGCGCGCACATCGTCATCGTTCACGGCGCGTACGAACGCGTCATCAAGGGCATAGGTCATCTGGCCGTTCTGGGCGTTGTTGAAGCCCGGACGGTTCATCATGATCCACGCGACATGGTCGATCACCTCATAGGTGACCGGCTCATCCGTTTCGTAAACAATGTCGACCTGCTGCGGTTCGACCAGGCGGTCGGTCTCGTTCATCGTCAGGCTGCCCTTCTGTCTCCGGCCGGATTGTCCTTGAACACGGTCGCGCGGACATTATTGGGGTCGATCCTGGCGATCAGCTCCAGCTGCTCGGCCGTTGGCGCGGGCGTGGTGGGGATTTCGCCATCGATTTTTGCCAGCGGGAAGCCGGTATTGTCCTGCACTTCCTCGAACGTCACACCCGGATGCAGCGAGATCACGCGGATCTGGTGATCCGGCCCGCCGAAATCCATCACGCAAAGGTTGGTGATGATGCGGCGCAAGTCCAGGCCCTGGGGCGCAGCGCCATTGCGGTAGCGCGCGGGGTTGTAGCCCGCCATGCACACGAAATCGACCTCGCCTTCCACGAACGCACGCTTGTTGTGGTTGGCAAAGAAGAAGCTGTTGGGATGGCTGATCGAGTTGCCGGGGAAGCCGCGCGCGCCGAGCATCGCTGCCTTGGGCTTCTTATGGTCGCCGATCACCGAGATGTTCGCCTGGCCATAACGGTCGATCTGCACCGGGCCAACCAGCGCATGGCGGCGGCCGCTCCAGAGCGCCGAGAAGACGCGGTCATAATTGGCGATGCCTTCAAATTCCGGCTCGGCGGTGCGCTTGCCCGGGCCGACCGGCTCGCTGGTGTACCAGGCCTCGCCATCGGTGGTCTGGATCGCGGGCGCGAAGCTCAGTTTGGCAAGGCCAGCGCCGATGCGGGGGAGGGGGCCGATGCCGGTCGCCATCACTTCGCCATCCTCGCGCCAGACTTCGGCGCAGGCGGCGATGACGAGTTCAGCGAGCGAATAGCTGTTCTGGGTCATGGGTCTCTCGCTTAGTAAATGGGGACGGGGAGCTGCTTGACGGTGTCCGCGCCGCCGATCGCTGCCTGATAATCGGCTTCCGACACGTCGATATATTTCGCCTTATACTCGGCCCAGGCTTCGGGCGAGGCGGCGCTTTCGACATAGGTCTTGATGTGCTTGAGATCGAGCTGATAGTCGGGGTCAGCGCTCGAGGGATGCGCGCCCAAGGGTGCCTCGGCAACGCCGGTGATCATCGCGCGCTCGACGAGGTTGTAGCGGCTGTTCTTCTTCATATCGAGCTCAGCCGTCTGCACGATCTTCTCGACCGTCGCGTAGCTTTTCTTGGCTGCGCGCACGAGCAGTTCATCGAAGATCGGATCGACCGATAGGGTGAGGATATTGCCGCGCTCGTCGGAACGATGGGCATGGATCAGGGCGATGTCGGGCACCAGCGCTGGCATGGCGACGAATTCCTCGCCATCGGCATAGGGGCTCTTCACGAATTTGAAGTCGAAGCCGTCCTGCGTGATGATGTCGGTGCCGATGCCCACGCGCGTCGGCAGGAAGGGCAGCTTCATCGCGCCTGCGCGCAGACCCCAATGATACATGCCCTCGTCAAGCTCGAGCACCTCGAAGGCGCCCGCCTGGCGGGCGTTGCGGAAATGGGGTTCGAGCGGATAATGGTCGAGGCTGGCAAAGGCGAATACCAGCTTCCTGATCTTGCCGGTGGCGGCGAGCAGGCCGATGTCCATGCCGCCATAGCCCGCCATGACGGTCAGGTCTTTCAGGTTCGAGCGGGCGATGGCGCGGATCAGCGCCATGGGCTTGCGGCGCGTGGCCCACCCGCCGATGCCGATGGTCATCCCGTCGGAAATCTGGTCGACGATGTCGTCGACGCTCATGCGCTTGTCGAGCATAATGTCAGTCATCCTTTTGCGTCAGTCCTGCTCATGAGCCCATTTATGGCCCCAGTCGCTTACAGAAAGGCTGGTGGTGGGGACCCATGTTTGCGGGTCTATTACCAGGCCGTTCCAGCCATATTCGATGTCGAAGCCGCCGGGCGTCTGCATGTAGAAGCTGGTCATCTTGTCGTTGACATGACGACCCAGCGTTGCCGAGAGCGGCACCTTGCCCTTGCTCTTCAAAACCCGGTCATAGGCGCGGCCGACATCCTCGAGGGAGCCGACCTCGAGCATCATGTGGACAGCGCCATTGGGGCTTTCGGGCAGCTGGCCAAGCGCCAGGCTGTGGTGGCGCGGGTTGCAGTGCAGGAAGGCAAAGCCCACGCCCGGATCATCCTCGCCCCCACCCATCAGGTAGAAGCGGCCAAGGTCGGTGTCGCCAAAGCCCATGACCTCTTTGTAGAAGGTGTGGGTCTCGTCGAAATTGGGGGCAGTGAGCACGACATGGCCCATCCCCATGTCGCCGTCCGCGCCATGGGGGCTGTCGGTCACGAAGCGGCTGACGCCCGCGGGCGAGACGAAGGGGGCATAGTCGACGAAGCGGCCGTAGAAGAGCTCCATCGGGTTACCCGCCGGGTCGGACGAGCGGGCCAGTTCATAGACCTGACGGCCACGCGCTTCCATGACCCCCGCCCGTTCCACCGGACGGCCCGCCGCCTCGAGGCGGGCCAGCACCGATTCGAAAGCGTCACGATTCGCGCATTCCCAGCCCGGCGCCACGAAGCGGTCGGCCGCGCCTTTCTGCACCCGCAGGCGCCAGGGCCGGTCGTCCATGCGAAACAGCGCGACGTCTTCGTCCGGCGAAGGGGCCGCCATCAGCCCTGCGATATTGCAGGCAAAATCCTGCCACGGCCCGAGCTCCCGCGCCTCGATCACCACATAGCCTAGCGATATCACTGCCATTTCAAGCGCCTCGCCTTCTTTCCTGTCTGCCAGCCATGCTCTGCCGCAGAGCGTTGCAAAATGACCTTCCCCATACGCATATGGCAAGCGCTGCCGCCTGTTTCGCACTTGCAGGGGGAGGCGCAGTTAAGCGCGCTCACGAGCTTATGGCAATTCGTTCCCAATCCGCCTATAAGCAACGGCCCAAATGCGCAAGCCCTGTTTGCCTTGACAGTTTGCGTAATAGCAGTTTACATAATCTACGCATATAGCAAATCTGAAGTAGAGTCGCCTACAATGGAGAAGATCATGACCGGGGCAGTAGCAAGCCGACCCATTGACGAGGCGAATGCCGGGATACCTTCACCCGAAAGTCTGATCGCCAAAGCCAGGGCCATGATCCCGACGCTGCGCCAGCGCGCGCGCGCCTGCACCATCGCCCATGACGTGCCCCCCGAAACCGTCGCCGAGATGAAGGCGGCCGGCTTCTTCCGCGTGCTCCAGCCCAAGCGTTACGGCGGCTATGAGATGCACCCCAATGTCTTCTTCGAAATCCAGAAGGCGCTTGCCGAAGGCTGCATGTCGACAGGCTGGATCTACGGCGTGCTGGGCTGCCACCCCTATGAACTCGCCCTCTTCCATGACGAGGCGCAGAAGGAAGTGTGGGGCGATGATCCCGACATGCTCGTCTCCTCCACCTATCAGCCGGTCGGCAAGGTGGAAAAGGTCGAAGGGGGCTTCTACCTGTCGGGCCGCTGGGGCTTCTCCTCAGGCTCCTCCCATTGCGGTTGGGTGCTGCTTGGCGCGATCAATTTCGACACCGATGGCGGCCCGCCCGACATGCGCACCTTCCTGCTGCCGCGCTCCGACTATCAGGTGATCGAAGGCACCTGGGACACGTTCGGCCTTCAGGGTACCGGCAGCTTCGACATCGTCGTCGAGCGCGTGTTCGTGCCCGAACACCGCACCCACAAGGCCAGCGACGGCTTTGCCGGGACCAATCCGGGCCAGGAAACCAACACCGCCCCGCTCTACCGCATCCCCTGGGCGCAGCTCTTCATCCGCTCGGTCTCCAGCGCCGCCTTCGGCGGCATCCGCGCCGCCACTGGCGCTGCGATGGAGATCATGGGCAACCGCGTCTCGACCAACACCGGCAAGGCGTCCAAGGCTGACCCCAATCTCCACGCCGCCATCGCCCGCGCGATCGCCGAGACCAACGAGATGGAACTCACCCACCGCACGACCTTCAATGAGCTGATGGACTATGCGGGCCGCAATGAGCCCGTGCCGATGGAAAAGCGCGCGCTCTTTGCCTATCAGTCCGCCAGCGTCGTGCGCCGCATGGCCGAACTGGCCGACGGCATGGTCAAGCTGCTGGGCGGCCGGGCGGTCTATATGTCCAGCCCGATCCTCCAGCCCTGGCTCGACCTCCACGCCGCGCGCGCCCATGTCGCCAATGACCCGGCCAACCGCACCAGCGATGTCATCGGCACGATCAATGGCGAACCGCCCGCCTTCACCTTCATCTGAAGCGAGCATCTGACCATCTGACATCTGGACAGCATCGGGCCAGGACAAAAGAGGATATCCATGGGCAGTGAATTGATCCGCAAGACCTATAGCGTTGCGGGCGGATATGAGATTTCGATCGCGGAAATCGCAGGGGCGCAGGCAAACGCCCCCACCGTCATCTTCATCCATGGCAGCGGTCCCGGCGCATCGGGCGCGTCCAACTTCCGCAACAATGCGCAAGATTTTGCCGATGCCGGTTACCGCGTCATCCTGCCCGACCTCATCGGCTATGGCGCCTCCTCCAAGCCCGAGACCGACTATCCCCTCGAGCTGTTTACCCAGACCCTGCTCGATGCCCTCGCGCAGCATGGGGTCACCAGCGGCCACCTCATCGGCAATTCGCTGGGCGGCGGCATCGCCCTCCAGATCGCGCTCGACCACCCTGAATTCACCATCGGCAAGCTCGTCCTGATGGCGCCGGGCTGCGTGGCGGAACAGATGAGCTATTTCACCATGCCCGGCATCGCCAAGATGCGCTCGGGCTTTGGCAGCCCTGAATTCAACATCGAGGAACAGCGCCGCCTGATCGGCAACCTCATGCATCCTTCCTCGCTCCATCACGTCACCGACGCGCTGGTCGAGGAACGTTTTGCCGTCGCGCGCACCCAGCCCAAGGATGTGCTCGCCCGCGTCAAGACCCCCGACCTTGGGCCGCGCCTGGGCGAGGTCAAGCAGCCCATCTTCGTCCTCTGGGGCCTCAATGACGAATTCTGTCCCGAAAGCCACGCCCGTCTCTTCCTCGACGCCTGCCCCGACGTGCGCTGCCTCACCTTCTCGCAGACCGGCCATTGGGTGCAGGTCGAGCGGGCGGCAGAGTTCAACCGCTACTCGCTGGACTTCCTGAAGAATGGCTGACGCTGCTCCTGCGCAATCCGTGCCTGTTCCAGAGCCCGTCGATGTCACCGCTGGCCTTAAGGGCGCGATGCGCCGCCTGCCCTCGGGCGTGGCGATCGTCACCGCGCTGGGCGAGGGCAAGACGCCGGTCGGCATGGCCGCGACCTCGATCACCTCACTCACCATGGATCCGCCCGCCGTCCTCGTCTGCGTTAACCAGACAGCGGGCATCCACGCCCATCTCTCGCCCGGCTGCCCGGTCAGCATCAACCTCCTCTCGCGCCACCAGCGCGAAGTGTCGGCAGCATTCGGTGGCGCGGTGGCGCGCGAGGCGCGCTTTGGCGTTGGCAGCTGGACCCCCGATGCCCATGGCCTTCCCATCCTCGATGAAGCGCAGGCCAACCTCTCCTGCACGATCGAGAGCATGACCCCCTTTGGCACCCACAGCATCGTCATCGCCCGGGTCAAGGCGGTGCGCCTGTCCGACGCGGTCGATCCCCTCATCTTCCAGGACGGAGCCTATCTGTGAGCGAGACGCTGAACGAAACATTGGCGGACGAGCTCTACCAGGCGCTGCGCGAGGGGCGCACCGTGCCGCCGCTGATGGCGCGTTACCCGCAGCTTGGCATCGATGACGCCTATGCTATCTCCTTAGGTGCGCTCGAACGCCGCAAGGGTGATGGCGAGCGCGTCATCGGCAAGAAGATCGGCGTCACCTCCAAGGCCGTGCAGGACATGCTGGGCGTGCACCAGCCCGATTTCGGTTTCCTGACCGACCGCATGTATATCGAGGGCGATATCGATGTCGCGGCAAACGGCCTCATCGCGCCGCGCGCCGAGGCGGAGATCGGCTTCATCCTGAAAGACAGCCTCAAGGGGCCGGGCGTCACGGCGGAAGATGTGATCGCCGCGACGGAGAGCATCGTTCCCTGTTTCGAGATCGTCGACAGCCGCATCCAGGACTGGAAGATCGGCATCGTCGACACCGTCGCCGACAATGCCTCCTGCGGCGTCTATGTGCTGGGGGACGCGCGCGTCGATCCCCGCGCCCATGACCTCCCCAATCTCCACGTCACCGTCACCAAGAATGGGCAGCCCCTGTCGGAAGGCTATGGCCATGCGGTGCAGGGTTCGCCCGCACAGGCGGTCGCCTGGCTCGCCAACACGCTGGGCGCCTATGGGGTAACGCTCGACGCCGGGGATGTGATATTGTCGGGCAGCCTGGTGCCGCTCGAACCGGCCAAGGCAGGAGACGTGTTCGAGATGCAGCTCCACGGGGTTGGCAACTGCACCGCGCGCTTTATCTGAATATGAAAAGTGGCGCATCGCTTGCGGGCGATGCCGTGAGGAGTAAGTAATGACGGGCAAGGTCAAGGCGGCGATCATCGGGTCGGGCAATATCGGCACCGACCTCATGATCAAGATGATCAAATATCCGCAGAATATGGAACTGGTGGCCGTGGTCGGCATCGACGAGGCGTCCGAAGGCCTCGCCATGGCGCGCGAGCGCGGCGTCGCCACCACCCATGAGGGCCTCGAAGGCCTCATGAAGATGGATGTCTATCCCGAGATCGGCATCGTGTTCGACGCAACCAGTGCCTATGCCCACAAGGTCCATGACGAAGCGCTGCGCAAGGACGGCAAGCAGGTGGTCGACCTCACCCCCGCCGCGATCGGCCCCTACACCATCCCCACGGTCAACGGCGAAGCCAATCTCGATGCTGGCAACGTCAACATGGTGACCTGCGGCGGGCAGGCGACGATCCCGATGGTTGCCGCCGTCTCCCAGGTCGCGACCGTCCATTATGCCGAGATCGTCGCGTCGGTCTCCTCGCGCTCGGCAGGACCCGGCACCCGCGCCAATATCGACGAGTTCACCCGCACCACCGCAGGCGCCATCGAAAAGGTCGGCGGCGCGGCGCAGGGCAAGGCGATCATCATCCTCAATCCCGCCGAACCGCCGATGATCATGCGCGACACCGTGTTCACTTTGTCCGAAGGCGCGGATGAAGAGACGATCCGCGCCTCGGTCGAGGCGATGGTCAAGAAGGTGCAGGCCTATGTGCCGGGCTATCGCCTCAAGCAGGACGTGCAGTTCGAGCGCTTTGGCGACAACAACAAACTCACCATCCCCGGTCGCGGCGAGTTCACCGGGGTCAAGACCATGATCCTGCTCGAGGTCGAAGGCGCTGGCGATTATCTGCCGAGCTATTCGGGCAATCTCGACATCATGACCGCCGCCGCCAAGGCGACCGGCGAGCTGCTCGCGCAGCGCATCGCGCAAGGAAAGAAGGTGGCCGCATGAGCGCCCAGATCACATCTCCGTTCAACGTCGAGGCGGGCGACAAGCTCTATATCCAGGACGTGACGCTACGCGATGGCATGCACGCCATCCGCCACATGTACGGCATCGACCATGTGAAATCGATCGCCAAGGCGCTGGATGACGCAGGGGTCGACGCGATCGAGGTCGCCCATGGCGACGGCCTCAATGGCGCGAGCTTCAACTATGGTTTCGGCGCGCATACCGATTGGGAATGGCTCGAGGCGGTCGCCTCGGTGCTGACCAAATCCGTGCTCACCACGCTGATCCTGCCGGGCGTCGGCACGGTCGAGGAACTGCGCCGCGCCTATGACATCGGCGTGCGCTCGGTGCGGGTCGCGACCCATTGCACCGAGGCCGACGTCTCGAAACAGCATATCGGCATCGCCCGCGATCTTGGCATGGACGTCTCGGGGTTCCTGATGATGAGCCACATGATCGAGCCGGAGAAGCTGGCGAGCCAGGCGGCCCTCATGGAAAGCTATGGCGCGCAGTGCGTCTATGTGACCGACAGCGGCGGCGCGCTCGACATGGACGGGGTCAAGGCCCGGTTCGAAGCCTATGACCGGGTCTTGAAGCCCGAAACCCAGCGCGGCATCCATGCGCATCACAATCTCAGCCTCGGCGTCGCCAACTCGATCGTCGCGGCCCAGTGCGGCGCGGTGCGGATCGACGCCTCCTTGACCGGCATGGGCGCGGGCGCTGGCAATGCGCCATTGGAAGTGTTCATCGCCGCTGCCGAGCGCAAGGGCTGGAACCATGGCTGTAACGTCATGGCGCTGATGGACGCGGCTGAGGACCTCGTCCGCCCGCTGCAGGACCGGCCGGTTCGGGTCGACCGCGAAACCCTCGCGCTTGGCTATGCCGGGGTCTACTCCTCGTTCCTGCGTCATGCCGAAAAGGCCGCCGAAACCTACGGCCTCGACACCCGCACCATCCTCGTTGAACTCGGCCGTCGCAAGATGGTCGGCGGGCAGGAAGACATGATCGTCGACGTCGCCCTCGACATGGTCAAGGAACGCGAAGCCGCCGCCTGACACGCCGCCGGGCGCGGCCCCCGCGCCCGGTTCACACATAACAGGAGGAGAGGATATGGCCGACAAGCGCCTGTCGCTCGACCATATCACCGTCACCGACACTACCCCCTGGCAGCTTGCCGAAATCGCCGCAGAGGTGGGTTGCGAGGGCATTTGCCCGTTCCTCCACTCGATGGAGGTGCTGCCCGCCATGCCCGCCTATGACCTGGTGCGCGACCCCCAGGCGCTGCGCCAGACCCGCGCCGCGCTCGCCGCCACCGGGGTCACGGTCGACCTTGTCTACCCCTTCACCATGGCGGGGCGCACCAACCCTGCTGACTTTATCCCTGCGCTCGAAACCGGCGCAGCGCTTGGCGCGCCCCTCGCCAATGTCCTGTGCTACGACCGCGATCCCATCCGCCGTACCGAGAAACTCGTCGAACTGGCCGAGCTCGCCGCCCCGTTCGACATCGCCCTCGCAATCGAATTTTATCCCCCCTCCCAGGTCCAAACCTTAAGCGCCGCCCTTGAGGAAATAGCCCGCTCCGGCCGCTCCGACATCAAGGTCACAGCCGACCTCCTCCACATCATGCGTGGACCCGAACCAGACACCAGCTTCCCCCTCCTTGCCCATCCCGCCATCGCCATCGCCCAGATAGCCGACGGCCCACCAACCATCGATCCCGACCAGATCGAACGCGAAGCCGGCATCCAGCGCCAACTCCCCGGACAAGGCGCGTTCAACATCCCAGCGTTCGTCCACGCCCTCAATCCCACAACACCAATCAGCGTCGAAATACCCCAGCAAAACGCCATCGATAAAGGCAGCAACGCCCACCAGCGGGCGCAAATGGCGGTGGATGCGGCACGGAGCGTTCTGAAACGGCGACGGTAACCTAGGGTGGCGCCGCAGATTTTTTTACATAGCTAAATTGCGCGTTTCTTACGCATCGGGTCGCTGAGCGATGATCTCCGTCGTAATATTCGGCGAGGTTTACATGATAGCATTGCGTCCTCGCGAAACGCGTTAAGGCGTATGCCGTCGGCTTCACACGCCTCATGTGGCACTCTCCATTTCCACACGCTATACCTCCGTGGATCGACGGGAGTCATGGCGGCATGCAGATAAGGAATGGGCGGATGACAGCGCCGCCCTCATTGGACGCGCTGGACAATAATATCATCGAAATCCTGCGGACCAATGGGCGAGCGACCAATCAGGATATTGCGCAGCAGCTATCGGTGACCGCCGCGACCGTTTCGGCACGGTTGCAGAAGATGGAAGATGCGCGCGCCATGCGCGTGGTCGCCGTGACCGACTTCGCCGCCAGGGGATATAATGTCATCCTGGCCGTGGGCGTCAGGGTGCAGGGGCGCGGCATTCAGGATGTGGGCCGCGATCTGGCGAAATTCCCCGAGGTGCTTAGCGTCAACGCGATGAACGGCGGATATGACCTGGAACTGATGGTGGCGCTGCACGATTTTTCCGAGGTTCAGCAATTCCTCTACGATCATATTTCCGGCATCGAGGGTGTTGCCCATATCGATTCCGGTATCGCGGTGGATATCGTGAAATATGAATTCAATGTGGTGCCCCTGGGGCCGACCTGACTTTCACGGGATCTGCTCTGCGGATAGTGACGGCTTTGGCCTGATGGCGCAGGCGGCGGCGAGATCGTTGGTTACATTGCCCACCGTGCGAAACAGGTCCGGGATAGCCTCGATCGCGAGAAGCAACGGCAGTGCTGTGACGGGAATGCCCGCAGCGATGCAGACAGGGGCGATCGTCGCGAAAAAGGATATTTGGGCCGGAAGACCTACCGCGCCGAGGCTGATGGGAACGGCGACCAACGCGATCAGCGCAAGGGTCGCGGCCCCAGGAAAGATGCCGTGCATATGCCCGAGATAGATGGTGACCGCGACGTTTGCGGCGACACTGGCCGCGCGGAATAGCGAAACCGCCATCGGCAGCACGATGGCAGTTGTTTCTTCGGGAACATCCAGCTCGCGGGCCGCATCCACCATTACCGGCAAGGTCGCGAGTGATGATTGGGTGCCCAGTGCTACCGCCTGAGCGGCCAAGGCCGATCGCCCGAAGCGCAATGGGGAGCGACCGCCTGCAAAAGCTGCCCAGATATAGGCGAGCAGCGTGGCGGCAAGGCAGCAGGCTATGACAACCGCCACATATTGGGCAAAGGCGCCGACCACGCCGACGCCCAGCTTGGCGCCCGCGCCGAATGCCAAGGCGGCTACGCCGACAGGTGCAACCGCCAGCACCCAACCCACGATGATCAGCATGGTTTCGACCAGTCCGCGCAGCAGTCCAAGCAGTGGATCGGCCAGGTCCGTGCTGATGCGGGAGATGGCGAAGCCGAAGAATATCGCGAATGTGACGAGCGGCACCATGGCAGTTTCGGCGGCGGCCTTCAGAGGATTTGCAGGAATGATTCCGCGAAACCATTCGCTGTGTGAAAGAGGGGGAGGGGAGGTGCCTCCGGCCTCCACCAATCCTTGGGTGACGGGCCATAGCCGCAACAGCCCTTCTGCCAATACTGCCGCTGTTACAGAGGCTGCGGCCAGCATCAGGGCGAAGAGGATGAGCGCGCGGGTCGTGATGCTGCCAGCAGCGGCATTGCGGGAGGCGGAGGCGATGCCGGTGACGAGCAGGCCGAAGATCAACGGGACCACCGTCATGGTTAGGGCGTCGAGCCACAGACTGCCGATCGGCAGCAGGATTTTACCGACCCACTCCTGTGTCCGTCCGCTGGTAGCGATGCCTGCAATCAGGCCGATGAGAAGACCGGCAAGAAGGTGCAACGGCCGACCCTTCACCGCGATCAAGCTGCGCTGTCCTTTCGTTCGATGATCGCGGCTATGAGCGCGATGCGGTCGACATCGGAATAGGCCTGATTTTCCAGTTCTTCGCCAAACACATCCGGGTCGATTTCGGTGTAGCGTAGTGCGCAGTTCCGCGCCGCCGCAAGATCAGCCAATCGGTCCTTCAGCTTGTCGCGGCCACCGACGATCGCGCTACCCGTATAAAGAATGAAGCGCCCGTCAGCTGTCAGCCGGGAAAGGGCTTGCTGTGCCATCATCAGCGATACTTCAGCACCGTGCATGCCCCCGCCGTCACGATAGGCGCGGCCTGCGGCGTCCATGATATAAGGAGGGTTCGCGAGCAGGAGGTCGAACGTCCCATGTGTCGCGGACAGGTCCCCGGTCTGGAGGAAGCGGGCCGTGATACCGGCGGCCTGCGCGTTGATGCGGGCGAGATAAAGCGCGAGGGGATTGATGTCGGTCATCAAAATATCGACAGCAGGGCAAAGATGACCCGCTACAATCCCGCCTACCCCAGCGCCCGTGCCGATATCGACAAGCCGCGCGCCCTTCTTTTGCGGGCATCGAGACAATTCATCGCCGATCAATCGCGCGAAACGATAGCTGTCAGGCCCGAAGAATACCGCTTCCTGACAATCGGTTGGATAAGCGGAGTGAAGGAATAGGTCGTTCCCAAGCGATGACACGCGGAAGCGGCTTTTCAGGCCGTCTTCATATCTTTCCAGTGCGTTGGCCTTTGTCAGGATGCGAGCAAGTTCCGGGTCCAGCAGCTTCGGATCGAACGGTAGCGACCAGCCGAAAATATCCCGTAGGTCATGGGCGGGCCGACGCGACGCTCGTTCGACAACCCGTGCATGCGTGGCGGGCGTGGGGGTGATGAAACTATATCCACGGTTCTTCAGGACGTGTAGCAGATCAAGCAGAACGGCTGCCCGGCCGTCGCCAGCCACGATGTTCCCGTCGGTGCTATCTTCTTCCGATGGCTTGACCGCCACCGGTGCCCCCAACTCTATGTGCTCCATGCCCGCTTCTCCCATCATGATGGCAAAACGCGGAGAGTGGCGTGTCGGGTCCCGTTATCGCATTTCTCTGAAGGGGTGGGAAAGTCAGCTGTCCATTTTGCCCAGGTTTGAACGGATGCCGTTCAGGAACAGTCCCGTGACCAACCGTGCATGCGCGGCCATTTCGCTGAGCGTAAGCGGAGGCTCGCCGAACAATAAGCGGCGTTGCCATTCGCCAAAGGCCATGGCGACGAATTGCATGGCGAAGCTGCGGCTTTCCGCGGCGGAGGCGCCTTCTTTCTTCAACATCGCCGCAACCGGACTGACCTGATACCGTTCAAACTGGTGACGAGCGATCTTTCGCAGTTCGTCGAACTCTCCGCCTTCCCGGTAGATAAGCCGGGAAATCCGCATGCTGCGCGTCGAGGAAAGCTGGCGCTGCATTTCCGTCGCGTAGGTGACAAGGCGCGTGTGCAGATCACCCTGTAGCTCGGGGACGTCCGGCTGAAGCTGTGCGCCCGAATATTCGAGGCAGGCGGCAAAAAGCGCCAGTTTGTCGGGGAAATGATTGTAGAGGGTGCGGCTAGAAACCTGCGCCTTTTCCGCGATGTCGCGCAAGGATGCTGCGTGAAAGCCTGCGCGGGCAAATTCCTCCACCGCGATGAGAATCAGGTTCATGCGCTTCTGTTCGGCCGCCTCCGCCGTCGGGCGGCCCGCTCGCCTCTTGGTGCTCGTTTCATTCATCTTTTGCCTCGTCGCGCAGCGGAAGAGCAATGGCAAGCAGAGTTGTCATTGACCAATTACACACTAATGTGTAATATATTCTCATCGAGTCCGAAAGCGGGCGCATATGAGGAGAAACGGGATGCACGAACGGGTGCTGGACATGAATGCCAGGGTCGATGCCGCGATCGATGCGCTGGACCCCACCATGGCGCTGATGGCGTTGATCCAGATGACCGGCAATCGGACGCTGCTGAACCACTATTGGGATGCGATCGACGGCCGCCAGGAAGAGCTGGTCGAGACGTTCGTCGATATCCATGCGCATGAAGAACGGCCTGCCATCGATCCGGCCGTGGTCGCCGAGATCCGCGATCGCCTGCGCGTGGCGGTAAAGGCCGGGAAGCCTCCGGTCATGCCGCAACTGGACCGGCCGATGTTCAAGCGGATGAGCCGTTTGCTGCTGGGTCAGGACCTTCCCGAAATGTCGGTGGATGTCGCGTTCCAGCATGCCGGGTTCACCACCGACACGCGCATTCGCAAGGCGGCCGATGTCCCGCCCGCCGATTTCAAGGTGCTGGTTGTGGGCGCGGGCATGATGGGCATCAACGCGGCCATCAAATTGCAGCAGGCGGGATTTGACTTCACCGTGCTGGAGGCGATGGACACGGTTGGCGGCAACTGGCTGACCAACACCTATCCGGGCGCGGCGGTCGATACGCCGAGCCGCATCTATTCCTTCTCCTTCGAGCCCAATGCTTCCTGGACGCAATTCTACCCGCGCGGCCAGGAATTCCTGTCCTATTTGGATCGCGTCACCGACAAATATGGCCTTCGCGACCGGATCCGGTTCGGCACCTGGGTCGAGGGTGCGGAATGGGACGAGAAGCGCAAGATCTGGACGGTGAAGGCGATCCGGAACGGCAAGCCGGAAAGCCATGAGTGCAACGTCCTCATCATGGCGGTGGGACCCAACAACAATCCCAATTATCCCAAGGTGAAGCATCTCGACAGCTTCAAGGGGCCGGTCATTCATTCGGCCGCCTGGGACCATTCGGTCGATCTGACGGGCAAGAAGGTCGTCCTGGTCGGCACGGGCTGTTCGGGCGTACAGGTGGCGACGGCCATTGCCGACAAGGTCGGCGAGCTGGTGATCGTGCAGCGCCAGCCGGAACATATCATCCCCAATCCGCAGGCCCATGCGCCGGTGGCGGAACTCGAGCGCTGGGCGATGGAATATGTGCCCTTCGTCGCGCAGTGGAAGCGGCTGCAAAGCCTGCACAGCCAGATGCGCGACATGCACGGCATGATCATGAAGGATGAGGACTATGCCGCGAAGACGGGCGGTTTTGGCCCGATCAACGACGGCATGCGCATGATGTGCGAAGGCTATCTGAAGAGTCATTTCCCGGACGATCCGGAGATGGTGGAATTGCTGACACCCAACTTCCCGGTGTTCGCCAAGCGGCCGATCCTGGATTGCGGCTTTTACGACACGCTCAAAAAGCCCAATGTGTCGATCGTGCGCGGCGAATTGGCCGAGGCCGAGCAGGACGCGGTGATCCTGGCCGATGGCACGCGGATCGAATGCGATGTGCTGCTGCTGTCGACCGGCTATAATCTGCATTTCGGGCGGCAGTTCGACATTCGCGGCGTCGGCGGCGAAACTTTGACGGACGCGTTCGACCCGCATCCCTTCTCCTATGAAGGCATGCTGATCACCGGCTTCCCCAACTTCGTCTTCATGGGCGCGCCCTACAGCTATCTGGTCGCCAACCATGCGGTGGTGAGCGAGCAGCAGGTCCATTATATCATCGAACTGCTGCAATGGATGGTGGACGATCATCTGTCATCCTTCGATGTGTCGCCAGAGGCGACGCAGGCGTTCATCGACGATGTCGATGCGAACCTGGCCAAGACCGCCTGGGTCCAGTGCGGCAGCGCCCATGGCTATTATCGCGACAAGGGCGCCGACGGGCAGAAGAAGGTCATCCTCGCCATCCCGCGCCACAACTCGCGCATCTGGCATGTCCTGCGCTCGCCCCGCGAAGAAGACTTCAACGTCACGCGCGCCGATGATGCCGCCAAGCCCGCACCGCGCGAAATGGAAATGCTGACCATTTGATCCGCTTCCGTAAACAGGAAACGGATGAAAACCGAATACCATTAGGAGACTAGATGATGCTTCGTGATCTCGCTGAGCAATTCCGCCCGGTCGCACCTCCGCAGTTGATCGATAAGGCGTATACGGACGATCAGCATGCGCGTTTGTTGAGCGTTGCTCGTAACAATGGTCCTTGGCCGTTGATGCTGGCAGAAAACTTCAAAACGCCAGAGGAGGTTATCGCCACGACTTCAGGCGCAGGCAAGAAATTGCCGGAAGGGGTCAAGCTGACCTGGGACATGATTGGCATCTATCCCGGATTTCGAGGATATTTGGCGCGGGGGGGAACCTGCTTCTACCCGGAGATCGAGGATTGCTATTACAACTCCCGCTTTCTCGAGCTGGTGCGTAATTATTACGACTGCCAATATGCCGAGCCGGAGACCTTCCTCTTCAATATCCAGGGACCAACCCCCCTTGGCGGGCCACCCCATCTGGATGGCACTGTCTTCCGTGGTTTGACGATGGAAAACACGCCGCTCTGGCTGCTGCTGACCATGGCGAAGTCCTGCCTGTTCAATCGCTGGCGCTCGAAGAAGGGCCAGGTGATCGCCTGGTATTATAAAGGTAAGATCGGCGGCGGCTTCAACTGCTGGCCTGATGGGCCGAGCGGTGAGGCCATGCAGATCAACGCCCCCATGTGGGGCCGTGCGGTGGTCGTCGAAAACGAGATGACGTTCCACCATGGACAGGCTGCGGGTCCGGTCGCCATGCGCAGGCCGCAAGGGCTCGACATCAGTTCGACCTTTGGCCCTGATGCGCAGGATCCGACCGGCTGGCAGATCGAAACTTTTGGCAAGGTCACCCAGAAGGTGCCGGAAGAGGAAATGCGCTTCCTGGTTCATTGGGGCGCCCGCCTGTTCAAGGACATGGACGATTTCAAGCTGACCTACGATCACCGAGACGACATCACCCATGAGCAGGCGATCAACATGCTGATCGAGGACATGAAGAAGCGTGGTGTCCAGTTCGAAGTGCCGACCGACCCCATGAACGACAATGCGTTCGTCGGACTGCTGGCCACGGTCTATGATATTGGTGGTCCTACGAACATCCCGCCCGATGCAATGGATCAAGCTGCCTAAGGGCGGCTTCATCCACCGCTTCACGCAGTTCGGCGACCAGTCAATCGCTGTGCGAGAATGTCAGAATAGGAGACAAAACGTGGCTATACCCTCTGGCAAGAACGGCAACACCGATTTCATGTTCACCAAACTCCAGGTCAAGGACCTGGACAAGGCGGTGTCCTTCTATTCCTCGGCCATCGGTCTGGTCGAGATGAACCGCGTTGAAGCGGAAATCAATGGGCGGAAAGTCAGCGAAGTCGTGTTTATGCCGACCTACGAGGGTGGGCCGCTGTTCATTCTTGCTCAGTTCCACGACACCCAGACGCCTGCCGCAAACGAGTTAATTCTGGGCCTGGCAACGAAGGATATCGCCGACCTGATCGCCCGAGTGGAAAAAGCCGGTGGACGTGTTCTGGAACCAGCGCGGGAAGTTCCCGGCATGGGCGGCATGCAGGTCGCCTTTGTTGCCGATCCGGAGGGTCACATGCTTCAGCTGAGCCAGAACGGCGGTTGATTTTGCAGGAAACAGGCTCGCGAGGAGCGATGGCGCTTTTCGCGAGCCATGTGCCGGTCTGAGCAGTCGCAGCGCCTTATCCCATAGGCGGATCTGCCTCCCCGGTCAGCGCCACGGCGCGGCCCAGCGCCTCGCGGCATTCGCCCACGATGCGCTCGATCAGTTCGGCGCATGTCGGAATGTCGTCCATCAAACCGATGCCAAGCCCGGCCCAGACCAGCCCGCCATCCACTTCGCCACTCTCCAGCGCAGCGCGACCACGCGCACCGGCGACCAGCGGCCGAATATCCTCGAAGGTCGCGCCGGGCTCTCGTTCCTTGACGTTCACCTCCTCCGCGACGGCATTGCGGAACACGCGGGCCGTGTTGCGCAGCTGGCGGAAGATCAGCGTCGTGTCGCGCTCCGTCCCCTGCACCACCGCCTGCTTGATCGCCTCATGGATCGGCGCTTCCTTGGTCAGCATGAAACGGGTGCCCATGGTCACACCCTCCGCGCCCAGGGCCAGAGCCGCCGCCATGCTGCGCCCGGTCGCCATGCCGCCCGCCGCCAGGATCGGGATGTCCAGCGCCCGCGCCGCAGCGGGGATCAGCACCATGCCCGGAATATCATCCTCGCCCGGATGACCCGCCGCTTCGAACCCGTCGATCGACACGGCATCGACGCCTGCACGCTGGGCCGACAGCGCATGGCGGACGGCAGTGCATTTGTGGACGATCTTGACGCCCGCCTGCTTGAACCGAGCGATGAACTCGGCGGGACTGCGCCCGGCGGTCTCGACCACGCCAACGCCTGATCCAGCAATGACTTCGGCATAGGCTTCGTAGGGAACCGGCTGCGCGGTCGGCAATATGGTCAGGTTCACGCCGAACGGCTTGTCCGTCATCGTGCGGCACCGCTCGATCTCGGCGGCCAGCGCCTCGGGCGTCGGCTGGGTCAGCGCCGTCAGTATGCCGAGGCCACCGGCATTGGACACCGCCGAAGCCAACTCGGCGCGGCCCACCCACTGCATGCCACCCTGGATGATGGGATAGCGCGTGCCAGTAAGCTCGGTAATCCGGGTCTTCATTCCACCATTCCCCTTTGATCAGGCCGCTTCCGCCTCGCCTTTATCCTGCGTCCCAACCGCCAGCACTTGTATGCGGCAGACAGCCCAGCGCTTCTGCTTAATTTTCGAAGGTAAGAGCAAGGATGAGAATCTTCACGACGCCAAGGCTCTACCGCCCTGTGTCCGGCTCATCCAAGCAAAGTTGATAGCCGCGCCGAAAGATAGAGCCATGAGCAGCAACATAGCCACATGATAGTTGTTCGTCGTATCGCGAAGCCATCCTGCGGCCGGAGCGCCGAATGTGAAGGGCAGGGTGAATGCGCCCAGAAATCCTATAGTACGCGGAAATGCCGCTACCCCGAATATCTGGGCGACGAGAACCGCAACCAGCGGGAAAATGGCCGCTCCCGATATGCCCATGATTATCATCGCCAGCGCCAATGCTGGAAACCAGCCACTTGCTGAAATTAGGATCCAACTGACGGTCAATCCTGCACCGGCAGCACTCAATGTGCGGGCGGGGCCAAATTTATCACAAGCCAGTCCTGCCAGGATGGACCCGAATATGCTTGCAAAGCCCTTGATAGACAGGAGCAGCGCTCCCCAGCGGGCCGCGACCCCATATTCGGTTGCGATGGCAACGATATGGGCAGACCCGGTGATGGTACTCGCCTGAAGGACACCCTCGCCGATCAACACCCCCCAGAACAGCGGATGCGAGAGGATGGAAGGTCGTGAGCCCGCAGCCACTGTGGCGCTTTCGGGGCAATCGCTCTGCGGTGGCTCCGAAATGCCCAGCAGTACGGGCAGGAGCAAAATGTGCAGTACCGCTAGGGTCACGAAGAATGCCGGCAGACCAAATCTTTGTATGACTGCAAGGCCGAGCAGGGGAATGACAGTGACGAATAGCGGAATATACGCAATCCCGACCGCCCTTCCTCGCGCCTGTGGATGCCAATTCCCGGCCAATATACTAGGCGGCAAGCCTCCGAGCAGAGAAGCGCCAGGGCCGATCGCGAGCGTGCATACGATAAGTGTAGCCTCAATCGATTGCACCAAGGCAAGCAGAAGATAGCCCGTTATCGAAAGCACAGCACCGGTCATCATGGTGTTGCGCAGGCCGATCCGGGAAATCATTCCCGCGACGATCAGACCCAGCCCGCTCATCGCCAGCACCGTGAGGGCAAGGACCATCGCCGCCATGCTCCGCGTCGTGTCGAAACGGGCCTGAATCGCCAATATGCTGACCGCAAAGCCGCCAAACGCGCACCCTGTGGCTGTGTTCTGCGCGAGAAATGCCCGGACGAGCATCATGCGCGCTGTCCGCCTGTTCGGGTCAGCGGCGGCGCGCCGTTGCGCAAGGCTGCTCATATTATGGCGATCCCAAAAAAGTGGAGAAGGCGAGCGTAGCCGTCACGTCAACTGTGACGAGCGGCTACCTTTGCTCACAATAGCTGCCTCATTTTTCCCGTAACGATGCGTTATCGATGACGAATCGGTAACGCACGTCGCCCTTTTCCATGCGCTCATAGGCGGCATTGATGTCCTGAATGTTGATCAGTTCGATGTCGCTCGCGATGCCATGCTCTGCGCAGAAATCGAGCATCTCCTGCGTCTCGGCGATCCCGCCGACATTGGAGCTGGCGACCGACTTGCGGCCCATCATCAGCGACACATTGTGCAACGGCGGATCGATCGGGCCGAGCAGTCCCAGCAGGATGAGTGTCCCGTTCCACGCAAGTGTCGCGACATAGGGATTCACGTCATGCGCGTTGGGAACAGTGTCGAGGATGAAGTCAAAGCTGTTGGCCGCCGCCGCCATCTGCGCCTCGTCAGTTGACAGCACGACATGGTCCGCGCCTAGGCGGCGCGCTTCTTCCTCCTTGCCCGGGCTGCGGGTGAAGAGCGTCACTTCGGCGCCCATCGCCTTGGCGAACTTCAGCCCCATATGACCCAAGCCGCCAAGGCCGACCACCGCCACCTTGTGCTCCGCGCCGACCTTCCAGTGACGCAACGGCGAATAAGTGGTGATGCCTGCGCACAGCAGTGGCGCGGCCGCCTTCGGGTCCAGGCCGTCGGGGATGCGTACCGTGAATTTTTCCGACACGACGATATTTTCGGAATAGCCGCCTTGCGATGGCATGCCGTCATGCCGATCCGCGAACCCATAGGTGGGCGTGGCATATTCCACGCAATAGGGTTCTTCGCCCGCGTTGCATGGCTTGCACTTCTGGCAGGAGTCCACATAGCAGCCCACCCCAACCATGTCGCCGGGCTGGAATTTGCTGACGCTGCTCCCGACAGCCGCCACCCGGCCAACGATCTCGTGGCCAGGAACAGTCGGATAGGTGACATACCCTCCGTGATTGCGGACGTGATGCAGGTCAGAATGGCACACGCCGCAATAGAGGATATCGATCGCCACGTCGTCGGCACGAAGATCCCGGCGGGCGAAGGAGAAGGGCTCCAGATCGGTATCGGAGGCCAGCGCGGCATAGCCTTTGGTCAATTTGGTCATGACTGTGTCTATTGTCCTTAGATGAGGCCGAGACCGGAGAGGTCAGCCAGATATTTGCCGATCAGTTCGCGCGACAGATGCGGGACATCCTTGGCAGCGCCCACTTCATGCCGGATCACATCCGCGCGGAAGCGGGCGGAAGGAACGCTGGTCCCGAATTCTCCCGGCATCTGATATTGTAGCTGGTGCAGCAGCGGCAGCGACGAATGTTGCCGCCGATCCTCGGGCAGCGCACGCATGGCGGTGCCGAAACGTTCGAGCCAGTCGGCGTAATCCTCGATCCGTTGGACCGGATATCCGGCGGCGTCTATCCAATCGACGAAGCTGTCCAGCGAAATGCCGTCATCATGGGAATTGATGACATGGTAGGTGCGATAGCCGCTCGTCGCCTTGGCCCCCAGGACGGCGATGGCCTCTGCCGTGAAGTCCACCGGCAGCCCGGGATAATGTGGCTTGGCCGTGCCGCTGTAGAAAGACCGCGGCGCCAGCCCCGTAACCACGATGCTGAGCAGCAAGCGGGTGAACATGTCGGGGACGTTGAGTTGCCCTTCATAACGGCTGTGCGCCAGGATCATGTCTGAGCGGAAGGTCGCAACCGGCAGGCCGAAGCGATCATGCGCATCCCGCAACAGAACCTCAGCCGCCCATTTGCTGTTGGCATAGCCATCGGCATAGCCCTCGCTCGACAGCGGCCGGACGGAGGAAGTCGTGCGTACGTCGGCGTCTTCGTCGATCATCACGCCGTCCGGCGTATGGGCCGCCGCCACGGTCGAGACATTGTTGATGGGCTTTAGCCTATGCGTGATGCCCAAGCGGATGACCTCCGCCGTGCCTGCGACATTGGGGCCGAACAGCTGATGATAGGGCAGGACGTGGTTCACCAGTGCGCCTGGATGGACGATCAGATCCACATCCTGGGCCAACCGCTTCCAATCGGCATCGGCAAGGCCAAGCTGCGGTTCGCCAAGATCGCCTGCCAGAACCTCCAGATGCGCGTCGGCGAGTGCCTCGAAGCGGCTCTTAAGTTGCGGGTCGCTGCTGAAGACCTGCGCGATGCGCTGCCGTGCCGCTGCTGCGTCGCGACCACGCGCGACGCAGATCAGCTTGCCGCCTACGTCGGCCATGCGCTCCAGCCATTCCAGGCTTAGGAACCGCCCCAAAAAGCCGTTCGCTCCGGTGAGGAAAACCGTCCGCACTTCCGTCGAAGGAGGCGAGGCGTTGCGCGCCGCGTCGAGGACACTGCCATCGATGAAGCGATCCAGCGTCAGGTCGCTCGCGCGGATCTCCTTCGCACCGGCGCCGTGCACCGAAGCAAAGGTCGTTCCCTTCGCCTCGCCACTCCGACCCCGTTCGATGAACTGGGCGAGGTCCTGCATGCTTCCGGCAGGGCTGTTGATGACCGATACCGGCACATCGATGCCGTAAATATCTTCAAGCAGCAGCGAGCAGGACACGGCCGAGAGCGAGTCTCCACCCAGATCGGAGAAGCTCATCCGCTTGGAAAGATCGACATCCTCCAATCCGAGCGTCGCCTTGACGGCGCGGGCGACGGCTTCGAGCACGGGAAGCTCCTTGCCTTCACGGCGCAGCGCCTCAAGCTCATCCTGCTGGCTTGCCGCGATCCTGTCGTAAACGGCTTCAAGCGCGCCGGTATAGCGTTCCTTGAACTTGGGCCGCTGATATTTGCCGATGCCCGCCAGCAGGCCATTCTCTGCGCTGAAGGGCTCATGCTCGACGATGAAGTCGCGCGGCACTTCATAAGGTTGCAACTGTTCGGCGCGTGCGATGTTCTGGATCGCTTCGCGCAACGCGTCCTTGATCGCAGCCGGGTCATCGGCAATCCCCATCTGCTGGAGCGTCGCTTCATTGGGCACAAAGACGCCCACCAGAAATGCGCGCTCGCTGCTGCCGTATAGATAGACTTGCCGAATGAGCGGATCGCCGTTGGTGAAGATCGCCTCCAACCGGGCAATGGCGACGAACTCGCCCTGCGCGAGCTTCAGAACATTGTTGCGGCGATCGATGTAGACCAGATGGTCAGGGGCAATTTCCTGCATGATGTCGCCGGTCTTGTAATATCCGTCTTCGTCGAAAACTTCGGCGGTCACATCAGGTCGCTTGTAATAACCAAGCATGATGCTCGACGTCTTGATCCGCAACTCACCGCGCGGATAAGGCTTATCGGTCTTGAAATAGCCAAGCTCAGGCACGTCATCCAGCTTATAGTCGATCACTGGCGGACGAACGACCCGGTTGTCGGTCAGCACTGCGGCGACTTCGGTGGCGCCATAATTATTGCCGAGCTTGTAGCCCAGACATTCTTCCATGAACTGCGATAGTTCAGGGGCGAGCGGGGCCGAGGCGAATGAAGCGACGAGCAGCCGCCCGCCGAGGAGAATATCGCGGGTTTCGCGCAGCAACTCGGCCTTGACCGTGTCCAGGTCCGCGCCGGGTACGGAGCGCCGGTCGAGCGCGACCTGATATTGCTGGTAAATCATTTCGCACACGCGCGGGACCAGCATCATGTAGCTCGGTCGACAGATGCGCATGTCGTCGAACAGTTCGGACAGGTCCTTCTTGCCCGTGAAATAGCCAATGCCGCCCAGCCCCAGGAGCGAGAAGACGATGCTCCGCCCTGACGTGTGGTTCATCGGCATGTAGATGAGGTTGATCATCGGCATGGGCGAATCGACGAGCCACAGCTGCTTGATCATCCGCTCAGGCAGCATCGCGCCCTTGGGCAGGCCGGTGCTTCCCGATGTGTAGTAGATGGTGGAGAGCCGCTCTCCGTCCGCCTTATCGAACAGTGGCGCGGGCGGCATCGCGCTGCCCTCCGCCAGAGCCGTTTCCAGCGTGACCAGCAAATGCGACAGACCCGCATCGGCGAGCTTTGCCCGGGCGGCCTCGAACCGCTCGCGCTCGTCATCAACCTCCGGATGATAATCGAACAGCAGCACACCGCGCGGACGATGGCCCTGGATGACCAGTTCGGCGGCCGTTTCGATATATTCCAGGCTGACCGCCAGCCAACTGGGCGCCACCTCGTTGAAGATGGACAGCGATTGCTGGAACGCGCCATTGGCCTGAAGGGGAACCGCCACTGCCCCATTGTGGATCGCGGCAAGATCGACCGTCGCAAAGTCCACGCTGCCAAAGGCAAGAAGGCAGAGAAACTCATCGGCTCCCAGCGACTCATCAGGATTATTGTGCCAGAAGGCGGCAAGTCGACGCGCCCGGTCCCATAACGTGGCGTAGCTTGTCGTTTCGAAATGCTTCTGGATTTCCCGCGTGGTGCGCCCGGTCGCGGGATCGACCTTCAGTTCCACCGCGCGCTCGGCCAACGCAGGTCGGTCAGCATAGCCCTCCATGCAAATTGCCACGATCTGGGCGAAACCGAGACCGCTGCGACGCTTTGCAGTGTTGATTGCAGGGTCCGGTATCGCTGCCGCGACTTGCGGATCGGTTTCGATCAATAACTTCAGCCGTGTTGCAATGCCTTCGGCATAATCATCCATCGACACCGTGTATTGCGAGCGATCCAGCTTGTCCTGAATACCCATATCACCTCTCGAAATTATCTTATTCAGAACAATATCATTCTATTGCCCGGAACATCTTTCTTCAGTTCATCCATCCAACGATGAGGACGATCGAAATTGCAGCCGGTGCGCAGTTTGGCTGCGGTGCCGACTTTCGCCTTGCGTCGTGAAACTACGACTCCTGCCGCCGGGCAATTCCGTCGTCAGAAGCATGGTCTGAATATTTGGCAATCACCAAGTTTTGTCAATGACCGTTTTTTGAGCAGTGCGCATTTCTCACGCGCACGCAGAGGCAGGCCTGAAAAGGCCGTGTTTCTGATCATCCCATTTCCGTTTGGCGCCCTGCGCGTCAGCCCTGCTTGGCCGGGGATTTAGCGCCTGTCTTGGGGAGTTTCGATATGTCTCGCGGAGTGATCGTTTTTGCTAGCTCTACCAAGCCCTTGACTGCGATATTCTTGACGCCGGGCATGTCGGATGCCCATGGCCGCCCAAAGCCCGAAAACATCGTCATTCCATCCGTCGCGCCATATATGAATATGGCTACCACTGCCGCATCCTCATGGCTCAACGCGGGGTTCAACCGCTCCACGAAAGAGGTGATCATCCGATGGACATGGCGATGCAGTGCTCCCAGCCTATCCGCCACCAATTTGTTATGGTTGGCCATGGCCCAAAGCTCGGTAAACAGATGCGCGGTCTGCTTCGTGCTGACGTCATCAAGAATATGGGCGATCAACCGCGCTAGCCCGTCCTCCGCGGAAAGACTGGGCTGTTCCATCGCCCCGTTGACCTGGGCTTCCCCCGCAACAAGAATTTCGTCGAGCAGGACCTCGACCAACAGCTCCTTGCGCGGAAAGTGATGATTGACGTGACCGACCTTCAAACCGCATTCGGTAGCGATGCGTTGGAGCGTAAAGGCGCTGGCGCCTTCCTCGACCAATACATGCAGCGCCGCCTTAAGGATGGCGTTCACCGTTTCGGCTCCGCGCGAATAGACGCCAGGTTTCCGGCGCTTGGTTCCAATACGGTCATCGTTCATGGGCCGCTTATATCTCTGGCTGGGCGGCGATCAACCGACGAAACGGAAATGGGGTAAAAGATCAGGGAGACCCAGTGGGCTCGCGGTGAGACGCGCAAATCGCACTTCTCCCTGACGATCGTCCGGGACATCTGATTTTCCCCATTGACAAAATCTTGTCATCCACCAAGTATTTGGCGCGGGCACACGTTGCTCAGCGGGGAGGTATAGGAAAGGCGCAGATATCACGGAGAGTTAGAAAGGAAAGACTCCATCCGCTGATGATCAGATCTCCGAGTCGGAGTGATCTTACTAAGTTTAAGATAAGAGCTGATAAGTTCGTAAATCGATTCGTGATTGATAATTCTGACGTTATTCAAGTCATAACCATTCTGGTTAATGGCATGAATTTTTACATCGATGGATATACGATTATCTTTATAACTATCATGTCCAGTCGATGATAGAAAAATATTCGAAAAGTATGACCAGGCAAAAAGGGGAGATTTCATGATTGCGCGACATCTATTTCTCGTTCGCACCTTGATGGGGAGTGTAGCTCTCGCAGGCTGCGCTGGAACGGCCTTTGCTCAGACGTCGACGGGACCGGGTGAGCCCACGGCAGCGGCAAGCGGTCCTGCGGCCTCCGGTCTGTCGGAAATCATCGTGACGGCACGCAGGCGGGCCGAACGGCTTCAAAATGTCCCGATCTCTGCCACTGCCTTTGATGCTGGCTCGCTCACGCAGCGAAATATTTCAAACACGCAGGACTTGCTCGGACAAGTACCGTCGCTCGTTGTCGGCGGCTCTGGCCAGCAGCGCAATAGCGAGAACGTGACCATCCGTGGCCAAGGCGCGACTTTCAATGCAGCCCCAGGCGTGGTGCTTTATTCGGCCGAGGTTCCGATCATCGCCGATCAGCGTAATAATGCGCAGAATGGTGGCGGCCTCAATTATTATGACCTCGCCAGCCTGCAGGTACTGCGCGGGCCGCAAGGCACGCTGTTCGGCCGCAACACGACAGGCGGCGCCGTCTTGTTCGAGCCGCAGCGTCCAACCGATCGGCTCGAAGGCTATGGCCAGATCCAATATGGCAATTACGATTCGATCGAATTGCGCGGTGCTCTCAACGTGCCAATTGTTGAAGACAAACTCTTGCTGCGTGTCGCCGGCATTTATCAAAAGCGGGACGGCTTTACGCACGAGATAACCACTGACACAGACTTGGACAATCGCAACCGTTATTCATTCCGCGCAGGACTGACTTGGCGCCCGGCGGACGGGATTGAGAATTATCTTCTTGCGACCTTCGCTCGCGTTCAGGAACATGGCACCGGGACGGTGCTCAACGCCGTTCCCGCCGGTGTCGATCCTCAAACGGGGCTGCCGTTCAGCACATATCTGCAGCAACAGATTGATCGCGGAATCCGTTCGGTAGCCCTTAGCCCACTGCTCTTTAGCGAACGCACGCGCTATTTCTCCGTGACAGATATCTTTTCGGCAGAACTCACGGATGCTTTGACCTTCCGCAACATCGCCAATTATCAGCATCTGAAGAACAGCGCGCCTTTTGATGGTGACGGCTATCCCGACGATCACAGGCCGCCATCCGCACAAGGCGGAACTTTGATCGGGGGGGATGAGATTAGTCCCGGTGGATTTTCGAAATATAACTATTACACTGACGCACGCCAATATTCGATCGAACCTCAGATTCAAGGCAATTTGGGTGAAGACGCGCTCAACTTCACGGTAGGCGCTTACTACCAGAATGTTAAGCCGACAGGCCCGCAGCTTGTCAGCGCGTCTAATCCGACAAGAAGAGGTCAAAGTTCAGACAGCAAAGCGCTTTATGCGCAGGGAACGTTATCGTTCGGCAGTTTCTCTGACAGTCTTGATGGACTACGGTTGACAGTCGGCTATCGCTATACATGGGACAAGCTGACGGCCTTCTCAAACTTCGGCCTCCCTGACGCTCCGGTTACGTCATCGAGCGCCAAATTCAAGGCGCCAAACTGGACGGCGGGCTTCGACTACAATGTCGACAAGAATGTGTTGTTGTACGCAAAGGTCAGTCGTGGATACAAGACAGGCGGCGTCGGCACTGCAACGCCCGCGCCTGAACTACGTTCGTTCCAGCCCGAATTCGTAACGGCTTATGAAGCAGGCATAAAAGCCGATTGGCACATCGGCAGCATTCCGATCCGCACGAATATCAATTATTACTACACGGATTATAAGGATCTGCAGAGGACAGGCGGAACCGCCTATTTCTATAATGGGCAACAGGTCTTTGGCGCGCAGACCAGCAATGCTGGGAAAGCGCATATCCAGGGTGTGGAGTTCGAAGGCGAGTTGCGGCCCGCAAGCTGGCTCACGCTATCCGGGACCTATTCGCACATCGCTGCGAAATATGACAAATATGCAACGCCATCGCTGTTTCCTGACGGCATTCCCGCCTTCGGCCTGCCGCCCGGCTTCGACTGCGGCGTGGGCGTTCCGTTCAATGGCGCGACGGGGCAGTGCGTCCTGACTGGTATACCTTTCCAGTTCACGCCGAAGAACCAGTTCAGCATTACCGGTAGGGTGGATCTGCCGCTGGATGAGTCCATCGGGAAGGTCAGCATTTCCGCTACTTATTCCTATATCGACGCCCAATACACGTCGCCTTCCAAGGCGCCGGTCGACGAACCGTTCGCCTATATCGGCGGAAACTGCCCCCGCCTGAATTCGGGCACCTATGCTGGGTCAGTCCAGTGCGGCCCGGGAGATGGTTATGGCTTGCTCAGCATGAACTTGCAGTGGCAGAATGTCGCAGGATCGAACTTTGACCTCGGCGCGTTCGCAACCAACCTTACCAACGTAAAGTATATCATCAGTAGCCAGGGCGTATCCTATCAGAATGGCTTCAACTCCTACATATATGGGGAGCCCCGAATGTACGGCGTATCGGTCCGATATCATTTCGGTAGTTGAGTAAGGCGAAGCGCCATCGGCCAATGGGGCCGATGGCGCTTCGAGCCGAACATTCGTTTCTCCATTTGATCCGCAGATACCGGTCAGAAACCATGCGAGCAGAAACCGCCAGCGGAGCGGTTCAGCGATTTGTATCCGCGTTCAGGGCCAGCACCGATAGGATTAGCGCCGTTGCGCCATTGCGGATCGCTGCCGATGCTGCCGGTGCATAGAGTGGCGAATGGTTGGTGGGCGGCGCCATCCCGCGCGCCTTATAATCGGCAAGTGTTTCGGGCCGGTCGCCTCCGACCATGAGATAGGCGGAGGGGATGCCCCTTGCAGCGAATTCGGAAAAATCCTCGCTACCGGAAAAGCCAGGGGCACTGGCGGGGATCGAGATCACGCCAGAGCCGAATGCAGCCTTCAAAATGGGTGCGATCTTGCCCATGAGGCTGGCATCATTGAGCGTTGATGCCGTTCCGTTCAGCTGGGTGATCGTTGGTGCCGGTGCGCCTGCCATGAGCGACACCGCACGCGCGGTCCTATCCACGCCGCTAAGCAGGAGGGCGCGCACCTCCGGCGTGAAGGAGCGCAGGCTAAGTCGGAGCGTCGCTGTGTCCGGGATGATGTTGCCGACGCTGCCTGCGTGAAAAGCGCCGACCGTGAGGACGCCAAACGTCGCCGCTTCCTTCTGTCGGCTGATAATTGTCTGTACGTCGCTGACGAAATGCGCGCCCATGACGATCGGGTCGATGGACGAACTGGGCGCCGATCCGTGCGCGCCACGACCGTTGAAGGTGATTTCCAACGCGTCGGACGCAGATAGGATGACTCCATCCTTCATCACGACTGCGCCAAGCGGCAAGCCGCCGCCAACATGCGCCGCTAGCGCATAATCCGGCTTGGGGAAGCGGGAGAAGAGGCCGTCATCCAACATTGCCTTGGCGCCACCCAATGGTTCTTCGGCGGGCTGGGCGATGAAGAGCAATGTGCCGCGCCATCGATGCTTTATCGAAACCAGCGCCTGCGCTGTGCCGACCCACCACGCCATGTGTACATCGTGGCCGCAGCTGTGCGCTACGAAGCTCTGCTTGCCATCAAGCTCAGCCTTTGCGCGGCTGGAGAAAGTAAGTCCCGTCTTTTCCTCCATTGGCAATGCGTCCATTTCAGTTCGCACCAGTGTCACCGGCCCGGGTCCATTCCGGTAAATGGCGACTACGCCTGTCTTGCCTACATTCTCTGTCACGTCGAAGCCGAGCGCGCGCATTTTCTTGGCTAGCAACTTCGCCGTTCTGCGCTCTTGGAAGCCAAGTTCAGGATGCTGGTGGATATCGCGATAAAGCGCTTCCAACCGGGGCATTGCGCCTTCCAGCATCCGGTCAATCACTGCTTTGTTGTCTCCACCGCCGTTGGGGTCTGGGACCCTGGGGATGGCGGTCGTCTCCGCAAGGGCTCCCGCCGACGAGAGCAGCAGTGTCAAGGTGGTGAGAGCGGCGATGCGCTTCATAGCTTCCTCCGGTTCTGATTATGGATGCAGAGCAACATAGCCGTGCCCGCCGAACCGCGCCCTTATCGTCTGTTCATCCCTATAACCTGGAGTGATAGCGCTATTGCAGGGACGCGCGGATGGCCTTAGCCAACAGCGCGCCGCTGGGTGTCAGCAGCTCTTCGTCCCTTTGAATAAGCGCAATATGCATTTCAGGCAGGTCAATGCCGAGATCAACCTTAGTCAGCGCGCCACTCTCGAACCTGTGATCAAGATGCGCATTCTTGATATCGGCCCAATGACTGATGAGCGCCTGTTGCTCTGCAAGCTTGAAGTAAACTGCAATAGACGTGCAACGGGAAATCCGCTTTGGAACATTACAGCCCAGCCGGTCGGCGAGGACGGGGATATATCCGTGATGATAGTCGGCCAAGTCGCCGGTGATCCATTCAAGCGCCATCAGCTGGTCGATTGTCTCGGGCAGTATAGGGCCTTGTCCTCCAACCGCCAGCATCGTCGGATAGCTTCTCAACGCAGCGTATTGCAGACCCGCGAGATCCAAACTGCCATAATGGTGGACGATGCCGAGATCGAGTGTTCCGCTGCGCACCGCATCAAAAATATGTGCAGGTCTCAATTCTAGCAAAGTCAGTTCCACAGACGGTTGGCGCTCGCGAAAGCTAGCAAATACGTCCGCGATATTCGTGCCTGCAATCGGCGGTGAAATGCCGATCAGCAACCGCCCTCCCAGCGTACCCTTCAGCCAGTCGACTTCCTCATGGGCTTTATCCAGCTCCTTCTGAATGCTGTCATGGCGTTTTGCCAGGATTGCACCAAAAGGTGTCAAGGTGGCACCCTGCACATTGCGGACAACTAGCGATACGCCGAGCTGGCGCTCCAATTCGCGGATCGATTTACTCAGTGCGGGCTGCGAAACATGCATGGCGCGCGCTGCACGCTGGATGCTTCCGGCCCTGGCAACCTCCGCTAGCGCGCGCAATTGATGAAGTTTCATCGACTTTTGCCTCTCGCCCTACCATTCCGGCACCTTAATAATGGTTTTGCCAAAGTCGGCGCTCCTTGGTTTGTGGCTTGAAATCGTTGCGATCAGAAATTTGACCGCTCAATAGCAGGATGTGGAATGGCGTTGCCACTCCCGCTTTGGTAATCGACCTTCCCCGTTTGGCGAGGCCTTGGCCGGGGACGGCTTTAGCCAAGGTGGCTTCCGTAAGTTGGTCGTCGTTTATCCGCTTTCGCATACAGGCTTTGCATAGCTCAGTGCGATTTCTGTACTTTTCGGCGTAGGCCGATGGCAGATAGTGTCTTACAAAATCGCATTTATCGGGATTGAAATGGGCACTGCCGCACAGGAAGAGACGTTTTCAGACATTCGTGATGGCATCCGCCGTCTTTGTGCGCGGTTCCCCGGAGCCTATTGGCAGGAGCTGGATGCTGAGCGGCGCTATCCCACGGAGTTCGTGACCGCGCTGGCCAGCGAGGGTTGGCTATCTGTCCTCATCCCGGAAGAATATGGCGGCTCGGGGCTTGGGCTGGCTGCGGCGACGGCGGTACTGGAAGAGGTGCATCGCTCAGGCTGCAATGGCGGTGCGGCGCACGCGCAAATGTACACGATGGGCACCGTCCTGCGGCATGGGTCGGAGGAGCAGAAGGCGCGCTATTTGCCCAAGATCGCGTCGGGGGAACTGCGCCTACAGGCATTCGGCGTCACCGAGCCGACGAGCGGCACTGATACCACCCGCATTCGGACATTCGCCAAGCGAGACGGCGATGACTATGTCGTCAACGGGCAGAAGATCTGGATCAGCCGCGCTGAACATTCCGATCTCATGGTCCTGCTGGTGCGCACGACGCCGCGCGAGGAATGCGCCAAACCCACCGACGGGATCAGCGTGCTGCTGGTCGACATGCGCGAGGCGGTGGGCAATGGCCTCACCATCCGGCCGATCCGGACGATGCTGAACCATGCGACTACGGAGCTGTTCTTCGACGATCTGCGGGTGCCAGCGGAGAATTTGATCGGCGAGGAAGGAAAGGGCTTCCGCTACATCCTGTCGGGCATGAACGCCGAACGCATCCTGATCGCGTCCGAATGTATCGGCGACGCGCGCTTCTTTATCGATCGCGCCAGCGCTTATGCGAAGGACAGGTCGGTGTTTGGTCGTCCCATCGGCCAGAACCAGGGTATCCAGTTTCCCATCGCGCGCGCCTATGTGCAGACGACCGCCGCCGCTGCCGTGGTGGATAAAGCGGCAGCGCTGTTCGATGCGGGCGTGCAGCCGGGCACGGAGGCGAACATGGCTAAGATGCTGGCGTCCGAAGCATCCTGGTTTGCCGCCGACATGTGCGTCCAGACCCATGGCGGATTCGGCTTCGCGGAAGAATATGACATTGAACGCAAGTTCCGCGAAACGCGCCTTTATCAGGTCGCGCCGATCTCGACGAACCTGATCCTCAGCCATGTGGCGACGCATGTGCTGGGCCTGCCGAAGAGCTTCTGATGGGAAAGGTGCTCGAAGGCCTGTTGGTCGTCTCGCTCGAGCAGGCGGTGGCCGCGCCGCTATGCACCAGCCGTCTTGCCGAAGCGGGAGCGCGGGTCATCAAGCTGGAGCGGGCGGAGGGTGATTTCGCACGCGGCTACGATTCCGTCGTCCATGGCGAAAGCGCCTATTTCGTCTGGCTCAATCGCGGCAAACAATCGCTTTGCATCGACCTGAAAGACCCGGCCGACGCGGCGCTGGTGGAACGGATGCTGTCGAAGGCGGACGTGTTCGTCCAGAATCTTGCGCCCGGTGCGGCGGCACGGTCGGGGTTCGGATCGGCTGATCTGCGCGCCCGCTATCCGCGCCTCATCACTTGCGACATCACCGGCTATGGCGAGAGCGGCGAAGCGGCGGGGATGAAGGCCTATGACTTCCTGATCCAGTGCGAAGCCGGGCTGGCGAGCATCACCGGCACGGCCGACGATCCCGCGCGCGTGGGGGTTTCCGTCGCCGATATCGCCTGCGGGATGAACGCGCATGCCGCGATCCTTCAGGCGCTGATCGAACGGGGGCAGACGGGCAAGGGGCGTGGCATAGCCGTATCGCTGTTCGACGGGCTGGCCGACTGGATGACGGTGCCGCTGCTGCACTATGATTATGGCGGCAAGGCACCATCTCGCGCCGGGCTGAAGCATCCCTCGATTGCTCCCTATGGCGCCTTTGCGACGGCGGACGGATCGCAGATTGTCGTGTCGATCCAGAATGAGCGGGAATGGGCGAAATTCTGCGCCACGGTACTCGGCGACGCGAGCCTTGCGACTGACCCGCGCTATGCGTCCAACACGCTGCGCTGCGCCAATCGCCCTGAGCTGGATGCGCTGGTCGGCCGTGTTTTTGCAGCCGAAATGCCCGACGCGCTGATCGCCCGGCTGGAAGCGGCTGGCACCGCGTGGGCGCGGTTGAACGGCGTCGACGGCCTGTCGCGGCACAGCCAGCTTCGCCGCGTTACCGCCGAAACGCCGACGGGGCCAGTCGCCTTGCCAGCCTCGCCCATAAGATGGGATGGGGAGGAAGCGGTGGCGCTGCCGGTTCCGGCATTGGGTGGCGATGATGAAGCGATCCGCGCGGAGTTCCTGTGAGCGAAGTGGTGGAACATCGCAGGGACGTAGCCGCCGCCCGTCAGGCACATTTGCTTGCCGCGCTGCTCGATCATGAGACGCCGCCGTGGCGGGCGGGAGAATTGCCGCCGCTCGCCCATTGGCTGCTGTTTCCGCCTGATACGCGGCAGTCCGGTATCGGGCCGGACGGTCATCCGCTGCGGGAGGATGATGGCCTGCCGCGCCGGATGTGGGCGGGCAGCCGTGTCCGCTTCCTTGCGCCGATCTTGCTCGGCAGAGAAGTGGAGCGGGAGACCAGCCCGATTGCGGTCAACGACAAGCAAGGGCGATCGGGGCGGATGCGCTTCGCCACCTTGCGTCACCTGTTAAAGGTGGACGGCCAAGTCTGCGTCGAGGAAGAGCAGGACATCGTTTATCGCGAAGCCGGGCGGAATGGGGCTCCTCTTCCGCCCGAAACGGTGACTCCTGCGCCGCCCGTAACGCGTGTTGTCACGATCGATCCTGTGCAGCTTTTCCGCTTCTCCGCTCTCACCTTCAATGCGCACCGCATTCATTATGACCTGCCCTACACTCGGGATGTCGAAGGCTATCCGGGGCTGGTCGTCCATGGCCCCTTCATTGCGACCTTGCTGATGGACCATTTCCTCCGCCACGCTCCAGCCGCGCAGGTTGCAAGCTTCTCCTTCCGTGCGCAGCGGCCGATCTTCGCGGGCGAGCCGTTCACGCTGGGGTTGTCGGGGCGCGACTTGGCCGCTGTTGATCATGCGGGTGGGCTGGCGATGCAGGCGCGAGTGGAAACCCGCTAGCCTCACCTTATGCCGTCAGAGTCGTGAGCTTTCCAACGTCCGGCAGAGAGGCGAGATCAAGTGCAGCCGTGGCGAGCGCGTCCGCCTTGTCGTTCCCGAGTGCGCCATTGAGCAACGCTGCGCCCGCCGGAGCATAGCCCGCCGCATCACCAAACACTCGCGCGGTGCCATTGCTCATGCCCATTGCGGCCACCGTTGCGAGCAAAGGTGGAGCCACTGCCGCCTCATCGCGCGCGCGATGCCACCGATGAGGTCGAGCAGGAGGAGGGGGGTGCGCTCGACAACTTCTGGCGGGAGGGAAGAAATCGAAACGGTGGCACAAAAGTTCGCCAAGGCTTCCGTGATTTTCATCATCTCAGCGGATGACGAAGGGGTTTGACACGGGCGAGCCAAGGTCGATCCACACGCTCTTGGTCTGGAGATATTCGTCCATCGCCTCCTGCCCGTTTTCGCGCCCGATGCCGCTGCGCTTCATGCCGCCGAAGGGCGCCATGAAACTGACGGCGCGATAGGTGTTGACCCAGACGGTGCCTGCTTCGACCCGTTCCGACATGCGGATGGCGCGGCCAATATCTTGCGTCCATACACCAGCGGCGAGGCCATAAGGGCTGTCATTCGCGATCGACAGCGCCTCTTCTTCATGATCGAACGGGATGATGGCGAGAACCGGCCCGAACACTTCCTCGCGCGCGATCGGCATCTGGTTGGTGACGCCGGTGAAGATGGTGGGCTGCACGAACCAGCCACCCTCCAAGCCTGCAACGGTGGGTTGGCCGCCGCCCAGCACGCATTCGGCGCCTGACTGGCGCGCGCTTGCGATATGATCGAGCACCTTGCCTCGCTGGGCGAGGGTCGTCACCGGCCCGACCTGCGTATCGGCAAGCTTCGGATCGCCGATACGGGCCGTGCCTGCCAAGGCGATCAGGCGCTCCACCACCTCGTCATGGACGTCGCGCTGCACGAGCAGGCGCGATCCCGCGATGCAGGTTTGGCCCGACGCCGCGAATATGCCGGACACCGCGCCATAGACTGCGCGTTCAAGGTCCGCATCGCCGAAGATGATGTTGGGCGACTTGCCGCCCAGTTCCAGCGTAACCTTCTTCAGGTTTTCGGCAGCGGAGCGATAGACCGCAATGCCGCCGGGCTCGCCTCCGGTGAAGGCGATCTTGGCAATGTCGGGATGCTTGACCAAGGGCTCGCCGCACTCCTGGGGCAGGCCGGTCACGGTATTGACCACGCCCGCCGGGAACCCCGCGCGTTCGAACAGCTCGACAAAGGCGAGGGTGGAGCAGGAGGCATGTTCGGACGGCTTGATGACAGCCGTATTGCCTGCCGCCAGCAACGGCGCCAGCTTCCACGCAAGCAGCAAAAGCGGTGAGTTCCACGGCGTGATGCAGGCGATCACGCCTAGCGGCTCGCGGCGGGTGAAGGCATGCATCGACGGCTTGTCGATGGGCAGGACATGGCCCTCAATCTTGTCCGCCAGGCCAGCAAAATAGCGGTAGTAGGCGGGGAGATAGCCAAGCTGCGCGCGCATTTCCGCGATCAGCTTGCCATTGTCGTGCGTTTCGAGCTGCGCCAGCCGCTCGGTTTCTTCAGCCAGTCTGTCGGCAAAGCGGTAGAGCAGGGCGCCGCGCGCGGTTGCGGTGAGGCCGCGCCACTCGGGCGAACGGAAGGCGGTGCGTGCCGCCTCCACCGCTGAATCGACGTCGGCAGAGGTGCAACGGGGGATAAGCGCCCATGCCTCACCCGTCGCAGGATCAAGGCTCTCAAGCCATTCGCCGCCCGTTGCGTCGCGCACGCTACCCGCCAGCAGATTGCGGAACCGGACCAGATCATCAGCCATCACATATTCTCCCCAAGCCGACGTGGGCTGCTGCTTCAGTTTGGCCCAAAGCCTAGATGCTCCCGCATGCGCGCCTTCAGCCATACACCGTCGCGCGCGGGCAGGGCACGCGGCGTTTCTTCATGGACAATGCGGATGACGATCAAGCGCGGCCCTTCGCCGATGGTGCCGATCGCTTCACGCGCCCGGGCAATGCCAGCCTCGTCCGTGATCTCGAAACATTCGGTGAAGCCGCAGACGCGCGCCAGTTCGGCCAGGTTGATGCCTGCGCCCGCATGGCTCATCTGGCCGCCCGTCTCGCCATAATGGCCGTTGTCCAGCACGACGATCGACAGGTTCTTTGGACGCTGCACAGCGATGGTGGCAAGGCCGCCAATGCCCATCAACTGCTCGCCGTCGCCTGTGACCACCGTCACCGGGCGGTCGGGTTGCGCGAGAGCCAGGCCTAGCCCGGTCAGCGCCGCGCCCCCCATGGCACCCCAGAGGTAGAAGTTGCCGGGATGGTCGCCCGCTGCAAAGACATCGTAGGTCGGCGAACCTAGGCCCGTGACGACCAGCATATCCTTGCGATCGAAGAGCAAGGCCGCGACCGCCGGGCGGCGGTGGAGACGGTTCACTTCAGCCATTTCTTGGCTCCCAGCATGCTTTGCGACAACAGGATCGCGATCGGCTGATCGCTTTCAAACGCCATGGTAGCGGCGGAAGCCATCATGGGCGCGAGGTCTTCCAGCCGGTCGATGCGGATGGTGGTGACGCCCATGATCTCTAGCGCGGCCGGTGTCGCCCGGCCCATCGAGACCTGCCACGGATTGAACTCCTGAAACTCGCCGCGCATCGTGACGATGGTCAGGAACGGCACACGGCAGCTCGCCAGCAGCGAGAGCATGTTGATGCAGTTGCCAACGCCGCTCGACTGCATGAGGAGAGCGCTGCGCTCCCCGCCCAGCCAGGCCCCGGTGCAAAGAGCGATGCCCTCTTCCTCGGTGGTGAGTACGATGGTCTTCATGGTTTCGGAGGCGCTGCACATGCGGATCAGGCGCGCATGGCCTGCGTCCGGAACATAACTGACCTGCCGAACATTCGCCTGCTGCAAGGCGTCGAAGATTATGGGTGCCCAGGGGGAGTCGGCGTGCGCCCCTGTTTCCGTCTCGCTAATGGCTGACATGCGGTCCTCGAAGTGGATTTCGCAAAGCCTATTGCCGGATTTGCTAAACCAATAGGAACAATCTACGCGTCCAGCTATGTCGGTTAGGCATGATAAAAAGGGTGTGAGCAGGTGGACTTCCGGCGGCTTGAACATTTCCTGAAAATCGCTGAACTCGGATCACTCAGCCGGGCAGCTGACAGGATGCGGATTGCCCAGCCTGCCCTCAGCCGCCAGATGCGCATCCTGGAGGAAGAGGCTGGCACGCCGCTTTTCTACCGCCACCGCCGGGGCATGCAGCTCACCCCGGCCGGTGAGGAATTGCGCCAGCATATCGCGGGGCCGGTGCGGCAGGTCCGGCAGGCCTTTGACGATATACGGAACCGATCGGCGGAGGGGGGCGGCCAGATCGCCCTCGGCGTTCCGCCTACGGTCAGCTATATTCTGGCCGGGCGGCTTGCCCGCCGTGTCGCGGAGCAGGCGCCCAATATATCGCTGCGGATCGTCGAGGGCTATGCAGGGCACCTCATCGACTGGCTGCAACGGGGGGAGATCGACGTCGCGCTTCTGTACGGCCCGGCTTCGGATTTCCAGATGAACGTCGCGGAAATGCTGTATGAGGAGTTGGTGCTCGTAGGCCCGTCTTCCTCCGACCTCGATCCCGCGACGCGAATCCCTGTACAGGAACTCGTCAAGCTCCCCATCGTGCTGCCTAGCCAGTCGCACGGCCTTCGCCTGATCGTGGAGGCCGCGGCGCGCAAGGTCGGCGTGCCACTCAATGTTCGATTTGAAGCAGACTCGTTCCTGGTGCTCAAAGAGCTGGTTGAGTTTGGTCTCGGCTACACTGTGTTGCCGCTCTCATCCTTGAACCGGGAAGTCGACGCTGGCATCCTGCGCTACGCACCGATCGGTAATCCGCCCGTTGTTCGCCAGCTGGTGCTCGGCATGCCCCGAGAGGAGCAGTTGACCCGTTCAACGCAAATCATCGTTCGGCTGGTGCGCGAAGAGATCAAGCATCTGGTGGATAGCGGCGTCTGGAAGGCGCAGCTGCAATATTGATTTTCTGGTGCCAGCGCGGTTCGGACATATCGATCCGGCATAGGTGGCGATAGCTGTTCTATGACTATGAACGCCACTGTGGAGCTATTTTGCCGCGACGCAGGAACATGAGAATATGGGGAGGATCAGGGTTGAATAGGCGGCAAGCCGAGCCATCGGCCCGGATGAAGCGAAAGGCAGCAGGCGTCCTTTCGCTTGGCGACTATGAAGCCCTTGCGTACGCGCATCTGCCACGCCCGTTGTTCGGCTATGTCGCGGGGGCATGTGAGGATAATCTGACCGTATCGGCCAATCGGGAAGCGATGCGCCGCGTCACTTTCGTCCCGCGCGCTTTGCGGGACATGGCGGGCCGCAGCCAGCACGCCTCCTTGTTCGGTGAGAACTGGTCTTCCCCGTTCGGCATAGCTCCGATGGGGCTGTCCGCGCTGGTCGCCATGCGCGGAGACATTGCTCTCGCACGTGCCGCCCATGCCGAAAATGTGCCGATGCTGCTCAGCGCAACATCGCTCATCCGGCTTGAGGAGGTGCGCGCCGTTTCGCCCTCCTGCTGGTTCCAGGCCTATCTTCCTGCTGACCGCGACTGGATCGACGGCGTGATCGACCGGGTTGCGGCGGCAGGTTTCGGAACGCTCGTCATTTCCGTCGATGTGCCGGTGCTGGGCAATCGCGAAAATTTGATCCGCGAACGTTTCTCCACGCCGATCAAACCCTCGCTTCGGCTGGCGCTGGATGGCCTGTTGCACCCACGTTGGCTGCTCGGGACCTTTGCACCGACCTTGATCCGCCACGGCATGCCAGCGTTCGAAAATTCCAGCGCGACACGCGGCGCGCCCGTGATCGCCCGCAATGCCGAGCGCAGTTTCGGACAGCGCGACCGGCTGACCTGGGACGGCATCAGATATATTCGGGACCGCTGGCGCGGCAATCTGGTCATAAAGGGGCTGCTTCACGCCGAAGATGCAAGGCTGGCCCGCAGCGTTGGCGCGGACGCGATCATCCTGTCGAACCATGGCGGGCGGCAGCTCGATGGCGCCATCGGCACGCTCGACGCCTTGCCCGCCGCCGTCGCCGCCGCAGGTGACATGCCCGTCCTGATCGACAGCGGCTTCCGGCGCGGCAGCGACATATTGAAGGCCATTGCGCTCGGTGCGCGCATGGTGCTGATCGGCCGTCCCTTCCTCTATGCCGCGGCGGTTCATGGGGAAGCGGGGGTGCGCCACGCCATCGGGCTGCTCCGTGCGGAGATCGACCGGAACATGGCGATGCTCGGCACCAACTCGCTCGATGAGCTTGGGCCGGACTATCTCCACCGTACGAATGGAGCAGCCATATGACAGATATCAACCAGCGGCGTCCTTGCCCTGGCCCGCCATCTGAGCAGAGTCCGCCAACCTGCTTCGTGATGCCCGCAGGCGCGATCGACACGCATTGCCATGTCATCGGCGCGCCGCCCGAATATCCGCTGGTGCCGGAGCGGTCCTACACCCCGCCGCCCGCCAGCGCAGAGACGTATCTTGCGATGCTGGATGCCGTGGGTTTCGCCAAGGGCGTCCTCATTCAGGTCAGTGTGCATGGCACGGACAACCGCCTGCTCTTCGACACGCTGGCCGCGCATCGCGAGCGGCTGCGCGGGGTCGCCGTGATGCCCGCCGACCTGCCCGAACGGGCCTATGCCGAGGCGCATGAGGCGGGTGTGCGCGGCCTGCGCCTCAATGATTTCATTCGCGATGGCGGGGGGCTCTACGGCGGAGGTATCGGGTTCAAAGATCTGGAGCGGTTCGATGCGCTAGCCTGTAAGATGGGCTGGCATCTCCAGCTCCTGCTCGACGGCTGCGAGCTTGTAGAACTCGCCCCGCGCATCGCCCGTCTTCGCTGCCCCTGGATCATCGATCATATGGGGCACATCCCTTACACAGCGGGCATCGATCATCCGGGTTTCCAGACGCTGGTCCAACTCGTCGCCGACGGCGGATGGGTCAAGATTTCCGACGCATTCCGCATGTCGGAACAGCCGGACTATCGCGATTCCATCCCCTTCGCACAGGCGCTGGTCTTCGCTGCCCCCGATCGTTGCGTCTGGGGCTCGGACTGGCCCCACGTCGCGCAATGGCGGCCGATGCCCACGGTATCCGGGCTGCTCGATCTGCTCGCCGAGTGGGTGCCGGACGAAACGGTGCGCAACCGCATCCTGGTGGACAATCCGGCACGTTTCTACAACTTCTGAAAAGGTTGCGAGAATGGCACGCCTGAGCGGCAAAACTGCGGTGATCACTGGAGCAAGCGCTGGCATAGGCGCAGCCACCTCGTTACTCTAGCTACTGTGATCTTCGGCGATGGCGCGCGCTGCCCGACGACCGGAATATATGCAATCGGCGAAGCTGAGTCCGCTCACATAAAGATTGGAGCAGATACCGATGGCGGTGCGCCCGGCGGCATACAGCCCCGGTACGACCCCGCCCGCCAATGCCTTCACCGCGCCGCTGGCCTCATCCACCCGCAGACCGCCCACCGTCATGCAGGACAAGGGAAACAGCCGCGCGTCGGTCGAGGCGTCTACCGCATAGAACGGGCCTGTGGCCAGTTCGGCCATTTCCTCGGGCGCCTTGTGAAACGCATCCGGGGTCTCGCCGCGCGCGGCGCTGTTATAGGCCGCCAACGATTCCGCGAAGCGGGCCGGTGAAAAGCCCATTTTTTTGGCCAAGGCCTCCGGCGTCGCGCCCTTTCTCGCGCCGAACAGGCCGTTGATGAGGGTGATATCTCGCTGGAACGTCAGCACACCTTCACCGAATGCGTCCTTGAGCGACTGCCGCCATAGCTTGCGATCCATGATGATGTAGGCGCGCCCGCCATGTCGCTCGACCATCCCGTCGCCGATGCGCGCGCCATACCATGTCTCGTTCACATAGCGGCGTCCTTCACCATCGACGACCATGGCCCGCCCCCACGCCTGCGGCGGTGAGAGGAAGCGCCAGGCAGACACACGCTCCATCAGCCCGGTTTCCCCGCCTGCCGATACGCCCAGCATGATGCCGCTGCCATTGTCACCGAGCGTGCCGTTCGGCAGTGCCGCTGCGACATGAGGGGCGAAATGCTGCACCATCGCCTTGTTGCAGATAAAGCCGCCTGCACTCAGCACCACGCCCTTGCGGGCACGCAGCCATACGCTGCTTCGCGCAGCAGACGCCAATGCATCCGCCTTACGGAGGAGCCTGTAGCCGATCGACACCGTCACCTGTGCCCCCGGCAGCGTCGATGGGAGCATGGAGAGCCATTTGTTGGCCTTGGCCACAAGTTTCGAATGTCGTTCGCGGATGGCAGGATCGGCCAGCCGCTCGACGCGAACGCCGATGACGCGGCCCGCCCTGTCCAGCGCGAGCTGGCGCACATCGGCGTGAGTATGGAATTCCAGCCCGCGCGCAAGTGCCGCCGCTTTGAGTGGCCCGTAAACGCCTACGCCAAGACCGAAGGGGTTCTTGCCGTTGCGATGCACCGTGCGATGCCCGCGCGCCGCCGGTCGGGTAAAATCGCGGAACGGTCCAGCAAGGCTGCTATCGGGGTGGTAGAGAAACTTGTCGAGCGGCGGATAGGATGTCTTTTTAGAGTATAGGGCGGCGCTGAACGGCGCGCCATGTCGGCGCAGCCACTCGAATGTCTCGGCGCTTGTCTCGCAAAAATCGCGCAGCGTATCGGGCGCGACGACATTGCCGACCTCGAACCGGAGATAATCCTCCATAAGCTTTGCGTCGTCCTCGACGCCCGCCTCCTGCTGTATGGACGTGCCACCGCCAGCGTAATAGACACCACCATTGGCCGCGGTCGAACCGCCGCCCTCATACAGGTCGAGCGCGATTACGGAGAGACCCTGCTCAAGGCCTTCCAACGCGGCCGCAACTCCAGCTCCGCCCAGCCCGACAACAATCATATCGGCTTCGCCCTGCCACGCATGCGTGTCGGGTTCGTCGATCTGGAGGGGGGCATCAATGGCAAGTCCCCAATCGGTGATCGCGCCGCCGGACGTCGGCACCGGCGCGGGCGCGCGAAGCCCCCAAGGGTCCGGCGGGATAAATCCGGCCGCTTCGGGGTTCATCGGGCTTGCCATCTTTCGCCTCCATCCTCTGGGCGCTGCCGCACCTGATTGGTGATGACAGTCAAACATGGCCATAAAGATAAACTTGTCCGATGGTCAAGTAAATCACCAGTTGCCCATGTCCGGGGCGACATGCCCGCTTTACCGGCCCGCGTTATTTATGCCATTGGCGATCAGATGAGCCGGTCAAATTCAGCTTTGCCGGGCATAAAGCCCACAGCTCGTAGGGGAGGCCGACCCGGCATCGCAGAGGCGGCGCGTTTGACCAAGGCGATCCTCGCCGCCGCTGAGGCTGCGTTCCTCAAGCAGGGCTTTAGCAAGACCAGTATCGCGGCAATCGCGGCGGCGGCAGGAACGAGCAAGCAAACGGTCCATGCGCGCTTTGGCAGTAAGGAACGATTGTTCATCGCAGTCAGCGACGCATTGCTACGCGAACGTTTCTCGACGCCCGCTCCAAAAGGATTGTCACTGCGCAACAGCCTGATCGCGGTAGCCATACAGGCGCTGGATGCGATGCTCGACCCGAAGATGGTGATGATGACCGCGATCATCATGGGGGAGGCAAAGCGTTTTCCCGAACTCGCCCGTCTGGCCGACAACGATGCCAGCTTTCCCGGACGCGAAATGATGTTCGTGCTGATTGCCGACGCCGTGAGCGCTGGGGAACTTGCCTGCAGTGACCCGCGACGGGCCATGCTGATGCTCCAGGATATGGTCCTCGGCACCCCCCTTCGTGCTGCGACCCTGGGGGAGGGCGGTCTTGATAGCCAGGAGCGGCGCGACTGGGCCGTTGATGCCGTGGACCTGTTCCTTGAAGGCGCGCGGGTCGCCCGGCAGAAGGCGGAACGTGAGAAATAGGGTGTCTACTGCCAGACTGCTTTATTAAGATCAGGACTCACTGATTGAGCCAGAAGATGACCACCCCATCAAGTCCAGACGCATGCGATTGGACAAATGGCTTGCTCGATTTGAAGGTCTTGACGGCCACAAGCGATCGTCCAAGCCGTGCTGCTAAAACCGGCATAGTTGGATCGGCAGAGGTCCGGCGAACGTAGGATTCCGTTCGTCCACGCGATCCAATCGGCGACCAGATTATGCGTTTCCGATCCTCGCTGGCCACAGGTTGCTGCAGCGCCTGCATCGCGCAGTAACGTCAGTCGAAACAGCGAGTAGAGGTCGAGCGCGCAATGCCGACTTCGTTTACCGCGTCGACGGCGACGCAATAACCCTTCCCAAGGTTCAGGCTGCCAATCTCCAGCGACGTCAACCCGTCGTAGACCTGAAAATTTTGGTTCATCAGATCGGGGCGACGCCCGACGCGAACGATATGAAATTCGGCGCCGGGGGCCGCCTGCCAAGTAACCGTCACGCGCCGGGGGTCCGCTGCGCTTCGGCTCGCCTTCACTGCGGATACGCGCCCAGGGCGTCGGCCTGTTCCTTTACCGAACACGCGCAGGTCGTAGAGAGAGAAGTTGCCGCCGTCCGGCGCCTGTACATTGCGGAGCCGCACGAAACGGGCGTTCTGCGCTTGGGGCAGCACCTGATAGTCATGCGGCGCGTCACGTCCATCGTGGGCGTGGTCGATAGCTGTGCGCCAGCGTTGGCCATCATCCGACAGCTCTAGCACATAGCGGTAGCTATCCCGGCTGATCCCGCGGCCCTGGCTGCCCTGATCGGCAAAGTTGATCTGAATCGCTTCGATGCGCTTTTTCGATCCCAGATCGATCTGGAACCATTCTTCACCGCCCGATCGCGCCGACCACAATGTCCTCGAATCCTCATCGACGGCGTTTTCAACCGGAAAACCGTCCAGTGTGGAGGACGCGGTGGCAGCCTTGCCGCGCGAAAGAAGCATCCATCCCGTCAGGTCACGATTGCCGCTGAAGTAACGTGGATAATCCCCCAGATAGGTATCCGACAGAACTTCGCCCGTCCGTGTAAAACGGGCCGGGAACAGTCCCAGCCGCCGTTCGAAAATATGGCGCTGCGAGATAGTCATGGTGCCTGCGTGCCACCACCGTCCCGTCGCATCCTTGAAGGTGTTGCCATGCCCCGCGCCGGTAATGAAGCCGGTGGGCTTCACGGCAAAGGGGCTATAGTCCTGATAGACGAACGGCCCCATCGGATCGTCGGCGACCAGGACGCCGTTGGCATATGTCTTGAACTCGGTGCCGGGCGCCGAATATTCCAGATAATAGCGGCCGTCATGCTTGGTCATCCACGATCCTTCGACGAAGGATGGCGCGCCGGGCTTTTCATTATTGTCGCCCGGCACCTCCCACCCGCGGCCATCCTTGTCGCGGGACTGCGGGATGTACGCAGTCCTGATGACGAGGAACGTGCTGGTATCGAGCTCATCCACGCGCAGCGGGCCCTTCGATGCCAGACCGCTGTACATGTACAGGCGGCCATCATCGTCGAGGAACATGTCCGGGTCCTCATAACGCTGTTCGATGACGGCGGCTTCATACCAGCGCCCGGACTTTGGATCGTCGGTCGTCCAGATGCGGCGCGTACTTTCGCTTGTGGCCAAATACATCCGGTCCCGGATCACGACGACGGTCGGAGCGAACTTGTCCACGGCGTAGCCGCTCGCTTCCACGAAAGTCCAGTGCTGGAGGTCTGGCGAATGCCAATAGCCCTTCGAATGCGATGCGAAGAGGTAGTACAGGCCTTTATATGTGATGATCGTGGGATCGGCCGCTTCCCGATAGGCTTCGCCGAGCTTGAGCTGGATTTGCGGGATCTTGACGGGCGTCTGGTAACGATAGGGTAGATCAACAGGATTTGCATAGGTCGCCATGCGCGACCTGCCTGCTGCCTCTGCCGGGACGAACGGGACCAACGCCATAACGGACAGGCTCGCCGTTACCCAGTGCAGAGCCTTATATACCGCCCCGTTTCGTACTGAACTTCCCACAAGACTACCCCACTGATACGTCAGATACGCCGTGACATAGGCTAGGCTGGCAAATAAGTATACAGATACGTTGCATTAATCCGGCGGTGGAGTATGGCCTGCTTCTGGAAATATCTGGCGAGGCAGCGCAGTAATGCGAGCGTGCGCGGCTAAGGATGCAGGGAGAATAAGATGGCAAATTCAGAGGCGTTGAAGCTTGCCTGCGCTGCGGCACTGTATTTCACCACATCTCACGCGGCCATGGCGTCGGACACCTTGCTTGATGGTTTCCGCGCTCCGCCGCTAGCGGCCAAGCCCAGGGTGTGGTGGCACTGGAACAGTGGGCAGATCAGTTCCGCCGGCATCGCCGCCGACCTCGACTGGATGGAGCGCATCGGCCTGGGCGGGTATCAGGCTTTCGACGTGGACTTGGGCGCCCCGCGCGTGGTGGAAACGCCGCTTCCCTACATGAGCGATGGCTGGAAGGCGATGTTCGGCGAAGCCGTGGAGCGAAGCATTCGTAAAGGCTTCGACATCGGGATCGCCGGTTCGCCCGGTTGGAGCGAGAGCGGCGGCCCTTGGGTCAAACCCGAACAGGGCATGAAGAAATATGTGTGGAGCGAGACCCAGGTCACCGGGGGACGACGCTTCACCGGCCAGCTCGTCCAACCGCCGGGTTCCGCAGGACTGTTTCAGAACAATGCCAGCGGGCTTGGCGTAAAGACGTTCTACCGCGATGCGAAACTGGTGGCGTTCCGCACGTCCAATGGCGCGAAGCTGCCCACCCCCACGGTCAGCGCCAGCGGTGGAAACTTCACCGCGCAGATGTTGAGCGACGGCGATGTCGTGAAAAGCACGGAGCTGACCCCCGGCCCCGATGGCGATGCCTGGCTGCGATTTGACTATGGTCGCGCCGTCACCGTCCGTGCGGTCACGACCGCAACCGGCGGCTACGCCCATTTCGGAGGTCGCGGCGGTGCGGGCCTTGGGTCGGGTGCACGGCTGGAAGCAAGCAATGACGGCCGCAGCTGGAATCAGGTCGGGATGATCGAAACGGCAGGCCCGCAACGGACCGCGACCGTGCCGACGACGACCGCCCGCTGGTTCCGGGTACTGGTTCCGGCAGGAGCGGGTCCCAAAGCCAAGATTGGCGGCGCGAGCATGGCGGGGCCTCCCGGCGGCAAGCTGCTGGTATCGGAGCTGGTTCTGCGCGGTGCCCCGATGGTCAACGCATGGGAAACCAAGGCCGGTTTCGCGCTGTCGTCCGACTATTACTCCCTGGCCACCCCGGGCGGGCAGGGCGCGATCCGCGGGCGGGAGGTCGTCGACCTCACATCACGCATGCGCCCCGACGGCACCTTGGACTGGACTCCGCCAAAGGGCGAATGGACTGTCCTGCGCATCGGCTACTCCCTGACCGGCCAACGCAACGCTCCGGCTCAGCCTTCCGGTTCCGGGCTGGAGGTGGACAAGCTCAGCGGCGCGGACGTGACCAGCTACATTACCCAATATCTTGACCGCTATCGTCAGGCGAGCGGCGGGCGGTTGGGCGCTGGCGGCGTCACCAACATGATCTTCGACAGCTGGGAAGCGGGGGAAGCGAACTGGACGCCCGCCATTCTGGAAAAATTCCAGCGCCTGCGTGGCTACGACGCCACGCCGTTTCTGCCGGTGTTGGCAGGCTATGTGGTGGACAGCGCCGAAAGGAGCGACCGTTTCCTGTGGGATTTCCGCCGCACGCTGCAGGACCTGCTGAAGACCGAGCATTACGACACCCTGACTACCCAACTGCACAAGGTCGGCATGATCCGCTACGGCGAATCGCATGAAGGCCGCCCCGCCGCCATGGGTGACGGGATGGAGATGAAGGCGTCGGCGGACGTGCCGATGGCGGCATTCTGGCACAAGCGGACGCCCGGTGTCTTCCAGCCTGGCCCTTTCGCGGACATCCGCGAATCCGCCTCCGTCGCCAATATCTGGGGCCAGAACATCGTCGCCGCCGAAGCGCTGACCGCCAGCGGCTCGCCCTGGTCGATCGCGCCGCGCATGTTGAAGCCGGACGCCGACCTGATGATGGTTGCGGGCATCAACCGGTTCATCCTGCACAGTTCGGTGCATCAGCCACTGATCGGCAAGGCGCCGGGGCTGGTGCTCGGTCCCTTCGGCCACTGGTTCAACCGCAACGATACCTGGGCGGAACAGGCAGGCCCCTGGATCAGCTATCTGGGTCGCGCCTCGTACCTGTTGCAACAGGGGCATGCGGTGAACGACGTGGCGATCTTCTACGGCGAGGGCGCCTCGATCACCGGGCTTTTCGGCGAAAATCCACCTGCCGTGCCGGACGGGTTGCAATATGATTATGTGAACGCCGATGCGCTCAAAACTCGCATCGCGGTGAAGGACGGACGTCTCGTTACGCCGGACGACATGTCCTGGCGGCTTCTTTACATGAGTGGCCAAACGCGGTGGCTCACCTTGCCAACGCTTGAACGCCTGCGCGCTCTTGTCCGTGACGGCGCGATCCTCGTGGGTGACAGGCCCCAGGGCTCACCAAGCCTCAGCGACGACCCGGAGCAGGTCCGCGCCATCATAACTGAGCTTTGGCCGATGGCATCTGGCGCTCACAAGGTAGGGGCGGGTAAGGTTTACGCAACGAATAGCCTTGCCGCTCCGTTGGCAGCGGAAGGGGTAACGGCCGATTTCGAAATCGTGGGCGGACAGGCGGACGGCGCAATCCGTTTCAGGCATCGCCAGACACCTGACCGCGACATCTATTTCGTCTCGAATAGCCAGAACAAAGCGCAGTCGGTGGTGGCCGCCTTCCGGGTGACGGGCAAGACCGCAGAGATTTGGGATCCTGTAAGCGGCCAGGCACGACCTGCAAGCTATCGGTATGAGAAGGGCCGCACTCTGGTTGATATCCCGCTTGCCCCGTTCGGCTCAACCTTTGTGATGTTCCGCAACGGTGGTCCGGAAAGCCAGCAGCTTCCAGTCCCAACCGTTCAGCCGCTGGCTGATGTGTCTGATAAATGGTCGATCGCGTTCCCGCCCGACCGAGGCGCACCGGCAAAGCTCGAACTCGGCCGGTTGCGCGACCTGAGCAAGGACGTTGACCCTGGGGTGAAGTATTTTTCCGGTACTGCCAACTATAGCCGGACGCTTCGGGTGCCGCGGTCCTGGATGCAGGATGGCGGGCGCTTGCAACTCGATCTCGGCACGGTTGAGGTGGTCGCCGAAGTGCTGGTCAACGGCCGTTCGGCGGGCATTGTGTGGACGGCGCCATACCGCGTTGATGTTACCAACCTGCTGAAGACCGGGCGCAACAAGATTGAGGTTCGGGTCAGCAACTTGTGGGTCAATCGCGTCGTTGGTGACCGTCAACCCGGCGTGACGAAACGGATCGCCTTCACGCATGAGGACGCGGCAAGCCTAGGCATCAAGCAGCCGCGCAGCGTGTTCGACACCGTAGGGCCGGGCGGAACGCCCTTCGGCGCCACACCCTATACCGCCTCTACGCCAGTGCCGCCATCGGGGTTGATAGGCCCAGTACGGCTGGAGCGTCAGATGCCCCAGGCTCTCAGACAAGCTCGATAAGTGCTACACCCTCCGGCGGCAAGTCGAGCGTAAGCTGAGCATGCTCATCTAGCGTCATCCTCTCGGGGGCCGCCAGTTCCGCTGCCCTGCGAATGGTATCTAACTGCTCGCGGGTGGGATATTGCGGCGATCCCATGGCGCGCCAAGCTGGATAAGGAGATCCGCGATCCTGATCGACATAGCTGACCTGGACAGCTTGGGCGGCTGCGGCGCCCTGCAGCCGAACGGTTAGCGTCTTGCGGTCACCGATGATCCGGCGCTCCCTGCTGGCGCCTGGGATGCCCGGGGCCTGCTGGACGTCTGCGAGGTTCCAGACCAAAGCCGCGCACCCGCCGTCCCGCGTGCGCGACGCCAGCGCAGGACCCTTCGCAGCCAATCTGCGGTCGCCAAGCCGATGTAGCAGCTTGTAAGTGTTGAATTCCGGCTTGGCCACGCTCCCCCGGGCGAGCATGCCCCAACCGTTCTGACCTTCCTTGAAGATCCAGTTGGCAACCATATTCTCTTCATACTCGCCGCTGATCTGCCACTGGCACATAGCCTGGCAGTGGGGGAGGCTCTCTTTGATGGCGTGGGCGATCATGGCCGGACTATCGGATGACCATTCATTGATCCACAATGCCGTCCCCTTATAGCGGGTGGCATCGATCTGTTTCCGGGCCAGCGCGGCTGCGGCAGGCACGACATCATACTCCTTATGCAGACCTGCTTTCCCGAAAATCAAGGCCTGATCGTCTCCGGGATAGACATGGGTCGAAACGAAATCGACCGGCAGATTATTCTGTGCACAGAATTGGAGGAACTGCGGAATCCACTGTATTGCTGATGTTGCAGGCCCCCCCACCTTCAAAGAAGGATCGACCGCCTTCACTGCCTGAGCAGCTGCCTTATAAAGCGCGAAATATTCCTCCTGCGTTCCAGTCCAAAACCAGGATTTCAGATTTGGTTCGTTCCAGACCTCAAAATACCATTGTCGCACTTCCTCGGCGCCATAGCGCTGAACGAGATGGCGGACGAACTTTCCGACGAGTTCCGCCCATTTGTCCAACGATGAGGGTGGAGTTACATTGGCGCGGTAAAAGCCAAATTCCTTCGCTCCGCTTGCCAACGAGCGGGGCATAAAACTGAGTTCGACGAACGGCTGGACGCCACGTTCTAGCAGGCCATCATATACGGCATCGACGTTCTGGAAATTACCATTTGCGCCGACCCCCATCTCGTCATTGAAGATGCCGTGAAAACGGATGCGTTGCAGACCGGCCTCATTCTTGAACCGCGCCAAGTCCTTGCGCCATGGCTCCCGAAGAGTGATGGCAGCGCGATCTGAGCCCATGCAGCGCGACCAAATATGATCGAGAGGACCGGCGTCTTTTCGGATATCGATATCGATGAAATTGTCGGGCGTGCGGCCCCAGGCCGGAGAAGTCAGAGCCGCCACGCCCATCGCGCCCCCCATCGCGGAGAATTCACGGCGCGTCCACATCTTGTCATCCATAGATTTTCACCACTCGCAAGCCAAGCCCATCTTGACGGGCAATTTCCCCGAAATTGATGAGCCGACCATGGATCTTCGCTCTATTAAATGCAACGTTATTGTTTACTTTTTGAGCCATGGGGAGGACCTTGGCCGCCGCGTGCCTTTTCAAATTTGCCTTACGAACGAATGACAAGCGCCCCTCCAGGGGAGAGCATATGCTGCGCTCTGATCGAGCTTTCGTGCTGCTTTACGTGAGCGCCGCTGCTGCGGATATGCCGCGGCTTAATGTGAGGATGGAGGGCTCGCGTTGCCATAAAGCCTTTAACGCGAATAGGATCAAAGCGCCTGTATCATGGAAGCAGTTCGAACCAGTCGGAGGGACAGGATCACCATTGTTCGCGGGCGAACAATATGAGATCCACTATCTTCTTCCCATGTGTCTCGATATCTTTTGCGGAGAGCTTGCGAACGAGGTCATACTGTAAAAACCAGCCATATACCGATGTGAGAATGTGCTCCGCGACCGCCTCTGGTCGCTCCACGGGGATCGCGTCCCTGTGCGCAGCGGCGCGAATATCCTCCGCCAGCAGCCGAACTGCGTTGAGATAACCCAGTTCGTGCATCAGTGGCGCGAGATCTGGAAAGCGATGGCGATTGAGAAGAATTAATGAATGAAGTCCGCGGAAGAGGGGATCGACCAACAGAGACGCCATGTCGGCAACGCGTAGGTGCAGAACCTCTCTCAGATCGGTAACGCCATGGGTGGATTTGACTCGGGAAACCGCATACCAGCGGGCCAGCGTTTCCCTCACGACCGCACGGAAAAGATCCGCCTTGGTCGCGTAGCGGGCGTAAAGTGTGGTGCGGGTTATGCCGGTCGCCGCGGCAATCTTCTCCATAGAAACGCCATCGAACCCATCGACCAGAAACATGCCTCGGGCGGTGCCAAGTATGGCTTGCTCGATCAGCGCCACCTCCGTTGACGAGGGACGCCCTCTCTTGAGGGCAAGCTTTGCAGGAGTGGCGGTTCGACGGGTCATCAGTGCCTTCTGATATAGGAGCATCGCCATGGCAATGAGATGCTGAAATCGACCCGTTATCTAAATTTGGCGAGATCCTTATCAATTGCAGCCAGCTGCCTGTCGCTGATCTTGCCCTGGGAGAAGCGCTGGATTCCTTTCAGCGTCAGGCCGCGTGCGAGGAAGATCCTGCTGTCGGTCGATGTGTTGGGGATATGCCTGTCCACGATGGCGCGTGTGCGAGGATCATCCAGCAGCGTGCCGATGGGCGTACTCGAGCTACTGTAGCGCGGTGCGATAGCCGGCGCGTTCTTGCGCGCAGGGATTGCCGCCAAAGAGGTTGCAGAGAGGGCGGTGAGGGCCGCGAAAAGAAGAACATTTTTCTTCATGGGGTCTTTCAGTCGAGATGGGCGGGCGTGTTTGCAGCCGTTGTCTGAGCGGATGGACCCGGCCAGATTTGAGCGAAAAATGGATTCGACGCGGCAACTAGCGGATAACTGCCGATATCGGTCTGGCAGGTGGGACACCAATGGCCGCCTGCCAGATAGAGGTTGGGCGACATGGTGAAGCGGTGGCCAAGACTGCATTCCCAATCTACGGGGGAGAATGGGTCATCAACCTTGCTTGCATGGCATTTGGCCCCGCGGAAGTCAGCGGCGCAGCGAAGATCCTCGGCTGCCCATTGGCTCTTCGGCTTGGAATCGTCATAGCCATGATCGAGCGCTATCGGGTCTTGCGAAGGCTGCGCCAATGGGAAGTCATCCCAGTCATCGGGAATTTGTTCCCATGCCTCGCGCGATCCGAAATAGGCGTTGATATGTTCCCTGTCATTGGTGCGGATCCAGCTGGCAGGCCCCCCAGAGCCCTCCGCAACCGCACGAATCTGCTTGCGGGCAAGGCCCGGGAACAAGCGCATTATGGTGCGGATCATCCAGGGAATGCGACAGGGTAGTTCGGTGAAAAAGTCGTCGATCGAAAAGCGCCGATAGGGCACGAGCTCTTCCAAACGATCGGAATCGAGATACCACTGTCCATGGAAGTTTCGCGTTGCCAGCCATTTTGGATTGAGAATGCGCCGGAAATCCTTGACGCCCATCGCGGCCATCATCTTGACCATCAACTGATGGTTGACGAGCCGCGCGGATTCTCCGCCGCCAATATTATAGAAGTGACGCCAGAAATTCTCTGGAACGTCATCGCCGCACAACGCTGCCATCAAGCGCGCCGAGTCCTCCACGGTTGACCACTCCATGACTCCGTTAGGAGGGTTATGGAACATGATCGGCCCCTGGGTCTTCCACATGTCGTAATGGGCCATACCGGTCTGGCGGATCGATACCCAATATTTAAGGCCGGACTCGGCTACGACGGCCTCTGCACGGGCCTTGGTGCCAGCATAATGCCCGTTATAGCCAATGCATATCGGATCGCCGGTACGTCCCCAGTGGACCGGAGGATTGCGGCTGCCGGTCTGCGCCACCGTGCCGATGTAGACCAAGCGGATCTGATCAGCATTGGGCTGGCTTCGGATGGCGTTCACGACATTTTGCGTACCGCCGACATTTACCTTTTCAACGACAGCGGGCGGGAGTTCGTCGGCGAGAGGGGACACGAGAGCGCCCATGTGCAGGACCATGTCCACGCCAGCGACTGCCCGGTCCACGGAGGCTGCGTCGGTGAGGTCGCCCCATGCAAAATCCACGCTATGCTGCTTTTGCAGGCGGCGAATAACGGGATGAGATTTCTCTTCTGGACGCACGAGTACGCGGACGGTCAATGCGGGCATCTGCGAAAGTGCATGGACAACGGCTCTGCCCATATTGCCTGTCGCGCCCGTCACCAGGACCAGCTTTCCAGTTGCTGCCATTTTAGTTCCTTTCGCCGTTCTACGAAATGCGACTTAGCCCCGGGATTTGTGAATGCCAATTGAAATATACATTAATGTCCATTTATAGGGGAGGGAGATTCAGGAGATCAATTATGACTCGTCCGCACGGTGAACCTCGCCCTGGCGACCCCCATTGGAACAGCGACGTCGAAGCGCCGCTTGTCATCGAGGATGCTGACGCCTTCGAATGGGACGGCGCAGAAGATGTGATCATCGTGGGCTATGGCGGCGCGGGCGTCGCGGCAGCGATCCAGGCGCATGAAGAGGGCATGTCGGTCCTGGCCATCGATCGTGCGGATGGCGGAGGCGCGACGCGCATCAACGGAGGCATATTCTACGGAGGCGGCGGCACGCCGGCTCAGTTGGATGCAGGTGTCGAGGACAGCGTTGAAGACATGTTCAGCTATCTTCGTTTGGAGACCCAAGGCGTTGTCAGCGACCAAACGCTCCGGATCTTCTGCGAAGAGAGCGCAGATACGGCGCGTTGGCTGGCCGGACATGGCGTCCGTTTCGCGGGGCGCGTCTATGAGAAAAAGACAAGCTATCCGCACACCGACTATTCCCTCTATCATTCCGACAACAGCCTTGCGCCCAACTACAAGGCCGTGGCGAAACCTGCCCCGAGAGGGCATCGCGCCCTGGTCGACAAGCTGGATGCACCGATGGGATACGGGAAAGGTCTTTATGATCCGCTGCGGAAGTCAGCGGAGCGTTTGGGGATCAAGTCCTTGCCCTCCACCAAGGTGAGGCAGCTCGTGATGGATCACGATGGTCGCGTGGTCGGCGTGGTTGCCATCCAGATGCAGCCCGGCACCGCCGAGGGGAAGCGCTATGACGCCTTGATGCGTCGCGCGACGGCTATGGTACTTCGCCTGCCGCCCTCGATGCCGGGCGCGCCCATCATCGCGCAACTGGCGTCACGGCTGTTTAAAAAAGCGGCGGCTTTGGAGCGTAAGGCGGGTGTTAAGCGCGTGATTCGTGCGCGTCGCGGCGTATGCCTTGCGGCGGGCGGCTTCATTTTCAATCGAAAGATGGTTGAGCATTATGCGCCCAAGTATCTCAAGGGCATGCCGCTTGGCACTCCCGGCGATGATGGAAGCGGTATTCGGCTCGGGCAGAGCGCGGGCGGCGATGTATCGCGCCTTCAACATGTCAGCGCTTGGCGTTTCATCAACCCGCCCATCGCCTGGGCGCAGGGCATGGTCGTAAACCGGCAGGGCCAGCGATATGTCAACGAGATGCTCTATGGCGCGTCTATCGGTATGCCGATGGTGGAAGATCATGAGGGTGTGTGCTGGATCATCCTGGACGATGATGGCTATCGAAGGGCCAAGCTCCAGTCGAAGAGCAAGGCCATCCTGGGCTTTCAGCGTTACCCCGCACTAGCCGCCATGCTCCTGGGGTCGAAAAAGGCAGGCTCGATCAAGAGCTTGGCCGGAAAGTGCGGGATCACGCCGGAAGGTCTTGAAGCAGCGGTCGCCGACTATAATCGGCTCGCCGAAACAGGGGTGGTCGACCCACTGGGGAAAGCCTCCGAGGATATCGTGCCGATCGTCAAAGCGCCTTTTCACGCCATCAACATGTCCATCGACGCCAAATTGGGTTTCCTCCCCGTTCTGACGCTGGGAGGCCTCAAGGTGCAGGAGCATAGTGGCGCAGTCTTGAACGAAGAGGGTGAGCCGATCCGCGGACTTTATGCGGCCGGCCGGAATGCTGTCGGCATCTGCTCCAATATCTATGTCAGCGGCTTGTCGGTTGCGGATTGCGTCTTCTCCGGACGCCGTGCCGCCCGGTCGCTGGCGAGGTCGGACTAAAGCCGTTGGGTTTGATAGCACGCCGGAGCAACGCGCTAATGCTACCAGAGCGTTTACTTAATTGCCGGATTGCTTATGTTGAGCATCGGTCGAATCGAGATGACCACTATTTGGATCATGTTTGCCGTGCGGATTGAGGGACTCTCGCCGCATCGGTGCTGCGCTCTGGGCCGAACTGCACGGCGGCCCAGAGCGCATTGCCTTGCGATCGCATTTGCCCGCATCAGCAAGTTGGCTGTGTTGTAAAATATGCAGTTAAGCACATTTATACAGCGCGGCCATCTATACGCACTTGCTCCGATGACCGATAAAAGGCGTCGCCATGACGGTTGGCGGTAGCGGCCTGGCGATCCAGAGGTCGCCAGGCTTTGGGCAACCCGCTATCCCTGCATCGCCTCCAACTCTATCCCCTTGGTTTCCTGGACCGTCATAAAGACGAACAGCAGGGATAGCAGGGCAAAGGTGGTATATGCGCCATAGGTGACGGGCAGCCCGATATTCTTCGCCAGCCAAGGGAAGCTTGAACTGACAAGAAAGTTCGCGAGCCACTGCGCAGCGCCTGCCACGGCGAGGGCCGACCCGCGCATCTGGTTGGGAAACATTTCGCCAAGCATGACCCACATGACCGGACCCCAACTGAGGTTGAAGAATATCACGTAGATGTTGGCGGCGAGCAGCGCGACGAGGCCGAGCCCTGCCGGCAAGCGAAGGGCGCCGTCGACCATGGCCGCATTGCCAAAGCACCAGGCCAGCGTTGCGAGCGTGGCTGTCATGCCTGCGGAGCCGATCAGCAAAAGCGGCCGCCGCCCGATCCGGTCGATGAGCAGGATCGATACGAGGCATGCGAGGATCGATACGGCCCCAGACGCGATATTGATCTTCAGAGCGTCGCTTTCTGTGAAACCCACGGCCTGCCAGAGTACCGCGCCGTAATAGAAGACGACATTGATCCCGACGAGTTGCTGGAACACGGCCAGGCCAATGCCGACCCAGACGATCTTGCGCCAACCGCCGCCCGGCTTGCGAATATCGGCCAGGCTGGGCTGGTGATCGTGAGAAAGCGATGCGCTAATTTCGTTCATTTTCTCGGCTGCGGCTTGTGGGCCGAGCAGGCGATCCAGAACCAGCCTGGCCTGTTGCAGTCGCCCCTTGGCGATTAGGAAGCGGGGGCTTTCCGGGATGCCGAATAGCGCCACCAGGAACAATAGGGCCGGTACGGCTTGAACCCAGAACATCCATCTCCAGGCAGGCTGCCCGGCCCAAGCCGTTCCAAGCGAGGATCCCGCGATGCCTGCGAGATAATAATTGGCGAAAAAGGCTCCGGTCAGACCCGAGATGATCATTACCTGCTGCATGCTGGACAGCCTTCCGCGTATATGCGCGGGCGTAACTTCGCTGATGTAGGCGGGGGAAAGGACGCTTGCCGCGCCCACTGCCATTCCAGCGAAGAAGCGGGCGATGGCGAGGACTGTTGCGCTGAATGCTCCGCCGGAGGCGACGGCGCTGATGATGAAGAGGATCGCCGCGACGATCATGACGGTACGACGGCCCCAGATATCCGCGAAGCGGCCCGCGAGGAAGGCGCCTAATGCACAGCCTGGCAACAAAGCGCTGACCGTCAGGCCAAGCTGAGCCTCATCAAGTCCGAAGGTGTGGCGAAGCCCCTCTTGCGTGCCGTTGATTGCCCCGGAGTCATATCCGAACATGAAGCCGCCGATCGTGGCAACCGCGACTATACGGCCGATCAAAGCCAGATTGACCCGCTCCTGTGCAACCCGATGCATAGCTGAACCTCTCCTATTGTGAGCGCTACCATGGCAAAGTTGTGGACGTGGTCAAGTCTTTAGCTGAGGCGCTGCATCAGATCCGCGGACGACCAGTTCGTAATCAAGTTTTACATGTTGAGGCTGAGCGCGCGCCAAGGGGCGGTTGGATCGCACGGCCTGGGCAAGAATTTCGATCGCAACGCTGGCCATAGCCGAAATCGGTTGGCGTATCGTGGTGAGTTCGGGCCATATTGTCGTGGCGATGGCGGTATCGTCGAACCCGCAAACGGTGAGATCGCTGGGCACATCCAATCCGCGCTGGTGCGCGGCGCTCACCACGCCCGCCGCCATGTCGTCATTGGCTGCGAAGATGGCGCTGGGCGGCGATGTGATGTCGAGTAGCGTGGCTGCTCCGGAAAGCCCGCCTCGGTAGGTGAAATTTCCCTGCGCGACCAACTTCTTGTCCGGCTTGATCCCCGCCAAATGCAAAGCGCGTTCATAGCCTTGTCGCCGAAGATGACTGGCGGTTTGGTTGGGGTCGCCTGCGACGAACCCGATACGGCGATGTCCGCGCGCCAGGATATGCTGAGTCATTGTGAACGCCGCTTCCTCATCATCTATGAGCACGGCATGAGAGGAAGGCGCTGGCTGTCCGGATGCAACCTGAGCGGCCGCGAGACCGCATTTTTGCAGAGCGCTGAGCAGTTCTGTGTCGTCGCAGAGCGGCGGCGGCAATAACACCGCATCGACCCTGTGTGCGACAAGTCTGGCAGCGAGCATGACGGGCTTTTCCAGCGGGTCAATTTTATCGACGATCAGTTCGACATCATTCTCTCGGGCAGAGCTGAGGCTTCCGAGAAGAAATTCGCTTAGATAGGCGGCGCTGGGATTGCCGTATAGCAAGACGATGCGGCATTGCCGTGCCCCCGCCAAAGCGCGTGCTGCAGCGTTCGGGACATAACCCAAGGCGGCAACGGCCACTTCGACCTTTTTGCGAGTCGCGTCTGTCACCCGCTGATCATGGTTGATAACGCGGGACACGGTCATTGGGGACACGCCCGCCGCGTGCGCGACATCGGCAACTGTGGGTCCTTCGGTTCTGCGGCGCGAACCTCTTTTGGCGACCATCTTCTGCATTTCCCCTTTTGCATCGCCTATTCCGAAGGGAGAGGTTGAGCAAGCCTCTTGCATGATGACGGATGTTAGCGCTACCTACGCAGGTTAGGAGAGGGTGTAGCGAGATGTTTCTCGGCATAGATATTGGCACATCGGGCGTTAAAGCCGTGATAGCCGCGCAGGATGGCAAAGTGCTGGCGACTGGGAACGCGCCGTTAAATGTATCACGGCCTTTCCCTTTATGGTCTGAGCAAGATCCCCAGGACTGGTGGCAGGCAACCGAAGCCGCCATTCTTGCGCTGCCTGATGACTTACGCGCAGGGGTGCAGGGCATCGGACTCGCCGGGCAAATGCATGGCGCGACGCTGCTGGGGGCGGACCATAAGCCGCTTCGCCCCGCCATCCTGTGGAATGATGGACGCAGCTTCCAATTATGCCGAAAGCTAGAGGAGGAGATTCCGGAATCGCGCGCGATTACGGGGAATCTTGCCATGCCAGGCTTCACCGCGCCAAAGTTGATGTGGGTGAGGGAGCATGAGCCTGAAGTTTTCGATCGGGTCCACAAGGTGCTGCTGCCCAAGGATTATGTGCGCCTTTGCATGACCGGCGAGATGGCGTCCGATCTTTCGGATAGCGCCGGGACATTGTGGCTTGATGTGGGGGCACGCGACTGGAGCGACGTTATGCTGGCCGCCACCGGGCTTTCGCGGCAGCATATGCCTGTCCTTTTCGAGGGCAATGGGATCACGGGCGTGTTGCGTCCCGAAGTGGCCGCGCGGTGGGGCATGGCTGCCGTGCCCGTGGCGGCTGGGGGTGGTGACAACGCAGCGGGCGCCGCTGGCATTGGAGTGGTCAACGAAGGGGACGCACTGTTGTCGCTTGGCACTTCAGGCGTGATTTTCGTCGCTACAAGCGCGTTTCGGCCGAACCCCGATGGAGCGGTACATGCCTTCTGCCACTGCCTGCCAGCGATGTGGCACCAGATGAGCGTACATTTGTCCGCCGCGTCCTGCATCGACTGGGGCGTGAAGGCGGTAGGGGCGGACGGCCCCGCGGATTTCTTTGCGTTGGCGCAAGAGGCTGGCAGCGGAGTGGGGCCTGAACTGTTTTTACCGTATCTTTCGGGCGAGCGTACGCCACACAATGACTCGCATATTCGCGGCGCTGTGCTGGGTATCGACAATGAAACGGATCGAAAGCGCATCGCAGCGGCCGTTCTGGAAGGCGTGGCCTTCGCGCATGCAGACGGTATTGCCGTACTGCGCCAGGCGGGTACGACGATCGAGGAGCTTGCGGTCATCGGCGGCGGCGCGCGATCGCGCTATTGGGGTTCGATCATCTCAGCCGCATTGAACGTGCGCCTTGCCTATTTGGAAGGTGGAGAAGTGGGGCCTGCGCTGGGGGCGGCTAAGCTTGCCCTCATGGCCGTGACCGGAGCAAGCGCCGCTGAAGCTTGTACCCGCCCATCAATTTCGGACGTCATAGAACCCGATGCGGCGCTCGCCGACCGTCTCGCGCCGCGGCTTGCCCGTTTCAGAGCGGCCTATTCGGCCCTCAAGTCTTTGTAAGGAGAAATTCGTGTCCGCCAGTTATTTCGCTGAATTCCCGACCATCGGCTATGAAGGGCCGGAAAGCGCCAATGACCTTGCCTACCGCTGGTACGACAAGGATCGCGTCATATTGGGCAAGCGCATGGAAGACCATCTGCGCTTCGCCGTGTGCTTCTGGCACAGCTTCTGCTGGCCGGGGAGCGATGTTTTCGGCGGCGGCACCTTCCGGCGCCCCTGGCATGCAGGTGCCAACGACGCGTCGGCGGCGCGATCGAAGCGAGAGGCAGCGCTCTCTTTCATCGAAAAGCTCGACGTGCCTTTCTACTGCTTCCACGATGTCGATGTGATGGCCGATGCCGACACGATCGGCGATTTTCGCAAAAGTTTTGCCGAGGCGGTTGATCATCTGGAGCAACTGCAGGCCCAGCATGGCCGCAAGCTGTTGTGGGGCACGGCTAACCTGTTCAGCCATCCCCGCTATATGGCGGGCGCGGCAACCAATCCGGATCCCGAAGTATACGCCTGGGCCGCGAGCCAGGTTCGAGACGCGTTGGAAGCCACCCATCGTTTGGGCGGAGCCAACTATGTATTGTGGGGCGGTCGCGAAGGTTATGATACGATCCTCAATACGGAAATCGGCATTGAGCAGGAAAATTTCGGCCGTTTCTTGAGCCTGGTCGTCGATCATAAACATCGCATTGGCTTCAAAGGAACGATCCTGATTGAGCCCAAGCCGCACGAGCCGACCAAGCATCAATATGATTTCGATACTCAGACCGTTTACGGCTTCTTGAAGCGCTTCGGCCTGGAAGGCGAAGTTCGCGTGAACATTGAGGCGAACCACGCCACTTTATCAGGCCACACATTTGAGCATGAAATCGCCATGGCACGGGCGCTTGGCCTCTTTGGATCGATCGATGCAAACCGCGGTGATCACCAAAATGGATGGGACACGGACCAATTTCCCAATTCGGTCGAGGAGTTGACCCTGGCCATGCTGGAGATTATCCGCGCCGGAGGCTTCAATGACGGGGGCTTCAATTTCGACGCAAAGGTGCGGAGGCAGAGCGTAGACGCGGTCGATCTTTTCCACGGCCACATTGGCGGGATCGACACGGTCGCGCATGCGCTTATCAAAGCGGCGGCGATCATCGAGGACGGGCGCGTCGATGCGTTCCGTGCGGAACGCTATTCTGGCTGGAAGGAAGAATTGGGGCAGGCCGTTCATTCCAATAATGCGACGCTCGCTTCGATCGCCGACATTGCGGTTTCCCGCGATCTGGCGCCGCAGTTGCGATCGGGTCGCCAGGAGTGGCTGGAAAATATGGTGAACCGCTTCTGATGGAGATCCGAGCAGGCGATTACCGCCTTTTGTTGGAGCCGGAACGTGGCGGCTCGATCTTGGCGTTCGAGTGGCAGGGTGAAGCGTTGCTTCGCCCCGCCTGCGGTCCTACAATATTGGACGTTGCCTGTTTTCCATTAGTGCCCTTTTCAAACCGGATCGCCTTTGGCCGCTTCCAGGCCAATGGGCGCGAAGTGCAGCTGAGACCGAACTTCCCCGGTTCAGACCATCCGCATACACTGCATGGATTTGGATGGCTGGCGTCTTGGACTGTCGAACACTCTGATGTGAACAGCGTGACGCTTGGCCATCATTATTTGGAAGGGGAATGGCCCTGGCCATATTATGCCGAGCAGCAGTTTGAACTAACGGAGGAAGGGCTAACGATCGGGCTGCAAATAATAAATCATGGTCAAAGCCTGATGCCCGCAGGACTGGGACTTCATCCTTATTTCCCTCGGGATTGCAACACGGTCTATTATGGGCTGCATCATGGCGAGTGGCGAAATGATGGAGACTGTCTCCCGCAAGACTTGGATCTTAAAGAGCGGGCAATTGATTGGTGGGACGGCCGCAACGTGGAAGAGCGCCGAGTGGATACAGTTTACACGAACCGGCAGGGGATTTTGTCAGTTGCATGGCCTTCCCGTAATTTGTCGCTCGTAATCCAACCAGGAGATGCGCTGCCTCATACGGTAGTCTACACGCCGGAGGGACAAAATTTTATCTGCGTCGAGCCAGTTAGCCATGCAACTAACGCTCTCAACTCTTCACCTGATGACGTCAAATGGCTAAAGCCGGGGGAAAGCTTTGCGGCAGTGACGTCGTTTCGCGCCACTAGGAACGGAAGCAAGCCCTATTCTTAGGTTTCGGCGCTAGGCAAACTGCATGGGTGAGCGGAAATGGTTAAGGGCTCGTCGAGCCACTGCTTTTGTTGGCAAATAGCAACACCCAGAAAAAAATCTCCGGCCCAGTTTACTTTTGCACTTGGTTGCGTCAGGATTCTTCCGTCACACAAAAAAAGGGGAATCAACGAGAGGCTACCGTTACGCTTCGATTATAAAGATAGCGCTACCAAAGCCTGTCCTAAGAGGCGTAGGTGTCAAGTGCAAAGCGCGCTTAGGCACGTCAAGCGACAGCGGTTTCTCAGGTCATGTGCGGCGACACAGCAGTATTGGTTAAGTTTGCGCTTTTTGGGTGAAGCTGAAAAGCGGTGCTTTCGGCAAAGTCCAGCCAGACGTGAAATGTTAAGTTTGAACAATCTATGGGGAGAGGATGATGCAAAGGAATTTGCGTACACACACATTGTCGCTATTGCTCGCAACCAGCGCAGCTTGCGGCCTGTCGGCGCCCGTCTGGGCTCAGGAAGCGAATGGCAACGTCTCGACAGGGGCTAATCAATCCAGCGCCGAAATCGTCGTGACCGCGACACGCCGGGCCGAGTCGTTGCAGAATGTTCCGATGAGCATCAATGTCGCGACAGGCGAGCAGATCGAACGCCTTAAAATTTTCGATGTCAAGGATGTGCAGCAGCTTGCTCCGGGCCTTGAGCTGCGCAACGACAATGGTCGTGCGAACTCCGCAACTCTGCGTGGCGTAAACTTCGACCCTGACCAGGGGACCGGACCGGCAGTTGATCTTTACTTCAATGAAGTTCCAATCGATGCGCAAACGGCTTTCACTGCTATTTACGACATCGATCAGATCGAAGTTTTGCGCGGACCGCAGGGCGGCCTGCGCGGCCGTACGGCTCCATCGGGTGCGATTACCATTCGGACCCGCCGTGCAAACCTCAATAAGATCGAGGGCTATGTGCAGGGCAGCGCGACCGAAGATGCCGGCTACAACGTGCAGGGCGGCGTATCGCTGCCGGTAATCGAGGACAAGCTTGCCATACGCGCCTCGATGCTGGTCGATGGCAACCGTTTGAACCAGGTGCGCAATATCGTTCGTGGCGACCGTTCGCAAAGTCGAACCGAAAGCGCCCGGCTGTCGGTTGCGTTTCAGCCGACGGACGGCTTCGACATCAACGTGATGTATCAGTATTTGAATGCTGATAATATTCTGTACCCGCAGGTCTTTGGTCCAGGCAATCCTGTAATTGGCAATCCGCCGGTCGGATTGGATGATCGCTATACCTTGGCAGAAGGGCGCAGCCGCTTCATTAATAATAGCCATCTGCTCACCCTGGATGCGAAATATGATCTGGGTCCCGTCACCCTGTCATTCGTCGGCGGACATCAGGAGACCAAACTCACCCAATATGGGGAGTTTGACGCGGGGAATGCGATCCACAACTATGCGCCAACCCAGATCACGCGTACGCCCTACAATGTCGACTCTGGTGAACTGCGGTTGATGTCCAACAATGATGGCTTCTTCAACTGGACGATCGGCGGTACTTACAGCAAGAATACCGGCAATGTGACAGTCGATAAACCGTTGGATTACATTCCCAGCGTACCCGGTGTCCCCGTTCCTGTGGCTCCCATTTTTCCTGTCCCCGGCGTGATCAACATACCTGTTAGTGGTGAAAGCTACTCTGTGGCCGGCAGCGTTCGGCTCCAGCCTACTGACAAGCTGACCTTTGAAGCGGCGGGCCGTTATTCAGTTATCAGCGGAAAGCAGTTCGCAACCATCTCCATTCCGGGCGCTGGAACATTCCCGATCGTAGATTTCGAGAAGAAATCGCATCCATTCACTGGATCCGCCACGCTGACTTACAAAGCTACCCCGGATCTCACCGTTTACGGAGCATATGGGCGTTCATTCCGTGCCCCGACGGCAGGCGTCGGCGTACCGCAGAATGTCAGTCAGGATCTGGCAATCAGCAAAGCGGAGCATGCCGATACTTTTGAAGTGGGCTTCAAGTCAGCCTTTTTTGATCGTCGCCTGTCGCTCGACGTTGCAGCCTTCTACCAGAAGTTCGATAACTTCATCTCCCGCTTCACTGGGATTGCGACCGATCAGGGCACCAATATCGACGTTACGGGTGATGGCGTTCCGGATGGCGTATATTTCGGCCCGCCGGACGGCACCGTGGATACGAACGCCGATTATAATTATAATGGCAAAGCCACAGTTAAGGGCATTGAGGCGACCCTCGCAGGTCGGCCGACAGACAATTGGGACGTGTCAGTCAGCATGTCGTACGTGAAGGCGCGTTATAAAAATGCGCTCCTGCCGTGCAACACGGTGGATCCGGTGACCAATCAGTCCATCGTTGTTCCCAATCCGGCATTCGGCGGAGTCAACAATGTTAGCTATTGTCAGCGCAACTCGCGTCTTGCGGACGTGCCTGATTTCAGCCTCACTGCGAACAGCGAATACCGCTTCGGAACTGGGCCGATCCAGCCGTTCATTCGTGGCCTGATCACCTATCGCCCGAGCGTCTATTCTCAGAATCAGCAGTACCGTTATCCTCATCGCGAACTCATCAACCTGTTCGTCGGTTTGCGAGGTGGAGATACGAACAAGTGGGAAGTATCGGCTTTTGTCCGCAACCTGCTGAATCAGAACAAGGTCACTAACATCAGCATCAACAATGCGACTATCACCGGGAACAACGTCCTGGGCGGTCCTGGTGTGATCTTCGATTCAGGATATCGCTCTGTGAACCTCACCAATCCACGGGAGTTCGGTATCTCCGGGTCGTTCCGTTTCTAAACTCTCCACTCCCGCCAGCGTTATGCGCTGGCGGGCCTTTTCGTGCTCCGACGCTGGAAAAATCGTTGGCGCAAGGATATAATGGTACGGCCCTGTTTACTTTTCCCCTCTTCCTGTTGTAAGATTTTCATATGACGATCCGCCCACTACGTTGCGGGACGCCTATGACTTTTTGAACGGAGGATTCCTTGGCTGATCGGCTCGCCCTTACGCGGCGCATGTTCATCGCTTCAACCGCTCTGGCGATGCCAGTTACGGCCATGGCCGACGTTGCGGGCAAGCCCCGATATCGCGACGCGAAAGCTCCCATCGAAGAGCGCGTACGCGATTTGTTGAGCCGGATGACTTTGGAAGAAAAAGCCGCGCAGATGCGGTCGATCGCCTACACAAAATCGCTGTTTCTAGAGGGCGACCTATTTTCGCCGGAGAAGGCCAAGCAGGTCTTCGTGAACGGCGTCGGTCAGATCGGTAACCCGAGTGATACCAACGGAACGGCGCGTGTCGCCAAGGACAATTACCGTTCACCTGGAGAGACGATCGACCTCGTCAACGCCATTCAACGACATCTGGTCGAAAATACGCGTCTGGGCATTCCCGCACTGTTCCATGAGGAGACGGCTCATGGTCTTAAGGCGAGGGACGCGACGATCTTCCCAATTCCGCTGGGCCTGGGCAGTACATGGGACCCAGCTTTGGTTGAGCAGGCTTACGAACTTGCGGGGCGCGAGGCTCGGATGCGGGGCGCAACGGTTGCGCTTAGCCCCGTCCTCGACCTGGCCCGTGATCCACGATTCGGCCGGGTGGAGGAGTTTTTCAGCGAAGATCCCTATCTGGTGAGTCAAATGGGTATCGCGTCCGTGCGTGGCCAGCAGGGGACACGCCCCTTAGCGGCGGACAAGGTATTCGTGACGCTCAAGCATTTCATACACGGGGCGCCCGAGGGTGGGCTTAATACCGCGCCCGCCGACATGAGCGAGCGGACGCTGCGCGAAAATTTCCTCGTGCCCTTTGCCCAGGTGATCAAGAAAACCGACCCGGCCGTCATCATGCCGTCCTATAACGAGCTTGAGGGCGTTCCCTCACATGCCAGTTATGAACTGCTCCAGCGCACGGGCCGAGAGCGACTGGGTTTTCGCGGCGCCTATTTCAGCGACTATGGCGGCATCACCAATCTCGTCACCCAACATTATATGGCAGCGAATGATGATGAGGCCGCGGTGATGGCGGTACATGCGGGCGTCGATGCTGAATTGCCTGAGGGCCAAGCCTACGCCCGTTTACCCGAACTGGTGCGTTCCGGGCGCATCCCCGAAGCGAGTCTGGATGTAGCTGTTTCCCGCATTCTGGCGCTGAAATTTGAAGCCGGTCTGTTCGAAAATCCCTATGTCAGCAAACCGCGCGCGCTGCGCCAGGTCAATGCGCCGACGAGCAAGGCGCTTGCCCGCAAAGTCGCGCAGAAATCGATAGTGCTCCTCAAGAATGACGGCATATTGCCGATCAATACCGCCAGGCCGCAAAGGATTGCGGTGATCGGACCCAATGCGGTCGAGCCGTTGTTTGGTGGATATTCCTCGGTGAACGCTCAAGCCGTGGGGATTTTGGAAGGTGTGAAAGCGGCTGCTGGTCCGGCGGTAACCGTCGACCATGCTGAAGGTGTTCAGATCATCAAGCCTGACCCAACCGGCCAGCATTTGCCGGCTCGGGCTGCCCGGTATCCCGATCCTGCTGAGAACGCCGCGCGCATCATTCAGGCAGTGGAGGTTGCAAAGCGGGCGGATGTAATACTGCTCGTCGTTGGCGACGTTCCGGAAATCACGCGAGAAGCGATTCACGGAGGTGCGCCGGGCGATCGCAACACCCTCAACCTCTTCGGCGATCAGGATGCGCTGGTCGAAGCCATGATCGCGACGGGGAAACCCATAATCGCCTTGTTGATCAATGGACGCCCTCTTTCGGTCAATCGCTTGGCTGAGAAGGCCAATGCTTTGATCGAGGGCTGGTACCTTGGACAGGAAGGCGGGAACGCGTTCGCCGATGTGCTGTTTGGGAAGATCAACCCGGGCGGGAAGCTGCCGGTCACTTTCCCGCGCTCGGTCGGTGACCTGCCGATGTTCTACAATCAGCATCCATCGGCCAAGACGGGCAAGCGCTATGTTGAGAACAAAATAACGCCGCTCTTCCCCTTCGGCTATGGCCTCAGCTACACGACATTCGACATTTCCGCGCCTCGCCTCGCGAAATCCACGATCGCAATCGGGGAAACGGCCATAGTGGAAGTGGATGTCACTAACAGCGGTCCCAGAACAGGCGATGAGGTCGTCCAGCTCTATGTTCGTGACGATGTAAGTTCCGTGCCGCGCCCGGTTTTGGAACTGCGGGGGTTTGAACGTGTGACATTGAAGCCCGGCGAGAAACGCACGGTAAAGTTCAGTCTTGATCCCGATAGCCTGGCATTCTGGAACATCGATATGGCTTATGTCGTCGAACCGGGAACTTTCACCATCCACGCGGGGTCCAGTTCAGCTAGCCTGAAATCGGTAAAGCTCACGGTCGTTTGATCGGCGAAGTTGGAGAGGGCGCCGTAACGCGGCTGCCTGAGGAGTAAAAGTGATGTGGGACCGCCGAGAAATAATTGGGGCCGGTGCGGCAGCTTTGGCAGCTTCTGCTGTGGCCAGGCCAGCGTTTGGGCAAATTGCTACCGAACATGTCGAGATCGATCTGCGCCGCGACGCGGGTCCGCTTGATCATATCTGGTCCCGTTGCGCCGGATCGGATCGTGCGTCCGTAACGCTGCGCGAAAGCTGGCGCCACGATCTCGAGCGCTTCCATAATGAAACGGGGCTTGAGCGCGTACGTTTCCACGGCATCTTCAACGATGATCTGGGTGTCTGGCCTGGCGGCATGAACGGCAAGGACCCCAACTTCCAGAATGTCGACGATGTCTATGACGGCGTGCTGGCAAGAGGTGTCCAGCCCTTTGTCGAATTGAGCTTCATGCCCAAGAAGCTCGCCAGCGCGAATAAGAAGCTCAATTTCACCTATGATGCCAACATCAGTCCACCGACCTCTCCAGAGGCGTGGGGCGCCTTCATTCAGGTTTTCGTGCGTCACTTGCTGGACCGTTACGGGGCCTCTGCGGTGCGCCAATGGTATTTCGAGGTCTGGAACGAGCCCAATCTCAACTGGTTCTTCAGCGGCACGCAGGCTGACTATTTCGCCATGTACAAAGCCGCAGCACGGGCAATCAAGGAAGTTGATCCCAAGCTGCGCGTCGGCGGGCCATCTTCTGCGGCGGCGCAGTGGATTCCCGAGTTCCTGGGCTTCTGTGCGCAGGAAAATCTGCCTGTCGATTTCGTGTCAACGCACATCTATGCCGGGGACGATCAGAAGGAGCTGTTCGGCGAGGTCAATCGCTATCCTCACAAGGACGTGATTCCGGCGGCCATGGCCAAGGTCAGAAGCCAGATCGACGCGACGCGATACAAGGGCGCCGAACTATGGCTGTCAGAATGGTCGTCAGACAGCCCGGCGATGATTGCGCATATCATCAGCAATTGCCTGCCCTACTGCCATGCCATGGCGCAATGGTGCATCAGCAATGTGTTTGAGGAAATCAACTTCCCCAACTTCATCCTTAAGGAAGGTGATGGTGGATGGGGCATGCTGGCCCAACGCGGCATCGCGCGACCGGCTTTCAATAGCTACAAATTGTTGCACCGGCTCGGCCAGCGCCGACTATCAGCGACGGGGCCGACTCTGGCGAGCAAGACGCGAAACGGGGCAGCGGCTTTGGTGTGGAACCTGGCCGAGGTGAAGCAGCCTGCGGGCATCCCAGGCATGAGCAACCAGCGGATCGTCACGGGAGAGCGTAAAAAAATCGAGGTCAAACTCAAGGGAGCCGCTCCGGGCAAGAGCGTGCAAGTCAGCTATGTCGATCAGGAGCGGGGTTCGCCTCTTCCCAAATGGCGCGAGCTGGGTTCGCCGCAATATCCCAAAAAGGACCAGATCGAGCAGATTCGGCGAGCGGCCGAACTCGCTCCGCCGGAAACGCGGCGCCTGGATGGGCAGGGCGTCCTGACGCTGGATCTGCCGCCTGAAGGTTTGGCCCTGATCGAATTGACGGCCTGATCTGCTTTGTTGAATGCAGGCCGTCCATCGACCTTGGACGGCTTGCTGCTCAAGCGATATGTTCATAAGTGGATACGCCTAACGAAAACGGGACATGCGGGTGAAGGAAGCGAAGAAATGCGGTTCAGGGAGAGGCGCAGAATCTAATTCCGGAAGCGCGCCCGTTAGACGCATGGGACGCCCACCGAATAAAAAGGCGGGCGAGATCGAAGAGGCTATTTTATCGGCAGCGAAGGAATTATTCCTTTCGGTCGGTTACGAAACCACCTCGATGGAAGCCGTGGCACAAGCTGCGGGGGTTTCAAAAAGAACCCTATATATTCGGCATTCGACCAAGGATGCACTGATGAGGGCAGTCGTCGAAGATCGTGTCCGTACATGGTCTGACGAAGCCAGCAGACGTAACAGTGACATACCAGAAGAGTTTCCGGAAAGTCTGCGGCGACACGCGCAAACCTTTATCCATATGCTCGCCAGTCCTGAAGTTCAGAAATTTAGCCAGTTAATTGCAACAACAGCGCACCGATTTCCTGAAATTGCTGAAACATTCTATCAGGTAGGCTATAACTACGAAGTCGAATTTCTGACCGAGGAAATAATAAGAGGTACGCGGAACGATCCTGTACCTCCAAAGGACCCCAGGCGAACGGCTATACAATTGTTGAGCATGATACAGGGGTGGCGCAGGACCGAGGAAACGGTACGGACCATCAGTCCAGCCGAAGCAGCGGAATTTGCTTCACAAGCCGTAGACGTTCTGCTGCGCGGCAGGGAAAGTTGGTGATGCCATAAACGGCATGAGCAGGACTGGCCGGATATTCATCCCCGGCCCGCCGAATATAGCATAATCCGATCACATTGAATCGGATTATGCTCTATTTATCTTTTTCTTTCGGCGTCCTCCGAGCCAGCAGACGACTTCATCTGCTTCGAAAACGCTCCAGCCTTACTTAGCCTTCAGCTTGGCAAGGTCTGCGTCGATTTCCGTAAGCACCTTGTCGGTGATCTGATCGGGCGAATATTGTTGGATATCCTTCAGCGTCATCGACCGGGCCATATCGACCTGGTCGTTGGTGGTCATGCCAGGAACATGCCTTTCCAGAATAGCCTTTGCCGCAGGATCGTCCAGCAGCGTGCCGATTTCCGTCGTCGAGCTTGAATAAGCCGTTTGAGCGAAAGCGGGGAGGGGGGCCATAGCCAGGACTGTCGCGGCTAAAATCAATTTCTTCATCATCCAACTCTCCATCAACGAACGGCGGTACATCTAACAGAAACTCGAAAAAATGCAACGAGACTGTTTACTTGCATGTAAATGTATGAGTATGCCTTGCTCGCTGCTGAACGACACTAATCTCGTGGGGGAGAGACGGCCGAGGCGATGATGGCTAAGGGTAGGAGCCGAAGCATCCCGATATGATCGCTGGCGCGATCGCTTGGGCGGCTGGCTGAAAGGACCGCGCTGCGCCGACGGCAAGGAAATCAGCTCGTAAAGAGCGCTCGCCACACCTGCCTTTTTTATTGGAGTTTGCCCGAGATGTTCCGCGATACCACCATCAGCCGCCGATCTGTCCTGATCAGCTCCGCATGCCTTTTCGCATGGCAGGCATCGGGCATCCCCGCGGCGATGGGGGCTGTACGCCGCCCGCTGTCGAGCCGCGTGAAATCGCTGATCGCGCAGATGACGATCGAAGAGAAGGCGGGGCAGCTGACGCTGATGCCAACCCCCTGGACCTCCGCCGCCGCAGCCAAGATCAACCCCGCTGCCGCAGTCAAGAATGTCGAAAATCTTGTTAGCGACGCGCAGGCGGGACGATTGGGCGGCGTTTTCAACGGCTTTGGCGTGGATGCGCATCGCAAGTTGCAGGCTGCCGCGATGAAGGGACGGCTCGGCATCCCCATGATCTTCGCGGGCGATGTCATTCACGGCTATCGCACGGTTTTCCCGGTTCCACTGGCTGAGGCGGCGAGTTTCGACCCCGACCTTGCCGAGCGCACTGCCCGTGCAGCAGCGGAGGAGATGGCGGCAACCGGGTTCGACTGGGTCTTCGCACCGATGGTCGATGTGGGCCGCGATGCCCGTTGGGGCCGGACAGTCGAAGGCGCTGGCGAAGATGTGCTTCTGTCCATGGACATGGCCCGCGCCCGGACGCGGGGATTTCAGGGCCGTTCGCTCTCGAACGATGCATCGGTTGCTGCGTGCATGAAGCATTTCGTCGCTTATGGCGCTGCGGAAAGTGGGCTGGATTATAATACAGCCGACATTTCGGAGCGGACGCTGCGCGAGGTCTATCTTCCGCCGTTTCAGGCAGCCATCGACGCGGGCTGCGCCACCGTCATGGCCGCGTTTGAGGATATCGCGGGGCGTCCCATTCATGGTGGCCGCGAATATCTGACCGACATATTGCGCGGCGAGATGGGGTTCGATGGACTGGTCGTTGGCGACTATAACGGCGATGTGGAGATCGCGGCCCGTGGTTTGGCCGCCGACGCCCGCGACGCCGCGCGGATCGCAATCATGGCCGGACTCGACATGAGCATGGCGAGTGGCATCTATCGCGACCATCTGCCCTCGCTGGTGCAGGCGGGCGAAGTGCCGATGGAACGGGTCGATGAGGCGGTCGGCCGCGTCCTCGCGCTGAAGGAACAGCTTGGCCTGTTCGAGGATCCGTTCCGGCGCATGGACCTGAAACGCCAGCAGACGCGCATGCGCACGAAGCCTGCGCTGTCGCTCGCGCGCGAGGCAGCCAGGCGATCGATCGTCATGTTGAAGAATGAGGGAGATTTGCTGCCCCTGCCACGCAAGGGCAAGCGCATCGCCATCATCGGGCCGTTTGCCGAGGGGCCGAGCAACTTGCACGGTCCCTGGACGCTGTTCGCGGACAACAAGGAAGCAGTCGATCTGGCTAGCGCGGTGCGGACGGCCGTTGCCGACGCCTCGATGGTCAGCATCGTAAAGGGCAGCGATATTACCAGCCCCATTGAAGGCGGTATCGACGCCGCCGTCGCAGCTGCCCGTGCCGCTGACATCGTCATCCTTGCAGTGGGAGAACGCGAAGCGATGTCGGGCGAAGCCGCATCGCGCGATCTGATTGTCGTGCCCCCCGCGCAACAGGCCCTTGCAGAGGCGGTCGCCGCAGTCGGCAAGCCGATGATAGTCGCCTTGCGGAATGGAAGGGCACTGGCATTGGAAGGGGCGATCCTTGATGCTCCGGCGATTCTGGTCACCTGGTTTCTGGGTTCCGAAACGGGCAACGCCACTGCCGATATCCTGTTCGGCGCGACTGGCCCATCCGGCCGCCTGCCAGTCAGCTTCCCCATCTCGGCAGGGCAGGTGCCCTACTATTATGCGCACCGGCGGCCGGGCCGCCCAAACAACACGCGCTATATCACGTCGAAATATGAGGCGCGCTTTCCATTCGGCCATGGCCTGACCTATGGAAAGATCAGCTATTCCGATCTCGTCCTTTCCTCCAAGAAAATCGGGATGGACGGCCAGCTGCGCGTCACGGTGACGGTCAGCAACCATGGGCAATATGCTGCCCGGGAATTGGTGCAGCTCTACGTACAGGATGTCGTCGCAACCGTCACCCAGCCGATCCGTGAGCTGAAGGCCTACCGGCATGTCGAACTTGCGCCGGGCCAATCGCAACAGGTGACGCTGGATTTGCGGGCCGCAGACCTTGCCTTCATCGGCGTCGATCTGAAGCCCTTGATCGAGGCTGGCCGGTTCAAATTATGGATTGCGCAGTCCGCTGAGGCGGCAGGGCTGGCGGAAGAGTTTGAGGTCGCTTGATCTGACGGCGCACCTAGGGCGTTTTTGAGCAGATGGAATCCTTTCTGGACTTGTAACGGCCGCGCTCAGGACCGAGATGGTCGCGCGCGGCGTATGGGCCAACATCAAGCCCAGCGGTGCCACCCGATACGACAAGCGCGACAACAACTTCCTCGCCTCAGTCCAACTCGCTTCCATCCGCATATGGTTGCGACATAATGTATCGGCCCCCTAGTCACCTGAATCCGAAGTTCGGTTCATTATTTTTTGGCAGAAGCGTTTGACCGAGGCGAGGATTTCGTCGGCTGACTTCACCCATTTGTAGGGCTTGGGGTTTTCCTTGTGAGCCGCAATGAATGCATGATGTCAGCTTCGAGTTCTGCCGTCGACCGGTGGACACCGCGCTGCAACTGCTTGCGCGTCAATTCGGCGAACCAACGCTCAACCTGATTGATCCAAGAGGCCGATGTTGGTGTAAAATGGACATGCCAATGGGGACGACGCGCTAGCCAGGCCTTGATCTTCGGTGTCTTGTGAGTGGCATAGTTGTCCATCACAAGGTGCACGTCTGGTCCCTTGGGCATCTCGGCATCGATCCGCTTGAGGAAGTCGAGGAACTCGGTTGCGCGGTGTCGTTTGTAGCACTTGCCGATCACCGCGCCGGTGGCGATATCGAGCGCTGCGAACAATGATGTCGTACCGTTGCGGATGTAAGTATGAGTGCGCTGCTCAGGCACGCCGGGCGCCATGGGCAAGACCGGCTGCTCGCGATCCAGCGCCTGGATCTGCGACTTTTCATCCACGCACAGCACGGCCGCCCGGTGCGGTGGCGACATGTACAGGCCAACTATGTCCTGCACCTTGTCGACGAACAGCGGATCGACAGCTGAATGTCTCTGACCGGTGTGGCTGCAGGCCAAATGCACTCCAGATTCGGCGGATGGTGGTGTGCGACAACCCAGAATCGGCTGCCATGGAGCGGATGACCAGTGGGTGGCATCCTTCGGCATGGTGTTCAGCGTGCGCTCGATCACCCCAGCCACCGGTCCATCCGATACTGAACGCGGTCGACCCGCCCGGTACTCATCGGCCAGCCCCTCAATGCCATCCTGCACGAACCGACGCCGCCACTTGCCCACCGTATGCTCATGGACATTGAGGCGTGCGGCCACCTCCTTGCTCTGCAGCCCCTCCGCACAGAGCAGAACCATTCGGCACCGGTCGGATAGGGAAAGCGGTGCTTTGCGACGCCGGACCTGACCTTCGAGAAAGGACCCGTCCGCCGCGCTCAAAACCACCAAATCCGCTTGCCTACCCACCATCTCTCATGCCTCCGCCGCCTGATCGACATAGGCACCATACAATGATGCTTACTTCAGTTCCAGGTGACTAGGGGGCAACAACAAGGAAGATGCGCGCTGGATAAAGCACAAGGGGAAGCGCGCTGGAGCTGTTTTCGCTGTTCATCGACGTGGTTGGGGAAGTGAATGTCGGCCTGGATGCCGATCCGTTGCTTCAATATGGGCAGGTGCCCCGCAGCAACTGACTTGCCCTGACTGCTCGTGCGGCCACTAAGCCACGCGAGGGACGGATATGGTCCGTTGAACGTCCGGTGAGGAGCCAGCCGTCATCATATTGGCTGCGCGGACGGTATTCGACAGGAGACATGCGATGGTCATGGGTCCGACGCCGCCGGGCACAGGGGTGACGGCCGCGGCGTGATCCAGCTCGGAAGTCACCGCATCACCCACGATGATGCTCCGGCCATCCTTGTCGATAATCTTGTTGATGCCGATATCTATCACGATCGCTCCGGGTTTGACCCAGCCGCCGCGCACCAGGCCGGGACTGCCTGCGGCCACGATCACGATGTCGGCGGTTGAGACGATGGACGGCAGATTACGCGTGTTGATGTGCGTGACGGTGACGGTGCATTCTCTTTCCAGCAAAAGCAGGGCGACAGGCTTGCCGACGATGTTGGACTTTCCGATGACGACTGCCTTGAGGCCGCAAAAGTCTTGCACCACGCTTTCAAGCAGAAGAAGACAACCGAGCGGCGTGCAGGGGATCAGTCCCTGAGTGCCCGTAGAGAGCCGACCGACGTTCACGGGGTGGAAACCGTCTACATCCTTCGACGGGCAAATGCGGTCCAGCACCACGCTTGCGTCAATGTGCTGCGGCAGCGGTAGCTGGACCAATATGCCATGCACGGAGGGATCGATGTTCAGCGCATCGATCTCCGCCAGAAGGGCGTCCTGGGCCGTTTCGCTCGGCAGGCGCCGCTCGATCGACGCTATGCCGACCCGCTTGGAGGCCTTCAACTTGCGCGAGACATAGACATGGCTCGCCGGATCATCACCGACCAGAATGACCGCCAAGGTGGGCGCGATGCCGCAGCGCGTCCGAAAGGCGTCCACATCGTGGCGAACGGTCTCCAGAATGCCCTCGGCCATCATTTTGCCGTCAATGATCTTCGCCATGGTCAGCCTTGTCATTCGGGTGTTGTGGACGGCCGGGTGCCGTCGGTGATTTCAGCCCACGCGATCGGCGGCGTAGCTGCCTGGACTGGCGGGAAAAACGATCGTCCGGTCGCCATTTACAAATACGCGATGATGTATGTGCGCGTGGATCGCGCGGGCCAATGTGCGGCTCTCCACATCCCGTCCAATGGATACATAATCGTCGGCGCTCTGGGCATGTGTAACGGCTATCGTTTCCTGCTCGATGATCGGGCCTTCATCCAGTTCCGCGGTAACGTAATGGGCGGTGGCGCCGATGAGTTTCACGCCGCGCTTGTGGGCCTGGTGATAGGGCTTCGCCCCCTTGAATCCGGGCAGGAAGCTGTGATGGATGTTGATGACCCGGCCCGGCATCCTGCGGCATAGTTCGTCGGAAAGCACCTGCATATAGCGGGCAAGGACGATGAGATCGGCTTGCGTGCGCTCGACGATTGCCATCAGTTCGGCTTCGGCTTCAGCCTTATTATCCTTGGTCACCTTGATATGGTGAAACGGCAGGTCGTGACTCAGCACAAGATGCTGATAATCGAAATGGTTGGAGATGACGCCCACGATGTCGATCGGCAGCATGCCGATCTTCCATCGATACAGAATGTCATTCAGGCAATGTCCAAAGCGGGACACCATCAGGATGACCTTCATCCTGACTGTGGAATCATGAAACTCGAAATTCATATTCCATTCTGCGCCGATCGGCGTGAAGCCCTCCGCGATCTCCGAAAGCGCCTTCCCTTCTTCGGAGATGAAGCTGACCCGCATGAAGAAGGTGCCGGTTTCCACATCATCGAATTGCGAGGAATCCGAGATGCTGCACCCCTGGCTTGCCAGGTAGCTGGAAATGGCGGCCACGATCCCGCGCTTTGACGGACAGGATACGGTGAGGATATCGGTCGTCACATTCTTCTCCAAAATTCTATGCCCAGTTGCGCGGCGTGGGCTTCACAGCTTTGCGGTCAGTTCAGGGACGGCGGTGAAAAGATCGGCGACGAGCCCGATATCGGCGACCTGAAAAATCGGCGCGTCCACATCCTGATTGATGGCGATGATGGTCTTGCTGTCCTTCATGCCAGCCAGATGCTGTATCGCGCCCGATATGCCGACCGCGATATAAAGTTCGGGAGCAACGATCTTGCCCGTTTGCCCCACCTGGTAGTCGTTGGGCGCATAACCCGCGTCGACGGCGGCGCGGCTGGCGCCTACGCCCGCGCCGAGCTTGTCGGCCAATGGCATGATGATCTGCTCGAACGTTTCCGCATCCTTGAGCGCGCGACCGCCGGAAACCACTATCTTGGCGGAGGTGAGTTCAGGGCGTTCCAGCTTTGCGATTTCCGCAGCCACAAAAGTGGACAGACCGGCGTCCGCCCCGATGGAAACCTCCTCGATGGCGGCGGAACCGCCTGTCGTGGGTGCCATGGGAAAGGCCGAACCCCGCACGGTGATCACCAGCTTGGAATCTGTGGATTCGACGGTCGCGATGACATTTCCGGCGTAGATCGCGCGGGTGAAGATTCTTTCTCCTTCCACGGAGAGGATCTCCGAAATCTGCATGACATCGAGCAGCGCGGCGACGCGTGGCGCCACACCCTTCCCCATGCTTGTCGCTGGGGCGAGAAATGCGTCGTGGTCGGTCATGAGGGCCGCCACCAGCGGCGCGACATTCTCCGGCAACGCGTGCTCGTAACAGGCGTGATCGGCCAGAAGGACTTTATCGACGCCCGTGATCCGTGCAGCCGCCTCTGCCACGCCACGGCATGCAAGTCCGGCCACCAGCAGGTCGACGGGGCCGAGTTTGGCTGCGGCCGTGACGGCGGGCAGGGTGGCGTCCTTAACCGCGCCATTGTCATGCTCGACCAAAAGGAGAGTTCTCATCTCAGGCAACTCCCATTTCCTTGATTTTGACGGCCAGAGCGTCCGTATCGGTGACTTTGATACCGGCGGAGCGGGCAGGCGGCTCGGCCAGCTTCAGGGTCTTGATGCGCGGGGTGCAATCCACCCCGTAATCTGCCGGACTCTTTATCGCGACCGGCTGCTTTTTCGCCTTCATGATGTTGGGCAGCGAGGCGTAGCGCGGATCGTTCAGCCTTAGGTCGGCAGTGATGATCGCGGGAAGGGCCAGCCTTACTGTTTCCTGGCCACCGTCGATCTCCCGCGTCACCTCAATTGCGTCGCCATCGACGCTGATCTGGCTCGCAAAGGCGCCCTGCGGCCGGTTGAGCAGGCCCGCTAGCATCTGTCCGGTCTGGTTTGCATCGTCGTCGATCGCCTGTTTTCCGAGGATGACGAGACCAGGATCGGTCTCCGCTACGATCTCTTTCAGAATCTTAGCGATCGCGAGTGGCTCGACGTCCGAGTCCGTCTCGACAAGGATCGCGCGGTCCGCCCCCATGGCCAGCGCTGTGCGCAGCGTGTCCTGCGCCTTGGCGGGGCCGATGGAAACGGCGATGACCTCGGCCGCCTGACCCGATTCCTTGAGGCGGATCGCTTCCTCAAGGGCGATTTCGTCGAAGGGGTTCATGGCCATCTTGACGTTGGCAAGGTCAACGCCGCTTCCGTCCGCCTTGACCCTGGGCCTTACATTGAAATCTATGACTCGCTTCACGGGAACGAGAATGCGCATGATATCCTCCCGGCGACGCTAAAGCGCCTTCAATGGGTGTAGCTGTTGTTGCGAGAATGCTGGCTTGAGCGGCTCACGCCTTGATGCGCAGGCCCTTTGGATCATACCAGGGGCCTAACTGCGCCTCCACCTCATGCCGCTTCCATGCAATCTCGACCTCGAAGCTACTCGCTTCCAGAAACGCCTTGTCGACGCCACCCTCGTGATGGACATAACCCATCCCCAGCGAAGCCCCTATGCGATGGCCATAAGCTCCCGAAGAGATGTCGCCGACTATCCGGTCACCGATCCACAGCGGTTCGTTGTGGAAGACGAACGGGGCGTCGGGATCCTTCAGCTTGAACTGGATGAGGCGTTTGGTGAGCTTGCCTGCTTCCTTCTGACGCAGGAGTGCATCGCGGCCGATGAAGCCGCCCGGCTTGTCCAGCGCGACCGCGAAACCCAGGCCGCCCTCCAGCGGCGTATCCTCCTCGCCGATGTCGTGCGCCCAGTGGCGATAGCCCTTTTCCATGCGGAGGGAGTTGAGGGCGAAAAAGCCAGCGTCGCGAAGTCCGAACTCCGTTCCCGCTTCGACAAGGACATCGTACACATGCTGGGCGAACTCAGCCGGCATGTAGAGTTCCCAACCCAGTTCACCCACAAAGGTGACGCGGCTGGCGCGGACCTTCGCGTAGCCAAGGTCGATTTCCTGGCTGGTGCCGAAAGGAAATGCTTCGTTGGAGAAGTCGGCGGGCGAAATCTTCTGCAGCAGTTCGCGCGACTTGGGTCCCATCACGGCCAGCATCGGCATTCCAGACGTGATGTCGACCACATGGGCATGCGCGTCATCCGGGATATGCCGCTTCAGCCAGGCCATGTCGCGGCGCTGCGACGCAGCGATCGTGACGATCATGAAGGATGTTTCGGACAGGCGCGTGATTGTGACGTCGGCCTCGATGCCGCCCTTGGGATTGAGCCACTGGGTATAGACCAGCTTACCGACCGGGACGTCGATTTCATTGGCGGAAAGCTTGTTGAGCACCTTGAGCGCGTCGCGGCCCTCCATGAGATATTTCACATAGCAGCTGAGGTCGAAGACTGACACATTCTCCGCCGTGTTGCGGCATTCGGCAGCAGTGTCGTCGAACCAGCTCGGCTTATGATAGGAATATTCTACCTTCGGTGTCGTTCCTGCGATGCTGAAGAAGCCGGGTCGCTCATACCCATTCATTTCGGTCATCCAGGCGCCCTTGGCGATCAGGCGATCGTGGAAGGGGCTGCGGCGGACGTTGCGGGCGGTCTCCATCTGCAGGTTGGGCCAATGCATGTTGTACATTGCGCCGAGCGTTTCCGTCGTCCGGTCGTGAAGATATTTCTTGTTGGTCTGGAACGAGACCGTGCGACGGACATCGACATCGACCAACTCCACGGGGGGCATGCCGTCGTTGATCCAGTCCGCAAGAACCTTGCCGACGCCGCCCGAAGACAGGATGCCCACAGAGTTGAAGCCGCAAGCGGTGAACAGGCCGCGCACCTCTGGCGTTTCGCCCAGCAGGTAGCGGTCGTCGGGGGTAAAGCTTTCAGGCCCGTTGAAAAACAGCTGGATACCCGCATTGGCCAGCAACGGCACACGGTTCACTGCCAGTTCCAGGATCGGCTCGAAATGGTCGAAATCTTCGGGCAGCGTATCGAAACAGAAATCGGGCGAGATGCCGTTCATGCCCCAAGGCTTGGCGTTCGGCTCAAAGCAGCCGAGCAGGAGCTTCCCTGCATCCTCCTTATAATAGGCGTGCTCGTCAGTGACGAACATGACAGGCAGGTTGCGCGGAAGTTCCGGGATAGCCTCGGTGACGATGTAGAAATGCTCTGCGGCATGCAGGGGCAGGCTTACGCCGATTTGCGCCGCCAGATCGCGCGACCACATGCCGCCGGTGATGACGACCTTCTTCGCCCGGATTTCGCCTTGCTCGGTCATGACGCCGACGGCCTTGCCGCCTTCGACGATGATGTTCTTGACGAGGCATTGTTCAAGGATCTTGGCGCCGCCCATGCGCGCGCCCTTTGCATAAGCCATCGTTACGTCGATGGGATTGACCTGACCGTCATTGGGGAACCAGAAACCGCCGACGATGCCGTCGATGTTTACCGGCGACCAGCGCTCCTTGATCTGGCCGGGCGTAACAGGTTCGACAGGCAAGCCGAAATTCCGTCCCATTGATGCCCCGCGGGCAAGCTCTTCAAGCCGCTCCGGCGTCTTGGCGAGGCGCAGCGAACCCCGCTGCATATAACCGGTTGCCATGCCCGTCTCGGCTTCCAGCTGTCCGAACAGCTGCCCCGTATAATAGGCAAGCTCTGTCATCCGCCGGTTTGCGCGGAGCTGGGTCACCAGTCCGGCGGCATGCCAGGTTGTGCCACAGGTCAGTTGCTTGCGCTCGCATAGCACAACGTCGGAAATGCCCAGCTTGGTCAAATGGTAAGCTATGGAGCATCCTGCGATGCCGCCACCTACGATTACGACTTCGGCGGAACTCGGATATGACGTCACGAAAAACACTCCAGATGTCTGCGATATGGCGAGTGCGCAGAGGTATTCACATGCGCATGTGAAGAGGTACGCCGGTCTCTACAAGTCATCGCCCGGCACCAGGTTTGTAAATTTTAATCGGAGCGTTTGATCGTCCGGCAAACTGTTTATCCGCCATTGGAACGACGCGCCCATCAGGAAGAAATCTATTGTATAGATGGCATAATGCTGATGATGGACTGGTGTAACAATACCCCGCTCGGGGTAGTATCTGTGCAGGCCGGCTAGGGGGGCATGGGCCATTTAAAGGCCGCGCGAACGGGAAATGCGGCTGCTTTGGGCCACCGTCAGTTAGACGTGTGGCATCCGTCTCTCGTAACCCTACTTCTCGCACGCCGCATATCTCAAGGGCAGCAATGGCAGAAGGTAAAGTCTGCGACTGTAATCCGGCAACTACTCCGATGAGGGTAGGAGCATGGCCAGCACTCACCAGCTATATATTCGTCATGGTGAACCGATGGCGGGCTTTTGTACCCAGAACTGATTTGGGATGCGGATCAAGCCCAGCACCTTTCCATCTAATTGGATGAACAGCACAAATCTGCGGATGCGCCGTTGCGAGAAAGGCGTTGGTAGGATGGGCAAATGAGGGGACGAGGAGCATGAGAGAACATGATCTCCGCAAGCGGGTCGTCGAAGAAATGCATTTGCGGCGCTGGCCAAGGCTTTCAGCGCCGATGGAGATCGTGCAGATACTCAACATTCTGGATGAAGGCGATCGGGCGCGGGAACGCGATTTTGTCGCCCAATTCAGCGGGAATCCGGCTTGCCTAACCGGCGCCAGCCATGTTTCGGGAACGCTGCATAGCGGGATAGCCTACACTTGGGAGCGTCACAGCGAAGCAAGCACCGTCACTCTTTTTATAGACTCCGGCCAGTCGGAATCGGCGTACCACGCTGTTTCGAAAATGGAAAAATTGCCGGGCGCCGCGATACGCGCAACCAGGATCAAGATCGTCGAAGACGAGGAGAATGCTCAGGCCCGCTTGGAGGATATGGCGTTCGTCGGCGATGAATTGATATCCTGCCATGTGGGCGACGGTATTCGCATCTGGTCCGATTTTCGTATCGGCCCCGAAGGCTATGGCAGGCTTCTGGTAGCCGCAAATGGCGCCAGTGACGGCGACCTCACGCGTACCGTGCAGCGGTTTCAGGAACTAGGAAATTACCGCAATCTGGCCCTTATGGGTTTGCCGGTGGCCCAGGCGCAATCGCGATTGCTGCATGAAGCAGAGGCGAAGCTGGGGGACCTTGGTCAACTGCTGAGTCATCCAGAAGTCCGCGACGACGATCTACTGAGCGAGCTGTGTCAGCTCTCATTGGAGATCGGCGCCCTCGCTGGCGCAACAAACTATAGAATGAGTGCGACCGCAGCATACGCTCAGCTGGTTGATGAGCGGCTGGCCGAACTGGCTCCCCGGCCGATAAGGGGATGCCAGTCGCTCACTGATTTCACGCAACGCCGCTTTCTTCCAGCGGTGCGCACATGTGCGAGTTTCACCAAAAGGTCGCGGCAGATCGCCAATCTGGCGGCCCATCTTTCCAGTTTGCTGAGGACCCGGATCGAAACGCGGATCGAAAATCAGAACGCAAGACTTCTGGCCTCGCTCGAACAAAACACCAGCATGACCCTGAGACTTCAGCAGTTGGTGGAGGGATTGTCCGTGGTCGCCATCAGCTATTATGGCGTGTCGCTGCTGGGGCATATGCTTGAGGGAATCGAGCCCTTCGCGCCTGCTCTTCACGCTTCGGCGATCGTGTCCGTCGCGACACCGCTCATATTGACCGGGACCTGGTTTTGCTTGCACCGCCTCCGCAAAGCGCTGCTGAGGCAGTCAGGAGCGGGAAGCAATCCAGAGCAACTGGAGCGGAAGCCGCGGTAATAAAAGAGCTATCCGTTTCCCGACGGCAAGCGAGCACTGTTCAGGCAAGCATAGCTACCCTTCGCAGGGTATTGTATGATAGTTTCTTCCGCCTGATCTTCAGGCCGTCTTAAATTTGGCGACCGGGACCGCGCCCAACAACGATCCGGGGGTTTATCCAATGGCTTATCACAACAGCTTCTATGCTTTGCAATCCTTGAATAAAGGGCAAGATCTTTTCCAGACATGCGGCGCGCGCGCGATGCGGGCTTCGATAGCAGCGCTGGCGATCGGTATCGGCATGGTTCCTACTCATGCTCTGGCTCAACAGGGTGGACAGGGCGCCAACGCGAGCGCTCCCCAGCCCGATGGCTTGGGCGGCGATATCGTGGTGACCGCGCAGCGCCGTGAGCAGCGGCTGGACAAGGTCGGCCTTTCGATCTCTGCCTTCTCGTCCGACCAGATGCAGGCGATGGGGGTCCAGTCGGCCACTGAACTGGCTTCCAAAGTTCCCGGCGTCGTGCTTGAATCGAGCGGCGGTTCAGGGCTGAACGGCAATCTGACGATGCGGGGCGTCGCGGCGACCGACTTTTCGACCAATCAGGAATCGCCCAACGCCATCTATTTCGACGATATCTATGTCAGCTCGCCTTATGAAACCAACTTCCCGGTCTATGATCTGGAGCGTGTAGAAATTCTGCGTGGCCCGCAGGGGACGCTGTTCGGTCGAAATTCCACTGGCGGCCTCGCCAACTTCATCACCAAGAAGCCGACAGAGCAGTTTGAAGGGTTCGTGTCGGCCACGATCGGCAACTATGATCAGAAGCGCCTGGAGGCCGCAGTTGGTGGCCCGCTGGATGACAAGACGCAGTTTCGTATTTCGGGCATGCTCGACTATTCGGATGGCTGGTGGAAGAACGCGGCCGGTCCAGACACGAATGCGCAGAAATTCTTTGGCGTGCGCGGACAGATCCAGCGGGACCTGAGCGACAATTTCAAAGCTTATTTCGCAATCTCCTATGATCGCAATCCGCGTGCAAGGATCGGGACCTATGACTCCCAGCCAGCCTATTTGGTGAATGGCACGCCGGAACTCCTCCCCGCCGATGTCGATGCATATGGCACCGGCCCGGGGAACGACGCCACCGGATATCGCGATCCCTATCCAGACGCGCGCAAGACGGCGTTCAACGCCGTCGGCTATTTGAAGAAAGAGCGTATTTCACCGACCTTGCGCCTTGAATGGAACGCCTCTGACGAAATTAGTCTGATTTCTCTTACCAACTACACACATTTCAAATTCGCCTATGCAGAGGATTGCGATGGCACGCCCCTCAATGCCTGCTATTTTCCCAGCGGCCAAAATTTGAACCAATGGTCCGAAGAGCTTCGCGTGTCGAAAGTGGGCGACAGATTTAACTTCACCGGTGGCGTATATTTCCTGGATATAAAACAGTCTAATTATCAGAATTATTCATTCCCCGCATATGCTGGCACGGAGTTCGCGTTTGATATCAGCAACGTCTTCGACCAGCATGTCCGTTCCTATTCGGCATTCGCACAGGGTGACTATGCGCTTACCGATCGCCTGAAACTGACCGTCGGCGGGCGAGTGCTTCATGACACCAAGAGCTTTTCTTCGCAGGTATATTATAATGAGTTGGGAGACGGGGTCACCAACACCGTCTACAATCCTCCGCTGCTCGGATATGATTTTTCGGAGGCGACTGTCGGTCGCGCCGCGAAGAAGAAAGAATGGCTGTGGAGCGGTCGCCTTCAACTCGATTACACCGCCAGTGATGACGCGCTGCTCTATGCCAGCGTCTCGCGAGGCGTGAAGGGCAGCGGTTTCAATAGCAACGCGGGCGGAACCACATCTCTCGCGCAGACGCCCTTTGGCGCTGAAACAATGATCGCCTACGAAGCGGGATCGAAACTGAAGCTATTTGATCGTGCCGTTCGCCTGAATCTCAGTACATTCTATTATGATTATTCCGACTTCCAGGCGTTTCAGCTCCAAGGTCTGACATCGTTCGTTACCAACAATGATGCCTACATGTATGGTGGTGAAATGGAACTGTCTATTACACCTATGCGAGGCCTTGATCTTCAATTTGGTGTAGCAAATCTTCATACGAAGGTTTACGATGTGAACACCAGCTACAGCGGCGTTATTGACCAGGGTGCTGTTAACGCGCCCAAATGGACCGTCAATGGCCTGGCTCGCAAGTCTTTCGACATTGGTAGCGGCCAGCTCGCCTTCGTATATGATTTCAGCTATCAGTCGAAGCGTTACTCATCGGTCGACAACAATGCGATGAACCTGCTTCCCGCCGCTACGCTGCATAACGCTCGCATAAGTTATTCGCGCAATGGCTTCGAAATCGCCGCCTTTGTGAAGAACTTTACCAATGCGGCGAAGCAGGTATCCGCGTTCGATTATATCGCGCTGTTCGGAACCAGAATTGTCACATACATCCCTCCGCGTCGTTATGGCATTGAGCTTCGCAAAGATTTCTGACGTTTCATCTCCTCTCTGATTGGCGGCCCTTCCGGACTCATTCGGAAGGGCCGTTTTTCTTTGGCTGCGCATCTGGCGCCACATGTTATTCTGGACTGGGATGCATTCGCAGGTCTTGCGACTGCCGGGTCCGGTCAGCAAGTTTGAGCAGCCCCAACGCGATCGCGAGGATAGTGGCCGCAATCACGGGCATGTGCCACTTTCCCTCTCGCGCGATAAAGTTTTGAGCGACCACGAAAATGAGAAGCAGCGCTCCGGCAGCCGGTGGCGCCAAATGTGCGAAGCTGGCGACGGATTCCCGGCGCAGGATCAGGATCGCGCCCAAGCTGATCAGGAAATAGGGCAGCAGCCAGAAATTGATCACGATGCTTGCCAGTGTGGTGATGGCCTCGATAGGGCTTTCGGCTCCGCTCAGCCGTATCAGCATCGGCACGATCGCGCCGATAATGCCTACCAGCAAAATTGCGTGGCGGGGGGCATGGCTTTCAGGGTCGATGATCCCCAGCGATGCTGGCAGCATCGAATCCTGGGCGGCCGTCGCCACGATGCGTGCGGCGAAATTGAAGAACGCGATCGTCGATGCCACGACCGAAGCGCCGACCACAAGGTCGAACTCGGCCGTCAAGCCAGGCAGGCCCGCCTGCGCGGCAAGGACAGATATGGCCGTTCTGCCTGCGAGAATGTCGTTCATATGCGGCGCCAAAACCGAATATTGAAGCAAGGATCCCAGCGACCATGTCACCCCGCATAAAAGTAGGGTGTAGGTCAGGATGCGCGGAACATTTTTCCGAGGATTCACCGTATCCGATGCGACCGAAGTCAGGCCGTCGAAACCGACATAGATCGCCATGCCCCATACCGCCCCCGCGAGTATTCCTCCGTCATCGAATTTGCTCGTGTTGAACTGATCGAAGAATCCGGCTGGATGGTTGGAGAAGGCGAGGAGCATTACCACCATGATGACCGGCAAGCTGATCAGGGCGAGCAATCCTGCGACGCGAGCGGACAAATCAGGGCCGCGATAAGCGAAAAATGCCGAGAAGGCGGAAGCGACGAGACTTAAGGCGCATTGCCAGGGTAAACTCGTCGCCTGGGGAAATCCGGTCTCGGACAGCAGGCTCGTCAGATAATATATCTCGTCATTTACGATCATCGCGATCACGCCGAGATAACCGAGCATCAGCGATATACCGACCACCCTTTGCCCCCAATCGCCAAAAGCGATTTCGGCGTAGGAGACAAGTGATCCGCTGACGACATACCGGCTGGCGAAGGTCGTGATCGCGCGCCCGATGAGGAGCGCGACGCCCAGCGTCATCAGTGCACTGATCCACGAGCCAGCGCCTCCGAACTGAAGCAGCAGCGTCGGTACGCTCGCCAGACATGGCCCGACCTGCATTGCTGCAAATCCAAGAGCTACCGCCTTTAAGGGAGATAGAGCGCCGGAGGTGGCAGTGTCTTGCGTGGATGTTGTCAATGCTGGATCCCGTTTATATCCCAAAGGCTGATCGCATCGGATCGAACCCTCCCACTCGTCTTGTTTTTCCTGACTGCGAAATCAACGCGGATATCAGAAGCGGAACGAAATATCGGCGCCATATGTCCGGGGGGCGCCCGATGTGGCCAGGTTGGCGTTCATGAACGATTTGTAGTCGACGAGATAAGCATAGTAGCGTTTCTTCAGAAGGTTCTTGACCCATAGCCCAATTTCCAGGCCGGTATTTCCGATGGGCTTGGTGAGCCGACCGTTGACCAGCCAGTAGCCAGGTTGTGATATATCGGCTGTGTTGAAGGCGTCGAAATATTGAAGGCTTGAATATCGGGCGTCCATATGGATCGCGAACGCTGCGTCGGTGTCCTGAAACAACTTCCAGTCCACAGCGCCGTTCAGCGTCCATCGCGGCGCCGAAGTCAGCCTGTTGCCGTCGAGTACGACCCCGCTCAACGTCAAATCCTGGAATTTGCCGTTGGTGTACCCAATCCCCGCGCTGAGCGTCAGGCTCCTGGTGGGTGCGGCCGCCGCCTCCAGTTCCGCGCCCCATATACGGCTGCGCGGCGCGTTCACCAGAATCTCCAGTCCCTGATCTGTCACGTCAAGGAATTGCTGGTTCCTATATTTATAATAATAGACTGCGCCATTCAGCCGGAGCTTTCTGCCGAACAACTCGCTCTTGGCTCCGATTTCGAAAGCGTCAAGGATCTCGGGCTTGACGATCGTGATCTCGGCGGGATCGAAATAGGCGTAGCCATTGAATGTGCCCGATCGATAGCCTCGGCTGAAGCTGGCATACACGCTGGCGTTGTTCGTAAACCTGTAGCGCAGCGCCGCCTTGCCGCTGAGATTGCGGTTGGTGAAGCGATCTTGCGGCGGTCCCTCGATGAAGGTGCTGACGCCATAAACCGGGGCGCCGGTCGCCGGATCGAAATAGCCCAGATAGGCCTTATATTCATTGATGTCCGTGCGATCGTTGGAATATCTGAGGCCAATCTGAACTTCTATTCCATTGTCGAACTTGTAGGTCGTATGGCCAAATGCGGAAAGACTGCGGCGCTTCATCCTGAACTGATTGGTATAAACGCATCCCGTCACATTATCGATCAGGCAGATCGGCGTGCCGCCAACGTCCTCGGAAAAGGAAGCGTAGGAATCGTAGCGGGTTGCGCTGCTGATTTTCTCATCAGACGCGGCGGCTCCCAGGAGCCAGGTGAATGGTCCTGAGCCGCGCGAAGCCAGACGAAGTTCCTGCGACCAGACACGGGCCTTGGCGTCGCTGCCATCCGCGAGGATGCCTTCGGGGCGGCTGTCGTCATCGCTATAGGCGCGGAAGCGGCCTTTGTCGTAGGTCGTCACTGACGTCATCCCGACGTCGGGACTCATGTCCCACTCGGCGCGCAGGATGACGCTGTCGTTATCGACCTTGAGATATCCCTGATCGCCCGCATTCACATCGTAGAAGCCAAGGCCCTGATTGAAGATGCCGGCAAATCCCAACCCTTCGGGGCCGACGTTGGTCACGGTGTAGCCAGCAGGCCGCGTGTCGGAACGGCTGCGGCTGTAGCCCAGATTGAAGCGGAGATCGGGGCTGGGACGGAAAGCGGTGTTGACCCGGAACGCATAGCTGTCGTCGTTGGCGAAATTCTTGAGTCCCGGCTGAACCGCGTGGAGATAGCCGTCGGACTTGCGGCCATCGAATGCGGCACGAATGCCGAAGACGTCTTGCACCGGCGTAAACTCGACGGCGGCGGTCAATTCCCGCAGCCCGTAGTTGCCGACCCCGGCGGTGACGAAGCCTTCCGCGCCATCGAGGTCGGGCTGAACGGTATAGATATTGACCGCGCCGCCGGTGGTGTTGCGGCCAAAGAGCGTTCCTTGCGGTCCGCGCAACACCTCGACCCGGTCAATGTCGTAGAGTTGCTGGGCGCGGAAAACGCCCGCCCCCTTATAGTCCTCATCAACATACATCCCGATCGGGCCTTGCTGATGCTGAGAATAATCGACCAGCGAGACACCGCGCATGGCGAATATCGGCTGTACTTCACCGAAGGGCGTTTGAACGGTCAGGTTCGGAACCTGGACCGCGAGTTGAGAGGCGTCAGTCAGCTTCAGGTTCTGCAATGCGCTGCCGGAAAGCGACGTCACCGAAACGGGTAGATCCTGCATCTTTTCCCGCCGTTTTTGGGCGGTCACGATGATCTCTTCCAACTGCCCTCCCGTCGAGGCCGAAGACGCCGGGGCCTCCTGCGCGTTCACGGCCTCAGTGGCGGTCAGTGCTGCGAGCGCAAAAAGGCTGCTCGACAGCCGGAAATATTTTACCTGGCCCATCAGGACCTCCCCATTTTTCAAAAACCCTAATCTCCCCGCGTCCCAGCGTGGATCAGGTGAAGATCCGTGCACCCTTGTTTGTCGGCTCGCGGGTCGCCTCATCGAAAATCCGGCCCAGGACATAAGGAAGATATGTCTTTCCGCCCTCAAGCCTGTCGACACGTTCGACCAGATATCCGCCACCCCCATAGGTCATTGTAGCGCTGATCATTTTCCCCAGTTCAAGCGTATCCACCGGGTCGAAGCCATTGGGCCGCAGCGCGACGCGCACGTCGTTTAACTCCTTCCCATAGAGCGTGTCCCATCCATTGTTGAGCGTGACCAGTGAAGGATCACTCGCGAATCCCGAGCCGTCGGGCGCGAAGTCGTATTTAATGGTGAAGTAGCGGGAACGTTCGTCTGTGGTGGTGGGCAAGTCCTTGCCGAGGCTAGCCTCAATCTCGATAACTCGCGTACCGTGGCGCTCAGCCCACGCGTAAACCGTTTTGCTGTCGCTGTATATTTGGGCCGATCCGCGCTTCTTGGGATTGCCCCAGAATTCGCGGCCTGATGATACTTCATAGTCGCCGCTGACGATCTCCTGAAGGGAATATATCCCCTCACGACCCTCATGGACGGCCTTGATCACGATCCAGCCGATTTCCTCCTCCGCGCGAATCTCATTCCCTTGTTGCAGGCGACCTTTGAACGATTCGCGCATCAATCCGACGCTGATGGTGATCGTGGGATTTTCAGGAACGTCGAGACATGGTGGGAGAACGGAGCGCGCGAACTTTGATGTTGTTTCAAACTCGACATTTACGAAGCAGCTGTGGGTGTGGGTGTTTTCGCTATGAAAAATATCCAGGAAATTGCGAACCTGCTCTTCCGACCACACATATGACATTGAAATATTTCCTCGATAGCATCACTGGATTTCCCGCACCTCGAATCTCCAGAAGGTGCGTTGGCTTGAAAAGCTGTCACAGCTTTGAGGATGCCGTTAGCCGTTTTCCGCAAGCTGTTGCGGGCCGGGTGCGAATGTGCCAGCCTAATGCAATTGGGATAGGGGTGCGCCACTGCGCACCGTCTGCGAATTGAAGCGCGTAAATGGACGAATTGGATAGCATCGGCTGGCCTCACATCCGTCCTGCAAGGGGACGCGATCTGCCTTTGCCGTTGCCCCGGCGTCCTACATCCTTCCCTGACGAACATGCCGAAATCAAGGAGATGAACTGGCGCACGCAATATGTGCAGCTGTTGCCCGGCCTTTTTGAGGGGGCGCTCTTTGACATGGAAATGGCTGGCGTAACGGTAGGGTTGGAAGAATATAACCTGCCGATGGAGGAGATGTTTTGCGCACCCCCCGGCAAATTCTTCTATTTCCGGGCGCGCTCCAATGGCGAGGCATTTTGTGAAGGGCAGGCGCTGAATGGAGAATTCGGACTGATATGCGCGGATGAGGCGTTACTCCACTTTCTGGTGCGCGGCGATTATTCCGGCTTCTATGTAGCGATCGACCAGGATTTGCTCGACGTTTTGCTGGCCGATTTTGACTGGCGGACATATTTCAGGGTCAGAAAATGGATTTCGGTGTCAGCGGAGCGCACAGCCATGCTGGACGCCGCCGTTTTTGATCTTCTGAAATGTTTATCGGATGATCCGCGCAATGCTGAACTGGTGGACCGAGGTGAAAATGTGGCGCTCGCGGCTGGAGCCGTCGTGGCTGCCCTGGACATTCAGGCGAGCAGCAGGCCCTCGCTCGACACACGAACCTATCTCTTTCGAAAAGCGCGTGAATATATCCTGGACAAGATTACCGAGGACTTCAGCGTCGCAGAGCTTTGTGAAGCGCTGCGCGTCAGTCAGCGCACCTTGGAATATAGCTTTGCCGATATCACGGCTTTAAGTCCGAAACGATATATTCTGACGCAAAGGTTGAACCGTGTACGTTCAGATATCCTGGGAACAGGCGCTGCGGCTGACGTGCTCGATCTTGCGTATAAATGGGGGTTCCACCATCCGAGCCGCTTTTCCCAGCAGTATCGGCGTCATTTCCACGAGCTTCCTTCCGCTACCAAAGGCCGCCTGATCGGCCGTCTCGGCAACGCGGAGAGAGGGAGGGTGTCCAAGTAAGAAAAAGACCGAGGTGCTTGGTCCCGTGACTCGCTGCCTTTGCCGAAGGGCAGGGCTTCGGTGATACCCTCGCAGAGGTATTGCCGATCAACGCCGCCACCGGCACCATCGGACGAATAAGCTATGGTCGTCTTCTAGTCGCAAATGGAAGTCGGCCTTCCAGCAGCTATAGCAATTTCGCGGCCTTGAAGGCGCGCAATCTTAAAAAAGAACAGAGTTTTCATAACTTTGGAAGTTAGAGGATCAGGCGGCGCGTGAACACGATCGATTTGTTCAAGCTCGATGGGAGAGTGGCTCTCGTAACGGGTGGCGCGCGCGGTATCGGCTTTGAGCTGGCTACGGCCCTTTCGCACGCCGGCGCGATTGTTTACTGTGCCGATATCGATGGCGCGGGCGCTGAAGAGGCGGCTGAACGGATTGCCGCGGATGGCGATTGCGCCGCCCATGGAATACAGGTGGACGTGTCTCAGGAGGCGTCGGTCGCCAGCATGGTTGATGTCGTCATGAAACGGCACGGACGCCTTGATGTGTGTATCGCCAACGCAGGCATCGCTGAACCGAATCTTCCTATATCGTGGGAGGATTACACGGCTGATCTCTGGCGTCGGCTGATCGATGTCAATTTGTCGGGCGTCTTCTTCACCGACATGGCGGCGGCCAAGGCCATGAAGGGTCGTGGCGGAGGGTCCATCATCAACATCGCGTCCATCGTCGGTGTGACTGCGGACTCGCAATGGGGCTGCATCGGCTACGCGGCGGCGAAAGGCGGGGTCGTGCAGCTTACGCGCCAGTTGGGGGCCATGCTGGCTCCCGAGGGTATCCGGGTAAATTCGATAGCCCCCGGTTATGTTGCCACAGGATTGAGCGAAGGCGAGCAGCTGGATCATCCCGATCCAGAAGTGCGCCGCCTCCAGGCCGAACTGTTAGCTCGCACGCCGATGAAGCGCTACGCCAAGCCGCAGGAACTGCGGGGCGCAGCTCTTTTCCTGGCGTCCGAAGCTTCATCATATTGCACGGGCTACACCTATGCCGTCGATGGGGGCTGGCTCGGTGCGTGATCGTGCGCGTGGGAGCGAAGCGCAACTGAACTTTACCATAGTCTTTCTGGGAGCATTTTGATGTCCGGGTTCAAGCCATTTGCCGACTATAGCAACCATATTCTGGTGAACGGAGAACTGCGGCGAAGTGCTTCGACGACCGCGCTTGATGTAATTGATCCCGCCACGGAACAGGTGGTTGCGAGCGTATCGGACGCGACTGACGCTGAACTCGATCAGGCGGTCGCGAGCGCGAAGCAGGCGCAACGCGCATGGCTCAAGCTTTCGGCGCTGGAACGTACCGAAGCGCTTCATAAGGTCGCGCAGGCGATTGAGGACAACCGGCCGTTGCTGGCTGAATCGATGACCCGCGAAATGGGCAAGCCGTACAAGGAAGCCTTCGACGAGGTCACATGGTCCGTATGGGCGTTCCGCTATTATGCAGAAGTGTCCCGCCATGATCATGGCCGGGTCGTCGGGCCGGTCGTGGGCGGCCATATGAACCTGGTCACCAAGCATCCGCTCGGCGTCGTTGGCATCATCATGGCGTTCAATTTCCCCTACTGCCTCTATTCCTGGGAAGCAGCGGCGGCGCTGGGTGCCGGGAACGCCGTGATCCTGAAGCCGTCCGATCACACGTCGGTCTCGTCAATTCTGTTCCTCAAGGCGATGATGCCGCACCTCCCGGCTGGCCTGATCGGTATGATCACGGGCGGCGTTCGTGTCGGCACCGCGATGGTGGCGCACAAGGACATTCATGGCATCGCCTTCACTGGTAGCGTGGGCGCGGGCCGGGCCGTTGCGAAGGGATGTGCGGAAAATTTCAAAAAGGCTCTGATCGAGACTTCGGGCAACGACCCGTTCATCGTCATGCCGTCGGCTAATCTCGACATTGCCGCGCGCGCCGCCGTCTTTGCCGCCAATCTCAATGCGGGTCAGGTCTGCACGTCGGGTGAGCGCTTTTATATCCATCAGGACATCCACGATGCCTTCATCGACAAGGTGGTCGGACTGACGCGGAAGATTCGTATCGGCAACGGTCTGGACAAGGTCGATATGGGTCCGATGGTGTCGGAGCGCGAACGGAGCCGCTACGAAGGACTGGTCTCACGCGCGATCGAGGCGGGAGCCCGAGTGGCGACCGGCGGCGCCCGCCCGTCTCACCTCAACGCTGGCTACTTCGTCGAACCCACGGTCTTGACGGACGTCCAACCGGACGCGGAAATCCTGAATGTCGAAAGCTTTGGCCCGGTGATGTCCATCTGCCGCGTCGCTGATTTCGATGAAGCTCTCACGCTCGCCAATCGGTCGGACTATGGCCTGGGATCGACGGTCTACACCACGGACCTTGGTGAAACGCACCGCGCCATCGAAGAGCTTGAAAGCGGCATGACCTGGATCAATGCCCCGCTGATGGACAATAACGCCGCGCCTTTCGGTGGCCGCAAGATCTCCGGCATGGGTAGTCAGCTAGGCGCGGAGGGCCTGGACCAGTTCCGGCATTCGAAGATGGTGATGATCGATCCGAGCTGCTCGTCTCATGATTTCTGGTGGTTCCCCTATGCAGATGCGGAAGCGTTTGGCGGCGAGAAGTGAAATCCAGTTTTATTTTAAATTCATGAAAGAAATTACAGAAAGGCTAGTCAATGAGCTTCGTCAAAACAGACCAGGAAGTCGCAGAAATTGAGGGTTTGCTGTCGAAAGGGCAGTTTACAACCGAATCCCTGACGATTGAGTTCAAGACCACGCAGGAATTTCTGCGCAAGGTCCTCCCGCCCTGCTTCGACCTTCCCGACGAGCCGATCGCCTACGCCAACGTTTCGCACTGGCAGTCGGCGCTTTGCGGTGAATTCGACTGCGGCATCATTTATCTGTCGTGCAAATATAAGGGTGAAGCTGGCACCACCATGCTGACCTTGTTCGTCAGTGGCGACATGCCCGTCACCATCGGACGTGAGATGTGGGGCGAAGGCAAGAAGACTGGTAATGCCCGCCTGTATGTCGATGGTCATGAAGTCTACGCTTATGCTGAACGCAACAGTGTGCGCCTGATAGAAATTCAGGCCGAACTCGGTCCTGACCTCGGCCCGGCGCAAAACAACGTCAAGGATTTCGAGCTGAAGGCGCAGCCGCACACGACCGGCAAGGGCTTCCAGAACAAGGTGGTGTTGAGCTGCCTTGATACCGCGGAGGACTTCCGTGTCACGCGGCAGGGCACGGGCACGCTCAAGCTCGCCGGCACCGCGGTCGATCCGCTCGACACCATACCAGTGGTCGAAGTGGGCGGCGTTTCCTATGGAGAAGGCGCCTCCTGCTGGACCATACCTTTCTGGGAAGAACTGGATGACGGTCATGACTATCGTCCGTATATCTACGGCCAGAAATATGACGATTTCCGGTTGTTCAACAAGGCTCGCCGCTTCACGAGGTAAGAATGAAGGCACCTTGGACTCGCGCAAAAGTGGCCGCCGGTTTTGCGCGGGCCGAGACAAAATTGGCATGGCGGGCTGCGTCTGATTTGATGCAGCCCGCTCTAGGCTCCCCGCGCTGACGGACGTCGAACGGAGTGATCAGGTGACAGAGAAAAAGCAGCCAGACTTCCGCGCATGGGTGGCTCTGGCCCTCTGCTTCGTAGCGACGGTCATTATCTTTCTTCCCTATGTGGGCTATTCGACCCAGATCGCGACAATGATGAGCGATCTTTCCATGGACTATACCATGGCCGGCGCCCTGGCATCGGGGACGGCCCTGTCGGGCGGCATCGTCGTTTATTCGGCCGGAGGGCTTTTCAACCGTTGGGGGGCCAAGAATGTCTGCGTCGCAGGACTTGTCTTGTCCGCTCTCGGGCAGTGTTTATTCTCATTCGCCTCAACCTATCAAATGATGTTTGCCGTGCGCATTCTTCAGGGTGCCGCCATTCCGCTGCTTTTTGTCGGACCTTATACCATCGCCATGCATTGGGCGGAGCATTCCAAGAGGCTTGGCGTCTTCATGGGCATCATGCTTTCCACCGATGGTATTGGCACAGTGTTTGCCGGATATGCCTATTCGCACGTCCTCGAAACCTGGGGCTGGCGCATCGGATCGCTGTGGGGAGCGGCGGCGCTTCTGATTATCGCTGGTCTGGTCTGGCTGCTTCTGCGCGAGCCGGAGTCCACCGCGCGGGCCGATCCTTCGGCGCGGGTGGACAAACCTTCTCAGCTTGCTCAATATCTCTCCGTGCTGCGCCAAACCAATGTGCGAGTGGCCGCGCTCTTTCTCACCGGAGTGTGGGGCACATATTCGATCGCTGTCTATTGGGTTCCCACGCTTCTGATCGAGGAAGGCCATTGGTCCGAAGCCGCTGCCGGGTTTGCCGGTGCGCTCTATCCGTTTGCCGGCGTCGTTTCGGCCGTGACCTTTGGCCTGCTGTCAGATCGCCTTGGGTATCGGAAACCGCTGATGCTGATTTCCGGTATAGGGATGGTCTTCTCCTTCATGGGCGCGGCGATGGCGGTCGATCAGCATCGATATGATTTGTTGGCGATGACGCTGCCGCTGGGCGGATTGTTCGCCTATGGCGGGTTACCGCTGGCTTATTGTCTTGCGGCTGATGCCGTCGGGCTGGAAATGGCCGGAATGGCGACGGGCTGTATCATGGGCACCGGATTGATATTCGGGGGCGTTATCTACCCCCTCGTCCTGGGATATGTTCGCGATCAAACGGGTCTTTACACGCTTGGCTTTGTTTCGGCCGCCGCGTCTCTTCTGATATTCAATTTTATCGCAGTTCTGTTCGGGCGCGATGTTGTTCGATCCAGTCAGGGCGCGGATCATGGTACGCCTGTCCAGTCAGCTGTGTAGCGCGGGATTCTTGACCTCCCACGAGTAAAAGGAAGGGCCTCGATGGAAATTTCAGTAGTCACCGGGGCAGGCTCAGGCATCGGCGCTGGCGTCGCCATGAAGCTCGCCGCACGCGGGAGCTTTATTGCTCTGGCCGACCGAAATGCCGATGGAGTCAGGGAGACGCTTGAGCAGATCGAACGCGCTGGCGGACAGGGCATAGCCGCGACTGTTGATGTGACTGACGAAAATCAACTTGCCGGTTTCATCCAAAGCGTCGCGAAGGATTTCGGACGGCCCTCGACTGCGGTCGCCTGTGCGGGCATCGCTGCGACGGGCACGGTTGTAGATACGTCGGCCGAGCTGTTTCGGAAGATGATCGATGTCAATCTTACAGGCGTGTTCCTCTTCGCGAAAGCAATCATCCCGTTCCTAGAGAATGGGGGTGGGACTTTCACCGCCATCGCGTCGGACGCTGGCCTGAATGGCTTCCAGGGCTATGCCGCCTATTGCGCGTCGAAGCATGCCGTCGCAGGACTTGTAAAGAGCATGGCCCTGGACCACGGCCCGAAGGGCGTTCGCTGCAACGCCATTTGCCCCGGTTATGTTGAAACGCCGATGCTCGATCAGTTGCTGGCGGAAATTGGTTGGCCGTTCGATGATGCAGAAAAGGCGGTGCCGTTGGCCCGTTTCGCGAAGGTGAATGACGTCGCCAATCTTGTCGATTTCGTATCGTCAGAACTTGGCGGATACATCAATGGGGCTCTCATCCCGATCGACGGCGGAGGCTCTGCCGGGCCTTTCGCGCCAGTGTGATCACTGGGTCGATCGCTAGATATGGTCTGCTGCCGGATTGGTGGCACCGAGATAAGGTGTTTTTACCTATCGGAGACCAGCCAATCGGCTGGGTCGACAGAGTAGTTGAGTAGCACACCGCATTTATCATCGCGCGCCCATATGATGGTTGCCAGGAGTTCGCGCCGGTCTGTGATGATCGAGACCTGCGATCCAAGCGGTGGAGCGTACTGAACCGACAGCATCGCGCCGTAGCTTGATATGTTCTTGATTGTTGCCGGCACGCCGACACCATCATGGAACAGTGTGGCGGGGATGTTCGCCTCGTGACGCAGTTCAACGCGTTCTTCGCATTGCCTCAGTGCGATCCTCATGTTTTTTCTCCGGTTTCCCCCCGGCTCAAGGCGACACTGATCGGCAAGAATGAACACGCGCTTTCCAATCATGGTAAGCGCGCACTTCGGAGCGCCCATATCACCACACAGGCCGGATGATTTCAGGCGAAGAGTTGAAGTAGCGGAAAGGGCTAGCGGGCTTACGGGGGCAGGGCATGAACCTGCTTACCAGCGCTATCATAACGAGCGGTGCATTTGCTCTGGCAGTGCCGTTCGAACGAAGAAGGGGGATAGCCTTAACAGCTATCCCCCTTTCTCTTACCTCCCGTAATTCACCGACAACGTCACGCCATAGTAGCGAGGACGCGTATAGATGCTTTCCAGGAAGCCCAGGCTCGAAACATCAAGCGCGTAGGTGCGGTATTTCTCCGCCGTCACGTTCTTCGCAAACGCGGTCAGCGTGAAAGGATCGAACTTGTAGCTCAGGCTCGCATCCAGCGTCTGATACGCCTTTTCGCGCTCCACCGGGGCGCACACGACGCTGAAGCAGAAGCCGCTGGTGAATGTGCCATCCAGGCGGGCGGTCAGGTCTCCGCTGCCCACCGGCAGAGTGTAGCTGATGCTGGCATTGCCGGACAAGCGGGGCGCCTGGGGCAAGCGGCTGTCGGTGGTTGTGCCGTCGGGCAGGCCGATACCCTTGACCTTGCTCTTGAGATAGGAAAGGCCGCCCGAAATGTTGAGGCCCTCGACCGGCACCGCCGTTATCTCCAGTTCGCCGCCATAAACCCAGGCGTCATGGTTGCTGATCGTCTGAACGAGGTCGATCAGCGAAAAGGCCTGGTAGTTATGATAGTCATAATAGAAGGCGGAAGCGTTGATCCGCAGGCGATTGTCCAGGAATTTGGACTTTAAGCCGGTTTCATAGGACCACAGCACTTCCGGCCCATGCGGTAGGCGCGACACCACTACCGGCGCGGAAACCGGTGCCGAAAAATTCCCTGACTTCGTGCCGCGCGTAACACCTGCGAACAGCAAGATGTCATCCGTTGGCGAATAATCCAGCTGCAACTTGCCCGAATAGAGATTGTAGCGCTTGCGTGCCTCATCGGGATTGAGCGTCGGGTTGAACTCGATGATCTGATTGTCGGTCACGCCACCACTGGTCGATGTGAAGTCGAGACGGTAGTCGTCGGTCTTCTTGTCGCGGGTATAGCGTGCACCGGCCGTCAACTTCAGCTTTTCGGTCAGCGCATATGTACCTTGCGCGAATATCGACGGCGATTTGGTACGGATCGAATAGTCGGAATTGCCGGTCGAAAAATAATCTAGCCCGATCAGATTATATTCGGCATGTGACTGGTAATGCCCGTCAATGTCGATGTAGTTGACGCCCGCGACCCAACGGAGTTTTCCGGTGTCACCTTCGGCGCGTATTTCCTGCGAAAACTGGTGAAGATTGGTCCGTGGGGCGAATACACAGCCGTTGAGTGGCGTGCCGTCGCAATCCTCCTGATAGAATTTTCGCATCCGCTGATAATCGGTGATCGAGATAATCGTCACGTCTCCAACGGACCAGTCGATCCGGCCGGTATAGGCCTGGATCGTTCGGCTAAAGACGGACGGGATATTGTTGTTGTTTTCATACAGGCCGTAGTTTGCCGGCTTCACATAGCCGTTCGGATCGACGCCGGGGCCGGTGCCCCAGAAATCATCGGTAGGCGACTGTGTCACGCCGCGGCCATGATCGGCGGGGACGGCGGGCGTGTAGGTGTAGGTGCCGCCCGCGATTGAATTGTCATCGCGCGATCGCATGGCGCGCAGCAGTATTTTCAGGCTGGGCGTGGGTTTCCAGAGAAGCTGGACACGGCCCGCAAACTGATCGGTTTCGCCGCTGTCGCCGATCGCCGGATTGTTGCTTTTGACGAAGCCATCTCTCTGCACTCGCGCAATGGCGAAACGGGCCGCAAGCGTGTCCGAAACAGCGCCGCCAGCGCCTATCTCCGTCGCGTAGCCGCCGTCGCTGAACCATGTGGCTGAAGCATTGAGGGAAAAATCGTTGGTGGGCTTGCGCGAGATATACTGGATGGCGCCACCGGTTGCGTTGCGGCCGAAAAGCGTCCCTTGAGGGCCGCGCAGGACTTCTACGCGTTCAATATCGAACAGGGGGAAGCCCGCTGTCGCCATGGAACTTAGATAGGAGTCGTCCTGATATACTGCGACAGGTGGTTCCAGCTGATCGGAATAGTCGTTCTGCGATACGCCACGAAGATTATAGACGGTCGTGGAAGGACTATAGGCATTATATTTGAGAGCGGGAACAAGCTTGACGATGTCCGTGCTGTCCACGATCGCCCTGGCTTGCAGATCCGATCCCGACAATGCGGTGACCGACACCGGCACCTTTTGAAGATTTTCCTCGCGACGCTGCGCGGTGACTACGATTTCCTGGATGCCCTGAGCGGGAGCAGGTGCTGCCGCCGGTTCTTCGGTTTGCTGTGCCAGCGCCACGGCTGGGAAGGCCATTACCATGGCAAGCGCTCCCAGACTGGAGCTGCCATGCCTGCACAATCGGTTTTTCAACTTTGACATACCCTTCGCTCCCTTTGTTGATCGAGCAGATATCAACAAGCGCAGGTTCGACTCCTGCATCTCTTATTGTGAACGTATGTTCGTATCTAAAACCCAATCTGTCAATATGCGATGTTACCGCATTGGATTCTGTGCGAATGAGGCGTATATTAGGCAAATCCGAAGTGATCTCTGGGCCAAATCCACCGATTGACAATTCGCCTCGAATCCGATTAGCATGAATGCATATTCGTATTAACTCGCGAATTTTAGGTTGCCGCTCCATGGAGTGGAGCTTGTATCGGAACTGGGTAGGGGATCGTTTGGTGAGGATGCGCAGAAGCTTTGATGCCGCAGCCGCGCGCAGGCCGAGGTTTCTGGCGAACCCCCGAGAATTGGGATTGATCGACGCGAGCGAAGCGTCTCGGAATTTCATCAAGGCAGACGGCCCATGGCGCTGTTCGGGATGGCCCGGCAAGATCGCCTGTAACTGACTCGAGAGGACTGGAGCGATGTCATTGGATTTCTTTCCCACGATCGCGAACCGCGAATGGCGTGAAGGCAAGGTGGAAGCGGTTATTGAGCCTGCGACCGGGGATCAGATCGCCGAAATGGTCGATGTCGGCGAAGCCGGGGTGGATGCGGCTGTAGGCGCGGCCAAGGATGCGCGTCGATCATGGGCGGCCACCACGCCGAAGGATCGCGCGGCGATGCTGTTGCGCCTGGCCGACGCGCTTGAAGCGAATGCCGATCAGTTCGCGGAACTGGAAGCGCGCGACGTGGGCAAGCCTTTGGCCGACGCGCGGGCGGAAATGTTCTCCGCAGCCGATAAGTATCGGTTCTTCGCGGGTGCGGGCAGGGCGCTGACCGCGCCTGTATGCGATGAATATAAGCCGGGCATCACGAGCCTGGTGCGGCGCGAACCCCTGGGCATCGTTGCCGCGATCGCGCCCTGGAATTATCCCATGGGGCTGACGAGTTGGAAGATTGGCCCGGCACTGATGGCGGGCAATACCGTGGTTCTCAAGCCGACGAACGAAACGCCGCTGACATCCCTTCTGCTCGGCCGCATCGCTGCGGAGATATTCCCGGCTGGCGTCCTGAATGTCGTGACGGGTGGTGGCGACAGTGTCGGCAAGGCGCTGGTGCGGCATCCCGACGTTGCCATGGTTTCGCTGACCGGCGGCACCAGCACTGGCAAGACCATCATGCGCGACGCCGCCGACATGGTGAAGAAGGTCCATCTGGAACTGGGCGGCAAGGCGCCCGTGCTGCTGTTCGACGATGCCGATCTCGACAAGTTCGTGGCGACGATGCGGGGCGCTGCGTTTCGCAACTCCGGTCAGGACTGCACGGCGGCAACCCGCGTCTATGTGTCGAAGGCGCTATTCGGCGAAGTGACCGAACGGCTCGTGCAGATGGCGGAAGGACTGACCGTCGGCAACGGCTTCCTCGACCCGGCGGTCCAGATGGGGCCGGTGGTGTCCCAGCGCCATCGTGACAGCATCGCGCGGCAGGTGGAAAGGGCGGTGGGCGAGGGCGCCCGGATCGTCACCGGCGGCGAGGGTAGCGGCGCCTTCTACACGCCCACGATCGTCACAGGGGCCGACCAGCGTTCCGCCATCGTCCAGGAGGAATTGTTTGGCCCCGTACTGGTCGTCAGCACCTTCGATGACGAAGATGACGCGATCGCAAAGGCCAATGACGTTGCCTACGGCCTGGCGGCGTCGATCTGGACGCGGGACATCAACCGTGCCGTCAAATGCGCCGCGTTGATCGAAGCCGGGACGGTCTGGATCAACGATCATGGCCCGACTGCGGCGGAAATGCCCTTCGGCGGTTTCAAGCTGTCGGGCATCGGCCGCGACATGTCGATCCATGCGATCGAGGAGCATACGGCGCTCAAGCATGTCGCCATCAGCCATGGATATCAGCTGTGACGGTCGCGTCTGGCATGAAGCTTGGCTTCGCGCCGGGAATTGGTCCGGCGCTGCAGGAGCAGGTGACTGGCATCCTGTCCCAGTGGACGCTCCCTGATCTTGCCGACGATTATCAGGTCAGCGCGATGAGCGGGGGTGGCAGCAACGTCAATCTGAAGCTGGAAGGATCACGCCACGCGCTCGCACTGCGCGTCTGCGCACCCGAACCGGAGCGTTGGGGCGTTGACCGCGCTGCATCCATCCAGGCGCAGAGCGATGCGGCGCGAGCGGACCTTGCGCCCAATATTCTGGCATCGATATTGCCGGAGGGGCATTTCCTGTGCCCGTTTCTGGACGGCGGCGTGATGACGCCAACGCGCATGCGGGAAGAGGGGCTGCTGGGCGATGTCGTGGAAACGCTGCGCAGCCTCCATGCGCAGCCGACCACCGGGCGCGCTTTTTCGCCCTTTGAGGACGCGGCGCATTTCGTGAAGCTGGGCGATGCGGAAGGCGCGGTGCGACCCGCCGAGTTTCCGGACATGTATGATCGTGTCAGGCAGATCGCGCAGCTTTTTGCCAGTATCGATGCCCCGCGGGCATTTTGTCACAGCGACCTCGTGCCGCAGAATTTCATCGTCGGCGACCGGCTGCGCCTTATCGACTGGGATTATGCCGGGATGGGCTGGGTCGCATTCGAAATGGCGAGCTTCGCCTGTCAGGCCACCCTTACGGACGAAGAGACGGAAATATTTCTGCGCCTGTACGATCCCCAGCTCGATGATAGTCAGCGCGCCCGTGTTGGGCTGATGCGCGCGGTCGCGGGGGTCCGGGAGGCGGCCTGGGCGGCCATGGCCGAACCGATCCTGTCTGCCCATACGACGCCGCTCGATGGCTGGACCTATCAGGGCTATGCAAGTTCCAACCTGACCGAAGCGCGCAAGGCTTGGGAGAAGGGGAGTTTTGCCGAGATGCTGAAAGCTGCGGCCCATGTGCGGGAAGGGGCGCGTTTCTGATGCCGCCTTTCGAAACAATTTGGCATGCGCTTCGCCACTGGGCGGATGAAACGCCGGAACGTATCGCCCTGCGTCAGGGTGAAAGATCGGTCGAATATCATGATCTCGCCGCCAAGGCGGAAGATTATGCGCGCTTCCTTCGCTCAACCGGCGTGCAGAGCGGGGACCGGGTGATCATCGTCGGCCTCAACATCATCGAATGGGTCGTCGCCTATCTCGCCGTCATGCGCCTTGGCGCCATCGCCGTGCCCGCGAACAATCGCATCAGTGCGTTGCAGATGGCCGACCTGGTCAGCTTGCTTGAGGCGCGCGTGGCGATTGCGGACAAGCGCCACGCATCGCTTCTTTCCCAGGCGTCGATATTGACGCTCCCGCTGGAAATGGCCACGGCCATGTCGGCGCAGGAGAATCTGCCCGACTTCGTGACAGGGGACGCGCCCGCGCTGATCAGCTTCAGTTCCGGAACGACCGGTGAGCCCAAGGGCGCGCTGCTCAGCACCCGAGCCTTGTGCATGGCATCGGAAGTCTTTCGCCTATTCTTCCGCGCGACCAGCGCCGACAGCACCGTCGTGATCGCCCCCATGTTTCACAATACCGGCTTCATCGACCAGTTTGGCCAGATGTTGCTAGCGGGTGGCGAGACGATGCTGGTGGAGGAATTCCACCGCAAGGAAGCGATCGCCGCCTTCAAGGCCGCGCCCGCGACTTTTGTCACCGCCGTGCCCAGCGTTCTGCGCATGCTGATGATATTGGACGATGCTGACTCGGTGTTCGGCCCGGCCCGAACCGTCTTGTTCGGCGGATCGCCAATGCCCTCTGCCTGGTCGCGGGAGATGCTGGAACGCTGGCCCCATCTTGAGCTTGTCCATGGCTATGGGCTGACGGAATTTGGTTGCGCGTGCAGCTTCCTGCCGCCCGCGATGATCACCGACTTTGGCGAATCCGTCGGCTATGCCGCCCCCTTCGCAGAATTGCGGGTGGTAGGCGAAGACGGGCGGGATGTCGCGCAAGGGGAGTCTGGCGAAGTCTGGGTCGCGGGGCCCACTCGCATGACGGAATATTGGCGGCGGCCCGAGGCTAATGCTGAAAAATTGTCGGGCAAATGGTTGCGGACAGGCGACCTTGGCCGGTTCGATGATGCTGGCCGCCTATTTCTGGACGGGCGGCGGGACGACGTCATCAACCGTGGCGGCGAGAAGATATTGCCGTCCCATCTGGAGTGCCTGCTCGCGGAATTGCCAGAGATTGGCTATTGCGTGGTGATCGGCATCCCCGATCCGGTGTTGCAGGAAGTACCCGTCGCGGCGCTTGAAATCCGGCCGGGCCGGACGTTCGACGAAAATAGCGCGCGTACGTTCCTAGCCGCGCGGCTGCCCGCCTATGCGATGCCGGTCCACTTCATGGTTTTTGATCCCTTCCCGCGCATTGCGTCCGGGAAAGTGGACCGCCGGAATGTGCGCGATGCCGCCATCGCGATGCTGAAAGATCAAGGCCCAAATTCGGGAGAGACTGATGAAACGTGAATTCGATGTCGTGGTGATCGGGGCTGGCGGCCGCCAGGCGCAAGCCATGCTTGCGGCGGCCGCGCGGGGCACCGATGTCACGCGCTGGCTCGCGCTCGATCGCGCCTGGCGGTCCGAAACGCTGGCTGCAACGCAGGCGCTCGGCATGCAGACGAGAGAACAGGACCCGCTGGCCGACGCGGGTACGCTGGACGCGCTGATGCGTTCGACGGCGATCGTCGCAAACCTGGCAGGCCCCTATTACCGCACGGGCTTTACCGTACTGGACGCAGCGATCGCGGCCGGAACCGATTATCTCGATATCTGCGATGACGCTGACATCACGGTTCCGATCCTGTCGCGCGACGAAGCCGCCAAGGCGGCGGGCGTTACGGCGATCATCGGGCTGGGTTCGACGCCCGGCGTGTCGAACATCCTCATCCGTCTAGCGGTCGATCATCTGAATGGCGCGGACGATGTCGAGATTGCCTGGGTGGTCGATGCCAAGGACATGACCGAGGCGGCGACCAAGCATTTCTGGCATTGCTTCAACCTTGTCGACTTCGACGGGACGGTTCATCCCGTTCCGCTTCCCGGCGAGATGCATTCGCGCGTCGTCGATTTCCCCGGAACGGTCGGCCGACAGACGGTGGTAAAGCTGGCCCATCCCGAACCGCTTACCGTCCCCCGCTTCCTGCCCGTCAAACGAGCGGTCAACTATGGAGCGATCGCCCCGATCGACGCGCATGCGGTGGCAGCGGCCCTTGCCGCCGTCGCGGATGAGCAGCAGCCCGGCAGCTCGGGTGAACGCACCGACATGCTGGTCAAGGCGTTCCAGCAATTCCTCGCCCGCTTCGAAGGTGGGGAACGGATCGGAAGCGGGTTGCAGATCGACGTCCATACCAACGGCAACGGGCTTCGCTACGCTTCGGGCGCGGACACCAGCATGGAAGAAGCCACTGGCGTTCCAGCCGCCGCAGGGGTGCTGATGCTGGCGGAAGGTGATACGCCGCGCGGCGGCGTGTTCGCGCCCGAAGCACTGTCGCCCGAAAAGTTCTTCTCCACTCTTCGGCGCGTCAGTCTGGGCGGCGGCGGGCTGGGCGTCTATCGTCTTGAAAACGGATGCCAGGGTGAAAGGCTGCGTATTCGCGACCTGATGGCTGGAACATCGGAGGCTGCATGAGCGAGGATCTGGCAGGCAGGGTCGCGCTGGTCACGGGCGGAGGCCGGGGACTGGGCGAAGGTATCGCCCTCACCTTGGCAAAACGTGGAGCGGCGGTCGTCTTGAGCGGGCGCAACCCCGTTGATCTTCAGGCTACCGCGAAGACGATCGAGAGCATGGGCGGCAGCGCCAGCGTGCAACCGGGCGATGTCTCGTTGACCAGCGACGTCGAAAATGTCGTTTCCGGCGCGTTGGAAACCCATGGGCGGCTGGACATTCTGGTCAACAATGCGGGAGTTGCCGACGAAGCGGCGTTCCTCGACATCGAAGAGGCGGCATGGCGGCGGGTGATCGACGTCAACCTTAACGGCGTCTTCTTCATGACCCAAAGGGTAGCGCGGGAGATGCGCAGCCAGGGGGGTGGCGGCGCCATCATCAACATTGGGTCGATCGAAGCGCATGCGGCGGATGGCCCCTTCGCCAGCTATGTTGCCGCGAAGTTCGGACTGCGCGGCATGACCATGAGCGCGGCGATCGAGCTGGCCGAATATGGCATTCGCGTCAATTCCGTCAGTCCCGGCTGGGTGCACACCAAGATGGTGGAAGAAGCGCTTCGGCCCGCGATGCTGCAACACATGCTGCATGATTTCAGACGCGTACCCATGAAGCGCATGGTCACCGTCGATGAGGTTGCAGGCGCGGTCGCCTTCCTCGCCAGCGATGCCGCATCGGGCATAACCGGCACCGACCTGGTGGTCGATGGCGGCACCCTCGCGGACATCCATGTCCACCGTTCGCTTCCCAATGATGAGGATAAGCAGTGACCCGTCCCCGAATCGCCATCATCGGCGCTGGCACCGCCGGTTGCGGCGCCGCCCTTCGTGCCGCGGAACTTGGCGCGGACGTCATCGTCCTGGAGCGGGAGGCGCCCGCCAGCGGGTCGTCCGGTCGTTCCGCTGGCGTCTATAATTATCAAACGCTCAATCCGCTCGACATCGAGATTCGCATCCGCGCGAAGGAACTGTTCTTGCGGTTGGAACGAGAGCGCGGGCTGCCGCTCGCCAAGATCGGCAATGTTCGCGTGGCCTATACGGACGAACAGATGGACCGGCTGGCCGCCGCGGTTAAGGTGCAGCGCGAACTGGGCGGCATGGATTCCAGGCTGATCGATCGGGAGGGCCTTAGGCAATTGGTGCCCGACATGCGGGTGGATGATCTGGCGGGCGGTCTGCTTGGGCCTACCGACGGGCATCTCGATGGCTATCTTCTGTGCACGACACTGCTTGAAGAGGCCAAGGAGAAGGGCGCGCGTGTCAGTGTTCAGACCGATGTGCTTTCTCATTCCAAGGCGGGCGGGGTGCATCGGTTGGAAACCAGCAAGGGCGTGGTCGAAGCCGACATCGTTATAAATGCGGCTGGCGCATGGGCGGGGAATGTCGGCAAGCTGCTGGGTCATGCGGTGCCGATCAAGCCGCAAGTACATGAAGTCTTTCTGGTCCGATTGCCACGGGACCTTGGCTATACCGTTCCGATGGTCAATCTCTATATGCCGGGGCAGGAGGGCGAGGGTCTTTATTTCAGGCAGGATGGTCCCGACAGCCTGATCGCCGGGCTTCACACCTATGAAGCTATCGACGGACTCGATGTCGACCCCGACAGCTTCAGCCCGCCGTCTGGCGACGATCATCTGATCACTGTCGCAACTCTTCTGACCGAACGGATGGGCATGGATGATTTCGGCTTTTCCAACGGCTGGTTCGGCCTCTATCCCATCAGCATGGACGATCGTTTTCAGGTCGGTCCGTTCGAAGCCGATCCTTCCGTGCTGGTGGTCGGCGGGCTTGGCGGTGTTGGCGTTACGTCTGGCTCGGTCCTGGGCATGTGTGCGGCGGAATGGGCGCTATCCGGCAAGCCTGCGACCGTGCCCGGCGTAGAGGCGCTTCGGCCCGACCGCCCCAGTTTGAGCAGCTTTCGATGAGCGAGGTTATCATGGACGTTCTGTTGACGAACGATGACGGGTATCAGGCGGGCGGCATGGCTGCCATCCGGGACGCGATGATCAATGCGGGGCTCAACGTGCTGTCTGTGGCGCCTGACGGGCCACGCAGCGGCACGTCCCGGTCGGCCTCTTTCCGCAAGCCGGTGGTGATGACCCGCGATGGCGGCGATGATCGCAATCCCATCTACCGCGCCGACGGCACACCCGTCGATTGCGTGCGCGCCGCGATTCTGTCCGGCTTGGCCAAGGATGTGCGCCTGGTGGTGTCCGGCATCAATGAAGGCGCCAATCTGGGCGACGACGCCACCTATTCGTCCACCTTCGGTTCTGCGGCGGAAGGTGCGTTGCTGGGCCTGCCTGCGTTGTCGATTTCGCAGCAGGCGCGTGATGGGCGCTTCCGCTTGGTAGATCTCACCGATTATGACTATGGCTGGTGCAGTGAGGTCGGCGCTGAACTGGCGGCGTGGATGATCGCCAGCCCGCCCCCGCCGCGCAGCATCCTCAATGTCAATGCGCCTGGCATGTTGAAGGACCGCCGCCTCAAGATCACAGCGCTCGACCATCGCGTCTGGGATCCGGGCCATTATGAGGCGGTGGAAACGGACACTGGCCACGGCTGGTACACCTTCCTCACCAATGTCGATCGCGATCCCGTGTTCACGATGCGGCCGGGGTCCGACGCCAGCGCCGTCGCGGCAGGTCATGTTTCGGTCACGCCGGTCAGCTTCGATTTTGGCGATGTCCGCGCGGCCGGTCGCCTGCGCCGTTGGCTCCGGCAGTCGGTGGAGATTATCGATCCGCGCCTAGGCGCCAGCGACGGCGAGTGCGGGAGCGGCTGCTGTGGATGAACGGCCGGTCGCCTTGGTAACCGGGGCAGGGGGCGAACTGGGTCGGGCCATCAGCCAGCGGCTGGCGGATGCTGGCCATGCGCTCGCCTTGTTTGAACGCGACGAAGCCACGGCTGCGGCCCTGCGGCAGGACATGCCGGACGATTGCCTTGTCCTGGCGGCCGACCAGACCGACCGAGGTGCGATCGATCAGGCGATGGATGAGGTGCGCGACCATTTTGGCCGCCTCGACGTCGCTGTCGCCAATGCCGGATACGCCAAGTTCACCGGCTTTCTGGAGATGGAGCCGACCGTCTGGGACCGGCATGTCGCGATCAACCTGAGCGGCACCTTTCACATTTGCCAAGCAGCCGCCCGGCTGATCGCGGAGGGCCGCAGGGGTGGGTCGATCGCGGTCATCTCATCCTCGCTGGGGCTTAGGCATGCCGATCAGATCGGCGCCTATTGCGCGACCAAGTCTGCCCTGTTGATGCTGGTCCAGACCATGGCGGCGGAGCTGGGCATCCACCGCATCCGGGCGAATGCCATCCTGCCGGGCGTTATAGAAACGGCCATGACCAAATGGATGGTCGAAAAGCCCGGTGTCCGCCGCGACCTTTTGCAGAAAACGCCGATCGGCCGCCTGGGCCTGACCGACGACATTGCGGAGGCTGTCGCATTCCTGTGTTCCGACAAGGCGGGCTTCATCACCGGCGCCAACTTGTCGGTCGATGGCGGGCAGTCCATCTACGGACAACCGGCATGGACGCGTCAGGATCGCTCGACACCCTTTGAGCCGGAGTGGACGGCTGGCCTCGGCGACGAGGCGTGAAAGGAAGAATGTGACGAACATCCCGGCATATTGATCGCCGGGATGGTGTCAGGCGTGCGGCTGACGGTCGCGCCAATCAACGGGGGCGATCGCGATAAAGACGGTCGCCTGCTCCCCTTCATAACGCAATTCAGTGCCGTTCCCGATCCACAGCATGTCCCCAGGTCCCAGTTCGTGGACCTCGTCCCCAGTACGCAGGCGGAACGTGCCCGACAGGCACAGGATCATCTCGTCATATCGCACGGTCCATGGCACCGATCGGCCATCGAACGTCGCGAAATAAGCGCCCATCGTCTGGCTGCTATCAGGCCCGATCAATTGAGCGATGCTGGCCGAACCCTGACCATCACCATAATCCGACATGGGTGTATCCTGCAGGCGGAACAGGCGGATGTCGGCGGTCACAGCATGGCTCCTTCAAGGGCATGCAGCTTTGTATTGGACGGTGCCGCAGCCGCCTCGGCCGCTGCCTTATCCTCCTCCTCGAAGCGCAAGGCGCGTGGCACCGACAGCCAGCGCGCGACCAGAATGCCGCAGATAGCCCCCACCAACTTGCCGAACATCAAAGGGACGATCAGCGAAGGCTGGAAATTCGCGATAAAGGCCAGGGAGTCACCCAATATCCAGGAACCGCACACCGCATAGGCGATCGTCATCACCTTATTGCGCGCATCCATTTCCGGGATCAGTCTGAATAGCGTCAGCGGGTTGGCGGTGGTCGCTATCAGCCCGCCGCTTCCGACCGCGCTGAAGCCGGTCAGCTTGCCGAGCTTCTCGATGGCTTTGCCGCAATAACGGCGCAGCGCGTAGACCATCGGAAAGGCGCCAGCCAGCATGATGCCGATATATCCGGCGATCTCCAGCCCTCTTATGGAATTGGCCGGGTCGGCCAGCAATGGGTCGAACGGCCATCCGCCGAACAGATGGCCGAAAACTCCCGTGAAATACTGGACGATACAAGCGCCAAAGATCAGCTTTATCGCGGCATCGGCAAGGCGACCGAAGCCCATGAACCCGCGCACCATTAGGTCCGGGATGAACCGCAGACCCGCCACGATAGCGCCAACGATGATGGTCAGTGGGAAAAGATCGTGCAGTATCTGGCCAAATGTAATGGCGAGGCGGAATGTCGCCGGGCCGCCGGTCGCGACCGTGGGCCGGATGAACGGGTGGGTCATTGCGACGACGCTTAATCCCACGAACAGCGCGATCGGTATGGTGATAAGGCCCGCCATCATGCCCAGGGCCAGATAACGATGGTCTTTCTTGGGCAGCATCGCCAGCGCGACAGGGATGGTGAAGACGACATGCGGCCCCAACAGAAATCCGTTGAACGATGCAATAATCCAGTTCTCACGGCTGGCAGCCATGGCGTCGGCCATCTGATAGCCACCCATATCGACGGAAATCAGGGTCGTTGCCGCCATCGCCCTGTCTGCCCCAACAAAGGAAAAGAGGGGGGCAATCGCATGGGTGATGGCTGCGGACAGGACGGGGGCGGCTGCGAGAACGGCACCAACTGGAAGGAAGAGGACTCCAGTCGTGCGGATCCCCTCCATGAATTCCCAGCCCATGCCTGTGCTATCGTCCCGAACGGCGGCGATCGCGCCCCACATCGCGAACAGCATCACGACGCCGATCACATATTGACCCAACCCGCTCATTTTCGAGTCTTCCCGCCGTCATTAATACGAATGTTCATTCATATTAACCCGCCCTGCGATCTCGTCAAGTGTCTTCGGGTCAGTCAACCTTTAGCATGTTACGGGCAAGTTCCGACATACGTCGAGCCACCTTTTCCGGGCTGTCCGACCCGCCCGGGCGATACCACATTAAAACATTGTCGCACATCGTGCCTATGGCCAGCGCGCAAATGCGTGGATCCAGCGCGTTATCGGATCGTCCGGCCAAAATGTCCCGTACAATCTGGGTGAGGATGTCGAGGTAGCGGCGCATATGTGAACGTATTTCCTGCTTTGCGCCAGGACTTCCGATCCTTTCCAGCATCGCCGAATCTATCAGCCGGTCGTTCGCCTTGGCGAAGGCGGCGTTGGAAATCTGATACAGCACATGACGGCGGATGAGTGCGTTCATCCGTTCGACCGGCAGCATGTCCTCTTCGTCATTGTCCACCACTTCGCTGTTGAACATGTCGAGGGCAGCAAGAACCGCCGAAACGAGCAATTCATCCTTCGATTTAAAGTGGTTATAGAAGGCGGGCGGCTTCAGCCCAACCTCCGCCGTGATGTCCCGCAACGACACCGCTTCATAGCCGCGAGAACCGAACAGCTCCACCGCAGCCTTCAGCAACTCTTCCCGCATTCCCGATTTGCGACGGGTCCTTTTCGGCCGGACGCGGTGCGCCGAGACGATCGGAGCCGCCGTAGCATCGCCGACCTTTGCGGAGTTCGTTTGCAGCGGTTTAACGTTACTATCCTTCACTGACACGCTTCGATGCCCCAGTCGCGAATGTATAAATGCAAACGGTCTTTCATATTAATGCATATGCCCTGTCGGACGGCGCCGTTCAAATGGAAACTATTTCTCTCGGATCGCGGACCACGTTGATGCGCGACATCTGCCTGGCGAGCACTCGCGTGCTTTTTGGCCGATTAGGCGTATAAGTTGGCCATCAACCCGCTTCGCGCCAGACGTCATTGTGCCATAAGGACGGAACACGGCCACTTCGCAGTTTCAGACGTGGCCCCGAAATTTTCCTTCGGAAGCGTGGACCCTCAGGGCGCACGCTCTAAGGATGGTGAGACTTCCAACGGGTTGGAGGAGCATTCACTTGGTTGACACTAGTAGACATACCAGCGCCGTCCATGTGCTTGCCCGCAACTTCGTCGAAGGCGACGTCATCTCGGCGCATTCGCATCCAAACGGCCAGTTCGTTCACGCTGTTTCAGGTGTCATGGAAATCAGGGCGGATCACAAACTGTGGGTTGTTCCGCCACAACGCGCCGTATGGATCCCGCCCGGGACCGTACATGAATTCCGGGCGCGAACGCCTGTTCTGCTGCGTACGCTCTATATCGCGTCGGATCGGACGCCGCCCCGTCTGGGCGAAAGGGCGGGAGGATTCGTCGTCACACCGCTCGTGCGTGAACTCATATTGCGAGCGATCGACCAGGCCGTTCCCAGCTGGGATTCGGCGCGCACTCTTCGCCTGCACGCGCTGTTGTTGGACGAACTGAACGATCTACCGGCGGACGCCGTGACGCTGGCGATGCCGTCCGATCCTCGCCTTGTCCGCGCGTGCGAGCAGATTCTCGATAGCCCTGGTGGCCCTGATATCGAGGAGCTTGCACGGTCATCGGGTGCTTCGGCGAGAACATTGTCGCGTCTGGCCCGCGATGAATTGGGTTGTCCTCTTTCCGTCTGGCGGCAGCAAGCGCGGATCGTCGCGGCACTGCCCAAACTCATCGCCGGAGAGCCCATCCTGAGCACGGCCTTGTCGCTGGGATACGAAACGCCCAGCGCTTTCACCGCGATGTTCAAACGCTTGATAGGAACAACGCCGACCGCCTTTGTCACCGAACGGAGCGGTTTCGCAGTGAGGCCGGAGAGATGACGCCGTTGGATTGAAACGGGGGTTGGCGAGTGGCCACCCATCATAAACGAACAGTTGCTGCCAACAGAAACAAACGTTAATTATTATATCTGTCCGAGCGCTCCTCGGCTTTGCAAAAGCGGAAGCGATACGTCGATGAACATCCTGTTGACCAACGCGGAAGGTTACGACGCACCGGGCATCGCTGCCCTGCGCAGCGCGTTGATACTGTCCGGCTTCAACGTGCTGACCGTGGCGCCCGCAGCCCCGCAGGTCTGGCTTTCAAAAGCGATTTCGGAGCGCGAGCCAGTGTTGGTGGAGAGGTCGGGCGGTGATGATCGTCACCCGCTGTATCGCGTGCACGGCACTGCGCCCGATTGCGTGCGCATCGCGATCCTGTCGGGCCTTGCAAGCAAGGTGTCCGCCGTCGTGGTTGGAATAGGCGAGGAAGCCAATGTCGGAGAGGATGCAAGCAATAGCTCGACATTGGGGGCCGCCCTGGAAGGCGGGATGCTGGGATATCCGGCCATGGCCATCTCGCAACAGGCGCATGGGACTCACTCATGCTGCGGGAGCAGGAGTACCCCCGACTTCGCATGGGCGAGCGCGGTCGGTGCGGAGCTTGCCGCCTGGTTGGCCGCCTCGCCGCCGCCCGATCGCAGCGTTCTGAACATAAATGTACCGGCTCATCTGGCAGACAGGCATATCAAGCTGACCTCCTTCAGTGAATGCATCTGGGAACCGCTGGATTGCCAACGGGCGGACGCTGAATCTGACGGTAGCTGGCTGGTGCAGCCCTACGCCAATGGGCTCCCCCGTTTCGCGAAAGAGCCGGGGTCGGACGCATGGGCGCTGGACAAAGGCCATGTCTCGGTGACGCCACTCAGCTTCGATCGTGGGATTGGCCGATCGGCGGTGAAGCTGCGCGCATGGACGCGGTCCATCATCCAGCAGGTCGATCCCCGGCTGGGCGCTACGGACGGCACAAGTTCTGCGGGCTGCTGCGGATAGATGAATGAGTGAGATTTGCGGCGGCACATGCCGTTGCGGATGGACGGATTACTTAGCGTAGGAGTGAAAAATGGTTAAGATTGATTGGGATAGAGTTGGGAAAGGTGTCGCTCGCGAAAATGAGCGGATGATCTGGCGGCCCTACGGCGCGCCTATCGTTCTGGATCTGGAACATTCCGCGTTCCACGATGCGCCGATCTCCGTTCCGTGGAATATCCCTGAAACCCTGGCGGTATCTGTGGCCATTACCGGCGCGTTCTTCCGCCGATCGCAGAACCCGAACCAGCCTTACACGCCGGAAGAAATCCGCAATTCTGCCCGCGAATGCCTTGAGGCAGGGGCGAGCACGGTTCACATCCATGTTCGCGACGATGAAGGCTATAATGTTCTCTCGCTCGATCGCTTCGAACAGGTCGTTGCGCCGCTGAAGAAGGACTATCCCGACTTGTCGGTCGACGGCTGCCTTGTCCCGGCGCTCGAAGGCGAGTGGGCTGAAATGAAGCGGGTGCTGGCGACCGGTCTGCTGGACGGTGCGCCGATCAACACCACGACGACCTATATCGGCGATTCTCTGTTCAGCAAGCCCGCGCCGGTCATGATCGAAAAGGTGCGCCTCATTTTGGAAAATGGCGGCATTCCTGAAATCGCCGTCTACACCGACGCCGACGTTGCCAATGCCGATCGTTTCCTGATCAAGAGCGGCCTTATCAAGGGACCGGCCTTCTGGCTGATCCTTCCCGCCTTGCCGGGTTGCAGCCCCATGGAAAATCCACGCCAGATGGTCGAAGGCCTGATGCGTACCGTCACCACGATCCGCGACGTCGATCCTGACGGCGTGATCATGGTGTGTGCTGCTGGCCGCGCGTCCATGTATGTCGCGACGCTCGCAGCCGCGATGGGCCTGCACATCCGCGTGGGCATGGAAGATACCTATTGGCTCTGGCCGCATCGCGATGATCGCATCCAGTCGAACCTGCAGACCTTCGAACTTGGCGCGAAGCTGGGTGAGGTTCTGGGCCGCCGGGTCGCGACGCGTCAGGAATATACCGACATGCTGAGATCCTGCGCCCAGGGATAACCGGCTGCGGAGTTAAAGAGACGGCCATGCTCCAGTGGACGGGAGCATGGCCGTTCCTATGCCGATGATAGGGTTCGCTTCAGTGGCGGTAGTGGTCGGCTTCGAGGCGACCTATTGACAACCCGCTCTGATGGGCACGGAGAGACACCGCCTCATTTTTGCCAGTGCTTGACGAGCATCGACGTCAAGGAATCAGGCAACCCGGTGTTACCTGTCGATGCCAAGCATCCGTTTTGCCAAGTCCCAATAAGTCGCGACGAGATTGTCGTCAGCTGCCTTTGAGGTGGAAACGTACCAGCGTCCGACCTGATCATACATGGTCGATATGGCGCTCGACACGATCCTGTAGTCTGCCTTCACCGACGACTCTTCGACAAGCAGAGACACCAGCTTTGTCACCTCGCGCAAATATAGCCGCAGCCGGTCCTGGATGGCCTGCTGGAATGTTATTTCGCCGACGCGCTGAAGCAGATTGTGTGCCATCAAAATGTCGAAGGCCCTGGCGATGACCGGGTTGTCCAATTGGTAGCGGATGTGCCGCTCCAAAATCCCTTCCAACGCTTCTACATTCGATTCGCGGGGGTCGCGAGGACCCAGGACCCGCTCGTTGAAGTCCTCCATTGCCCATAGCAGGGCTTCGCCCAGCAAGGCTTCCTTCGACTTGAAGTGATTGTAGATGGCGGGCGCCTTGATACCTGCGAACTGCGCCAGGTCACGCATCGTCGAAGCTTCGAAGCCGTTCTTCGAAAACAGGTCGAGCGCCGCGACCAGCAGCCGTGCCCGGGTATCCGATCGCGTGGCGCGGTTCTCCCGCTCGATCGCCAGCTCTTCGGATTCGGCCAGCCTGGCCTCGTATCCAGCGCGCTTTCGCAGGACCTTCGTCTGATTTGTCGGTGAAGTCATTCTGCTGGTTCCTTAATACTCTCCGAAGCCCGATGGCAACCATCGATGCAACCTCCTGCGATGTTGCTTGGCTCCTGATCCCTCCCCACAACTCCAACCTCGCTCTTGCATTAACAAATGTTCGCTATTATGATACAGGCGAAAATGCGATAGTATTCCGTAATTGGACGGGAATGACCAGATACTGACGGGGTTTAAAATGGCGATCTGGCCTGATTGCGACTCTCAATCGAAGCGGCTCTACAAACGCGGGCTCAAGGTCTATCCGGGCGGAATTACACGTCTAGTTCCATGGCTTGAGCCTTTCCCGGTCTATGCGAAGTTCGGCAAGGGCGCCTATGTCACCGATGTCGATGGCACCTCGCGGCTCGATCTGCTCAACAATTTCGCGTCGCTCATTCACGGTCATGCCAATCCGGCCATCATAGATGCTGTTTCCAGGCAGTTGGTGCTGGGAACGGCCTACACCAACCCGACCGAGGTTGAGATCGAACTCGCTGAGCTGCTGTGCGACCGTATAGAGACGGCCGAAAATGTCCGGTTCAGCAATAGCGGTTCGGAAGCGGTGATGTCCGCGATCAAGGCTGCACGCGCGTACACCGGCCGACCCGCGATAGTAAAAGTCGAAGGCAGCTATCATGGCTCCTATGACTATGCCGAAGTCAGCCTGGACACGCCCAAAGAGGAGTTCGCCACGCCGCCAAAGTCGGTTGGCTACGCTGCGGGCGTACCTGACCAACTTCTGGAAGATGTCTATGTCATCCCGTTCAATGATCCTGAAACTGCCGCCCAGATCATCCGTGCGCATAAGGATCGCATCGGGGCGATCCTGCTTGACGCCGCGCCCAGCTATCTCGGCTTCACCCATGTAACGCCGGAGTTCACGGCGACGTTACGGGAGCTGGCGACCGAGATCGGCGCTGTGTTCATCCTCGACGAAGTCATATCCTTCCGCTTGGACCATGGCGGAGCCCAGAAGCGATTTGGAATAAATCCGGACCTCACCGTCCTCGGCAAGATCATCGGCGGCGGCTTTCCTGTCGGTGCACTGGTCGGATCGAAAGAGGTGATGAAAGTCTTCGATCATCATTCGGGCAGGCCGTTGGTGCCCTGGAGCGGGACTTTCTCGGCCAATCCCATAACCATGACGGCGGGCAGGGTGACGCTGGAACTCCTGACCCCCGCGTTGGTCGCGCATATCAACATGCTCGGCGATCGCGTCCGCGCCCGGTTGACGCAAGCCTTCGCCTCGTCAGGGTTTCCAGGGCAGGTGACGGGCGTCGGGTCGATGTTCAAGATCATCACGCATCAGCGGCCTGTCTATGACTATAGGAGCCAGCAGCACACGCCCGCCGAAAGCGCTGCGATGGTCGTGCTGCAACGGCTGCTCGTGCTCAAGGGCTTCCATGTGTCGGGGGCGGGCATGGGGTTCCTTTCCACCGCCATGGTTGACGAGGACATCGACAATTTCTGTGCGGCTACAGAGGAATGCCTCCGTCATCTTCCCCATCCTGGCAGCGTGGAATGACCCATATGTTCAAACATGAACGTCGGAAGGGAACATCGGATGCTTCGCCAGAGCACCGCTCGTCACCGGCGCGATATCGGGCGGGAAGTCGCGCTGCGGCATGCCGAACGGGGTGCGATGCTCTGCCGGATGGGGCCTAATGAAGGCGCGGCGGAAACATTGTGCGCCCATATTGTAGATATGGCAGCGACAAAATCTGTGGTCACTACAAGCCCTGATGCCCCCCCCACGGCCTCTGCACTTCAATGCACAAGGAAGATATGGTTGAATTTTAGAAAAGTCGGTCGAGATCATGCGTTGGGCCGTGTGTCGACGTCAAAACTACTGGAATATGGCGCCAACATTGTCCTGGGCGACCTCAACGAAGCCGCACCCGCCGTATTTGTCCGCCTCGCTTCCTGGACACGACGGAACAGGACCTTGACAGGAACCTCACGCGGAATGCCAAGACCATTTTCCTTGGCATAAAACATCAGATCGGCGATGATCGGAATGAGCGCACCGCTGCGGTGTAGTTTGCGCGCAGCATTGAAGAATGTGAGCTTTAGATGATCGGGACGATGATGGATTTTGAGCTGACGATAGGCTCTATCCTGCTGCATGCGGACCGGTTTCACGGGAATCGCGAAATCGTGTCGCGCCAGCCCGACGGCAGCGTCGTTCGTAGCTCCTATTCGCAGGTTCTCAACCGCTCCCGGCAGCTGTGCAATGCGCTGACCAGCCTGGGTGTCGTCGCGGGAGACCGGGTCGCCACGCTGGCCACCAACTCCTTGCGGCATCTGGAGGTGTATTTCGCCGTCCCCGCCATGGGCGCGATCATCCATACCGTAAATCCTCGCCTGTTCCCGGAACAGGTCGAATTCATCATCAATCACGCGCAGGACAAGGTCCTGCTGGTCGAGCCGCAATTCGTTCCGCTTGTCGAGCAGATCAGGGGAAGCCTGAAAAATGTTCGCCACATTATCGTCATGGGGTCAGGCGGTGAGGACGTTGCGGGGCTTCTGCCTTATAAGGAACTGGTCGAAGCAGCGTCCGCCGTCTTCGACTTTCCGGTGATCGCCGAACGAACCGGGTCGGCGCTCTGCTATACCTCGGGCACGACCGGTGCCCCCAAGGGCGTCCTTTATTCCCATCGCTCGGTCGTGCTGCAATCGCTGGTGATTTCGGGCATCGACTGGTTCGCGGTTCGGCGTCGGGACAACCTGCTTCCCATAGTCCCCATGTATCATGTGAATGCGTGGACGCTGCCTTTTGCCGCAGCGATGAACGGGTCGAAGCTGGTCCTTCCGGGCAGCGCTCTCGATTCACGCAGCCTGTTCGAACTGATCAGCACGGAACAGGTGACGCTGGCCGCAGGGGTGCCCACGATCTGGAGCGACCTGATCCAGTTTATGGAGGAACAGGACGAACGCATCGACTCGCTTGAGCGCGTTATTGTCGGCGGGACGGCTCCCACGCCCTCCATGATCAAGACGCTGGAAGAGAAATACGGCGTTCAGACCTGCCATGGATGGGGAATGACCGAAACCAGTGCTGGCGGCCTTTTCAACGCTCCACATGATTGGGATCATCTGGACAATGAAGACAGGCGCGTCATGCTTGGAAAGCAGGGGCGCACGCCCTACCCATTCAGCATTCGCATCGTCGATGCAGACGGGGAGGAGGCTCCCTGGGACGGGAAGACGTTCGGCAGCCTGCAGATTCGTGGCCCCAGCGTCACGTCCAGCTATTATAATGGTGATGCTCCCCCCATCGAAGCTGCGCGCGAAGGGTGGCTTCCGACCGGCGACATCGCCGTCGTTGATCCCGCGGGCTATGTCGAGATTGTGGATCGCGAAAAGGACGTCATCAAGTCAGGCGGGGAATGGATCAGTTCCATCGCGCTGGAAAATATCGCGGCGTCTCATCCCGATGTTGCGGAAGCGGCTGTCATCGGCATCCCGCATCCGCGATGGGACGAAAGGCCGCTGTTGGTCGTAGTTCCCCGCGCTGGCTGTCGACCGGCTCCGGCCGATCTTCTCGCCCATTTCGCAGGCAAGTGCGCGAAATGGTGGATTCCCGAGGAGGCCGTATTGGTGGACAACATCCCAAGGCAGGCGACGGGCAAGGTCTTCAAGGCGCGACTGCGCGAAGCCTATGCAAAGGCCGGAACGGAGAGCCCGTCTGTGGAAGCCGGTTCAGGGCCGGTCTGAAACCGACGGTGCTGTCAGACCAAGGCGAACCAGTCTCCACATGATGTAGTTCGGTGGGCAAGGGTAGGCTTAGCTCGCGAGCAATTGCTTAGGGTCCAAACCCAATCAGGGTCTTGAAAATCTGCGGCCATATTGATTCAGAGAGCCTCCACTGAAGCAGGAGGTCCTTGGATTTCGCGTTCGTTGTTCTGGCTGTCGGATGAAGCATGGACGGCAATTGAGCCCCACCTGCCGAAGAACCAGCCAGGCGCGCGGCGGGTTGATGACCGACGAGTGATCTCGGACATCATTCACATGCTCAAGTGCGGTGGCCGCTGGGCGGATTGTCCGGGAGAATACGGCCCCGCGACGACCGTCTACAACCGCTCGAACAGGGGGCCGCCGGGGCATCTGGACACGCATCGGCCGCTCCGCCTTGTCCTGACGCCCGGCAACACATCCGATGTGAAGGGCGCCGACCTGCTCATCGGCGAAACGGCCGGAATGAAAGGGGTGATCGCCGATCGTGGCTATGACGCCAACCGCATCAGGGCTGCCTTGCGCGAGCAGGGCACGATCCCCGTGATCCCGGGCCGACGCAACCGCAAGCGCCCGATCCAGTATGATGAACGCCGCTACAAAGACCGCTGGCGGCTGGAGGCCATGTTCTGCCGTTTGAAGGACTTTCGCCGGATTGCCACCCGCTACGACAAGCTCGCCCGGAACTTCCTATCCGCCGTAAGCCTCGCCGCGGCCGTCGCTTTCTGGCTCTGAACGAGTCTGGATCCTAGCTGCTTTGGATCAAATGCTCGCATAATGGTGTCACGCGAACGAGAAAATCACAGATAGACCATACCAATTTTCCCGATATCACACAGTCAAATTGACATATGAAGAAAGTATATAATTGGCAATATATGATGTATTACTTATTTCATAGAGCAGTCTCGCAATGATATATTTGACGATAATTTATTAATATTGGATCGCATGAACTCTTGTAAATTGCTATATATTTCCTATATGAATGTTATCAAGGGCATAGGCAATGTAGGCGTTCTTGACTGAGAGACCATCGCGCTCCCGCTTACCAGGGAATTCGCACATGGATCTCAATCGACTTTATTCCGAGCATCAGGTTTCGCTGATGCGTGCCGCTGACGCACATAGCGAGTCGGCCCGGCGCAAACATCTGTGTGCCGCCGGGGTTGTCGGCGGTCAAATCTTCGACTTACTCTCTTCAAAGAACGCTCCCGCCTCGGCGGATTGGCTGTTCTGGAACCGTCAATTGGCCCCTGCAGTAGGCCTGGCTGTTCCCGCATGACAGTGGATGCAACCGCGCCCGCACGCCCACGAAGGCGAGTATTCGTCAACCGCGAGATGAAGCTCTCTCCTGAGCAGGCAAGGCGGCAAGGCTTGATCACTCACCTTGCATTCGTACTTCTCGGTCAGAAGGAGGCAATCCGCTTTCTGAACACCCACAACGCATCTTTGGGCGCAAGGCCACTCGATCTGGCGATCGCCGATCCGACCGGATACTCAACGGTTGAAAATGCAGTTAAGCTCCTTGCCCAGCCCACGGCCGGCGGCCGCCAGTGATCTCGTCAGTCAACCCTCGCTCGTGACGATCGGAGAGAAAATGACTGTGGAACCTGTAGACGACACCGAACTCATGGCTCGCTATTGCATCACGAAGGTGCCTGTGTATCGTTTTCATTATCGGGATTGGCGGTACTCGACTTTGAACGATGCGGTCGCGCAGGCGAAGCGGGACGAAGCCACCGCTCGAAGTAAATAGAATGGGGTGCCCGTAGCCATTTCCAACGCGTTGGCACGACGCAAATATTGTAAGAGTGAAGCGCGGTGGCAGATCTCGATAGATGGTGCAATTGATCCGCCCGCCTCAATTTTGCATTTTCCTCAAGCTGTGCTATCAACATGTTGCTGAACGTCGCGTTTTGACGGATATCGGGCCACTTCGGCTCTCCTTGTCCCCACATTGCCTCTTTTAAGCCGGGATGAGCGAATGGTCGCATTCCCAGGACATGCGACAAGGAGACCGAGCATGATCACCGGAACAGTCAAATTCTTCAACGCCGACAAGGGCTATGGCTTCATCGCCCCTGAAGATGGCAGCAGCGATGCTTTCGTACATATCTCTGCCGTTGAACAGGCAGGCATGCGCACCCTCGAAAAGGATCAGCGCGTCACTTATGATCTGGAGCAGGACCGCCGCGGCAAGACCTCGGCCGTCAACCTCCAGGTAGCCTGAAAATGGCGCCGGGCGGTTGACGCTGCCCGGCGGCTTCAGGCGAATGCTTTAGCACAGGACATTTCCCTGCATGAAAAGATATAAAGAGCCATCCTTCCAGGAGCGTATCGCCTCAGCGGCGCGTGCCCGGACGGAGGGTCTCCAGCAACTGCACAACAAACCGCCGGTTGACCAAACCGCTGCGGCCGCGAAGGCGGAACTCCGGCAGACCAAAGAGGCCGCTGCCCGCGAAAAGCGCCAAAAGGCTCTGCTCATGGCCCAGCAACAAAAGGCCGCGAAACGTGCGCAAGAGCTTGAAGCGACCGCTGCGAATGCCCCACGGCATAAGCCCATCCTCACGGAAGCTGAACAAAAGGCTGCACGCGATGCGCGGTATCTCGCGCGGAAGAAGCGTGCATCATCCTGACGACGCCGTGCCTGCACCTATGGTGAAGCGGCATCGGGAGATGAATTCTGGAGCCCTCCTGCATGCGGACGTTGCCGTAACCGAACATATCGGGCCGCTTAATTTGGCCGGTTCAGCTGCAAGCTATCTGTCATTACTCGCTTCAGGCTCAGCATCGCTGCGGCCCTTGCGCGCGAACTCCAACTAAGAATAATGCGGCCTACGCCGCGAGGTTATAAATGAATAGTATCTTTCCGACCAGTAAACGCACCACCCTCCATCTGCCCTTTAGCCAAGGACTAGCGCCGCGATCCGTCCAGGTTCGGGCGGCGGTTTTGTCCACTAGTGAGCTAAAGCAGATCGTTGCGGCGATGCTTGGCTGAACGTGCATATAACGGCAGCCGGACATGCTGCCGATCTTTCGCAACCTCGTAAGGAGACATCATGAGCCGAGAAAAAGTCGCCCCCTTCCTCATCACGAAGGACGAGGATGGAAATTTCCGGCTCACGGTCCGCGAAACACGGTATAATTCGCAGGGCTATCCGCTCGTGACATCTCACTTGCAGGAGGAGAGTTTCAAGACGGCGGCTTCAGTCCGAACCCATGCGCGCCTCGTGTTCAGGGCTCAGCCCGGGCAGTTTGCCACCAAGTGAATCTCGTGGCTCCATGGCGCACCAAAAATTCGACCTGACACTACCTTCGTCTTGAGGATGGAGGATCGCGGTCGGCGTCCTGTATATGCGCGCCGTAGCACTAAAGGAAAAAGCCGTGTTGGCATCACCTGACGAATGCGCGACGATTTCGATCGAACTGATCGGCATGGCAGAACTACCCGATGGAGGCCGGCTGCGCCTCTTACGCCGGGGTGAGGACTACTCCATCAGGTTCGGCGATAACGAACTAATGGGAAACCAAGTACGTCATTCGGAAGAAGCGCTCGCTACCCTGACATGTCAGCGCTTGGCCGGACGGAATGCTCAAGTTCTCATTGGCGGTTTGGGCATGGGCTTCACGCTCGGCGCTGCCTTGCAGTCACTGCCACCGACGGCCGAGATCAAGGTAGCAGAACTCATCCCTGAGATCGTGAACTGGGCGAAAGGCCCTTTGGCCCATCTCTTCCATGATTATCTCTTGGACCCCCGTGTCGTTCTTGAACTGGGCGACGTTCATGATGTGATTGCAAACGCCGAAGCCAGGTTCGACGCCATTATGTTGGACGTCGATAATGGCCCTGACGGGTTGATCCATGTTGCGAACGAACGCCTCTATTGCAATTGGGGCCTGCGCACGGCTCATGCAGCGCTCAAGCCTGGGGGCATCCTGGCGATCTGGTCGGCCTATAATGACGATGCATTTGTTGCGCGCCTCGAAAATAACGGCTTCGATGTTGATGAAGTTGATGTGGCGGCGGTCGTCGACGGAGAAAACACTATCCACACTGTGTGGCTTGCTTCAAAGCGGCCTTAACCCGGCCCTTCAGGGGCGAAGTCGCTTGGCTGCCTCCCGCGTTTCCCGACGGATTACATCGATGATTTTCCCCAGAGCATGGGAATGCTCTTCATACCGGCTCCTCTTTTGGGAACAAGATGATGCCGATGCCTGTTTCAGCGCGGAAATTCTGTGAGATTGGAGCGATTGATCCTATCCATGGCCTACCTCCGCCGCTTGCAAGGGGGAGCTGCAGCGCGATATGCGACGGCGAGCGGGTGACTTCGCCCGAAATTAGTTTGTTTTTCATCAGGGCACGAAATGCTTCAGCGTCCCAGGGTCTGACCTGAAGATTTTTCATCACGGGCTACGCTGAAAATGCGGTGATCGGCCATCGCTTGGAGAGGGCCAGCTAAATCCGGGAACAGCTCGTAGATCGCGGATGCCGCCGCTCAAAGGGCGCGTTATAGGCGATGATCGCTCCCCTATGCGCTTCGTTCTTTGTCCCGCGCCAATGAAGCCATTGCCAGCGGGGCCGTCATCCGCGAAATCACGCCGGTTGCGGTGCCCGGCAGGGGCGGCGAGATAATAGTCGATACCGATGAGCAGCCAGGTAAGGCGGCCCCATATGATTTCCTCACTGAAGCCCGCCTTTGACAAGGACGGCACCATCACCGCCGCTAAGGCATCCTCCATTTCCGACGGCGCCGCGGCGCTCGTCATGACCGGGAGGAGCGTTGCGGACAGGCTCGGCCTTCCTATTATCGCCCGAGTCGTCGCAACGGCCGCCCATGCCCAGAAGCCCGATGCCTTCACCACTGCGCCGGGGCCCGCGATGCGCAAGGTGCTGGCGAAGGCGGGCTGGGCAGTGGATGACGTCGATCTGTTCGAAGTCAACGAAGCCTTCGCCGTGGTAGCGATGATCGCCGCTAATGATCTCGGCATTCCGGCGGACAAGCTCAATGTGAACGGCGGTGCGACCGCGCTCGGACATCCAATCGGCGCATCGGGCGCGCGCATTCTTGCGACATTGATGGGTGCCTGCGGCATGGGGTCTGATGCGCGGCGTCGCCAGCCTGTGCATTGGACTGCCCGGATCGCGGTGGTCAGATAATTATGATAAATCGCAGCCAAATAAGGGCCTCGCAAAGGCGAGGGCGGTGCTCTGCTCAGGCATGATAATGATCGGTGGATCGAAGTGATTGGGCCAGCAACTCTCCTACGACGAGTTCTCTGTAAAAGCTCGATTTCGGTGAGGTCCAATCATAGGATTGGCCGATGGCAGACCAGATTCAATCATATGGTCAATCTCTGGCTCCGAAATTGCGCCATCACCCTTTGATAAGGCGTGATGGCGCATGATCACTCAGTGTCCGAAATGATATCGAACAGAAATCCCGTACATTCTGGGCTCACCATAAATGTAGGAGTTGAATCCGCTCTGGTATGAGGTCCCATTACTGCTAATGATATAGTCTTCGTTAGTCAGATTGGTCGCGAATGCGCTGAGATCGAAATTCGACCCTGCAACATTTTGCCACTGTATTTTGGCGCTCAGCAAGCCATAGCCATCGCCCGGGCCGCACTGAACGGCACCGACATTGGGTCCCGACTGCAGGCGGGGACAGTTACCGCCGTTATAGGCAAACGGCTCATCGACAGGTGCCTTGGATGCCGACTGATATTGAGCGCTGATATAGGCATATGTAGCGGAGACGGCGACCTTCCCGAACGATTCATCGACTGGCAAATCGATGTGACCGGTAAGGCTGAACTGGTTCTTCGCCGTATTTTGGAACGGTATCCCGGTCAGGATACATTGGCCCGTTGCGCCGTTGAACGGAACGCCTGAACCGCAGTCGAAGCCGGGCGGCAGGCCGAAAGCAGGAATGCCTGCGGGGAACAGGGAGGGCGCAGTATATTCATCATATTTGGCAGCAGTGTGGGAATAGGTCCCCGATAGCGTGAGCCAGTTGGCGGGTCGTATCTCGCCTTCAAACTCCACGCCTTGGATGTGCGCTCGTCCAGCATTGCTGGTTTGCGCGCCGAAGACCGGTTGACCATTGAATATGTAGGCGGTTCCGCCGGTCCTCTGCAGATCTTTATAGTCCGTATAGTAATAACTTAGATTGGTTCGGATTGGCACACCGCCGAGATGCCAATCTGCCTTTATGCCGCCTTCATAGGAGGTGACAAATTCAGGCCGAAAGGATCGTAGTTCTGGTGCTGGGGTGGCAGTGCCGATCCCTCCCGATTTATAGCCGCGACTGATCTTGGCGTAGAGTAGCACATTTTGCATGGCATCATAGTCAAGACCGACCGTCCAGTTCGGCGCCTTGAACTTGGCGCGCTCCGAGATGACTGGTGCACCGGGCAATCCGAAGTTGGAGAATGCCGTCAGGCTGTCCCATGTATAGCGATAGCCAGCGGTCAGCCGCAGCCCATCAAGGCTGTTCGAAAAGCTGCCGAATGACAGCGTCCCCTGCGCATACAGCGCCTGGCTGGTTGATCTCTGGCCTCTGCGGGTCTGATTGGTTGCCGAAACCAGCTGTTGTCCTAGCGGCTTAACACTTTCATAGTAGGCACCCACGGTGAAGTTGAGCGCGTCTCCACCAACCTTGCCCTGAAGCTGAGGCTCGAACGAGTACTGACGGACATCGGTGTAGTAATTGTAATTGGGAAGGCCGCCCGGATCAATCTCTTGGGCGCCGATCGAGCCCCCACCGTCCGTGGACAATGGCGGACGGTGATCATCAGGAATCCCATCGCCGTCGAACGGAGCGCTGTTCTTCAGACGCTGATAATTGGCGATGTTGCGGAACGTCAGGTTGTCCGTAAGTTCCGCCGAGAGGATGTCCGTTATGGAGAAATAACGCGTCCGCTCGCTAAAGAGCAGCGGGCTGAGCGCGACTGAACGGATACCACGCTCGATCTGCTCCTCCAGATAATCGCTGTAGGGCACACCATTTTGCGGATTGACCCCCGCTGGAACCGCGTTGAGCACTGTCCCGGTGCCATGTTCCTGTACGCGACCGACGGTTGCGAGCAGGTAATTCTCGATCCCTGGCGCTGGACGCCAGGTCAGGCCTGCGCGGAAGGAATAGCGGTTGCGATTGTCGAGATCGGTGTCCGTGGTGATCTCGTGCGTGAAGCCATCGCGCTTCTGATACATGCCAGCGACGCGCAGCAGCAGCGTGTCTTCCACGATCGGCACGTTGAGCGCGCCGCGCATTTCAATAGAGTCATAATTGCCGTACTGGATCTGGCCGTAGCCCTCGAACCGATCAGTCGGACGCTGAGGTTCGAAAAGGACAGCGCCGCCGGTCGTATTACGACCAAACAGCGTGCCTTGCGGCCCACGCAGAACCTGCAAGCTGGCAAGATCATAATAGTTGAGGCCGCCGCCATTTTGCGCATTGTTGCGCTGGTCGGCAATAAGCGGAACTTCGGCCGAATACAGCACCACGCCCGGCGCGGCATTGAAGGTCGCACCTTGCCCGCGGATCGTGATATTTTCGGTGCTGCGCTGCTGCCCTGACCCACCCACGACGAGCGACGGAACTTGTCCGAGCAGGTCCTGCGTGTTCGAAATATTCCGTTGCGCGAGCGAATTAGCATCGAATGCACTGGCAGAAATCGGAACCTGCTGCAGTCGCTCAGCCCGGCGGCGTGCCGTGACAACAATCTCCGAAAGACCTGTGCCTTCGACAGCAGTTGCAGTACCATTCACACCCGTCGAAGCAGTAGGTGGTTGTACCTGCGCTAGCGCGTCGCCACCGAAGGCCATCATCGCGGCGCCCCCCATTAAAGTTCTGGCAAACAATTTAGGCATCTTATCCCCTCCGTTCATAATTTTTTCGTAGAATGAAATAGATTTATATTCTGATTAATCATCTGCGTAGTGATTCCGACATTTATTATGCCCCGTTGTTCATTACTTGATGAAGAATCAATGACTGTCGTTTTTCATTGACGCGATATAATTTGTCGACTTGCCAAAACGATTTGGGCGCCTTTGATCCGGTCAAGACGTCGAACTAATTTTTGCAAAGTCCCAATAATTATTTAGTATGTGCCATTTCATAGGCTCTGATCATTATATTGATCGGTATAATTATTTTACCGTGTCCTCACAGCTAGCGTTTCGCATAAACAGATTTCTTGTGGTGTTTCTGACCAATTTTGGCATAGTCAAAATTCCCTGTTCATAAATCGTGACGCATACGCCATCGCCACGAAAGACATGGAGAATTTATCCCTGCTCAACCTGACTCGGCACAATGCCCCCCCAACACCAAATCAATTTTAATTTTCAGCGACGATGCCTATCACCGCCTAGATTTTCTTCTTAAATTTCACACCATGCCAACGCGAAAACCCAATAATTTTGCATCGGACATCTGATTTTCATGCCGATTACGGCACCAGCATTTGATAGCTTCCGCCGCGCTCGTTCGGTAGCCCCCAAATACGAAATGAACTGTTACATTCTGCGTAACGAATACAGCTGCGGAATGCCCAGATCGTGGGCTTCAGGCGGTTTTGTTTGATGGTCGCTCGACATCTTAAAGGTAGCATCGAGAAACATAAGGAAGCTCCGCAGCTTGCCGGTCTGGTAAGCAGACCGCTGGTAAACTGCGAATATGCCCTCGTTGCCGGTACGGGGCTGGATAATCTTATGGTTGGGCAACAGGCGGATCAGGCTCCCGTCTGCTATTTCTCGCTCAATCTCTTCCAGCGGCATGATTCCGATTCCGACGCCCGTAAGCAGCGCGCTGCGGTTCATTCCTCCATCATTCACGCTCAATTGTCCCGAAGGCATAACCCGCGCGGTGGTGCCGTCAGGGCCAGCGAACTCCCAAACCGTCTTTTCAGACTTGGAGCCGTACAAGATCGCCGAGTGGTCGGATAAATCGTTGACCACCGACGGAGCGGGTCGTTTGGCAAGATAGGCTGGCGAAGCCAAAAGCACCAACTGAGTCATCGGCCCTAGGCGCCGGGCAACCAACTCGCCGCTATCGGGAAGATCGAAGCGAATATCGACATCGATATTCTCGGCAACGAGGTCCATCTTCTCATCGGTGGAAATTTGTAGGTCGATCTGAACGCCTGGATGCGCTTCCAAAAATGCTGGCAATGCGGGCATAACCCGTTGAGATGCAATTAAACCGCGAATTGCAACACGGAGCAAACCTCGCGGTTCTGCTTCTAACAGCGAAACGCTGTCGAATATCTCGTCCATCTCACCCAGCAGCGGAAGCAGACGCGCCAGTAGAATTTGGCCAGCCTCCGTGAGTGTCAGAGCACGCGCTCCCCGATTAAAGAGCCTGACGGACAAACTTTTTTCGAGCGCACTTATTTGCCGAGACATAGACGCGTTGGAGAGCTGAGCTTGGCGTGCGGCCGCTGCAAAGCTTTTATTCTGTGCCGCAAGAACGAACAGTCTCAAGCCTGACAGATCGCGCAATATATCTCCTCCCGCCCCGAAACCACCCGCTTTGGAAACGCTCTAGCGAACGCGGATGGTCACGCGGCCGATTTTTGCGCCTTCGATCGGATAGCCAAGCCTCGCATCGGCGGGATAGCTACCCACCGGCGCTCCCGTGTCCAAGCCTACACCAAAAGTTTCATGTATGCTGAACATATAAGGGGTGGCAGGAATGTTGTCGGAGGAGACCTGCTGATCGTCCACCGCCATCCTCAATATGCCGCCCTTCCCATAGCCTCCCCCCGCATAGTCGAAGTCCACCTGAATGGAATGTTTGCCCGGTGTCAGTGGGCCTGGACCCACAAGATCGACAGTTTTGACGTCAAACAGGCGATACGTGAATTTCGGCCTTCCATCGCCATCCAGATACAACGCCATCCCGGAGTCCGTGCCGCCCAAGGCCGCGACGACGCCACGCGCCCGATCAGCCGTATCGATCGTCGCGCGCATCGTCCAGGAACGACTGAACATGCGGGGAAGAGCTACCTCTGGCACGCCGATATCGCCTTGGCGGTAATCAACTGACTCGCGACCTCCTGATGGGTCCGGCAGATTGCCCTTGCCCGGGGCTTGACCACCCAACGGCAGCACCTGGTTTGCAGACGCTTCTGCCATGAAGAGCGCCTTCAACTCCTCGAGCTTCTTCGGGTTCTTCGCGGCAAGATCCCTGGACTGCGAGAAGTCAGTCCGAAGATCATATAATTCCCATTTGTCCTCTTCGAAAGGACGTTCATTGTCCGCTAACGCGGTCCAAGGATAGCGGCTGTGGAAGGCCGATGCCATCCAGCCTTCATGATAGATGGATCGGTGACCAAAGACTTCGAAATACTGCGTCGAATGCCGTTCCTGAGCTTTCGGGTCGTTGAACGTGTAAGCGAGGCTGACGCCATTCATTGGCTTTTGCGGCACGCCGTCCACCTCTGCAGGGGTGGGGATGCCGGTGACTTCCAATATTGTCGGAACGATGTCGTTCACATGGCCGAACTGGCTGCGCATGCCTCCCTCTCGCTTTATCCGGGTCGGCCAGCTGAGCACCATGGCATTGCGCGTTCCCCCTAGATGGGACGCGACCGCCTTGGTCCACTGGAAGGGGGCGTCTGAAGCCCAAGCCCAGGTCGAGTTGACGTGGGCATAAGTTGACGGTCCGCCAATCTCGTCCTCACGAGCGAAGGCCTTTGCGTCCGGCGCGGGAGAAATGCCGGTTAGCCTGCCCATATAATCCAGGCTGCCTTCCAGTCCGCCTTCAGCGCTGGCACCATTGTCGCCCACCACATAGATGAAGAGTGTGTTGTCAAATTCGCCGTTCGCCTTGAGGTCGTCCACCAATTTGCCGACCTGGGCATCGGTATGCGCAAGATATGCGGCGTAGGATTCCATCAAGCGCGAGGAAAAACGCTTTTGTTCGGGCGTCAGGCTGTCCCAGGCCGGAAGCTCTGCCGGACGAGGCGTCAATTTGGTGTTGGCCGGGATCACCCCCAGCTTCTTCTGACGCGCGAAAACTTCTTCGCGTAACTTGTCCCAGCCCTGGTCAAACTTGCCGCGATATTTATCGATCCATTCCTTGGGAACCTGGATCGGGGCGTGGATGCCGCCGGTCGCGAAGTAGAGGAAGAAGGGTCGCCGGGCGCCTGATGTGCGCACGGTGTGGAGCCAATTTACCGCACGGTTGGCGAGATCTTCGGTCAGGTGATAATTGTCGCCTGCGGGCCGCATCACCGGGGCCGTGCCTTGATATAATGTGGGGTTGAACTGATCCGTTTCCCCACCCTGGAAGCCGTAGAAGGTGTCGAAACCTTCGCCCGTCGGCCAGCGATCGAACGGCCCAGCCTGCGTCAGTTCCCAGTCAGGGGTCTGATGCCATTTGCCAAAAGCCCCGGTGGCATAGCCATTTTCGCGCAGGATCGTGGCGATCGTGGCGGTGTCCTTCCCCTGGAACCCGCTGTAACCCGGCCGCGCATCCGACGAGTTCATGACAGCGCCGATGCCTGCGGCATGGGGGTTCCGCCCGGTAAGCAGGGACGCCCGTGTCGGCGAGCAGATGGCCGTCGTGTGAAAGCGATTATAGCGCAGCCCATCGCGCGCAAGCCGGTCGAGCGTGGTTGTCTGCGCCGGACCGCCGAAGGTCGAGGGGGCTCCAAAGCCGACATCGTCGAGCAGCACCAGGACGATATTGGGGGCGCCCTTGGGAGCCTGTCGCACATATTCAGGGGCCGCGGACGTGGTTGAAGGTGCCGGAGAAGCCGCCGGGACCTGAGCATGGGCCATCACCGCGATACCGCTGACCGACAAAGCCAAAAATCTGAGGATTCGTCCGCTCTTCGTGCTCATTTCGCATCCATCCTTTGTCGATCCGTTTGATCGAAAAATGCCAGATCTGCTCTGGTCTTGAGTTTGCCCGCAATATTGTGGTGGGGCCTTCAGGTTAAACAGAATATTACCGCATCAATTGCGGCGCTTCACTTTGAAGTCCAACCGCGCCGAGTGAGATGTCTACGCGCTGGACGCCATTGAATACGCCACCTTCGGGATAGTCCGAAGTCATCTGGGTTGAGGTGTCCATGCCGACGTCCAAGGTGTCGGTCATTTCGACAAGTCGGGAAATCGATTTGTCTATACGACCGCGCATAATCTCCTGCCCATCGCGCGAAATACGCATTTCACCGCCGCCATTGACGCCGCCATCATAATCAAAATTGTAGGTCAACGTAGCGCGCCCCGGCGGGAGCGCCTGCGTCGCGGCGACCCGGAACTGATCTTCGCGATGTTGCGATGCCGCCACCATTGCGACTGGCCGATTGTCCTTGAGATAGAAACCCCATCCGCCGAACGCGCCGCCAAGAGCAAGGATGGAACCGGAAACAGGCTGTTGCGGAACAATGATATCGGCCCTCAAGGTGAAGGAACGGTTGAACAAGGGCGCGGCCTGTCCTGAAGGAATGGATACGCCCGAACCCCAGTAGGTATAGCGATCACGTTGTGGTTTTGCGCTGTGCGCCGCAAGGAAACGCTCTGCGGTCATCCTGTCGTCGAGCGGAAACACATTGTTCTTCTTTGCCTCAGAAACGAATATAGCCTGCATTTCGCGTAGCTTGTCCGGTTGTTTCGTGGCCAGGTTATCAGCCTGCGCAAAATCGCGCTTCAGGTCGTACAGTTCCCATTTATAATCGCTCGGAAGTCCACTGCTCTTGTTCCATGTCCAGGGGAGTCGGCCAGGCGTTGTATTTGCCCACCACCCATCATGATAAATGGCCTGATTGCCCATCATTTCAAAATATTGCGTTGTCTTGCGTTCCGGCGCTTTGGGCTGGTCGAACGTGTAGGCGAAACTTATCCCGTCCATTCGCTGCTGCGGAGCGCCATTAACCGTAGCGGGCGCGGTGAGGCCGACCTCTTCCAATATGGTAGGCACGATGTCTGTGACGTGAGTGAACTGCGATCGCGTTCCGCCGCCCTGAATATGCCCTGGCCATGACACGACCAGGCCATTGCGCGTTCCGCCCAAATGCGAGGCATATTGTTTGAACAAGGGGAAAGGGGTGCTCGTCAGCCAGGCCCATCCAAAACCAAGACTAAGATTGGCTTTCGGTCCACCAAAGTCGTCAATGGCAGCCAGAAGCTGTTCGTTTGTTTCCTGAAACCCGTTAAAACCTGCCAAGGCGTTGGTGGCGCCATTCACGTCACCTTCGGCAGCGGCGCCATTATCGCCCTCGATGAAGAAGATCAGCGTGTTTTTCCCCTCGCCGGTGCGGTCGAGTTCGTCCAGGACGCGGCCTATCTGTGCGTCCTGATAGGCCAGCATCCCGGCATACACCTCCATGGCGCGCGCATTGACCTTTTTTAGTGACGGCGAGAGAGTTGACCAGGCCGGGATCTCCGCAGGCCGCGGCTGCGATCTGGCACCCTTGGGAACCAGCCCCTGCTTTTCCTGCCGCGCCCGAATCTCCTTGCTCAGTACGTCCCAACCGGCGTCAAATTTGCCGCGGAACCTGGCGATCCATTCTGCCGGAGCCTGCAGCGGCGCGTGGGTCGATCCGGTCGCATAATAGAGGAAGAATGGCTTGTCCGGCGCGGCCGCATTCTGGTTGCGGATCCAGTTGATCGCATCATCAGCAAGGGCCTTGTCCAGCACACCGTCCTCCAAAGTCGGTATCGGCGTTATTCCGCGATAGAGGGCAGGCTTGAACTGGTTGGTCTCGGCGGCGACGAAGCCATAAAAATAATCAAAGCCCAAGCGGGTCGGCCAGTTATCGAACGGCCCAGCCGCTGAAACGACGCTTTCCGGACCCATATGATGCTTGCCAAACATGGCCGTATTAAAGCCGTTGAGCCGCAATGTCTCGGCGATGGTGGCCGCGCTGCGTGGCATTTCCGACCAGTAGCCGGGGAACCCTGTCGTCAGATTGGCCACGATGCCATTACCAACCGCATGATGATTGCGCCCGGTTAGCAACGCTGCGCGGGTGGGGGAACACATCGCCGTCGTGTGAAAGCGGTTATACCGAAGGCCCTGGCTTGCCAGGCGGTCGAGATTAGGCGTGGGGACCAGCCCGCCAAAGGTGCTGGCGGCGCCAAAGCCCACGTCATCCGTCATGAATATCACCACATTGGGTGCGTTTGCGGGCGCGGCGACGGGTTTGGGAAATGCCGGTTCAGAATTGGAATAGTTGGTGCCGATAACGCCGCCAAAGGGCGCAGGGGGGGCGGGCAGCGCGACAGGGCTGCTCGCACTCGTCTGGGCAATAGCCGGTACAAACGGCAACGTAAAAATAGGGGCCCCGGATAGCGCCGCCTTGAGCCATTTCTTCATGCTTGTCTGCTCCCCGTGATCCTGCCGCGCGCAGTTCCAAATAGCTTCCCAGCTTTTCTGTGTGGAAATGCCTATGCAATATGCTGTCTTGCTGTACTGGAAATTATCGTACATATCAATGGCTGGTCTTCAGCGCTGGCGATCCGACGCGAGAGGTGGCACCGAGCGGTCCAAATTATTGGAGCGGGCAATTTATGGCTGATACAGCCGACGAACGTTTGAAGGCCGTCGCCCGTCAGCTTTTCCTGCGGAGCGGCTTTGAAGAGACCGGGATTGATCTGATCGCTCGTGAGGCGCGCGTTAGCAAACAGAGCATGTACGAACTTTATCCGACGAAGGTCGATCTGTTCGGTGCGGTCATGCGAGACGTGATTGCGTCGATTTCAGCCGAAATACCTTCAGAGCTTTCGATTGCGAGCGGCGACCCGGCGACGGTGATCGGCGATGTCATGAAGAGCTATCTCGCACATTTTCTGTCTCCCGAGAATATGGGCCTCACGCGCGCGCAACTGGTCGCCACCCGATGTTTTCCGCATCTCTCGACCGAACTGCATAACCGCACGATCAAAGGCGCGCCCGCATTGGCTCATTACCTGGCGTCGCTTATGCAAGATGGCTTATTGCAGGAATGGGATCCCGCAGCATTGGCTCGCCGGTTTGGGAGCGTTGCGACCCAAGGCACCCGCTTCCTTATGGGATTCCCGATCCATCGGCAGCGGCAATATGATCAGGCCGGATCTTCGATTGATCTGCTCCTCAACGGCTACCGGAGAGCCGCTCAGTTCAGTGATGCGACACTGGACGATCCCCTAAGTGAGGAGCCCCGGTTTGACGAAATCCAGAAGAAGCGAAGAATAGCGCCCGAGCGCATCGAGGATTTGATGGATGCGGCCAGTGATGAGTTCCTCAATCAAGGATTTCGCGGCGCGAGGATTGATCATATCGTTGAAAAGTCGGGGGTGGGCGCTGCGACCATTTATCGCCAGTTTGGCGACAAACGGGGCCTTTTCCAACAAGTGCTGATCCACCTCGGCAGGCCAAGTGATGTTACAGACGCGCCCAGAGCAGAATCGACGGTCGGGGCCACCCTCCAGCGGCTTGCCCGATGGTTGCTGGATCGGCATCTTCACCCGCGTAATCTCTTGTATCAAAGGCTTATTATATGCGAAGCCGAACGTTATCCTGACATTGCCCGATGGGCGTATGATCGCCAGGTAGCCACTGCAGCCTCAGTTCTGACCCAGCGATTGGTTGAGTTCGGCATGCCGGTACCTTCCCTCCTTGCAAGTCGGACCTTCTACACCTTGGCAACGTTCGGGGTGCGGTTCGTGGTGACGGCCGAAAATCCCGACTCCTCGCAGCGAGCCGCTCTTTCGCGCGAGGCGACAACGCTTTTTCTCAACGGCACTCGTGAACGTTCGCGATGAAGCCTGCGTAAAGGTGATCTAATTCCGTTGGTATAGGAGGACTATCCGAACCAAGCCTCGCTTCTTCGATTTAGGCGCTTCGGTGGGACAGCTGCTCTGGTGCGCGGCTATTCGCAGCGTCATTGCAAGCGATTTGATCACGATGGCAGAAGCGGCGCTTACGGCGACAGCTGCCCCCCTATTTACCGCGCTGGCCGGACCACGCAGCGGAAGCCGACATGGCTTGTGGTTGTGTCGATCGGCTGGGCGTACCGGGCGGCGGGTCGGTAACGCTGGCAATAATTTTCCGCGCAGAGGTGCGAGCCGCCCTTCATAACCTTGCGCGGGATGCGCGCGAGCGCACGCTTGTCGAAGCTGCCGCCGCGTGTTCCGCCGCGCGGATTTGCCGGAATGCAGCAAGCGCCCCTTGGCTTGCGTTCGATTTTGGGCTGGGCATACCAGTCGGTGGTCCATTCCCACACATTGCCGATCATGTCATAAAGGCCGTGGCCGTTGCAGGCATAAGTCCGCACTGGCGAAGTGCGTAGATATCCATCGTCAAGCTGGTTGTGGCCGGGGAAATCGCCTTGCCAATAATTGGCCATGAATTTCCCTCCGGGCGCTAGCTCGTCACCCCAGGCATAGTCTGCGCCGTCCAGTCCGCCACGGGCGGCGAATTCCCACTCCGCCTCGGTCGGCAGCGCCTTCCCCGCCCAGGCGGCAAAGGCTTCCGCGTCCGCATAGGCGATGTGAACGACGGGATGATCCTCGATCCCCTTAATCGAACTGCCAGGTCCGAGCGGCGCGCGCCAGTTGGCGCCGATGCGGAACTCCCACCAATCGGGCGCCGCAAAGTCGACTGGCCCGGCGCTCATCTCAAAAACCGCCGATCCCGGCTGTGCCAGTTCCGGCAGCAAACCAGGATAATCCCTGCAATCAGGCGCGATTTCTGCGAGGGTGACATATCCCGTAGCATTAATGAAAGCGGCGAAGGCGGCGTTGGTAACTGGCGTCTCATCGATCCAGAAGCCATCAACCCGGACCCGACGAGCAGGTTTCTCCTCAGGATACCAGTTGTCGGCTCCCATCTGGAAACTGTCGGCAGGGATGAAACGCATTTCGGAATAGACTTCCTTATCCATATGTCTTGTCTAACGAGGAGGGCACGGCATTACAAATTTGAACTCGCGCTCGTGGCTGCACCTTCAAAATCACTCTGCCGCTCGCGGCGGTGAGACGCCTAAGGGTGATCTGGCACCCACGGTCGACGACATGACGCCTCAGACTGAGCAGCCCGCAGCTGATGCACCGGCTCCCAATCCCACACCGGCCGCCATCGCCGCGCCAGCCGCGCGCACCAAGACCGCCCTGGTACTCGAGATGCTCCGCCGGACTAGCGGGGCCACGCTCGATGAGCTGACCAGCGCCACCAGCAGGCTGCCACATACCACCCGCGCCGCGCTAGCCGGCCCGCGCAAGAAGGGTCACGCGACCGATAAGCGGAAGCGCGGTGAGGTGACCTGCTATCATCTGGAAGGCCAGGCCTGATGCAGGGGCTAGTGGCACGCGTCGCCGAAATCGAGGCGATGAAACCGACAGCGATCAAGGCCGAGTGGGAGAGGGTGCATGGGCAGGAGCCGCCGCCCATCGCTTCAAGCCTGCTCGTTAGTGCGCTCGCCTTTGACGCGCAGTGCGCGGCCCAAGGCGGGGCAAGGGCAAAGATGCGCCGGCGATTAAGCGGGGCAGGGGGGACGCGCGTCGCCTCCGCGCCCGCCTTGGCGCCGGGCACACAGCTGGTGCGCGAATGGGGGCGGGGCCTCGCTTCTTCGGGGTGAAGCAATGACGAAAAAAAAGCGGCTGCGCTGCGCCATCTACACTCGCAAATCCACGGAGGAAGGACTCGACCAGGCGTTCAACAGCCTGGACGTGCAGCGCGAGGCGTGCTCGGCTTATCCGGTGATCAAACTCCTCAAGTATGCCGAGCATGACGCGGAACATTTCTCGCGCAGCCGAGGGTAGCGACGCAGTGACCGCATCATCGATGAGCTCGCCAAGCTGCGCTACCCCGCTCGGCCCTTTCGGAGCAACCCAGCCATACTCAGCCATGTGCCCCCTAATCGCATTGATCGTTTGCGTGCGTTGCCGGACAAGTAGATCGCGGGTCCGGAACACCAGTGCCGAGGCTTGCTGCTCCTCGCTCTTCACCGTCACAAACCGCATGTTCGGGCGCTGCGCAGCTTCGCAAATGGCCTCGGCATCAGCGGCATCGTTCTTTTGTCGCTTTACGAACGGCTTCACGTAGGCTGGCGCAATCAACCAAAAAACATCATGTCCCATACGCATCAGTTCCCGAGCCCAGTGATGTGCCCCGCCGCAAGCTTCCAGCGCCACTAGGCACTTTGGCTGAGCAGCAAAGAACGACAGCACTTTACCTCGCGTAACCCGTCGACTGAAAACCTGAAGCCCGTTCGCATCGGCCCCGTGCGCATGGAACACATTCTTTGCGATATCCAAACCGATCGTGCTAATCTCCGACATGGACGCCTCCTCAAGTGGTGTTCAACACCTCCACTATGGCACATCGATGCCTCGGGGGGCGTCCACCCCATCAAGTCCACTTCGCTGCTGCCAGCGCAGCCAGGAGCTCATCTTCGCTGGCAGCGGTCTCGCACTCCTCGAAAGCCAGTTCCATCTGATCGAGCAGATGGCGCGTGCGCTCGGAGCGCTGGCCGAAAAGGGTGCGGCGCATCTTCTCATTCTGCAGTTCCAGAAGGGCGTTACGGGCTTCCAGGTCGGCGTTGATCGACTTGATCCGCGCGACTTCAGCGGCAACAGCCTCGGCAGCGGCGAGCCGCTCGCGAAGGCTATCGATCTGTGCTTGCGCCTCGTCCCCCATGCCGGAGCGTATGCAGAAAAGCGCCGGAATCCCTACCTTTTTAGGCAATATCGACCTTTTATCCGGCCAATGTCGGGCGCCATGTGGCCTGCGGATTACGCCAGTCGATCGCCTCCAACATGCAGGCCATCTGTGAGGGAGAAATGGCAATCACCCCGTCCACGACCGAAGGCCAGATATACTTCCCGCGCTCCAAGCGCTTGGCATAAAGCGACATGCCACGCCGTCATGCCATATGATCTTTCAGAGGTCGCCACGACGACCTCTGAAAATATAGAGGTCGCCCGCGAACGGATCACGTCCAAAGCTCTGCTGCACCTGCAGGGCCAAGCTGCGCATCCCGCGCCGCATGTCCGTATGCCCCGTTGCGATCCATATCCGAACGCCAGTGGGAACTGGGATCACGGCTTGACCGACCGCAGCACGGCTGACGCCAGCCCAGGCGATGCGCCAGCGGGAATACGCACGATCGCCCGCGCAAACTCCACGGTGATGGCCGATCCGGTCACTGGCACCAGATCAGCTTGCACCTGCACCTCAGCAAAGCTCTGCGCTGCCTGCTCTATCTGTCGCCGCCACCTGTAGATCTGGTTCGGCCGAAGATCAGCACGCGGACAATCTCCGCCATGTTCGCGCCGGGCGCCGAAACCGCCGCGACCAGTTCGTGCTTCTGCTGGTCGTTCCATACCCGCCGCCGCTCCGGCCCCGAAATTACCGTGATCTGACTCATCGCACCGCCCTTAGTATCGCGTGAACCGACCGACATCACGCAGGTCCGCCATGGACCGGCTTTCCAGGTCTTCGTTGCTAAGAGCGGTGATGGCGACAGGAACGTATTGCAAGCGTTCTTCTGTCTTGCGCGCCGTAACGACGATATCAGACAAGCCGTTTGGCCCAGCAGTTCCCGTTCCCGAACTCGTTTGAGCAAAGCCCTGAACAGGCAATACCGCACAGGTGGCCAGCAACACCGCCCGGAAACCCAGCGCTGCAAATCCTCCGATTTTATTCATCCCCATTCCTCTCCTGGATGCCCATCGCTGTTGGCCTACGTCTCGGCATTGGAATGATGATAGCGCAAAGCCAGACTATGGAAATACCATTCGCCGTATCTGTCTTCCAGAATTTATCATCCAGTCCGGAGGACGGAAAAATATTGCTATTTCAATTTAGTATATGCGCTTCCGGCAAATGAGCATCAGATCTGAAATGTCACATTGCCAGCAACGAATTTCCACATTTTAAGATTAGCAGATTTTCATCTCCGGTGAGCCATGCGATTCGCCTGTGGCGACCCGAGCCGAGATGTCCCACGTCGTGAACGAAACGGCGGCAGGATCGTGCCTAATGAAATACAGGAGCGTTAAAGCTGCTCTGTATCTGCCCGTTAAAAAAGCTGGAATTGTTTTTTACGCCAAGGAATGTAAATTCCAAACGAGGATCAAAGTGGGGACTGAACCATATGCCACCCCAGGCCGGTCCAATGCTGACACTCAAGGGGGAAGGGCATCTATGCCAGAAAAAATAGCACAGCCACGCGAGTTGGAGGAGTTTCTTGAAACGATCCGAGCGCGCTATGATGAACTGAGCGACCGTCTTCAGCGGATAGCCCGGCATATTCTGGACGAGCCCAATGACATCGCGTTCGAAACCCTCGCAGTAGTCGCGGAGCGCAGCAACGTGCAGCCATCTGCTATCGTTCGCTTCGCCCAGGCTTTTGGCTTTTCCGGCGCCAGCCCAATGCAGCGCCTGGTCCGCGACGGCTTACTGCGCGAAGATCGCTCGGTTGGCTATGCCGAGCGCATCCGCCAGCATCGATATGCAGCTTCCGGCGAGCCGGAGGGACCTCGTGAGCTGTTGTCGGAGTTCGTGCAGGGCAACATCCTGGCTTTGGAGAATCTCAATCACGCGGTTGGTTCGCGCGAATTGTCCGAAGCGATAAAAATGCTTCATGAAGCAGAGACCATATTCATTGCCGGGTTCCGCCGTTCCTTTCCTGTGGCCTCCTATCTTGCCTATATGTTGGGACAGGCGGGAAAACGGACAGTGCTGGTGGACGGCCTGGCAGGTTTGCAGATCCAGCAGGTCGGCGGCCTTCGTGCTGGTGATCTGATGCTGGCTATCAGCTTTTCACCCTATAGCCATGAGACATTGAGCCTAGTGGAGATAGCGAAGGGAAAATGTCCGGTGGTGGCCATTACCGACAGCGTCATTGGTCCGATAGCCAAGGACGCTGACCTGATCCTCCAGGTCCGCGAATCGGAGGTGCGGGGATTTCGTTCCCTGGCAGCATGCATGTGTCTCGCGCAATCACTTGCCATCGGTACGGCCGCGCGTCGCGATGAGGCCGCCTCCGCGCAACAGCCTTCAAAAAGCTCTGCGCCATCGATTTGAGTGCTTGCACAAAATGTTCTGACCAGATATACCGTGGAATGTAATTTCCATAGGAGAGGTATGGTGGGGCAGCCGGTTGGCGCGGGCGCTGATTTTGCGGAGGAAGTTGGAGCTGCCCAAATCGCGGATTGGCGGCCCGTGGATACCCTTTTTGAAAACGCTGTAGGACGGAGCCTACTAAGTGGTGGGGTGACGGCGGCCTGGCATCGCGGTGCCGCCGCCCACGCCAGCGCGACAGGGTGGCGGGATGTGGCTGCACGTGAAATTATGCGGGCGGACGGCATCTTCAGGATCTACTCGATGACCAAGCCGGTGACGGCGGTTGCGATGATGATCCTTTGGGACGAAGGCAAATGGTCGCCATCCGACCTGATTGCTGATCATCTTCCGGAACTGGCCCATCTACAGGTTCTGGAGGATGGTGCGACCGCAGACGCACCTGTTCTCGTTCCCGCCGCTACACCGCCGACGATGGAACATCTGATGACCCATCAGGCCGGTTTCACCTATGGGTTTACCAGCGAGCCAATCGACATTCTTTTCCGCGCGGAGCAGGTCCCGACTATTCCGCATGATGTAAGCACAGACGAGTATCTGGCGCGGCTGGCGCGGGTACCGCTGGCATTTCAGCCCGGCGCTGGCTGGCGCTACGGCGCGTCGATGGACATACAGGGCATCATCGTCGAACGCCTGAGTGGCATGAGCCTTCGCGACTTCATGCGGCAGCGCATTTTCGAGCCGCTCGGGATGATCGACACCGATTTCATCGTTCCGGAAGAAAAGCGGCATAGGCTGGCCACGCTCTATTCCTTGGCGGGCGATACGCTGGTGGAGCTGGACAGAAATGCCGAGCGGCTGGAATATGACACTATCGCAGGTCTATCACCGCGCGATGTGGTTCTGCCCTATGACAGCATTCCCCTGATGGCTTCGGGGGGAGGGGGCTTGGTGTCCACCGCGGCCGACTATCTGCGTTTTGGACGCATGCTGCTGGGGCAGGGTGCGCTGGAAGGGCAACGGATCATAAGCCGCGAAGCCGCTGCTTTGATGATGCGCAGTCATACGCCCGCCCATTTGCTGACGGGCGCGTTCGGTACGGCGCCACACTTGCTGCGTCCCGGCTATGAATATGCCTATAATGGCGTCGTGATCACCGATCCGCAGAAGGCGGGCGTGCGCCTCGGGCGTGATACATATTTCTGGGACGGTGCGGCCGGTTCCTGGTTCTGGATCGATCCGCAGAATGACGTTGTTTTCGTATCCATGATCCAGTCGCTGACCGATATGGAGCGCCTGTCGCTTCAGTTCCGCAGCCGCGGGATTGTTGCTGATATTTTGGAGGGGATTGACGCCCGGGATAGTTTGCCAGATGACGCGATCCACAGCGGGGATGAGCAATGAACCGCGCCGCGAACAGCGTGCGCGCTCTGGAGCTCATCACTCTCGGCCGATCGGGGGTGGACCTGTATGGTGAGCAGGTCGGCGGCCTGCTCGAGGATATGGGCTCTTTCGCCAAATATGTGGGCGGCAGTCCGACGAACAGCGCCATTGGCGCGGCGCGGCTGGGGTTGAATACCGGCATCATTACCCGGGTTGGTTCGGATCATATGGGGCGTTTCATCCGCCATCAGCTGGAGGCGGAGGGCGTTGACGTTGCGGGCGTCGTCGATGATCCGGAACGGCTGACGGCGCTCGTCATTCTGGGCATCCGCGATCCGGAAAGATTCCCGCTGATTTTCTATCGTGAAAATTGCGCCGACATGGCGTTGTGTGAGGAGGATATCGATCCTGGCTATGTGGCGTCTGCCCGGGCGTTGCTGATTAACGGCACCCACCTGTCGCAACCCAATGTCCGGGCCGCGACGCTAAAGGCCGTGCGGGCGATAAAGGATGCGGGCGGGCGCGTCGTCTTCGACATTGATTACCGCCCGGTTCTGTGGGGGCTGGCGACGAAGGACAATGGCGAGGACCGTTTCGTTTCCAGCGAGCAGGTCACACAGGAGCTTCAGAAAGTCCTGCCGTTGTGCGATCTGATCGTCGGAACGGAAGAGGAAATCCATATCCTGGGCGGAACGACCGACACGGTCGCCGCCCTGCGCAAGATCCGCGAGAACAGCGGCGCTCTTCTGGTGTGCAAGCGAGGTCCCGATGGATGCGTCGCTTTCCCGGCGGCGGTGCCCGATCAGTTGGATCAAGGTGTTGTCGGCAAGGGCTTTGCGATCGAGGTTTTCAACGTATTGGGCGCGGGGGACGCGTTCATGGCTGGGTTCCTTCGCGGCTGGCTGCGCGACGAAAGCATTGAGCAGTGTTGCACCTATGGCAATGCGTGCGGCGCCATCGTGGTGTCACGCCATGGCTGCGCTCCGGCCCAGCCGAGCGCCGAGGAACTGCGCGTGTTTCTCTCCCGCAATGACTGGCCGCTGCGGTTACGCGACAGCGCGGCGCTGGAACATGTCCATTGGGCGACCAATCGTCTGACCGGCTATGACAAGCTGACTGTGCTGGCGATCGACCATCGCGCCCAGTTCGATGAGCTAGTCGAAGAGCTTGGTACCAACAATCTGGATCGCGTGACCGAGTTCAAGGAACTGGCGTTGCGCGCCATGGCTCAGGTTGCGGAGGGCGAAGACGGCTTCGGCCTGCTTGCTGACGGGCGCTATGGTCGCTCCGCGCTGGAGAAGGCCGCTGGTGGCCGCTACTGGATCGGCCGTCCGATCGAGCTGCCGGGATCGAGGCCGCTGCGGTTCGAAGGTGGGCGGGAAGCCGCGACGATCCTTGCCGACTGGCCACTCGACCATGTCGTCAAATGTCTGGTCTTCTATCATCCCGACGATCCGGCGGACCTTTGCGCCGAACAGGATCGGCAGATATTGAGCCTGTTCGAAGCATGCCGGGCCACCCGTCATGAGCTGTTGCTGGAAGTCATTGCGTCCAAGCACGGCCCGGTCGGCACTGATACCCTGGCGCGGGTGATCGAACACATCTACGGCTTGGGCGTTTATCCCGATTGGTGGAAGCTGGAACCGGCGGTCGATCCTGCCACCTGGACGGCGATTGAAAAGGTCATAGCGGCGAACGACCCCTATTGCCGGGGCATATTGCTGCTGGGGCTGGCATCTGATGAAAAGTCGCTGCTGGCCGGCTTTGCCGCAGCGGCCAACAGTCCGATGGTCAAGGGCTTTGCCGTTGGCCGCACCATATGGGTGGAGCCCGCCATGCGTTGGTTCAAGGACGAGATTGACGATGACATGGTCATTGCTGAGATGGCGGCCAGCTTCAGCGTGCTGGCGCGGGCATGGCGCGACGCAAGGCAGGACCCAGCATCATGAGCGGAGAAACCATCAGGCTGACGATGGCGCAGGCGCTCGTCCGGTGGATGGCGGCGCAACGCGTCGACATTGAGGGCACAGAACAACCCTTCTTCGCAGGGGTGTGGGCGATCTTCGGACATGGCAATGTCGCGGGCGTGGGAGAGGCGCTGGCGGAGATCGGCGACGCCCTTCCCACCTATCGCGCGCATAATGAGCAGGGGATGGCGCATGCCGCCATCGCCTTTGCCAAGGCCAACCGCCGCCAGCGCGTGATGGCGTGCACTACTTCGATCGGGCCGGGCGCCACGAATATGGTGACCGCCGCCGCGCTCGCGCATGTGAACCGTCTGCCGGTGCTGTTCCTGCCCGGTGACGTCTATGGCAGTCGCCTGCCCGATCCGGTGCTTCAGCAGATCGAGGATTTTGGTGACGGAACGGCGAGCGCAAGCGACTGCTTTCGCCCGGTCAGCCGCTATTTCGACCGCATCACCCGGCCCGAACAGATATTGGACGCCGCGCCGCGTGCCATGGCGGTGATGACGGACCCGGCACGGTGCGGCCCCGTCACGCTGTCGCTGTGCCAGGATGTTCAGGCGGAGGCTTTCGACTGCCCGGTCAGCTTCCTTGAGCCGCGCGTGTGGCGGCAGCGGCGTCTTCATCCGGACGTGGGCGAGTTCAGTGCGCTGGTGCAGGCAATCCGCGCGGCGCAGCGGCCGCTGATCGTCGCGGGGGGCGGTGTTCTTTATTCCCGGGCTGAAGAGGCGCTGGCGGCGCTGGCGCAAGCCACCGGCATTCCGGTCGCGGAAACTCAGGCGGGCAAGGGCAGTCTGGTCGCCAGCCACGCTCAGGCGCTGGGATCGATCGGCGTTACCGGCACCGGCGCCGCCAATCGCGCGGCGCGGGACGCTGATCTCGTGATTGGCCTTGGCACCCGGTTGCAGGATTTCACCACCGGATCGCGCACGCTGTTCCCGGCCCAACTGTTCCAGGTCAATGTGGCCGCGCACGATGCGCACAAGCATGGGGCCAAGAGCGTCGTGGGTGATGCGCGTGAAGTGATAGAGGAGCTGGCATTATCGCTGGGCAAGTGGCGTGTGCCACAGGCTTGGGAGCAGGCTAACGAAACCGCGCGGGCCGAATGGAACCATGCGGCGGATGCTGTCATGGCGCCATCGGACGCGCTGCCTTCCGATGCGCAGGTCATCGGCGCGGTTACCCGCAATGCCTCCGAAAACGCCGTGGTGGTCTGCGCCGCCGGGGGCCTGCCGGGTGAACTGCACAAGCTGTGGCGTGTCCGCAAGCCGGGCGGCTATCATGTCGAATATGGCTTTTCCTGCATGGGCTATGAGATTGCGGGTGGCCTGGGCGTCAAGATGGCCGATCCCAGCCGGGAGGTCTTCGTACTCGTTGGCGATGGCAGCTATTTGATGCTCAATTCCGAGCTCGCGACTTCGGTCATGCTGGGGATGAAGATCACCGTCGTGCTGCTGGACAATGGCGGTTATGGCTGCATCAACCGCTTGCAACAGGCGACTGGCGGCAGGCCGTTCAACAACCTGCTCGCGGATTCCAGGCAAGAGGTTCTGCCGCCTGTCGATTTCGCCGCCCATGCCCGCAGCCTTGGCGCGCAGGCGGAAAAGGTGTCGGGGATCGCGGCGCTGGAAGAGGCGCTGGGTCGCGCCGCCGCGTCAAGCAGCAGCTATGTCATCGTGCTGGAAACCGACCCCGCAATCACGACGCAATCGGGGGGGCACTGGTGGGATGTCGCGGTGCCGCAGGTGTCTTCGCGAGCGGAAGTCGTTGAGGCGCGTGCCCGCTATGAGGATATGAAGAAGAGGCAAATGCCATGACGATACGCTGGGGCGTAAGCCCGATCGCCTGGGCGAATGACGACATGCCCGAACTTGGGGGCGACATCACGCTGGACACGCTGTTGAACGAGGCGCGGCAGATCGGTTTCGAGGGGGTGGAACTTGGCTGCAAGTTCCCGCGGGATGCCGCCACCCTTAAGCCCATCATGACCTCCCACGGGCTGGACATCATCGGCGGCTGGTATTCCACCAATCTGCTGGTCCGGGACGCCGAAGCCGAGATCGAGGCGATGGCCGATCACCTCGCCCTGCTGGAGGCGATGGGGTCGCAGGTTTTCATCGCCGCTGAAACATCCAACGCCATCCACTGCGATCGCTCCCGGCCGCTGGACGCCCATCCCCGGATCGACGATCAGGCGTGGGAACAGTTTGGAGCGCGGCTGAACGCGGTCGCCGCCTATGTGAATGAGCGCGGGCTGCGTTTTGCCTATCATCATCATCTGGGCACGGTGGTGGAGACAGGCGATGAATTGCGGCGCTTCTTCGAAGTTACGAGCGATCATGTCGGCCTGACGCTCGACACGGGTCATTCTCTTTGCGGCGGCATCGATCCGCTGAAGGTCATAAGCGAACGGCCCGAGCGGGTGAGCCACGTCCATTGCAAGGATGTGCGGCGGAACCGGTACAATCGCCTCCGGGCTGGCGGCGCGAGCTTCCTTGATGGCGTGGTCAGCGGCATGTTCACCGCACCGGGTGATGGCATTTATGATTATGAGCCGTTCCTCGGTGCTCTCGCTAGCGTTGGCTATGATGGCTGGATCGTCATCGAGGCTGAGCAGGATCCGGCCGTCGCCAATCCCTATACCTATCAGCAGCTTGGCCTTCGCACGCTGCGGAATATTGCGGCTGAAGTAGGGCTGGCGGCATGAGCCTCAAGGTTCGCAGCCACGAACCCGATGCGCAGGGCGTGGTGCTCGACATCACGCCGGAAAGCGCTGGATGGCGCTATGTTGGCTTCAAGATTGTCCGTCTCGCCGCAGGGCAAGTCCATGATGGGGGTGAAGAGGGCCGCGAAGCATGCCTGGTCATCCTGTCCGGCATCGTTGATGTGACCGCCGGAGAGGAGTGCTTCGAGCGGATTGGTGGGCGGGCTGATGTATTCGCAGGACCTGCGACCTCGGCCTATGTCCCCGCAGGGACCTTCTACAGCATCCGGGCAGCGAGCGATGCGGAAGTCGCGATCTGCACTGCTCCGGGCGGTGGCAACCGTCGTCCGCGTGTCATCGCGCCCGAAGACGTAAGGTTGGAAACGCGGGGGGAGGGCACAAATCAGCGTTTCGTACGCAACATCCTGGATGATGCTGGCGATGCGGAAAGCCTGCTGGTCGTGGAAGTCATCACTCCCGGCGGTCATTGGTCGAGCTATCCGCCGCACAAGCATGATCGAGACGCCTGGCCGCAGGAAACCTTCCTTGAGGAAACCTATTATCACCGCCTGTCGCCGCCGCAGGGCTTTGCCTTTCAGCGGGTCTATACCGACGACCGCTCGATCGACGAGACCATGGCCGTCGAAGATGGTGACGTGGTGCAGGTGCCGCGCGGCTACCATCCCGTCGGCGCGCCGCACGGCTACGACCTTTATTATCTGAACGTCATGGCTGGCCCACGTCGCGACTGGGTGTTCGCCAATGACCCCGCGCATGAGTGGATCGCGCGCGGCGCGCCGTCAGGGCCTGACACGGGAGAATGAGTTGCTGCCTTCGTTCGTCTGCTTGCCGAGCGAAGTGAACCAAAAGTTTTGACGTCTATCGCCTGTCCAGCCCCGCCGGTGGAGATCTGCACTTTATCCATGGCGGCGGCTGGGCGCCCGTGAGGGCAGGGAGCATCCCCGCCCTCAATCTACGCGACGGCGTTGTGCAAAGATGATGAGGAAGATTTGACCATGACCGTAGAAGCCGAAACGCGAAACATTCCCCACTTCATCGGGGGGCGTGCGGTGACTGCTACCGCGTCTCGCACCAGTGATGTGTTCGACCCGAATTGCGGACAGGTGCAGGCGCGCGTGGGGCTGGGAACCGCCAGCGAATTGCAGCAGGCGGTCGATGCCGCTCAAGCGGCGCAGCCCGCATGGGCGGCCGTCAATCCTCAGCGTCGGGCTCGCGTCATGTTCGAGTTCAAGCGGCTGGTCGAACGCGACATGGACGAACTTGCCCGCCTGCTGGCGTCCGAACATGGCAAGGTGGTCGCCGACGCCAAGGGCGACATTCAGCGCGGCCTTGATGTCGTGGAGTTCGCTTGCGGCATTCCTCATTTGCTTAAGGGTGAACATACGCAGGGCGCAGGCCCCGGGATCGACGTCTATTCGATGCGCCAGCCCATCGGCATCGGCGCAGGGATCACCCCCTTCAATTTCCCGGCGATGATCCCGCTTTGGATGAGCGCCGTCGCGATGGCCTGCGGCAACGCCTTCATCCTGAAGCCCTCGGAACGCGATCCGTCCGTTCCGATCCGCCTGGCGGAACTTTTTATGGAGGCCGGGCTGCCTGCGGGCATTTTCCAGGTCGTTCAGGGTGACAAGGAAATGGTGGATGCCATCCTTGATCATCCGGCGATCAGCGCGGTCAGCTTCGTCGGCTCCTCCGACATCGCCCATTATGTCTACAAGCGCGGCGTCGACAACGGCAAGCGCGTCCAAGCGATGGGCGGCGCCAAGAACCACGGCATCGTCATGCCCGACGCCGATCTCGACCAGACGGTAGCTGATCTTTGCGGAGCGGCCTTTGGGTCGGCGGGCGAGCGCTGCATGGCTTTGCCGGTCGTGGTTCCGGTTGGGCAGGACACAGCCGAGCGGCTGAAGGCGAAGCTGATCCCCGCCATCGAGGCTCTGCGCGTAGGCGTCTCCACCGATGCGGAGGCGCATTATGGTCCTGTGGTGACCGCGCAGCACAAGGCGCGCATCGAACAGTGGATTCAGACCGGTGTGGATGAGGGCGCGGAGTTGGTCGTCGATGGGCGCGGCTTCTCGCTTCAGGGGCATGAGGACGGCTTTTTCGTCGGCCCGACCCTGTTCGATCATGTGACGCCGGGCATGAGCGCTTACCGGGAGGAGATTTTCGGCCCCGTGTTGCAGATGGTGCGGGCCGACAGCTTTGAAGACGCGCTGGCTCTCCCGTCCAGCCATCAATATGGCAATGGCGTTGCCATCTTCACGCGCAATGGTCACGCCGCACGGGAATTTGCCGCGCGGGTGAATGTCGGCATGGTTGGTATCAACGTGCCGATACCGGTGCCGGTCGCCTATCACAGCTTTGGCGGTTGGAAGCGCTCGGGCTTTGGCGACCATAACCAGCATGGCGAAGAGGGCGTCCGTTTCTGGACGAAGGTGAAGACCGTGACGCAGCGCTGGCCGAACGCATCGGGTGCCGCTTCGGGATCGTCGCTGTCCGATGCCTTTATGATCCCGACGATGAAATGATGTTTCCGTCGGCCCGGTTCACGCCGGGTCGGCAATCAGGTGAGCAGCTTCTCATGACCACGCAAGAACTCAGCCAAGTTGTCGGAGCTTCGCAACCTTGCTTGCGTGACGATACGATCGGCGAAGCGCTCGACCGCGCCGCACAGCGCTGGCCCGATGAGGATGCGCTCGTCGCGCGGCATGGCAATGATCGCTACAGCTGGTCGGAACTGAAGGCCGCCACGGATGACTTCGCCGCTGGGCTGCTGGCGTTGGGGGTGAGGCCGGGCGACCGGGTTGGCATATGGGCGCCTAACTGCGCCGAATGGACCATCGCGCAGCTCGCGACTGCCCGTGCGGGCATGATCCTGGTCAATATCAACCCGGCCTATCGCGTCGCGGAGTTGGAATATACGCTGGCCAAGGTGGAAGTGACGGCGCTGATCTGCGCGGCCTCGTTCAAGACCAGTGATTATCTGGCCATGACGGAGACGTTCGTCACGCACTTTGGCGGGCGACCCGGAGAGATTGTGTCGGTTGGCCTTCCAGCGTTCCGCTATGCCATCAAGATCGGCGGTGATCCACGCCCGGGCTGGTTGGATTTTAAAGAGGTTGCGGACCTGCGGACGGCAGCTTCGGAAGCGGAACTCATCGGCATCGCTGCAACGCTGAAGGCGGACGATCCGATCAACATCCAGTTCACCAGTGGAACCACAGGGGCGCCAAAAGGCGTAACCCTTTCGCACCACAACATTCTCAATAACGCGTTCATGTGTGGACGTGAGATGGGCTTGGTGCCAGGCGACCGCATTTGCATAGCGGTGCCGCTTTACCATTGCTTTGGCATGGTGATGGGCAACCTTATGAGCATGCTCCATGGTGTCACCATGGTCTATCCCTCACCAGGCTTCGATCCGCTCGCGGTGCTGGAAGCCGTGGAAGCAGAACGCTGCACGATATTGCACGGCGTGCCCACGATGTTCATCGCGGAACTGGAGCATCCTGAATTCTCGCGCTTCGATCTGTCCTCCTTGCGAACCGGGTTGATGGCGGGCTCGCCCTGTCCAGAAGAACTGATGCGTAAGGTGATGACGCGGATGCACATGCGGGACATCGGCATCGGCTATGGCATGACGGAAACCAGCCCGTTGAGCTTTCAGACCTCGCTGGACGATCCGGTCGAAGCCAGGGTCGCAACGATCGGGCGCATTCAGCCCCATATCGAAGCCAAGATCGTCCATCCCGAAACCGGCGAGATCGTCGCGCGCGGCGAACCGGGTGAGCTTTGTATTCGCGGCTATTCCGTGATGCTCGGCTATTGGGGGGAGCCTGAAAAGACGGCGGAGGCAGTCCGCGACGGCTGGATGCACACCGGTGATCTGGCGACCATCGATGACGCGGGCTATGCGCGGATCGTCGGCAGGATCAAGGACATGATCATCCGTGGCGGCGAAAATATCTATCCGCGCGAACTGGAAGAGCTGCTTTACCTCCACCCATCCGTGCTGGACGTGCAGGTCGTCGGCATCGTGGATGATCGGTTCGGCGAAGAGGTAATGGCCTGTGTGAAGCTCCGCCATGGCGAGCAGGAAGATGCTGAATCGATCATCACATTCTGCCGGGAGCGCGTGGCCCATCATAAGGTGCCGCGCTACGTGCGCTTCATCGACAGTTTTCCCATGACCGTATCCGGAAAGGTGCAGAAGGCCCGGCTGCGCGAGATGATGGAGGATGAGCTGGCGAAAGCCCGCCAATAGAGAAAATGAGCGCTCTGTTTCAGCGCGCAAACAACAATATCCTGTTTTAGGAAAGGTATTCCATGTCTGAAATCGCTCTGATTGGCGCTGGCAGGATTGGCAAGATCCACGCTGCGAACATCGCCGCCAATCCTCGCTTGACGTTGTCGCGCATCGTTGATCCGTTCGGTGGGGCGGTAGAACTGGCCGAGCGCTACGGCGCCCGCGTATCGACGGTGGACGAAGTCTGGGCCGACCCTGCGATCAGCGGCGTGGTGATTGCCAGCGCGACCGACACCCATCTAGAATATACGCTCGAATCCATCCGCGCTGGAAAGCACGTCTTTTGTGAAAAGCCGCTGGACCAGGATGCGGGCCGCGCCGCGCGTGTCCAGCAGGCAGTCGCCGGGAGCGACAGGCACGTCCTGCTGGGCTTCAACCGGCGGTTCGATCCCAGCTTCGCCAGCCTGCAGCGACGCTTGAAGCAGGGCGAGATCGGCGCGCTCGAGACGCTGCATATCATCAGTCACGATCCAGCGCCGCCGCCTCCATCCTATGTCGCCGTGTCCGGTGGCATCTTCAAGGACATGTCGATCCATGATTTCGACATGGCCAGCTGGCTGCTGGATGAAGAGATCGAAAGCGTCTTTGCTTCGGGCGCTGTGCTGATCGATCCTGAAATTGGCGCGGCGGGCGATTTCGACACCGCCAAAATCCTGCTGCGCACGGTCAGCGGCAAGATCTGCGTCATCTCCAACAGCCGCCGCAGCGGCTATGGCTATGACCAACGCATCGAAGCCTTCGGGTCGAAGGGCATGATCCGGGCCGAGAACAAGCTGGAAAGCAGCGTCCAGACCTGGACTGAGGGGGGCGCACGGTCGGACTGCTTCCAGAATTTCTTCCTCGATCGTTACGCCGAAGCCTACGCCATCGAGGTCGAGCACTTTGCCGACATCATCGAGGGCAAGGCAACGCCCGTCGCCGATGAAAGCGACGGCATCAAAGCGCTCATCCTTGCCGAAGCCGCCGACCAGTCGGCTCGCAGCGGGTCGGTCGTCAAGCTGGCCCGCTCTGCGGACCGCTGAAGAAAGCACAATGAAGGAGATACTGATATGGCCTTAGACCCCGTATTGCAGCAGATCGTAGCGCAACTTCCCTTGCCCACGTCCGACAAGATCGACCACGAAGTAATGCGCCGCGATATGGAAGCTTTGATACCGCTCTTCTACGGGCCGGACGGTCCCATCGACGCTGCGTCGGTGGAGAATGTGGCTATTGATGGCGAGGACGGGCCGGTACCGCTTCGCATCATTCGCCCCCTGGCAGCTCCTACCGGAACATTGCATCTTCTGCACGGTGGCGGTTGGGCGTTCGGCAGCATCGAATTCATCGAGCCGTTGGCGCGGCGGCTTGCGCGAAACCTCTCGATGGTTGTCGTGGCAAGTGGTTATCGGCTCGCTCCTGAAAATCCCTTTCCCGCCGGGTTCAATGATTGCTTGGCCGCTGCGCGTTGGACCATAGAGCATGCGGCTGAACTCGGGGGTGCCGGAAACCCGGTAGTAATTGCGGGAGAGAGCGCCGGAGCAAATCTGGCGACCGCAGTGGCCCTGGAATTTGCAGGAACGGGTAGCGAGAATTTCGACGCTCAATTGCTTTTCTTCCCGGCGGTCGATTTGCGAAAGGAATCGGCGAATTATCCTTCCCGGATCGCCAATGCAGATCCGACGCTTCGCACGGGAACGCTGCCTCAGATGATGAAGGATTATTGCGGTGAGCATGATCCAGCGGATCCCCGCCTTTCGCCAATCACCTCCGAACGGTTGGATGCGGCACCGCCTGCGGTCATCGTTGTGCTGGAGGTCGATCCGCTCCGCGACGAAGCCGTCGCCTATACTGATCGGTTGCGAGAGGCGGGCGTCGATGTCGAATTGGTGGAGTTCGACAATCTGACCCATGGTTTCCCCAATCTGTCCGCGCTGGTGCCAGCTGCCGCCGAAGCGACCGAGCTGGTGGGACAGCATCTGAAGACGCTGCTGGCGCGAAGCGCCGCAGGCTGAAGTTCGGCGGAGTCGTCGGCAGTATCTTCAGCGAGGGAGAGAGTGCCGACGCAGATGGATGGAAATTTTGTTCGCTGAGGAGGTCCATTATGGACGAGGTGGCGCAATCCGGCATTTGGGCCGGCGGCACTGAATTTACGTTTGATTTGTCACAGCCGCTGGCTGTTCTGGATCTGGACGATACCGGCCACACCAATGCGGCGGTGATATGTTGCGATCGGTACGCTGCGGACAGGTCGCGAGTCGCCTTGCGCCACCGTGGGCTTGATGGGGTTACGCGGGAGTGGACGTTCGCGCGGCTGTCCCATGATAGCGCCAGGCTCGCAGCCGCGCTGGCGTCCTTAGGGGTTACCAAAGGGGACCGGATTGCCGGACTGCTGCCGCGCTCGCCTGAACTGCTGATCCTGATCCTCGCAACCTGGCGGCTGGGGGCGGTTTACCAGCCTTTGTTCACGGCCTTCGGGTCCAAGGCGATCGAATATCGGCTTGAGGTGGCCAACGCTCGCTTGATCGTGGCCGATCAGGATAATCTTTCCAAGATCGCCGATGTTCCCCCGTCGATCGCGCAGATTGTGGTGGGGGCCGGAGAAGCAAGCGCCCAGCGCGACTTCTGGAGCATGATCGAAGGCGAGAAGGAAGGTCATCCTGCTGTGCCTTGTGGCTTGGACGATCCCTTTCTCATCATGTTCACCTCTGGAACCACCGGACCTGCCAAGCCTTTGCTGGTTCCGGTGAGGGCGATTGCTGCCTTCGCCGCCTATATGCGCGATGCGGTGGGATTGCGCCCAGATGACCGTTTCTGGAACTTTGCCGATCCGGGCTGGGCCTATGGCCTCTATTACGCTGTGACCGGCCCGCTTGCGCTCGGCATTGCCACGACGTTTAACCAGCGCGGTTTCGACGTCGACGATGCCTATGACACAATCGCCGACCTAGGCATCACCAATGTCGCGGGATCACCAACAGCTTACCGGCTGCTGCTCGCCGGCGGCCCGGGAAAAGCCGAGCGAGTGAAAGACCAGCTTCGCGCCGTCAGCAGCGCGGGCGAACCGCTCAACCCCGAGATCATTCGCTGGTTCGGCGAGCATCTACATGCCCCCATCTATGATCATTATGGGCAGACCGAGATCGGCATGGTGCTGTGCAATCATCACGGCATCGATCATCCGGTCCATATCGGATCGGCTGGCTTTGCATCACCCGGACACCGCGTCGTCGTCTGCTCGCCGGAGGGTGAGGAGCTGCCTCAAGGAGAACCGGGCATCCTGGCGCTGGACCGCAAGGCATCGCCAATGATGTGGTTTTCCGGCTATCTTGGGCGGAAAACCTCGGCGTTCGTCGGCGACTATTATCTGAGCGGCGACACGGTCGAGCAGAATGAAGACGGAAGCATTTCCTTCATCGGGCGGGCCGACGACGTCATAACCACCTCTGGCTACCGTGTTGGCCCCTTCGACGTCGAAAGCGCGCTGCTCGAACATGAGGCCGTCATGGAATCCGCAGTGATCGGCAAGCCCGATCCTGAACGGACCGAAATTATCAAGGCATTCATCGTACTCAACCAAGGCTATGAGGGCCAAGATCCGGAACTGGCGTTGTCGATACAGCGCTACGTCAAAACACGGCTGTCCGCCCACGCCTATCCGCGCGAGATCGCATTTGTGGAGTCCTTGCCCAAGACGCCAAGCGGCAAGCTACAGCGTTTCCTGCTCCGAAATGAGGAAGTCGCCAAACAGCGACAGGCAAACAGCTGACGTTTCCAGATCGGACGCTTCATGGAGAGGCGTCTTGGCCCGGCTTCTGCAAACCACATTGCATGATCCCATGGGCCAGGGGAGTGGTGGGCGCGACACGCGATTAACAACCTATAGAATTAAGAGATTGAGCATGGACATCAATGGAATGGCCGCCGTCGTCACGGGCGGCGCGTCCGGATTGGGGAAGGCGACGGCGTATATGCTGGCCGAGCAGGGCTCAAAGGTTGCAATTTTCGATTTGAACGAGGAAGCGGGACGGGCAACTGCCGAAGCCTTGGGCGGTATTTTCGTCGCAGCCAACATCGCCGACGACGCCAGCGTAACGGCTGCTCTGGAAGCTGCCGAGCGTGCGCATGGCGTAGCGCGCATCCTCGTCAACTGCGCTGGTATCGCTCCGGCTGTAAAGACAGTAGGCAGGGAAAATGCGCCGCATCCGCTGGACATTTTTGTCAGGACGGTGACGGTCAATCTAATCGGCAGCTTCAATGTCATCGCCAAATTCTCCGCCCGGCTCGCTGCGGTGAACGAGATTGACGGCGAAAGAGGCGTCATCGTAAACACCGCGTCGGTCGCCGCCTATGACGGGCAGATCGGCCAGGCAGCCTATAGCGCGTCGAAAGGCGGGGTGGTCGGCATGACCCTTCCGATCGCGCGCGACCTCGCCCAGCATAAGATCCGAGTAATGACGATCGCTCCTGGTATCTTCCTGACGCCGATGCTGGAGTCCTTTCCCCAGGCGGTTCAGGATGCTTTGGGTGCGCAGGTGCCGCATCCTAGCCGCTTGGGGAAGCCGACCGAATATGCGCAGCTGGTGGAAAGCATAATCCGCAATCCCATGTTGAATGGCGAAGTGATCCGACTGGATGGTGCAATCCGGATGGCGCCGCGCTGATTAAGCCTTCGGGGCGTCATGTACGGTTAGGTCGGGCTGCGAGTGTATCGGATCGGCACCGCCTGACACAGGATGAGATCGCGCTCGCTTAAAAGCGGGAGGCGCCGTTGCTTTTCGTCCTCTCTTTTAGACGCTGCACAACCAGAGGCGGTTGGACCTGCTCACCCATGAAACAAACATCTCATTCCAAAATATAAATTGACGGAATTACAATTCCATTTATAAAATGGTCAGAAGGGGCATGCTGCTGGGGGGCAGCATGACAGTCCCATTCTAGGAGAGATAGGATGCACTTGAGGGGTTGTTTGCTTGGTACCGTTGCCAGCTTGGTCGCGATGCCTGCTTTTTCGACATATGCACAGGCACAGGACGCTGTTGGTGATCCGAATCCGCAGATCGCGCAATCCGTCGCGGCGTCTGCTAATTCGGCGCCAACAGGTGCGCAGGTTGAGGCATCGGGCCAAGGGCTGAAGGACATCATCGTCACCGCCCGCCGCCGCAGCGAGAGCGCGCAGACTGTGCCAGTCGCTGTCAGCGTCGCATCGGCGGAGTCACTGGAACAGCATCAAGTTCTCAACGCCTATCAGCTAGTCAATCTGACCCCGAGCTTGCAGACGCGATCGACCAATCAGCAGGCAGGTGCTGTCAATTTCACGATCCGTGGCGTCGGAACATCCGTGTTCGGGCCGCAGATTGAGCAAAGTGTTGGCATCGTAATCGATGATGTCGTGATGAGCCGTCCTCAGCTCGGTAATGTGCAGTTCTTCGATCTTGATCGCGTTGAAGTACTGCGTGGGCCGCAGGGTATGCTGTTCGGCAAGAACGCAGCGGCCGGCCTGATCAACATCGTTACGGCGCAGCCGCGACTAAATCAGTCGGAATTTCTGGCCAATATTCTTTATGGCGACACGACCGCGCCTGGCTCGGGCAATCTTGCAACCTTGCAAGTTGCAGGCAACACGCCGCTTAGCTCTAATGCCGCTCTCCGGCTTTCTGCCTTCGTGACCCGCCAAGATGCATTTACGAAAGACATCGCCCTCCGCCAGAATTTGGGAAATACCGCATATGGCGGTCGACTAAAGATTCTATGGGAACCTAGTGACGCGTTGCGTCTGACAATTGCCGGCGACTATCAGCATTCGAATGGTCCGGGTGAGGGCGTGCTTGTGCGGCGATTTAATGCGCCAGGCGGGTTGATCGAGAGCATCGATGCGGCGAACGGGATCGTTGCGTCGCCAAACAATACGCTGTTGGCCAGTGACGTCCGGAACACGAACGATTCCACTGTATACGGTGTGTCTCTGAAGGCAGAGTGGGACATTGGCGGAGGGTACACGTTGACCAACGTGCTGGCCCATCGGCGATCGCGCATGCGTACCTCCATCGATACGGACACCACCACCGCAGATCTTTTCAACGTCAATACCGGTGGACTTACGCGGCGCCAGACTACCGAAGAGTTGCGGCTCACATCGCCAAGCGACGGACGCTTCAGCTACCAAGTTGGTCTCTTCTATTTGGACCTCGTCGCCCGGGAATATCTGTTGCAAGGCGCAAATCTGGGGATTCCTGTACTGGTTCCAGGACTTTCCAACTTCGGAGGTTATGCGGACGGTATTTCTCCAACGAAGAGCTATGCTGGATTCTTCGAAGGGCAATATAAGATCAGCGACAGCCTGCGCGTCACCGCTGGCGGCCGTTACACTCACGACAACATCCGTTACGGCATCGATCTAACAAATCCCGCAGCAGTGATTGGGCTTTACGGGCCTGACATATCGTTCGATCGGCAAGTCAAAAAGAACAACTTCTCTTATCGAGTTGGCCTGGACTATAGCATCAATCCGGACGTACTTGCCTACTTCACTTATACCAGAGGGTATAAGGGACCGACCTTCGATCAACTGTCCGGGTCGCCTGTGGCTCCAGAAATTCCGAAGAGCTTTGAGGTCGGCGTCAAATCGACGCTGTTTGATCGCAAGCTTCGTCTTAACGTCGCCCTTTTCGACACGACATTCGATGGCTTTCAGACCCAGGCACAGCGGCCGGGAACTGCGGCCGGGTTCACGACCCTCAATGCAGGACAGCTGAAGTCCCGCGGGGTGGAATTGGAATTCACGGCTCTCCCGTTCGAAGGGCTGACGATCAGTGGTGGTACGACATATAATGAGACGGAATACCGCAACCTTTCCGGTGTGCCATGCTACACCGGGCAGCCTGCGGGGACTAGCGGCACAAATGTGTGCTTGCCGAACGGCACGACCGATGTGAGCGGAAACCAGCTTGAAAACGCGCCAAAATGGACCACGACGATTACTGCGCGTTATGAGCATCCTGTGTCCAGCAATTGGGTTGGATTCCTGCAAGGCGATGTTTACCACCGTAGCGCCTTCAGTTTCAGCCAGACGCGTGATCCCCAGCTTCGGGTCCGCGCGAATGCGATCGCAGGTTTGTCGGCGGGGGTTCACACAGCGGATGACAAGCTTTCAATCTCCGCTTTCGTCCGTAATCTCTTCGACAAGAGGGTTCCAAGCTATATCTTCGCCGATCCGGTGTCTGCCTTTTATGTCGGTTCTTCCGGCCAAAGCGACGCAGCGCTTGGGGGCAACTATTGGCAGAGCTTTGGACCAAACTCGTTCCGGACTATTGGAGTGAGCTTGAACTATAAGATGTGAGCTCGATGCCGCGGCCATGCATAAGCGGTGCGCATCAATCTGAAAGTATATGATCACAGAATAGAGATCGGTTCCTCAGCCGAGGCTGAGGAACCTCTTCACTGGATCTACTCAGGCGATATGGCCGCCGTGTCGAAGCAGGAGGCCGAGGGTAAAAGCCCTACCGCTTTGAAGTGGCAATCCGCCCCCACGCTGACTAGGCGGCCAGTATGCCCGAATTCCCGTTGCATCACGAATGCAGCAGGGGCCTTGAAGATGTGCCGAACCTCGTCAGCGGGCCGCTATGATCGATGGCAATGTCGGAATGGGGACCGGTCGACTGATACGAAGGATGGACGGAGTGGCTGTTGAACAAACCTGTGTGGAAGCGGATATCCCCGGCGTGTCAGGAATGCGGAGTTCGCGACGTCTCGCGGTTCTCCTATTCCTTGCATACGCTTCTCTGATCGCTGTTTTCCAGGGCATCTTGAATGTTCTTCTGCCGCCGGTTGTTGCGAGACTTGCCCCCGATGCCAAGGTGGGTACACTGGCATTCCTCTCCACGATCGCGGCGATCGCATCGGTCATTGCGCTTTTCGCTGGAGGCGCAGTCTCTGATCGCACGAGATCCCGCTGGGGAAAGCGGACTCCGTCCCTCCTCGTAACCTTATTCGCGAGCATCGCTTTGATGCCCTTGGTCGGAAGCGCAACCTCCATCGTCCAACTGACGATCTTGCTGCCGCTTTTATGGTTCACACTTAATTATTATCAGTCCGTACTGCTGGCCGCTTTGCCCGACCGAATTCCTGCACATGATTTGAGCTTCGCTTCGGCAGCGATTGGCTTGGGTGCGCCCGTGGGAATTTTCGTCGGCGTCAACATCGCGACAATAGCTTCCACGACGATGATGGGCTATGTGCTTCTTGCGGTCCCACTGACCATTTTGACCTGTGCTTTTATTTTGGTGGAACCGGAAGCGTCTTCTCTCGGACTGCCGGTAGAAGAACGGCGACCCTTCAGTTGGAAGGGGTGCCGGGCACAATTTGCGAGTTTCTCGCATCGCAACTACTCGCTCGCGGCGATATCAAGGGCGCTGCTTTTCCTCTGCTACTTCAGCATAACTGGCTATATATTCTTCCTGCTCCAGGATTATGTGGGGCAAGGACAGCTTCCCTATCGAAGCCTCAGCACCGGGATCAGCATCTTCTCCAGCGTCATGACAGCTGCCTGGCTTTTCGTCACCCTCGTGACAGGGTGGTTGGCCAGTCGATTCCAGCGAACCGTTATGATCGTCGCTACCGTTTCCATCTTGGCGGGCGTCGTGACGTTGCTACCGGCGTTTTCGAATAGCTGGACCATCTTCCTGCTCTTCGGCCTTGGAACCGGCCTCATGTTTGGCAGCTACTTCGTCCTGGACCTGAAGCTCGCCACCCTTGTCCTGCCTGACGAAAAGACCGCAGGCCGGGATCTTGGGATCCTGCTCGCCGCGGGCTCGGCGCCCGGAGTGATCGCCCCCGCAGTTGCAGGCGCGATCATCGCGGCGAGCGGCTATCCTGCGCTCTTCCTCTTTGGCGCAGGGGTAGCATTTATTGGAGGTCTGTGTGTGGCCTTCATCAGGCTTCGGTGATGGCGCCGGTGCGCTCCTCCTGGCGAGGACTTTAGTTCTGTGACGCGACGCACGACGATACCCTTTCTGCGAGGCCTTGATGATGACCGGACAACAGGCGATCTGCCGAGCGGATGAACCGGCTCCCTCGGCTTATGCGTTTCCGCTTCTTCTGAAGCATTTGTTGGCATCAGGTCTCGCACGCGCGCCTGAACAGGAGATCGTCTACCGCGATGTGGCACGGTTCAATTATCGAACATTTGCCAACCGTGTTGGGAGGCTGGCCAATGGTCTTTCGAATCTTGGCATAAAGGCCGACGACACGGTCGGCGTGCTGGATTGGGACAGCAACCGCTATCTGGAAAGCTACTTCGCCATTCCGGGAATGGGGGCGGTGCTCCACATGGTGAACATACGCCTGTCGCCGGAGCAGATACTATATACAATCAACCATGCACGCGACGATGCGCTTCTCGTCCATGCCGATTTCCTTCCGCTGCTGGAAAGCATATGGGATCGGATCAAGCATGTTCGAACCGTCATAGTCCTTACCGACACGGGAGAAGTGCCGGTATCGACGCTCCCGGTCATTACCGAATATGAAGGGTTGCTGGCAGGCGCCGCGCCGGATTACGATTTCCCGGATTTTGACGAGAATAGCCGCGCCACTACTTTTTATACTACAGGCACCACCGGCTCGCCAAAGGGCGTGTTCTTCAGCCATCGCCAGCTTGTTCTTCACTCATTGGTGATGGCAGGTGCGATGGCAGCTTCCCAGGTTCAAGGGCGCCTGCATCGCGCCGACGTGTATATGCCGATCACGCCTATGTTCCACGTCCATGCCTGGGGCATGCCATTCATCGCAACGATGCTCGGACTGAAGCAGGTTTACCCGGGGCGCTATGCCGCCGCGACCCTGCTGGGGCTGCAACAGTCCGAGGGGGTGACCTTCTCCCATTGCGTGCCGACCTTGCTGCACATGTTGCTGACCTCTGCCGAAGCGGCTGACGCCGACCTTACAGGGTGGAAGATCGTGATCGGGGGGGCTGCTTTGCCCAAAGGGCTCGTCCATGCTGCGCTCGCCCGGGGCATCGATATTTTTGCAGGCTACGGCATGTCGGAAACCTGCCCCGTTCTCAGCATAGCACAGATGACGGCGGAGCAATTGGCGGACGGGTCGGCTGAAGAGGTGGAGGCCCGCACGCGTGCGGGTGCGGCGGTGCCTCTTGTCGATCTGCGCATCGTTGACCCAGGCATGAATCCCCTTCCGCGCGATGGGAAAAGTGCAGGGGAGATTGTCGTGCGCGCTCCTTGGCTGACGCAAGGATATCTAAGTGACTCGCACTCTTCCGAGATGCTCTGGGAAGGGGGATATATGCATACCGGCGACGTCGGCGTCCTCCATCCGGACGGGGTGCTGCAGATCACCGACCGCATCAAGGATGTGATCAAGACGGGTGGTGAATGGATTTCATCGCTAGAAATCGAAGATATCATCTCGCAGCTTGAAGGCGTTAGTGAAGTGGCCGTCATTGGAGTGCCAGACCCAAGATGGAGCGAACGTCCTCTGGCAATCGTGGTCCCAAAGGCTGGCTTTGAGGCCCTTACGGAGTGCTCGGTTAAGGCGCATGTCAAAACATTTTCCGACCGCGGACAAATCTCGCAATGGGCTGTGCCCGAGCGAGTGATGTTTCAAACCTCGCTGGAAAAGACAAGCGTAGGCAAGTTGGACAAGAAAACACTTCGGCAACGCTATTCCCCTTCTGTTTGATACGCTCGTCAGGACCATAGGCCGTGAGTGCTGATGACTTGCCGCTAGCGAGTTATTGTCGTGGAAGACGGCTAGAGCTGGTCAAAAAAAGGGGCGAGCGAAACACGGTCAAGCTTCTCAAGAAAAGCGCTCCGAACTGCCTGGTGCAGCGCCCAGCGCGACATCGACAAGGTGCCATTAAATGATGTTAGACGAAAATCAGCTGGCGAACCGAGATTGGTGAGGAGTTTCGCCCAAGCCGAAATCCGGCCCCATAGCGTACGCTTCGAAAGGGAAGGGGGCTATCCCAGCGCTCTGTTCGAGGAAATGGGCGCATTGGACCTATGGGGCATGATAGCGCCGGAAATATAGGTGGAGCGGGGGCGGATGCAGTGTCCTACGCTCTGGCGCTGATCGAGATTGCGGCGGCCGACGGCGCGCTGTCCACCATCGTTTCGATCCAGAACAGCATCACCGCCGCTAACGCATCCTCCATTTCCAATGGCGCCGCCGCGCTCGTCATGACCCGGAAAAGTGTTGCGGACAGGCTCGGCCTTCCCGTCATCGCTCGCGTCGTTGCAACGGCCGCCCATGCCCAGGAGCCCGCTGCCTTCACCACTGCTCCGGTGCCCGCGATGCGCAAGGTGCTGCAGAAGGCCGATTGGGCGGTAGATGATGTTGATCTGTTCGAGGTCAACGAAGCCTTCGCCGTTGTGGCTATGATTGCCGCCAAGGATCTCGGCATTCCGGCGGACAAGCTCAATGTGAACGGCGGCGCGACCGCGCTCGGTCATCCGATCGGCGCGTCGGGCGCGCGCATCCTGACGACATTGCTGGGCGCCCTGCAGCATCGCGGCCTGAAGCGCGGCGTCGCCAGCCTATGCATCGGCGGCGGCGAGGCGACAGCCATGGCGATAGAACTGATCTGATCGGCGCTGACCGGTATTTCTCTGAGGAGTGTGATTGCTGATCGCCTCCATCACGGTGCGGGGGGAGCGCCGCCTGGCTCCGAGCGCCGATGCCGTCATCCCCCGCACGACTCAAACAAAGGGCCGATGTTGAATTTACTTCGCCTGCATTTTCAACAAGCCGCGATCTTCCATCCAGGCGAGCATTTCCTCTGCCCACATGCCTGCGGCTGCGGTCTTTGCGTTCATGCCGAAGCCGTGCCCGCCGGTCTCGTAAAAGTGCGCTTCGACCGGCCGCTTCGCGGCCCGCCATGAATTTAGAAGACCAAGTTGTCCGCGCGCCACAATAGGATCGTCCAGCGCGAGCGCGAAAAAGATAGGTGGTGCGTCGGCGGGCACGGCTACCGCCTCGGGCGAACCGTAGATCGGTACTATGAAGTCGGGACGATCCGCTGTTTCAGGCGCAAGCCCCATGCCCATGGTCAGGACGGCGCCCGCAGAGAAACCCAAGAAGCCTATGCGCTGAGGATCGACTCCCCAGGTTTTAGCTTGGCTTCGGACCAGCTTGAGTGCTGCCTGACCATCTTCGAAAGATGCTTTAGGAAGCGTGGGCGCAGCTTGTGGAAGGTTTGCAGGGTCCGTCATTGCCTTCGCCGCTTCCATCATCATGGCATCGAAGTCCTTTGCATTTCGTGGCGTTGGCTCGGTACGATATTTCAGGACGAAGGCGGCTATGCCGTGCGCGGCCAGCCAGTGGGCCACATCATATCCCTCATTGTTGATCGAGAGGTACTTGAAGGCCCCGCCGGGCGCCACGATTACTGCAGCGCCGGTGGCCGTGCTCGCGGCGGGCAGCACAGGGGTGAGTGTCGCCCGAGATACATTGCGTACGCCGCGCACTCCGAAAATCGTTCCCCATTGCTCTGTATCGGGCCCTGACGATATGCCCAGGTTTATCTCGCCCGCTTTGACCGAAGCGCGATGATCAGTCGCTACATGAGCTTTATGCGCGTGGTGTTGAGCTACCGCGGCAACGCTTGTCCCCGGTGCCATGAGCAGCATGGCAGTTGAAATGAACCGTTGAAGTTTCATGTCTCGCAATCTCCGTGTGCAGAGGTTTAGGGAAATACACGAATGAGGATCAATATGGAAGTTTTGTTCCATATATCCTACTCAACAACATTTATGGAATGGCGACGGGCCAATTTGAAAGGCGGACCGAAGTCATCGGCCGGCCTTGCAATGCTTCTGTCCAAGAAGGAGTGCCTAAAAGCGGACAGGATCCGAAGCGGCTCTCGGCGAAGGAGAAATCTTTTTGTAATAAACTATACTTTGGGATCCTGTGGCGCTCGGCGGTTCCGTCTCTTCAAGGTTGAAGCTGTCCTGAGTGCCCTCGATGCTTGGCGCCGCAGGCATGTGTCATATCTCGGCGACGCCCTTCGACTGTAGACAGAATATTGATGCCGAAATAAATATTGACAGATTATATATTCTATATTAATTCTCGCTGGATTCGATAATATGAGGAGGGGAATCCGTGACGCATCTAAAAGGCGTTCTTGGTTGCGTGCTTCTAAATAGCGCTGCGCTTCCGTTTGCTATTTCGGGAGCGGCCGCGCAAGAAGTCGGGCAGGAGCCAGGAAGCTCACCGGCGACAGCTCAATCCACTGCCGTCAGTGAAATTATCGTGACCGCCACGCGGCGCGCTGAGCGTTTGCAGGACGTTCCGATTTCCGTGACTGCGGTGCGCGGAGATGAACTGGCGCGGCGAGGGGTGAACGACCCTGATCGGCTGTCGGCGGTGTCGCCGAGCTTGCAAACGCAAAACGGCGGCGCGAAATCGCAAGGCAGCAATTTCTCCATTCGCGGCGTAGGGACAACGAGCTTCCAACGTACCATCGACAGCAGCGTGGCGCTGGTGATCGACGATGTGGCTCTGGCGCGGACGGAAATGGGGGTTGTAAATTTTTCTGACGTCAGCCAGATTGAAGTTCTCAACGGCCCACAGGGCATGCTGTTCGGACGAAACGCATCGGCCGGTCTTGTCCACATCCGCACCAATGATCCGGTTATCGGGGAAGCAAGTGGACGGTTGAACTCCGAATATAGCGATCTACACACAGGGAACGGCACGCATCAGTTTCGCGTCAATGGAATACTGAATTTGCCGGTGTCCGCTGATGCCGCCGTTCGATTGAACGCATATTACCGGGATAATTCTCCTATTCTTCGGAATGTTGTCCCCAATCCACATCTGGACCTTGGCTTGCGGCAAATCGGTGGGTCCGGCAAGATCCTGTGGAAGCCAAGTGACCGACTATCGATCTATCTTGGCGCTGACTACATGGACTCGAAGGGCCTCAACACGGGGGCGTCGTCGATCAGGTCAGTATCACCAGGCAATCCCGTGGCTCCTATTATCGCCTCAGTTGGGATCGAGCCGGGGCCAGGCAATACGCGCGTGAGCTTCGACACACCGTCGTTCGAAAATTCTAAAGTCGGTGGTGCGCAGATCAAGATCCAGTATGATCTTAGCGATGATGTTCAGCTGACCAATATAGCAGCCGCCCGCTTCTATAAGGTCGGTGTCGAGTTCGATCCCGATTTCCTTCCTGTGCCGTTGCTCGACAGGTTCACTGAGCCCAAGAAGTTTCGGCAGTTCTCAAACGAACTCCGTGTTGCTTCCACAGGTGGAGGAGCGATCGACTATCAGTTCGGTCTATATGTGCTGAATGCTCGTATCCAACAATTCAACTTCATCACTGGCAATTTGGGTTCGACCCCGCCGCCGGGCGTCCCATATTTACTGGGGAACTCAGTCAACCAGGTCCAGAATCTTCGCAGTTATGCAGGCTTCGGCCAAATCACCGGCAGGCTGACTGATAAGCTCCGTTTGATCGGCGGTGCTCGCTTGACCTATGACGAAGTGGATATCCAATACTCATCGGACGGGTTGGGAGCGCCGATCCAAATCATTCCTGTAGCTAACACGCCGACCGTCGAGCGGCACAATACCGACCTGTCTTGGCGGGGGACGCTGCAATATGACGTCACGCGTGACCACATGATTTATGCCACTGCTTCTCGAGGTTATAAGGGCCCGGGTTTCGCCCAGTTCTCGACGATCTATGTACGGCCCGAAATTTCCCGGCACTATGAATTGGGGTTGAAGTCGCAGTTCTTTGATAGACGCTTAACCTTCAACGCTGCGCTATATCATACTTCCTTCCGTGATTTTCAGGCGCAAGCCTTTGATCCGCGGACGCTCTCCATTTTTGTCCAAAATGCCGGCGAGCTCGTGACAAAAGGCTTTGAGCTGCAACTGGCGGCACAGCCAGTTGATGGGCTAACGATATCGGGCGGGCTTGCCCATGCCAATGCAAGGTTCAAAGAGTTCAAGGGAGATATCTGCTATACTGGTCAGCCGGATTGTGTCGGCGGGGTGACCGATTCGAGCGGACGGCGACTTCCCAATGCTCCTGCCTGGACTGGATTGCTGAGCGTACGATATGAGCGGCCAGTTACAGCGGGCCTGGTGGCGAGCATCGGAAGCTCTCTATATTCACGCTCTGCCGTCAACTACACGTCGAATGGCGATCCCGACACGAAACAAGAGGGTTATACGACGGTTGACTTCGATCTGGGTCTGAGGGCCGCTGACAGCAAATGGCGCTTTAGTGTGTTCTGTCGCAACTGCACCGACAAACGTTTCGTCGGTTATATCCAGGGCGCGCCTCTCACCGGAGGTGTTCTAACTCAGCAGTTTACCTACGGCTCATTCAGGTCGATCGGTTTGTCTGCTGAGTTGAACTTCTAAACAGAGTTGTTATCACCTTCTCCCCGCTACACAGCGGGGAGAAGGTTGCGCGGCCAGGTGAATAGCTGCGCAAGCCGATGTGCGGGATGCGCTCCATCTGCAAGTGTTCTGTTTGTATTACGCCGTCTTGAACTGATGCGGTGGATGCCTCCCTTCGCCCGGCATCGTATGATGCTGACTAGCGCCATGGTGGCGCGCGAAGGAGGAGCATATGTCGGACGCACACATGCTGGCGATCGATCTGGCAAAGCGGAGCTTCCAGGTCTGCGCGACCGATCAAGCAGGGTCGGTTCTATATAATCGGACGGTCTCTCGGTCCAAACTGGAGGCTTTGCTCAAGGGTCAGCCTCGCTGCATCGTCGCGATGGAGGCTTGCGCGACGAGCCACTTCTGGGGCCGGTTTGCGGGCGCAGAAGGTCATGAGGTTCGGTTGATCCCACCGATCTATGTAAAACCGTTCGTGAAGAGGCAGAAAAACGACGCGGCAGATGCGGCGGCCATTGCCGAAGCAGCTGTGCGCCCGAACCTGCATTTCGTGGCGGTAAAGAGTGCGGAACATCAAGCGCGGGCGGTTGCCTACCGAACCCACCAATGTTTTGTCAGTCAGCGTACGCAGACCATCAATGCCCTGCGAGGGCACCTGGCCGAATTCGGTCTGGTATTCCCCCAAGGCGTTCCTCACCTGAAAGATATCCGCGCGACGGTGGACAACGATAACATCGACGTGCCTGCCAGTATCCGGGATATCGCACGCCTTTACCTGGAGCACATCGACGCCCTCTCTGCCAAAATCGACGAACTTTCGTTCAGATTACGAGAGGCTATAACGGTCAGCGCCGAGCTTCGCCGCCTCTGCACGGTACCGGGTGTCGGACCAGTGACCGCCGGCGCGATCATGGCCTTCGCGCCAGACCTGCGCACATTCGGCAGCGGCAGAAACTTTGCGGCATGGCTCGGCCTGGTACCGAAGCAGCGATCGACGGGTGGGAAGGCGCGGCTCGGGTCCATGAGCAAAATGGGACAAAGCGACATTCGCAAGCTTCTCGTTGTCGGTGCGATGAGCAGGATTCGATGGATTGTTCGCAAAGGCGTTCTCCCCGACAACTGGCTGGGACGGCTGATGGCCCGCAGACCGCGGATGGTGGTTGCCGTCGCGCTGGCGAACAAAATGGCGCGGACAATCTGGGCGATGATGACACGCGAGGAAGACTACCGTTTGGCGTGAATGGCGTAACTGCCATAGCGCTCGGGGCCTTGGTCCCGGCAAGGAGATCGACTGATATTATGTGGCAAGGACTTCAATGTTCACGGTGCGGCTAACCAGTCCCGGGGCGAGAGCGAACCAAGCTCGCTGAGCCGATGTGGCCCGGATCGTTCGAACTGCATAACGGCCCGTGGCGTCAGCAAGCCACACCAGAGGCCTGACACACGACCGATGAAGCGCTCTGCCGAGCAAAGTCAGAAAATCACCTTGCAATCTGGGAGGCATCCACACACGACCCTGCCTGATCGGTCGCGCAGACCTGGAAGCTCCGCTTTGCCAGATCGATCGCCAGCATGTGTGCGTCCGACATATGCTCCTCCTTCGCGCGCCACCATGGCGCTAGTCAGCATCATACGATGCCGGGCGAAGGGAGGCATCCACCGCATCAGTTCAAAGTGCGACGCCGAACATCTGCCACCTGCTGGCATGGGCGGGCGCGTCGGCGAGGTGCAGCCGGAGGGCGATGGCGGAGAGGCCGAAGACGCTGAGCGGCTTGCCCAGCAGCAGCCCGGCGGCGACGCCTAGCGTGGCGGGAGCGGCGAGGGCTTGCGCGGGCAAATTGACGAAGGAGACGCCGGCGTTGGCGAGGGCGAACAGGGGGATGATGAGGAAGCCGACGGGTGCGTGCAGGGCATGTTCCAGCCGATGGAGGGGGCTGGTGGCGTCGCTGTCGGACTGGGCGGGGGTGGCGTCCATAGGGATGGCGAGCGCAAGGATGACACCTGCGAGCGTCGCATGGATGCCTGATCGAAGGACAAGCAGCCAGAGCAGGGTGCCAAGCAGCAGATAGGGTAGGAGGCGGCGCACCCCCTTACAGTTCAAAGTGAAAAGCAGCGCAACGACTACTGTGGCTCCGGCAAGGTCCACGAGCGACAGATTGGCCGTGTAGAAAAGGGCGATGATGATGACCGCGCCCAGGTCGTCGATGATGGCGAGAGCGGCGAGGAAGATGCGCAGCGAGGCGGGAACGCGACTTCCCAACAGGGAGATCACACCGAGCGCAAAGGCGATGTCGGTCGCGGCGGGGATGGCCCAGCCGCGCGCGGTCGGTCCCATGTTTAACGCGACATAGATCAGCGCGGGCACGGCCATGCCCCCCAGCGCCGCGATGCCGGGGAGCAGGCGGCGCGACCAGGTGGAGAGCTGTCCGTCCAGCATCTCTCGCTTGATCTCCAGCCCGACGAGTAGGAAGAAGAGGGCCATCAGCCCGTCATTGATCCAGTGCATGACGGAGAGGGGGCCGAGATGGGCGTGCAGCAGCGCCTCATAGCCCGGACCTATCGGCGAATTGGCGATGGCAAGCGCGACGGAGGCCGTGGCAATGAGGATCAGCCCGGCGGCGGACTGGCTGCTCAGGAACTGGCGCAGGGCGCTTGGGTGGGCGTGGCGGTGATGGGGACGTTGATCGGGCATTGGGCGCTCCGCATGAGATTCAGCGGTGCTGGCGGCCCGACCAGCACAATTGAACCTGCTCGATTGAGCCCCTCAAGCGAACACCCGCCTCCGCTATTGCAACCGGGGAAAGGAAGCGCAACCCCGTCGTGCCATGAATGGCAACAATGCTTTATCCGCTGTCGGGGCCAGGTTCCCCGGCTTCGGAGAGTTTCCAACGGCGCAGTAGCGGGGGCATCGTCAGTCCCTGCACAAAGATCGAAAAGGCGACGACGCCGAAGGTCAGGACGACAATCTCGCGTTGTTCGGGAACACTGGTCGGCACCGCAAGCGCGAGCGCCAGTCCCACAGCCCCGCGCAGTCCGCCCCAGACGAGCACATGCTGGTAGGTGGCTGGAAGCCGGAGCGCGGATTGGCAGAACAGAAAGGAAATCGGGTACACCGCCACAGCGCGTCCGAGCAGTGTGAGCAGCACAACAACCGCCAACGCTCCAGACACCAGCGCCAAAGGCTGATGCGCTTCATGGCTACCGATCAGCAGGAACAGCACGGAGTTCGCGAGAAAGGCGGCATATTCCCAGAAACCAAGCACGTGCGGCTTGCCTTCTTCTGAAATCGGCCCGCGCCATCCATGATTGCCGACGATCACGCCAGCGGCGAGGGCAGCGAACACGCCTGACGCCTCGATCCGCTCGGCCAGGAGGAAGCTGCCCCAGGCGATCACTGTGGTCAGCGTGATTTCCACCAGATGATCGCTGGTGCGTCCGGCAACCTTTAGCACTGCGAAGGCGATGATGCAGCCCACCGCCGTCCCGGCGATCACCGTCCAGAGCAGCGATGCCAGCACCGATGCCGGTGCGAAGGCCTCGCCCCCGGCCAATCCGATCAGGATCGCAAATCCGACGGCGGCGACCCCGTCATTGAGCAGACTTTCGGATTCGACGACCATGCCCAGACGTGGCTGCGCCTTCATCTCCTTGAATGCGGCGATCACGGAAACCGGATCGGTCGCAGCGATCAGAACACCGATGAATGCCGCGCCCAGCCAACTCCAGCCGAGCATCCAGTGGAGCCCTCCCGCAACGACGGCGGCCGAAACGGCGACGCCCAGAAAAGCGAGCGTGACGGTCAGCGGCAGTTGCTGGCGAAATCGGCCCCACGGCATCTGCAAGGCTGCCTCGAAGATCAGCGGGGGCAGGAAGATGTTGAAAATGAGGTCGCGGGACAGCGGCAGTTTGAGCCCGAACGGGAGTAGGGCAAGGCTGATCCCTGCGAGTACGAGCCCAGCTGTGTAGGGCAGTCCGATCCGTCGCGAGAGCATCGCCACCAAACAGGCGATGACGAGCAACATGCCGAAGTCCAGCAGGTCGAAATCGGCCATGAATGCTCCTCGATTCCGGCGAATGGCTCTCCGTGCGCCAGTCGTTCACTTTTTGGAGGAGAAAAAGCAACCCCCGAGACTGTTCCTCGTTCCGTTATCATCTCGCAACGGTCCGTAGGAGATCGCACCCATCATGAACGACCCTGCCCTCGCCGATGTTTCGAAAAGTCGCACAGGATCATGGATGCAAGTCAATCCGCCGGTCTTCTTTATCTCGGCCGGACTGCTCGTGATCTTCGTACTTTTCGACGCGGTTTTCAGTGAGCAGGCGTCGCGCCTGTTCGCCGCCGTGCAGGCGACGATCACGGTCGATATGGGCTGGTTCTATGTCGTTGCGGTAGCTGGATTCCTCTTGTTCGTCCTTTTCCTCATGTTCAGCAAATATGGCGACGTGAAGCTTGGTCCGGATGATAGCGAGCCTGAATATAGCTATATCTCCTGGTTCGCGATGCTGTTCAGCGCGGGAATGGGGATCGGGCTCCTCTTCTTCGGGGTGGCCGAGCCGATGCAGCATTATGCGCGGCCGCCGGTCGGGACGGGCGAACGATAGAATCCGCCCGCCAGGCGATGGTTCTCACTTTTTTCCACTGGGGCCTTCACGCCTGGGCGATCTATATCGTGGTGGGACTTGCACTAGCCTATTTCGCGTTCCGACGGGGGCTGCCGCTCACCATTCGTTCGGCGCTCTTCCCCCTGATCGGCCAACGCATTCATGGCCCCATCGGGCATGCCATCGATATATTCGCCGTTTTGGGAACCATGTTCGGGGTGGCAACCTCGCTCGGCTTTGGTGTGCTTCAGGTAAATGCCGGGTTTAGCCATCTTTTCGGCCTGCCCACTGGGCCGATGGTTCAGATCATCCTGATTGCGGCGATCACCGGCATGGCAACCCTCTCCGCCGGAATGGGGCTAGACAAGGGCGTCAAACGATTGTCGGAACTCAACATCATCCTCGCGATCGCGCTGCTCGCCTTCGTCCTGCTGGCTGGCTCCACGGTGTTCCTGCTCCAGGCTTATGTCCAGAATGTCGGCGCCTATCTGGGTAATCTCGTGCAGCGCACCTTCCGCATGTACGCCCATGAGCCCAATGAATGGTTTGGAAACCGGACGCTTTTCTACTGGGGCTGGTGGATTTCCTGATCGCCATTTGTTGGCATGTTCATCGCGCGCATCTCGCACGGGCGCACGATCCGTGAATTTGTGACGGGCGTGCTGCTGGTGCCATCCCTGTTCACCTTTTTGTGGATGACGGTTTTCGGCAACACCGCCATCGACATGGACCTGCGCGGCGTTGCGGATATCGCCACCACATCGGTCAACAACATGCCCGTCGCCCTGTTCGAGACTTTGGAGCATCTCCCCTTCTCCTCCATCGCTTCGGGGCTGGCGACACTGCTCGTCATCACCTTCTTTGTGGCCTCGGCCGATTCCGGGGCGTTAGTGATCGACATGATCACCTCGGGCGCGGAGGATAATCCTCCGGTCTGGCAGCGCATCTTCTGGGCGGTTAGCGCGGGAGTCGTGGCTGCGGTTCTTCTCGTCGCCGGCGGCCTGGAGGCGCTGCAGACTGCCGCCATCGCCAGCGCGCTGCCCTTCGCAGCGATCATGATCGTCATCTGCTTCGGTCTGATGCGCGCGCTGCAGATGGAGAGCGAAGGGTCTGCGATCGATTTGTCTGCCGATGCGCATGCCGCGCCGACGGCGGCGGAGGGGCTGGGCTGGCAGCAGCGCCTTGCCAGTATCACGCGCTATCATGAAAAGGGGGAGATTGCCGGGTTCCTGACGGACACCGCGCGCCCCGCGCTCGAGGCTGTAGCCTCTCAAATGCGTGATAGCGGCCTTGCGCCTGACGTGACGCAGGACGGAAACCATGTCGAGCTGCGCGTTCCACATGGGGAGCGTGGCGAGTTCCGCTACGCTGTGCGCGCCCGCGCCTTTCGCGCGGCTAGCTTCGCCTTCGCAGAGACGCGGCGGCCCGAGAGTGATGACCACCGCCATTATCGCGCGATGGCCCAAAGCTCGCAAGCGGACCAGCCGCACGACGTTACAGGCTATACTGCCGACCAGCTGATCAATGATCTGCTCAACCGCTATGCCCGCTTCCGGCATGCGCGCCGGCTTGCATGAATGACAGCAGCGATTTCAGCTGGCCTTGCGCGGGACCAAGATCATGGTCCGGCCTTCCACCCGCCAGGACGCGAGCTGGGAAAGGAAATTCATCCCCAACACGTCAATATTGCCGATCGCCGGAGAAATGGCGACCTTCAGCCCATGTGCTTCGATGCCGCCAAGCACGATCCGCTCGATAGTGCCGGTTTGGGCCGGAACAATACCGTTCGCGGTTCACATGACGATGGGTACCAAGCCGCTGCCGCTTTTGACGGAGGCGAGCCGGGCCGTCTCTTCTGAAATGGTGGTGACGGTCGCGCCGCTATCTATCAACAGCCTTCGCTCGACCCCGTTGATCTCCGCCCGCGCCCAGAAATGCCCATCAGGCGAAATGCGCACATGAACCTCTTGCCCTCTCCCCTGCTGGCCATGATGCCGAGCCGCGAGGTGATCCGGGCCAGACGAGGATCGAAGGGCGCCTGCTGGATCAGCAGGAAAAGGCAGAAAGCGAGCAGCGCGAACGAAAAGAGAGGCCGCAGCAGCCGGCCAACATAGGGGATGTTGAACAGCAGGGTCAGCAGGATTGCCCCGACCACTGCGTACATCGCCATGTTCTGCCATTCGGGATTGATGGAAACGGGCATGATTCGTTTTGAACCGTTGGGCGGCAGGTTCGATCCCCGTCTATTACCGGCCGATCAGCGCAATTCCTGACGCAGGGTCACGCGAAAGGAACCGAAGCTTGCGCTTCGCATTCTCTCAGAAACATTCCAGACACACAGGGGGCGAACGCGCAAATCTTTCCGCCATCCGCCGATACATGGCTACGCCTAGGTCTTGCGGCCTTGGCGATAGCGGTGTTGGGCCTGGCGCTTGGGGGCTGGGATTATGCGAAGTCCTCTTATCAGTCGCAGGTCGGATGGGTGCAGGACCAGTCAGTTCCTTTCAGTCACAAGCATCATGTGGCGGACGACGGGATCGACTGCCGATATTGTCATACGAGCGTGGAGGTGAGCCAGCGCGCCGGACTGCCCCCCACGCACACCTGCATGACCTGCCATTCGCAATTGTGGACCGGTGCGGGGGTGCTGGAGCCCGTTCGGAAAAGTCTGCTCACCGGCAAGCCCATTCACTGGCAGCGGGTGGCGCAACTGCCCGATTATGTCCAGTTCGACCATAGCATCCACATCGACCGGGGCGTAGCCTGCGTCGAATGTCACGGGCGTATTGATCAGATGCCGCTCACATGGCGAGCGAAACCTTTCCAGATGCAATTCTGCCTGGAGTGCCACCGCGATCCCGCGCCGCATTTGCGCCCGCGTGAACTGGTGACGCGCATGGAGCCGCTCGGATGGCGTGAGGAAGAGCAGCGGGCCTATGGCGAACGGGTGATGCGAGCGCATCGGATTGATCCGAAGACACTCGACAACTGCGAGATATGCCACCGATGAGCGGTCCCCCTGACATGGCGGCGCTGCGTTCGCTGACCGGCAAACGCTTCTGGCGCGCGCTCGACGAACTGGTGGACCAGCCGGGCTTTCGAGAACGGATCGGCGCGGCCTTTCCAGCATTGGGGCAAGGTTCCGGCGATTGGCGGCGGCGCGATATCCTGAAATGTCTGGGTGGCGCCATCGCGCTCGCCGGTCTCGACGGCTGCCAGCGCGCGCCGGACGAGGAAGCGCTGCCCTTTGTCGAGCAGCCCGAGGGCGAGGAACCCGGCATCGCCCGCTATTATGCTACGGCGGTGGAGATGGACGGCGTGGCGCAGCCGGTGATTGGCAAGACCCGCGAGGGCCGTCCCATCAAACTGGAGGGCAATGGCGATCATCCCGCCAGCCGTGGCGCTTCCGATCCCTTCGTCCAGGCCGCATTGCTGGACCTCTATGATCCCGCTCGCTCGGCTGCGCCCCAATATAGGGGGCAGCCGACAAGCTGGACGCGCTACGATGCGGCGCTTGCCGGATTGCGCCGGCGGTTGGACGGGCAGGGCGGAGCGGGCTTCCACCTCGTGACCGGCCCGGTCGGCTCCCCGACGTTGCGCCGCCAGATCGGCGCGCTGCTGGGACGCTGGCCCGAGGCGCGCTGGCATGTGCATGCGCCGGTCGGCGACCCGACCGTTACGGGAGAAAGGCTGCGCCTGGATCGGGCGCATGCCATCGTCAGCTTCGACGCCGATCTGCTGGGACCGGGGCCGCTTCAGACCTGGCAGGCGATCGGCTGGGGTGCACGGCGGCGCGCTTTTCAGTCAGGCGAAGGCGACGCGCGCCTATTGGTTGCGGAACCCAGCCCGACGATCACCGGCGTTACGGCGACCCGTCGGCTGGTTGCGAGCGGAGAACGCATGGAGTCGCTGCTGTCGGCTGTCGCGGCAGAGTTGGGCATCGGAACCGCGGCGCGGCAGGGGCTTTCCTCGCCCGAACGGGCGTGGGTGCTCGAAGCGGCCGCTGCGCTTCGCAGCAATGCGGGGCGGGGACTTGTCGTGGTGGGGCCAGAGCATCCGCCCTTACTCCACGCGCTGGCCCGCTCCATCGACGCGCATCTGGGCAACGGCACAGCGACGCGGAGCCATTTCGTGAAAGCATCCGGGCCGCAACCGTTGGACATGGCAGCCCTCGCCCGATCCCTGCAGGCGGGCGAAGTCGACACTGTCTTCCTGCTCGACGCCAACCCGGTGCACACAGCCCCCGACCTCAAGCCGCTATTAGCGCGTGTGCCGCTGCGCATCCATGCGGGGCTGCATGCCGATGAAAGCGCGGCGATCGCTCATTGGCACCTGCCCATGCCGCACCTGCTCGAAAGCTGGAGCGACGGGCGCGTCGCTGATGGGTCTGCCGTGCTGGTGCAGCCGCTGGTGCGACCTTGGCTCGAGGTCCGTTCCCGCCATGCGTTGCTGGAAGGGCTGATGGGAGGCAACCGCCCGGACCGGGAGATAGTACGGGAGAGCTGGCGCGACACGCTGGACGATGACGCCTGGTCAAGGGCGCTGGTCAGCGGGACCATCCTGAACAGCCACCCCGCCGCCGCGTCGCCGCAGGGCGCTCCTGTTCCTGGGCCTGTTCCTGGCGAAAACAGGCCCAGCGCCCGGCTTTCCCTGCTCATCCGCCCTGACCCCACAATCTGGGACGGCCGCTTTGCCAGTAACCCCTGGCTTCAGGAACTGCCCAAGCCGTTGACGAAGATCACATGGGGCAATGCCATCCACATCAGCCCCGCTCTGGCGCGGGAGCAGGGCCTGGCCTCGGGCGAGCGGGTGCGCCTGTGGGTAGGGGGCCGAAGCGTCACCGGGCCGGTGTGGATCCTGCCGGGGCAGGAACGGCGCACCCTGCTCGTCCATCTCGGCCATGGGCGGCGGAGCGGCGGGCCGGTGGCGAAGGATGTTGGCTTCGACGCCTATCCGTTGCTTGGGGCGAGCGGCGAGGTGCGCCTCGAAAGGATCGACGGCAGCGAGGAAATCGCCACCACCCAACATCATTTCGCGATGAAGGGGGATGAGTTCATCCGCTTCGTCGATACGCTGGCCGACGCCTTGCCCCCCGAGCCGCCGCCGACGAATTTCTACCCACCCCAGCGCTCCAGCCCGGCCTGGGGCATGGCGATCGATCTTGACCTCTGCATAGGTTGCAATGCCTGCGTCGTCGCCTGTGTGGCAGAAAACAACATCCCCATGGTGGGCAAGGATCAGGTAGCCAAGGGCCGCGAGATGCACTGGCTGCGCGTGGACCGCTATTATGAGGGGTCGCCCGACGATCCGCAGCATGCATTCCAGCCGGTGCCCTGCATGCATTGCGAGGACGCGCCCTGCGAGATGGGATGCCCGGTCAACGCTGCTGTACACAGTCCCGACGGGCTCAACCTGCAAGTCTATAATCGCTGTATCGGTACGCGCACCTGTTCAGCCTATTGTCCCTACAAGGTACGACGCTTCAACTGGTTCGACCTGACCACCAAGGATCCGCCGGAACTTCGAGCCGCCCGCAATCCCGAGGTTTCCGTCCGCGGGCGCGGCGTCATGGAAAAATGCACCTATTGCATCCAGCGTATCAGCGCCGCCCGGATCGACGCCAAGAAGGAAGACCGCGCGATCCGCGATGGTGAGGTGATCACCGCCTGTCAGGCGGCTTGTCCGACGCAGGCCATTGTCTTTGGCGACATATCCGACGGGAAGAGTCACGTCAGCCGCCGCAAGGCGAGCGGGCGCGACTATGACCTGCTGCCCGAAACCAACACCCGGCCGCGCACCACCTATCAGGCGCGGATCAGACGCGGGGAGGGCAAAGTATGAGCCCGGACCTGAAAGCCGCCGACCGCGTCCTGCGCCTGCCCCCGCGCTTTCCGGCGCGGCGTGCCTGGTGGATATGTTTCGGCTTCGCGCTGGCGCTGCTGATGATGTTCTTCATTTCGGTTGGCTGGCTGTTCGGTCATGGCCCCGGCATCTGGGGCAATAATATTCCGGTCGGCTGGGGTTTTCCCATCGCCAATTATATCTGGTGGCTGGGCATCGGACATGCGGGGACGCTGATTTCCGCGATGCTGCTGCTCATGGGGCAGGACTGGCGCAATTCCTTGAACCGCTTTGCCGAAGCGATGACGCTGTTCGCGGTTACCTGCGCTGGGCTTTACCCGATCCTGCATCTGGGGCGGCCGTGGCTCTTCTACTGGATGGCGCCCTATTTCAGCACGATGGATGTCTGGCCGCAGTTCAAGAGTCCGCTGACCTGGGATTTCTTCGCGGTCCTCACCTATCTGATCGTGTCCGTGCTGTTCTGGTATATCGGCATCATCCCCGATCTGGCGGCGGCGCGGGACCGGGCGAGCAAGATGCGGTGGAAGATCTTTTTCGGTCTGGGGGCGCTCGGCTGGCGGGGGCAGGCTACGCATTGGGCGCGCTGGCAACAGGCCTATCGCCTGACCGCCGCCATTGCGGTGCCGCTGGTCGTTTCCGTCCACTCAGAAATATCGTTGCTGTTCGCCGCCGGGCCGGTGCCGGGCTGGGTGTCGACGGTGTTTCCGCCCTATTTCGTTCTGGGCGCGGCCTTTTCGGGCTTTGCCGTGGTGTCGATGCTGACGGTGTGGCTGCGCTGGATGCTGGGGCTTCATACGCTGGTGACGCCACGCCACCTCGACATGCTGGGATGCCTGCTGCTGGCGACCGGCATGATGACGGCCTATGGCTATGCCGCCGAGATGTTCACCGCCGCCTATGCCGGGGGCAAGGAAGCCGAGACGTTGTTCGACCGCTTTGGTGGCCCCTATGCCTGGAGCTATTGGGGCGCCATCCTTTTCAACTTCCTGCCCTTGCAACTGCTATGGTGGCGGCGCTGGCGGGTGCAGCCTCTTGCCTTGTTCTTGATAGGCTCGAGCGCCACGGTCGGCATGTGGATGGAACGCTACATGCTGTTGGTCAGCTCACTCTATCGTGACTGGCTGGGAAGCTCGACCGGTTATTTCCATCCGACCTTCTGGGACTGGAGCCTATTCGCGGGCACGATCGGCTTGTTCCTGACGCTGTTCCTGCTGTTCGTACGCTTCCTGCCCGTCATTTCCGCCTTCGAAGTGCGCGAGGAGGCGGCGGATGGTTGAAAGCCAGCGCCTTTTTGCGGTGCTTGCCGCGTTCGATACGCCCGAGCGGCTGGTGGAGGCTGTCCGTGCGATACGCGCGCAGGGCTTTTGCCAGGTGGACGCCTTCACGCCCTTTCCGGTGAAGGGGCTGGAGGATGCGCTCGATTTCCGGGATCGGCGTGTTCCTGCGGCCATGCTGATCGGCGGTATCGTCGGAGCAGCGGCAGGGTTCTTTATGCAGGTCGGCACCAACCTCGACTATCCGCTGCGCATCGGCGGCAGGCCGCTCGTCGCGCTGCCCGCTTTCATGATGATCACCTTTGAGTTGATGGTGCTGGGCGCTGTCCTCGCCTGCCTTGCCACTATGTTCATCGCCAACCGCCTGCCGCGCTTGCATCATCCGATCTTCGATGCCGATGGCTTTGACCTCTCCGCCGATGACCGCTTCTATCTGGCGATCCTTGCGGAGGAGCCGTTCGACCGTGACGAGGCGGGCAAGGCGCTCGCCGCACTGGGGCCGGACGCGATCATCGACGTGCGTGAGAGGGCACGATCATGATCCGCGCCTTGCCCTGCGCCCTGCTGCTCGCCGCCTGCAACGACATGGTGCAGCAACCGCGCGACGATGCTTATGAGGATAGCAGCCTGTTCCCGGACGGTAAGGTGATGCAGGCGCCGCCGGATGGCACGGTCGCCCGTGATGCACCGCTGCGCGCCGCAGCTGCCCGGCGCCCCGCCGCCATCACGCCCGCGCTGCTCAAGCGGGGAGAGGAACGCTACGGCATTTATTGCGCCATCTGCCATGGGCAGGATGGGCGAGGCGACGGATATGTCACGATGCGCGGCTTTCCGCATCCGCCAAGCTATTTGTCGCCCCGGCTGCGCGGCGCGCCCGCATCGCATTTCTATGATGTCATCACCAACGGCTATGGCGTCATGTACAGCTATGCCGACCGGGTGCCGCCCGCCGATCGTTGGGCCATTGCTGCGCATATTCGCGTGCTTCAGGCGGCCCAACCGTTCCGCGATGCGGAGCAGGAGGCCACACGTGCCCGCTAGCATGCTGCCCCGCGAGCGGCTGATGATAATGGCGGGCGCGCTCATCTGCGGCGCTGTGCTTGTGGGCTCGCTCTGGTCGCCCCGTGCCGTGCTGACCGGCTGGCTGGGCGGAGCGGTGGCGTTCGGAGCGGTGCCGTCGGGCGCCCTACTGCTCATGATGATGATGCGCCTCATCCCCGGTATATGGGGGGAGGAACTGCGCCTGAGCACCGAGGCCGCGACGTTGCTGACCCCATTGGCCGCCCTTGTGATGCTGCCGGTGCTGATCGGCATGGCAGCAATCTATCCGTGGGCGGGAGACCGCTCGCTCCATCCTTTTCAGTTGTTCTGGCTCAGTCCCCTGCCGTTCATGCTGCGCACAGTGCTGCGATTTGGCGCGCAATGGGCTCTCGGTCATCGGATGCAGAGACGGCAGCGCCAGACCGCCACGGCGGGCCTGGGCGTCGTGCTGATGCCGATCCTGACATCGCTTGTCGCGGTCGACTGGCTGATGTCGCTGGACCCGGACTTTGCGTCTTCCGCCTTCGGACTCGAATTTCTTCAGCGGGAGGTGACGATCGCTTTTTGTGCGCTCCTTTTCCTGCGACTGGCTAGCGGGCGCGTGCCAAGGCGAATTGGCGTGCTGGGCGCGTTGCTGCTCACGCTCCTGCTGCTGTCGGCCTATTTCCTGTTCCTGCCCTTCTTCGTCATCTGGTCGAGCAATCTTGCGCCTGATGTGGAATGGTACGCCCGGCGCTGGAGCCCGGAATGGGAGGTGGTCGCATGGAGCTTTGGCCTTTTGGGCGGCCTGCCGTTGCTGGCGCTGCTCTTCGCCAGGGCGCGGGAAAGTGCGGGCTGGCTCATGCCGCTGTCGCTCGCCGTGCTGATGTCAGCGCTCCTGCAACTCGCCTGGGTGGCCCTGCCGGGGAGGGGAGGGCTGGCGGCGCTGGCCTTTTGCACCAGCACGGCGGGCCTTGGCCTGATTGCGGCGGCGCTGCTGCCGATGGCGCTGCGGCATCGCATAAGGGAGCGGCTGTCGCGGGAGGCGCGGCCATGACGCGTCCGCTCCATGTCGAGACCAAGGTACAGCGCGGCGACCACCCGTCGGATCGGCAGCGCGAGCGCGGCTATGAACCGCGCGACGCCTCGCCCAGCAAGGTTGTGTTGGGCATCGCCAGCTTCCTCGGGCTGATGCTGGTTGGGCTTGCCTTCGCAGCGGGCACGTTGAGCTGGCTCAGGACGCAGGACGACCAGCCGCGCGACCTTGCGCCCGTCATGGCCATATCCCCGCCGCTGCCTCATCTGCTTGCCGAGCCCCAGTCTGTTCGCCGCCGTTATGATGCGGCGATGGGAAGGCACCTGAAGGACGCCGCCCTTACTCGCGCCCGGCGCAGCCTCATCGAGCGGGGCTGGAAAGAGGTGGAACCCGCGCCGCCGCCGGAAGCGGTTGCGCGGGCGCATCGGGAGGCCGCTCAATGATTCTGCGCCTCCTTATCTTTTGCCTGGCGCTGCTGACCATCGGTCCATCCTTCGCGCAGAGCGGCTTTGACCCCTTTGGCGAAGCTCGGATCGAGGAGCGTCCGGGCGCACGCGTGCCCGTCGATGCACCGTTCCTCGATGCGCAGGGCCGCCATACCAGCCTGCGCGCGCTGGCGGCAGGCAAGCCCTTGCTGCTGGTGCCGGTGCTGCATCATTGTCCCAATATATGCGGCGCGACGCTGGCCGGCGTGGCGCAGGCTATCGGCGCGCAGCCGCTGCGTCCTGGCCGCGACTTCAGGCTCGTCGCCTTTGGCATCGACCCGCGCGAGGGGCCGCAGGCCGCGCGCGACGATCTCGCCCGGATCGGGCAGCGCGCGGGCGTCCACGCCCTCACCGGCGAGCGCGAGGCGATCCGCAGCGTCACTGACGCCATCGGCTATCGTTATGCGTGGGATGACCGCATCGGCCAATACGCCCATGTAGCGGCGAGCGCGGTGATCTCGCCGGGCGGTCGGCTGACAGGCTGGCTATACGGCTTGACGCCGCGTCCGGCTGACCTGGAGCGTGCATTGCGCACCGCCCGGTCGGAACGGTCGGCCTCCTTTGGCGAGGCGCTGCTCCTGCTCTGCTATCATTATGATCCCGCGACGGGCCGCTATACCCCGGCCATCGAAAAGATATTGCGCCTTGCCGGCGGCATCACCGTCGCCGCGATCGGTCTGCTGATATTTCGGCTCAGGAAGCGGACGGCATGAGCCACCGCTTTTTCCTCTGGCCGGTGCAGGCGTCCGAGCATGCCGGAAAGGTCGACCTGCTGATCGGCTCCTTCGGGGTAATGGTCTGGCTGCTGACCCTGCCGGTGTTCGTGCTGATGGCTTTCTTCGCAATCCGATACCGCACCGGCCGGGACGTCAATCGCGAACATGCGTCCAGCGGCAATGTCTGGCTGGAGGCCAGCTGGGCGATAATCCCGTTCATCCTGACGCTGGTCTTCTTCGTCTGGGCGACTGCCCTGTTCTTCGACCTTCGGAGACCGCCAGCCGGGGCGATGACGATCAATGTCGTCGCCAAGCAATGGATGTGGAAATATCAGCATGGAGAAGGCGCGCGAGAAATCAACGACCTGCATGTGCCCGTGGACCGGCCGGTCAAACTGGTCCTGATCTCGCAGGATGTGATCCACAGCCTCTATGTCCCGGCTCTGCGCATCAAGCAGGATGTGCTCCCCGGCCGCTACACGACCATGTGGTTCACCGCCGACAAGCCCGGCATCTATGCGCTGCGCTGCGCCGAGTTTTGCGGCACCGACCATAGTGTCATGGGTGGGCGGCTGATCGTCATGGCGCCGCAGGATTATGCGGACTGGCTCGCGCGCAACCATGATGGGGGGGAGGACGGGACGCTGTCGGCGACGGGTGCGCGGTTGTTCCGTTCTGCCGGATGCAGCGGCTGCCACGGTGCGGCATCTGCCGTTCACGCGCCGCCGCTGGAGGGGCTTTACGGACGTGCGGTCGGCCTGGCGGATGGGCGCAGCCTGATCGCGGACGAGCAATATCTGCACGATTCCATCATGCTGCCAAACAAGGACGTAGCGGGCGGATACAGGCCGATCATGCCGACCTATGGCAATGTGTTGCAGCCTGAGCAGGTGAACGCGCTGGTAGCTTATCTGAAAGACATTGGCGCGGGAAAGCCGGGCAGCCGGCAGGAGGATCGCGATGAGTGACGCCGCGCTCGACATCGACAAGCCTGACGAGGAAGTGGAGGATGTCAGCTATCTGCGCGCCGGGCACAGTTTGCGATCCTGGTTCTTCACGACCGACCACAAGCGCATCGCCATCCTCTATCTCGTGTCGATCACCTTCTTCTTCCTGATCGGCGGCATAGCGGCGGCGCTGATCCGGCTCGACCTGCTGACGCCAGCGGGCGATCTTTTGACGAACGAGGGGTACAACCGCGCCTTTTCGCTGCACGGGATCATCATGGTCTGGTTCTTCCTGATCCCGTCCATTCCCAACACCATCGGGAATTTCATCATCCCGCTGATGATCGGCGCGCGGGATCTCGCCTTTCCTCGGCTCAATTTGCTCAGCTGGTATATCTACATCGTTGCGGGGTTCATCACGCTGGCCGTGGTGCTGGGCGGGGGCGTGGACACGGGCTGGACCTTCTATACGCCGCTGTCCACCATGTATGCCAACGGCATGGTGGTTGCGACGGTCATCGCGGTGTTCATAAGCGGCTTTTCGACGATCCTCACCGGCATCAACTTCATCGTGACAATCCACAAGCTGCGCGCGCCCGGCATGACGTGGAGCCGCCTGCCGCTGTTCATATGGTCGCATTATGCGGTGTCGATCATCTTCGTGCTGGCAACGCCGGTGCTGGCGATCACGCTGCTGCTGGTCGCGGCAGAGCGGCTGTTCGGCATCGGCGTGTTCGATCCGGCGCTGGGCGGCGATCCGCTGCTGTTCCAGCATCTCTTCTGGTTCTACAGCCATCCGGCTGTCTATATCATGGTGCTGCCCGCCATGGGCGTCATCAGCGAGCTGATCACATCGGCGGCGCATAAGCGCATCTTCGGCTATTGGTTCGTCGCTATCGCTTCGATCGCGATCGCGGTGATCGGCTTTCTTGTTTGGGGCCATCACATGTTCGTGTCTGGCCAATCCATCTATGCGAGCGCGGTCTTTTCCTTCTTGTCGATCGCTGTCGCCGTGCCGTCCGCGATCAAGGTCTATAACTGGACCGCGACCCTCTACAAGGGCGACATCATGATCGATGCGCCGCTGCTGTTCGCGATGGGTTTTATCGGCTTGTTCGTCGCGGGCGGGCTGACGGGCCTCATGCTGGCGATGCTGGCGATCGACGTGCATGTCCACGACACCTATTTCGTTGTCGCCCATTTCCACTACATCATGGTCGGCGGGACGGTGACGGCCTTCTTCGGCGCGCTCCATTATTGGTGGCCCAAGATCACCGGGCGCCTGTATAATGAGACGCTGGCGCGCATCGCCGCGATCGTCATCCTGGTCGGCTTCAACCTCACCTTCTTCCCGCAATTCATGCTGGGCTATGAAGGAATGCCGCGCCGCTACCATGTCTATCCGCCGGAGTTCCAGCTGCTCCAGGTCTTCTCCTCGGCGGGTGCGGCGCTGCTCGCCGTCGGCTACGCCATGCCCGCCGGCTACCTGCTCTGGTCATTGAGACGCGGGCCGCGCGCGCCGGCCAATCCCTGGGGCGCGACCGGACTGGAATGGACGACATCCTCGCCCCCGCCCAAGCATAATTTCACCGAGCAGCCGGTGGTTGTGCGTGGCCCATACGACTATCCGCTCGAACATCCCGCGAGCCGTGCCAATGCCTGACCAGCGCGCCCTGCACGAACCCTTTCACGAGATGGCGCGCCAGCGAGAGGCCGACCGGCTAGGCATGATCATCTTTCTCGCGAGCGAAGCGATGCTGTTTGGCGGGTTGTTTGCGGCCGCCATGGCGCTGCGGCTCCTCCACCCGGCGGACTATGTCGCCTCTTCCGCGCATCTGAAGGTCTGGCTCGGCACCGCCAACACGGGGGTTCTTCTGACCTCCAGCCTGATGGTCGCTGTCGCGGTCGAGGCGGCGCGAAGCGGCGGAGCGCGGCTGGCGGGGCTGGCATTGGCCGTCGCGATCCTGCTCGCGCTGCTGTTCCTGGGGATCAAGGGCTACGAATATTTTGGTGAATATCGCGAAGGGCTGGTTCCGGGCGTTGCTAATGCGCATTTCGAAAGCCGGACGCAGCAGCTGTTCATGAACTTCTATTTCGTGAGCACAGGCCTGCACGCGCTGCATGTCATCGGAGGGATCACGCTGCTCGGGCTTGCGGCGGTCCGCCGCGCGGCGCGGAAGGACCGAAACGCCCTGCTGATCGGCAATGTCGCGCTCTACTGGCACCTTGTCGATATCATCTGGGTCTTTCTCTATCCCACCCTCTATCTGCCGGGGGTTTCGTGAGAACGCGGTTCATCCGGCTCGCGCTCGTCTGGGCGGCGCTGCTGCTGCTGCTCGCCGCGACCGTGATTGCCGCGCACCTGCCGCTTGGGGCCGCCAAGCCCTGGATCAGTTACGTCATCGCCTTCGCCAAGGCGGCACTCATCCTCTGGTTCTTCATGGAGATGCGCAAGGAAGGCGCGATCGCCCGGCTGGCCATGCTGGCGGCAGGCATCTGGCTGATCATGATGATGACGCTGTCGGCGTCGGACTATCTGACGCGCGGATGGATGGGTGGGTGAACTGTGGTCGGGATATTTCTGAAGCCACGGGCATTGTCTGCTGCGCCAGCAGGCGATCGCGGTCCCGGCTTAATCATCAGGAGAGTGCATCATGAGCAAGCCCGAAGATGACACGGTGCATTATGATGGACCGGCAGGTGGCTGGGGCTCTCTCCAGGGCATCACGCGCATCTTCGGCAAGGAACTGGACTCTCCGGCAGTTCTTGAAACATTGCGGCGGCAGAACAAGCCGGGCGGTTTCATGTGCGTATCCTGCGCCTGGACGAAGCCTGCCCATCCACATGCCTTCGAATTTTGCGAGAATGGTGCGAAGGCGACCTTGTGGGAGTTGACGAGCCGCCGATGCACGCCGGACTTCTTCGAAAAGCACAGCGTATCGGAACTCAAGGAATGGCGCGATCATGATCTTGAGCAGCAGGGCCGACTGACTCATCCTATGCGCTACGATCCGGTGAGCGACCGCTATCGTCCGGTCAGCTGGTCGGAAGCATTCCGCGAGATCGGCGCGGAACTGCGCGCGCTCGATCCCAAATCGACCGTATTCTACACATCGGGCAGAGCCAGCCTGGAAACCGCCTATCTGTATGCCCTGTTCGCCCGTCTCTATGGGCACAATAATCTGCCCGACAGTTCCAACATGTGCCACGAAACCACTTCTGTCGGCCTCAAGAAGGTGACGGGTTCGCCGGTCGGCACTTGCGTGCTGAGCGATTTTGAAAAATGCGATGCCATTTTCTTCTTCGGCCAGAATACCGGCTCCAACAGCCCCCGCTTCCTCCATCCGCTCCAGGAGGCGGTGAAGCGCGGCTGCCGCATCGTCACCTTCAATCCGGTGCAGGAAGAGGGGCTGATCAGCTTCATCAATCCGCAAAGCCCGACGCAAATGTTGACGGGCAAGCGGACGCAGATTTCCGAACTTTATTTCCAGGTCCGTCCAGGCGGGGACATCGCCGCCATCATGGGCCTGTGCAAGCATGTGCTGGCGCGTGACGCCGACCTGTTCGCGCGCGACAAGCGCCACCTGATCGACAAGCCCTTTATCGATCAGCATTGTCATGGCTTCGACGAGTTCGTCGCCTGCGCCAGCGGCACCAGCTGGGAAGAGATCGAGCAGGAGTCAGGCCTGTCCCGCGCGGATCTGGAGGCGGCGGCCGACATCTATTGCGATGCGGAGAAGGTCATCGGCATCTACGGCATGGGAGTTACCCAGCATGTCCATGGATCGCAGACCATCGGCATGCTGGTGAACCTGCTCTTGATGCGCGGCAATATCGGGCGGGAAGGGGCGGGGGTCTCGCCGGTGCGCGGCCATTCCAACGTGCAGGGTCAGCGCACCGTTGGCATATCCGAAAAGCCGGAACTGGTCCCCAACGACCGGCTGAAGAAGTTGTTCGATTTCGATCCGCCGATGGAAAAGGGCATGAACACGGTCGAAGCCTGTGAAGGGATCATCGCGGGCAAGGTAAAGGCATTCGTCAGCCTCGGCGGCAATTTCGTGCGCGCCATTCCGGAACGGGAGAAGATGGAGGCAGCCTGGCCGACAATGCGCCTTACCGTCCAGATCGCCACGAAACTCAACCGCAGCCACCTCATCAATGGCGAGGTCGCTTATCTGCTGCCCTGCCTCGGCCGGTCGGAAGCGGATACGCAGTCGAGCGGCCCGCAGACCGTGACGATCGAGGACAGCCTGTCCTGCGTTCATGGCTCGGTCGGCAAGCGTAAGCCCGCAAGCGAGCATCTGCTTTCTGAACTGGCGATCGTTGCCGGGATCGCAAGGGAAACGCTGCCCGACAATCCTAAGGTCAAGTGGGACGAATGGGTCGGTGACTATGGCGAGGTGCGCGATCTCATAGAGGCAAGCTATCCCGACAAGTTCACCGATTTCAACAATCGGCTGTTCACCCCCGGCGGCTTCTATCGCGGAAACAAGGCGCGCGAGCGGATCTGGAAAACCGAAAGCGGTAAGGCGGAATTCACCGTGCCCACGACGCTTTCGAGCTGCGGCTTTGAAGACGCGCCGGGACGATACCGGCTCATCACGCTGCGATCCAACGACCAGTTCAACACCACCATATACGGCTATTCCGATCGCCTGCGCGGCGTTGAGGGCACACGCGACGTGCTGCTCATGAGCCCGGAAGAGATCGCCCGTGCGGGCCTGACGGACGGGCAGGTAGTGGCGCTGGTCAGCGATGCGCAAGATGGGGTGCATCGGGAAGTGGGCGGTCTGACGGTGACGCCCTTTTCCCTGCCGCGCGGATGTGTCGCGGCCTATTATCCAGAGATGAACCCGCTGGTGCCGCTCTCGCACCACGATAAGCTGTCAAAGACGCCGGCCGCCAAATCCGTGCCGGTGCGCATCCGTGCAAATAGTGGCTGAACCGTTGAGGCGGATGCGATCAGGAATGTTTGGCGAGGATAGGGGAAACCGGGCAGGATAGTCGATCAGCGACCGCTGCCCGAACGGCGGCTGCGGCGGAGAGGTCACGCAAGGCGGTGTCATCTGAGAGCTTGCTCAGCACCAGTTCCGCCGCACCTTGGTTGGTGATTGCGCTACGGCACAGCGACTGCCTGCCGCCCTCGCCGTCAGCGAGGAAAATTCCGTCGATGACGCCAGCGACGTACATGGAGCATTGGCCGTAATTGGGATTTGAGCAGATTTCGAACAGTTGATTGCCCGAGAAAAAAGCGGGAATTTCTCGCGTCGGCTCTGCGGTGTGGCCGGGGCTGGGCACCGCCGTCGCCAAGAGCATGAGAAAGAAAGGTCGGCCCATGATTACCTCCTTACATGTCACTTGCGCGCTATGATCCTGATTGTAACGGCAGGGCTGCGCTATTGTCGAAAGTCCGTTGAAGTATCCCTGAAGGAGCCAGACCAGTTCAGGTGGAAAGAAGCTGTTCCATCATGAGCTGCTTTACCTGATGCCGAAGCTTGCGCTGCTGCTCGACCTTGGCGCTGATCGCGTTGAAGTTCTTCAACTCCAGCCCGTGTTTCTGCACGATGCGGATCATTTCGGCCTTCGCCTCGCTCTTGAGCAGGGCAGCCTTGCCCGGCTCCAGTTTCGCCGCGCGTGCGGAGACGACCTGCCTCATCTTCTGAATCTCCAACAGGGCGGATGCATAGGCATGAATTTGCCGGGGTGAAAATTCCGGCGTGCCAACGGTCGAAGCTGCCACCGATTGGCCGCTGCTCGATGCGACGACCGGGAAGGCGGTCAGGAAAAGCAAGGGAGCGGCTGCGTGGAAAATTCTGGGCATGAGCTATCCTCGACAAATGAATGCGGATCTCGGCGGATAATGACCGGACAGGAGCGTCGTCGGAAACAATCTTAGGCCAAGCCATTGAAAAACTCCAGCATCAGGGTTTATCAGATTGTCTGCGCCACCGCGGTCAAATCATCGCAACGGCGGCGATCCATTCGGATCGATGGGCTTGCTCAGCCTGCTTCCTCCAACTTGCGCGAAGAGGGTTTACATTGCCGGTCGCTCATCCAAGCCGCTTTTTCACGGCTCCCTTGCTATTGTCGTTGCTCATGAGCTGCGCGCCCGGGGCGCGCCTCGAGTCCGCCGCTCATGCAGCTTCTGTAAAACATCTCACGAAGGCGGCAGAGCCAACCGCAGCGGAGCGTCCGCAGCCTCCCGCCGACCTTCTCAACGCGGTGCAGGGTCTGGGCGAAGCATTTAACGGGCAGGTTGGCATTTCGGTGCGCGACATGGATGAGGGCTGGACCGTGTCGTTCAACGGAGACCGGCTCGTCCCGCAACAGAGCGTCAGCAAATTGTGGGTGGCGATTGCGGTCATGGATGCGGTCGATCACGGCAAATTATCCTTGTCAGATCCTGTGACCGTCAGGAAATCCGACCTGACCGTCTTCCATCAGCCCATTCGGCCTCTCGTGACGAAGGCCGGTTATCGCACGACGATCGGCCATCTGCTGAAAATGGCGCTGACGCGCAGCGCCAACAGCTGCAATGATGTTCTGCTGTGGAAAGTGGGCGGTCCCCAGGCGATCCGCGCCATGCTCGCGCGCAAGGGCATAGACGATGTCGGCTTCGGTCCTGGAGAGCGCAAGCTCCAGGCGAAAACGGCAGGGCTGGAGTGGCGACCCGAATGGGCAGGCGGCTGGGGCTTTTTGAAAGCGCGCGCAGCCATGCCCTATGCCGCCCGCAACCGAGCCCTGAAGCGCTATCTTGCCGCTCCCTATGACGGAGCATCGGCCGACGGCATCACCAAGGGCCTGATGCTGCTCAAGAAGGGGAAGCTGCTGAGCGCAGCTTCAACGCGACATCTTCTCAGCCTGATGCGCGCGAGCAGGACCGGCCCGCTTCGCCTTCGGTCGGGGCTTCGCGGCGGCTGGACGCTGGCGCACAAGACAGGGACGGGGCAGGAACTGGGGAACCTCTCCACAGGCTATAATGATGTGGGGGTTCTCGTCTCGCCCGAAGGTCATCGCTACGCCTTGGCGGTGATGATCGCGAGCACGCGCGTGCCGATCCCGACCCGCATGCGGCTCATGGGGAATGTCACGCGCGCGATCATCAGGACGGACTGACGCGGCGCCCGTCGCTGTGCAGACGGCGATTAGGATGGCGCGGCAGCGACTTCCCGAAAATCCTTTCCTCGAAAATTTGGTGGGCACCTTCCCTGCGTCGACGGCGCCATGACAGTGGAAGGAGCAACAAGCTTTCTCGGCTCCGCCGGGTCATGATCTGATGGGTAGTGCTACAGGCTCTGCGCTCAGGAAGTTGATGAACATTTTGCGCCACCAGGCTGCATCCTGAGAACAGACGGTGTCGTTCAGTTGGCGCCAGCGTCGCTGGCGTTCCTGCAGGGGCATCGCCAGCGCCTGAATGATCGCCTCGGAAACCTCTTCGCAGCTGTAGGGATTTTCGAAGTGCATGCCTCCGGTGTAGTTCTCTGTTACTTCGCCTGACCAGCCGAACCATATACCACCGTCCTCTCGCAGCGCAGCGGAAAGCGCGACAGAGAGCCCACCTTGGCTGCCCCCGCCATCATGAAGGCTCGTCGGCTGGACCCGGTTGGAAACGACGATCAGGCGACTCATGTCAGCTGGCCGCGATCAGGCGGTATCCGACACCCGGTTCGGTAAGAAGGAGACTGGGATCGGAAGGATCCTGCTCGATCTTTTGGCGCAGGAGGCCGATGTAGACGCGCAGATATTGGGTGTCGGTTGCCTCTGCTCCCCAGCCCGCCGCCAGCAATCGCTTGTGGGTCACGACCTGTCCGGCCTTTCGCGCCAATGTTTGGAGAAGATCATACTCCTTCGGCGACAGCTTGACCGGCTCTCCCGACAGCGTCACTCGGCGTGTGGGAAAATCGATTGCCAGCCCACCGGCACAATAGGTCGATGCCTCCGCCTTGTTTAGCGAATGACGTCGGATCGCCGCGCGCATCCGCGCCATCAACTCGCCAATCTCGAACGGCTTGTTGACATAATCGTCCGCGCCCTCGTCGAGAGCGGCGATTTTTTCCACCTCCTGATGCCGCGCCGAAATGACGATGATGGGCGCATCGTGATCGAGCCGGATGCGCTGAAGAAGCGTCTTGCCGTCTATGTCGGGCAGGCCGAGGTCGAGCAAAATCAGATCGAATTCCACGGATTCGATGGCGGACATGGCGTCCCGCGCGTCGTGCGCGACAGTAATGATGTAGCCAGCTGCTTCCAGAACGGATTTGAGCACGTCGACCAGCGAGGGCTCGTCATCGACAACAAGGATATGCGGGGTGGTCATGAGGCTGCGTTTTCTTTGGCGAGGTTTTCTGTGGCGAGGGGGAGCATGATCGTGATGGTGGTGCCGCGGCCTTCCCTACCGGGAGAGTCAGCCCTGATCCGGCCTCCAAGCGCTTCTGTGAACCCCTTGGCGATTGCAAGGCCGAGCCCGCTGCCCCGTGGTGAGGCGCGAGGTCGGGAGACGCGGTAAAAGCGGGTGAACACGCGCTCGAGATCGTCGGGCGGTATGCCCTGGCCCTCGTCCGCCACGGTGATCACGCAATAGTCACCCTCGCGGACGACATTGACTTGTATCCGCGTTCCGTCTTCGCTGTAGATGATCGCGTTGTCGAGCACGTTCACGAGCACAAGTTCGAACATGGCCGCATCGACGGTGACCAGAAGATCATCGCCGCTCAACTGCCGCACGATGTCCCGGCAGCCAGCTCGTGAACGGATCCTTTGCACTACCGCGCCGATGGTGTCGGCAACGCCCAACGTCTGCCTGCGAGCCAATGACTGACCTGCCTCCAAGCGGCTCATTTCCAGCAGATTGGAGGTGTAGCGGTTCAGACGTTCGCATTCGTTGACGATGCCCCGCAGAAGGCGCTCGGCTGCGGCAGGCTCCAGCTTCTCGCGAAATTCGATGAGGCTTGATGCGGAGGCGCTGATCGCGGTCAGAGGCGTTCGAAAGTCATGGCTGACAGAGGAGAGCAGCGCGGTCTTGAGCTCCTCGGTGCGGGCCTGCGCTCGGCGCTCGGCATGGCTTTCTGAAAGAGCGGCGCGTTCGACCGCCAGGACGATCAGATTGGCCAGCGCCGACATGAAAGCGCTCTCAAGCCGCTGTGAGGGGTCATGCTCAAACAGAACGGCTCCCTCGAAACCGGCACTGCTGTCGAGGCGACAAACCGTGTATGGACCATTTTCCCGCTGGCTCTCGCGAAATCTGGCCGCCTGCTCGACAAGTTGAAGTCCGCCGCTGTCATCTGATTGATCCGTGACTGCATCGAACGAGCCGTCCCTGACCAGGAAGAGCGTTGCTGTCGTGCCGATACCTTCGGACTGATGTTCATTGAGCGCCGTGGCAATATCGGACACGCGCATTGCCGACTGAAGGGATTGGCTGAAGGCGAGCAGACTGCTTAGTTGTCGGTTGCTGGAATTCGCCGCATTAGCCCGATCCTTCAGCCGGGCCGCGAGGACGCCAGCGACCACGGCGCACAGGCTGAACAGGAGCAAGGGAATAATGTCGCGGCCGGTGGAGATCTGGAAACTGAAGACGGGCTCGACCAGGTAGAAATTATAGAGCAGGAATGCCGCTGTCGCGGCCAAAAGTGCCGCGCCAAGCCCGCCCAGCGCACCGCAGATTACCACCCCAAGGACGAAGAATAACGCCGCCGTGACGCGCCCAAGTCCTGGCTGCGCATATATGGCGATGAACCAGGATGGAAGGACGATAGCGGCCGCCAGTATTAACGCTCGGCAGTCAAGCGTGCGTGGCGCTGCCCCCAGGGACGAAGGCACCGCTGGATGGTTCCGATCTACCATGGGCGCTGATCTGAGGAACGGCGGCGAGGAGGCATTTCCAAGCTTAGTCAGTCCCTCCCGCCCGGTCCATGCATATAAAAGCTATAATAACGCTCACCGCTGCGGGTGCTTAGATAGGTCAGATGAAATGCCTGGGCTAGCGGACCCGATGAGACGAATGAATTTCCTGCCGCCACTTTCTGCTCAACCTCAACTCTCATCCTTCCGATCCTGGCTCGGGGATACCGCACCCCACAGCCGCTGCTCGAACACCGTGGGGATGGCATGAAACCGCACGGACGGTTCGAAATGGCAGGACTGACTGGCAGGCCCCGCTTCCCAAGGCCCGTTATCATCCTCGTCGTCGAAGACGAGGCTCTGGTCAGCATGAATGTGTGCGAATTCCTGATCGATCAGGAATTTACCGTCTTTGCCGCACAGGACGTTGAAGAGGCGCTCGGCATCCTTCATCGGCTGGATGGCCTGGTCGATCTGTTGTTCACGGACGTGAACATGCCGGGCCAGCAGGACGGGTTCGATCTGGCGCGGCAGGTCAGCAGTCGTTGGCCCAGCACTCGAATATTGATCACGTCCGGCGGATTGGGAGGCCAAGAGCTTCCCGACGACCTGCGGCAGTTTGGACCAGTCTTGCCAAAACCCTACCATCTGGACGCTCTGGCATCGAAAATCATCGACGCCATTTTCCCGCCTTCGGAGCCGATCACCCTGTTCGCGACCTGACACTTCTTAAAGCAACCGTGGTCGCGGGTCGGAGTTGAAACCCGTGAACGGCCTACACACCCGGAGAAGAACAATGCATAAGGCTTTCCTCACCACCCTCTTCCTTACCGCCGCTTTGCCGGCCGCCGCCCAGGAAACCGCCCCCGCCGCGCAAGCTCCTGCCGCAACCCCGGCTGCGACGCCCGCGCCCGCGCTCAGCCAGGCGCAGATTGCTGCCTTCAACAAGGGGGTAACGGACTTCACCGCGGGCCAGCAGGCGCAGCAAAAGGGCGACAATGCGACCGCTCTTGGGAAATATGAGGCGGCGCTTCCGGCGATCCGTGATGCGGTCAAGACCCAGCCCGGCAAGATCGAGAATGTCAATTTCCTCGCCAATGCGCTCTACGCAGCGGCGGCGGCTAATGCCGCCCTTCAGAAACTGGACGCTGTCGCGCCGCTCTATGAAGAGAGCTTGCCTTACTGGCGGCAGGTTGTGCAGGCCAAGCCCACCGACGCGCAGAGCAGGGGCGTGCTGACCGGGATCCTCATCCAAACGGCCAATTTCAAGCTGGGCAAGCAGGACAAGGCAGGAGCCGCGCCGCTCTATGCCGAAGCTGTTCCCCTGGCCCGCAAGGCGGTCGCTGAACAGACCAATGCGGTAAACCGCAACCTGCTGCTCGCCGCGCTTATCGGCGCCAGCCAGACCAGCGAGGATGCCGCACTCAAGGCTGAAGCGGCGACCATGTCGAAGGCGATGATAGCGGACGGCACGGTGGACGCGGCCAACAGGCCCTCCGCTCAGGTTCTGGCGCAGAGCTCCAAGGCGGGTTGACGGCCGCCTGAGGACGCGCGCCTCAGCCCTGCACACTGGTGGCGCGCTACGTCTTAACTCAGCGCCACTCGACGATGGCGTTGTCCTGACCGGGAGCGAAGAAGGCGACGCGCGTAAACTGCACTGCGATGAGGCAGCGCGGGGCGACGGCTGAATCCTGCTGTACGCAATGGACCGGCTGCCCATCAGGGAAGCCGGACAACTTGCCTTCCAGCTGAACCTGATAACCGGCGGGGGAGGGGGATTGGCCTTCGTCCAGTTTAACGGTGGAGGAGTAGGGCCGATCACCGCGCCGCAAGGTGCGTGATCCTTCCGGGGAGTAGAATTGGGCGATCGCCAGCTGCTGGTTCGGCTCACTCAGAACGACATTGGACGATGCATTGCCGCCCGACCCACACCGATCCGCGCTTGTCCATGGGCGCCCTATCCAGAAGCCTTCGACCGCATCAAAGGTCATTTCACCCGCGATCTGCTTAACCCATTCCGCTTCGGCGAATTCGGCTGAGCGCACTGTCAGCTTTAAAGCCCGGCTCTTGGGGTTGAACGTCCATCCCGCCCATCGTTCCTGTTTCTCCTCATCGCTCATCTCCCCACCGCATCCGAACGGCATGCGCAGGATGAATGATCGTCCCACGAGCGCTGCGTTGGACTGGGGCAGGGCGGCGCCACTCGCCACGGCATCCGTTGCGGCGGCCGCGGCCGCCAACAACTCTGCCCGGTCGAGCGGCGGCGGCGTCGTCGGGATGACCGGGATCTTCGGCACCTGGACGACAGTTTTGGGTGCCTGAGCGGACTCCCTGTTTTTGACCGTCTCACGCGCGGCCTGCTGGTCGACGATGACAAAGGTCAGCGCGGCACCTGCCCCAGCCGCAATCAGATGGGACAGGATGCGCAACCGGATATTCTGTTCTGCCATGGACCAGAGCTACCATATGGCGTCTGGTAAATTGACCCCTTGCCTTTCAAATCGCCAACTTTTTTGCATTTTTCCTGCCTTGGCGGCCCCTTTATGCTAGCCGAAGCCCATGACGCTTGAGCAAATTGTCACCCTTTTCGTGCTCGGCGGCGTGGTCGCCGCACTGATCTGGGACAGGGTGCGCGCCGATGTAGTCGCTCTAGCCGGGGCAGCGCTGTTGCTGCTGACAGGCGCTGTGCGGCCGAGCGAGGTCCAGGGCGCGTTTGGAAGCCCTGCAATCATTGCTCTCGCTTCTCTGTTCGTCATTGCCCATGCGATGGAACTGTCCGGTCTGCTCGACCTGCTGATCGCGAAGGCGGTGGCGCTATGCCGCCGCATCGGGGCGCTGGGGATCTGGCTGCTGATTGTGCTTTGCGGCGGCGCATCTGGCTTTCTCAACAACACGCCTATCGTCGTCCTTTCCGCGCCGGTGGTGCGAGACGTGGCGAAATCATTGAAGCTCGATCCCAAGCGCTTTCTCATGCCGCTTTCCTATGTCGCGGTGCTGGGCGGCTGCTGTACGCTGATCGGCACCTCGACCAACCTCCTCGTCGATGACATGGCGCGATCTTCGGGGCAGCCGCCATTTTCGATCTTCGAGATCACGCCCGTCGGTCTTGTGGTCGCTGCCGCCGGGGGTCTTTACCTCTTCTTCTTTTCCGGCCGGCTGCTGGCCAGGCCGCTGCCGGCATCGCTTGAGCGGGTGGAGGCCGCACTCCCGCACCACGTCAGTCATGTTGATCTCGCTGGCGACATGATTGGCGACGCGGAAGATTTCGCCGTACAACGGCCGTTGGCGCCAACCAAGGCTGTGGCATCGACGGCGATATTCGTAGGCGTCATCACCCTTGCCGCTCTCGACATCGCCCCGATCGCTGCCTCAGCCTTCGCGGGCGCGGTACTGCTGATCCTTCTGCGCGTGATCCGGCCGGAGGAAGCCTATGGCGGGCTGCGGCCGGAAATACTGATGCTGATTGTGGGCATGGTCGTCATCGGCATCGCTCTCGAGCAGACGGGGCTTGCCGCCGCTGCGACCAATGCGCTAGTCGGCAGGGTAGGGCTGTTCGGCCCGCTGGGCGCGCTGATCCTCCTCTACGGGGCAACGCTGGTGCTGACGGAGCTGTTGTCGAATGCAACGGTCGCCGTGCTCGTCACGCCGGTCGCCGTTGCGCTGGCCGAAAGCCTCAGCGTCAGCCCGCGTCCATTCCTCGTCGCGGTGATGATGGCGGGCAGCGCGGCCTTTGCGACGCCCTTTGGCTATCAGACCAATGTTCTGGTCTATCAGATGGCGGGATACAGCTATCTCGATTTCACCAAGGTCGGCCTTCCTCTCAACCTCATCACCTGGGCGGCGGCGGTGACCGCGATCCACTGGTTCTTCCCATTTTAGGCTGAAGCGGCACCTGCGCGTTGGAGGCGGAACGAGACCGGAGGCGTTGCATTCCCTCTGATGAGCAAGCTTGCTGGGAGATGAGAATGGCTGACGCTCATGCCCATCGGCACGATTAGAGCGAACACGTGCATTCGTCTGGCGCAGGTGGACATGCCCATGCACCCGGCAGCTTCGGCAGGGCTTTCGCGATTGGCATTTGTCTCAACATCGCCTTTGTGGCTACCGAGGTCGTCTATGGTCTGGCCAGCCGCTCGCTCGCCTTGCTCGCGGACGCTGGGCATAATCTGAGTGACGTCGCGGGCCTTGGCATCGCATGGGCAGCGATCATTCTCGGGCGGAAATTGCCCGGCCGGCGGTTCACCTATGGGTTGACCGGCACATCGATCCTCGCGGCGCTCGCGAACGGCATCCTGCTAATGCTGGCGGCAGGGGCAATCGCCGTCGAAGCCGTTCAGCGCTTTGGCGATCCCCAACCCGTCGCAGGCAATATAGTGATGATCGTCGCGGGCATAGGCATCGCCATCAATGCCGCGACGGCGCTGCTGTTCATGTCCGGTCGGAAGGGCGACATCAACATTCAAGGCGCCTTCCTTCACATGGCTGCGGACGCGGCCGTTTCGGCGGGCGTTGTCGTCGCGGGGCTTACTATTCGTCTCACCGGCTGGGACTGGCTCGACCCCGTGGTCAGCCTCATCATCGTGGCGGTCATAGTCGGGACGACCTGGGGCCTGCTGCGCGAGGCCACTGCCATGAGCCTCAGCCTCACCGGCGGGAATCGATACAGGGAAGGTGCTTCAGGAGCTTCAGCAGTTGCAGGGGGTGGAAGCCGTGCATGACCTGCACATCTGGGGAATGAGTACGACCGAAACTGCGCCCACAGCGCATCTTGTTATGATGCCGCAGCCTGCGCACTGCAATCCGATCTGGTGATCTAGAGGCTGTTGGGCGGTGCCGACCTCAGCTTATGGAAGAGCATAAGCGATGACAGAATCTCCCACTGGCGTCTCCATGAAATGGTGGCCGCCCGCATAGATCACGAGATATTCGCGCCCACGCGCCTCGTAAACCATTGGTGTCGCCTGGCCTCCGGCAGGCAGTTTCCGTTGCCAAAGGGTTCTGCCCGTGGCGAGGTCGATGGCGCGGATCAGGTTGTCAGTCGCCGCAGCGATGAAAATGAGACCGCTCGCGGTCACGACTGCGCCGCCATTATTGGGCGTGCCGATGGTGATCGGCAGCATCGAGGGTATGCCGAAAGGACCATTTGTTCGTGCAGTGCCAAAGGGCCGATCCCAAATCGTCCGGCCGCTCGCCATGTCAATCGCGCGAATGCCGCCATAGGGCGGCTGCTTGCATAGCATGCCGGTGAATTTCAGCCGCCATCCAGCATTCACGTCGATCGCATAGGGTGTATGGGCCTGCGGATCGCCCGCTCCCTCCGCCCCGCCGATTTTGCCCCGCGCCTGCTGGCGCGGCGCCCATCCTTTTTTGTTCGCCTCCTTGCGAGGCACCAGACGCACATAGTTTGGCATGTCGTTATAGTTGGCAACGATCACGCCGCGCCGGGGATCGACGGCAATGCCGCCCCAATCCGTCCCGCCATTATAGCCTGGATATTGGATGGACCGCCTGTTGCTCTCGGGCGGCGTGTAGAAGCCCTTGTAGCTCGCTTGGCGGAACTGGATCCGGCAGATCATCTGGTCGATCGGCGACATGCCCCACATGTCGCGTTCGGTAAGATCCGGTTTACGCAGCGTGTGCCAGCCGGAATAGATCTGGACCGGCGAGCGCTGCCCCGGCTCGACGCCGCCGACCGGCGCGCGCATCACCCCCACTGGCGTCAGCGGTTTTCCGGTGCGGCGGTCGAGGATGTAGATGTCGCCCTGCTTGCTTGGCAGGACCAGTGCGGGTGTGCCGCGATAATCGACTAGCGTCGCCTGCGCACCAAAGTCATAATCCCACACATCCTTGCGCACGGCCTGGAACCGCCAACGCGGCTTGCCGCTGCCGACGTCGAGCGCCACCAGCGAGGTCGCATAGAAATTCTCCGGCGGACGGCGCAGGCCGCTATAATAGTCTGCGGCCGCATTGCCCATGGGCAGATAGACAAGGCCCAGTTGCTCGTCGCCGCTTGCGATCGTCCACATGTTGGGCGTGCCGCGCGCCCAGGTCTGTCCCGGCGGGGGATAGCCATCCCAGTCGGGATGCATCATGTCCCATGCCCAGCGCAGCTTGCCCGTCACGGCATCGAAACCCCGGATCACCCCGGAAGGCGCCCAGCGATCCTGCCCGTCCAGCACCTGATGCCCCGTCACAACGACGCCGCGCACGATGGTCGGAGGTGAGTTGATCGAGACATAGCCGGCTGGCGTTTCGCCCATGCCGATCTTGGTATCGACTTGGCCGTTCGACCCGAAATCCTGGCATGGCCTTCCGGTTTGCGCGTCTATCGCGAACAGGCGCGCGTCCAGCGTTCCCCAAATGATCCTTCTGCCGCAGGCCTGGCCCGCCGCCGCGCCGGGCACCTCATAATAGCTGACGCCCCGGCAGGCGGCGGTGTAGGGAATGGCCGTATCGGGCACGCGGGGATCAAAACGCCAGCGTTGATGTCCGGTGGCTGGATCGAGCGCGACGACGATGCTCTTGGGCGTGCAGACATAGAGCATGTTGCCGACCTTCAGCGGCGTGTTCTCCGCGCCATAGGTCCCCTTAGCAGCCTTTGACGGCAGGTCGCGCGTGTGCGTCAGCCAGACTTGCTCCAGCGAGGAGACATTAGTGGGCGTGATCTGCGTCAGGGGCGTGAAGCGCCGGGCGCTTTCAGATCCCCCGTAAGCGGGCCAGTCGGCACCCGCTTGTCGCAGTGCCGGGTCGCTCATCATGGTGGATGCGGCGGGAAGGGCAGCCAGCACCTCATGTTCGTTGACCTCCCTCAGCGTGAAGCCGGTGACGGCAGTCAGGAGGATGACGGCGGCAATCGCCCCGCCTGCCAGCTTCCAGCGATCCGCGCGAAATGACATTAGCGGCATGACGAGCAGAACGGCGACCAACAAGATCAGCGGCGCGATCACGCGGGGGACGAGCGCCCAGCCGTTTGCGCCGACTTCCCAAAAAGCCCAGGCAAGCGTTGCGGCGACCACCGCGACATAGAGCCATGCGCCCAGCATTCGGCGGCTGTACAGCAGCCAGCCCGAGGCGATCATCGCCACGCCCGTGATCAGATAATAGGGCGACCCGCCAAGGATCAGCAGCCATGCCCCGCCAATGGCAAGCGCAAGGCCGATCATGCCGATCAGGCATCCGACGATTGTGGTAGCCCATTGTGATCGGGCGCGGGCGGGCGACGCAGCATTCAGCATGGTACATCCGTTTATCGTGGGAGCTACCACTCTAACGGAGAAAGGCTGTCCGATGTTCCCGTCGCTGCCCTCCAGACTATCCTTTGTCTCGGCTCTGCGGCAGCCCTGTTCACGCCCCGCACGATCAGGCGGAAAGCAGCTTGGCGACCCACCGGCTCCTGTCGAAATGATCGCATATGATGACGACTGAGGTTGTTAAGGGAACGGCGATCAGCGTCCCCGCGATGCCCCACATCCGACCCCAAAAGGTCATGGCGACGACAATGACGAGCGGCGAAAGCGACAAGCGGCGTCCCTGCAGGATCGGATAGACGAAATTGCTGATGATGATCTGCAACGCGACAAAGCCTGCGAACACCAGGACTGGCATGCCGATGCCGTGAAATTGCAACGCCGCATAGAGTGTCGGCGGAATGATGCCGATGATGTTTCCGATGACGGGGAACGAAGTTCAGCAGGAAATTGAGCAGACCCCAGACAATCGGAAGGTCCAGCCCGGTTGCCAGAGCCCACAGGGTCGACGCCGCCCCTGTCAGCAGGCTCGTCGCCAGCGTCGTGCTGAAATAGCGCCTCACCTGCTCGGATATGGAGATCATAGTCGAACGCAATTGGCCACGCGTCTCCAACTCCAGCTCGGCCCGCATCTTGTCCTGCATACGAGCCACTTCAGGCAGTCCCAGAATCACGAACAGCCCGATGAACCCTACATAGGTGACGAAACTGTAGATGCTTGACGCCAGCATCTGCGCGAAGGCAACAATGCGCTGCTGATCGAGCAGCCGCGCGTCAACTGTCACACCCCAATCCCGAGCCTTGTCGGCTGCCGCATCATAGAGAGACACGAGCTTGGGCCACTGTGCGCCCAGTACGCTCATCAATTGTCCAAGTGAGAGATAGACCGCCGCGACGAATACGGTCAGGATGATGACGAGTGTTGCAACTGTCAGTGTATAGCTCAGCCAGCTCGGCAGTCGCTTGTCCAGCCACAGTTTGAGCGGCCATAACGCCGCAACGATGATCGCCGCGAATAGGATCGGCATAGTCACGGCATAGCTTGCCCGCAAAGCCGCCAGGATCAGGATCAGCGCGATCACCCACAGCAACCGGCCTGCGCTTAGTCTCGTCCCCGGCACGGTCACGCCGCGCCGCCCAACCAGCTGAAGTCATCGCGCAGTCTTCGCCGGTGATCGGGCTTGGCCAGGGCGTCGCGCAAAAGGTTGGCGCGATCGGCCACGACCTGGCTGTTCAGGCGATCCAGCTTGCTTCCGGCAAGCCTCGCGATTTTGTCGATATGAGTCCTGACGGCCGCTAGTCTTTCGCGGTCCTCGCATGCGACCGCCACCTCGCCCAGCGAACTCAGGAAATGGAGAGCCGCCACCCGGTCGCCTGCGCAATATTGCGCCAGAGAGCCGAAGCTCCGTTCGAGAAAATCCCCAAAGCGCTGCGGGTGGGCGATGACGCGCAGCGCCCCGTGGGCATCCTGCCGTAGATGGAAGGGGATCTCGCGTCCCGACAGGTCAGACATGGCCGCGCCGAGCCAGTCCAGGCAGGTGATCGCGGTGAACGGGTCGTTGATGCCCGGCGACAGGGCCCGCGCCGCGATTTCGACCAGCTCGTCGATCAGAAAGCGCAGGTCCTGCAAGGCCGTGCGCTGCGATCCGATGGCAAAGGCGTCGGCCAACGCCTGGCTGGCCTCTTCATCGCAACGCTCCGCTGGGAAGACGAGGATCAGCGCGCGCCCGGCATGCACGAAATCCCCCGGCTGATAGCGCAGGCGGAGCACCAGATCATGGCGCGACGCCAGCTGGAGCAGGTCCTCGTCGCGGACCAGTTGGATATAGCCCGTATGGCTCGCCGTCACCAGCCGCACCGGCGCAGCCGCTTCCGCTTCGCCATCCTGCCGAAAGGGTTCGGGCACGATAGTGTCGCCTGTGTGACGACCCCGATCGGCGGGTTCGCCCAGGAAGCGCGGGAAACGATGGCCTACCTCCCGAAGCAGGCGCTTCCCGACATCCTCGATCACATTGTTGATGTGGATCTTGCTGGGGACGTGATGGATGAAGAAGATCAGCACGGCGATGGAGCAGAGCGCTAGCAGCACCGCGACCAGCAGGGCGATGTTCGGCACGAAGCCCACGCCGCCGGACTCCTCGGGCGAACGCACCGTTCGCAGGACGATGAGGCAGTAGAGGAAGGTGGCGATGAAGGTGCCGAGCGTGACCTGATTACCCCGGTCCCGCATGAAGTTGCTGAGCAAGCGGGGTCCATATTGGCCGGAGGCATAGACTACCGCCGCGATCGTCACGGAAAATACAGTGCCCGCGACGGTAATCATCGAACCGCCGATGGCCGACAGAAGCTGCCGCGCCCCGCTCGGGCGCGAGGCGCGCAACCAGGCGAAGCGGTCCATCCAAACCGAGCCTTCATAACTGTCCAGCCAGATCATGCCTCCTGCCAGCAATATCGCGCCGCAGGCCATGATGGAGGGCAGGAACCAGTAGCTTTGCCGCAGCATATCGGCCAAGCGGAGCAGACGAGCCTTCACGACCCACGCTCCTGCGGCCATGCGGTTCGTGCCCCGGCACGATCGCGCGCGATGACGCTCAGGCTGCCGTCTGTTTCCAGCACGACCGCGGCTACATCCGAAAGGTCGCCCACCCCCGCGCCGCGAACGGCCGCCTTCACCTCGTCCGGCGATATGCGCTCCTCGCGCAGAGCATCTTCCAGAATATGGCCATCAGCAAGAAGGATCCTGGGATCGGATTTGGCGAACCGCGCGACAATGCGGAAGCGGCACGCACTCCAGGCAACGAGAAATTGCAGTAGCGCCAGCAAGACAAAGGCAACCATTCCCTCGAACAGCGCGACGTCCTTGGTCAGCAGCACCGTCGCAAGCGTCGATCCGAGCGCCACGGTCACGACAAGATCGAATGCGTTCAGCTTTGCCAGCGTCCGCTTGCCGCTGAACCGGAGCACGATGACCAACGCGGCATAGGCGGCGGTGCCCACCAGCATCACTCGCCAGAGACCACACCAATTATCGAAGAACATAGCGGTCCTTTCCCTCGTCGCCGGTGCGATATCCCGCCGTGAAAACGGAGGTGGGTCCACCGCATCGTTCCGGGGCGGGGAACGCGGTATCCGGCCAAGCCGTCCGGTGCCATCATTGTCGCCGTTGATTCTATAACCGGGGAGGCGGCTGCTCGTTCCGCCTGCGGAGGGAGCCAAATCGTCGACAAGCCGTTCATCGACAATGAGGAATTCGAAGTTTCGCTCCTTCTTTCTGCCTTTTGTCGCGATTTCCGCCAGCGGTCTGCCACATCGTCCGGCGCTGTCAGCTGTCCAGCCCCCCTCCGCGACGGCCATGGACGTTGCCGCGTTGGGCGAGGAACTGCGCGCCGCCGCCCGGGATGAAAATGTCCGTCGCTTCTATGAAGTGGCGGGGTGGCGCGCATGCTGGTCACTTACGGCCGAACAGGAACTGCTCAGCGCTTTGGATCGGCGATCGCAACATGGCCTTGATCAAATTAACTTTGGCGCGCGGCCGTCCGCGTCCGACAGCGCGCTCCAGCGTGAACTGAAGCTCACCCGACTTGCGCTCGCCTATGCATCGGCGCTCGCGCGCGGCGTCGTCAATCCCGCCTCCCTGCGCGAAATCTACACCTTGCCCAGGCCAGCGGCAGATGTGCCCGCTGGACTGGCAGGGGCCATGAAGGAAGAGGGAGTTGGCGCTTGGCTCGCCAGCCTAGCGCCCCAGACCGACGAGTATCGCCGGCTGTCGACGGCCTATCGCGAATATTCCGCCAAAGCGCTGGAAGATGCACGCAAGCCTTTGCCCGACGATGGGCTCATCCATGTCGGCGACCGGGACGCTCGAATCCCTGCCATCGCGGCGCAGCTTGCGGACAATGACTATCTCCTGTCCCGGGTCGGCGCGGGGTCGCGCCCGGCAACTGTCGATGAAGGTGCGCTCTACACCTTCTCGATGGAAAGCGCGGTCAAGCGCCTTCAGGAGGACTACGGCATAGCGGCAGATGGCATTATCGGCCCTGACACATTCAGCGTCCTCAATCTGCGGGCACCGGACCGTGCACGCGCGCTTGCCGTTGCGATGGAGCGGCGGCGCTGGATGCCCCGGTCGCAGCCAGCGACGCGTATCGATGTCAACATCGCGGCCGCGCGCATGCAATATATCCGTGATGGCGTAGTCGTGGATCAGCGCAAAGTGGTTGCGGGCCGCCCCGACCGGCCGACACCCTTGCTCGGCTCGCCGATATTCCGGCTGGTCGCCAATCCGACATGGACCGTGCCGAAATCCATCCAGAACACGGAGCTGGCGCATGTGGATGCCGCCTATCTCCAGCGCAACAACATGGTTCTGCGCGGCGGCTGGATCGTCCAGCAGCCAGGGCCGGACAATGCGCTGGGGCAGGTGAAGTTCGACATGCGCAACGGTCATGCCATCTATCTGCACGACACGTCCGCGCCCGCCCTGTTCGACAGGAGCGAACGGCATCTCAGCCATGGCTGCGTCCGGGTCGAAGATGCGCTTGGTTTTGCGGAGATGCTCGCGTCCGATGAGGGTGTCCTCGATCAATGGCTGACGGCGCGTCAATCCGGGCAGGAGCAGTTTGTCGCCTTGCCGCGCGAGATTCCGGTGCGCCTGCTCTACCGCAATGTCTTTATGAGGCCTTCGGGCGACATCGCCTTCCGCGCGGACCCCTATGGCTGGAACGATGCAGTCGCACAGCGCCTGGGCTTCACCGGCGCAGGCCGCAAGTCACAGCCAGAGGCGATCGACATCGGCCCCTAGGCCGTCGCCAATGCCGTCACGTCGGCGCCGGTCGGACGCTGGAACAGTCGCAGGTCGAAATCGGGCAGGATGGCGATCAGGTGGTCGAATATGTCGCCTTGAATGCCTTCATATTCATCCCAGACCGTGCTGGTGGCGAAGGCATAGATTTCCATCGGCAGGCCGTTCTCGCTAGGCGCGAGCTGACGCACCAGCAACGTCTTGTCCTGCGCGATGTCGCTGCGGGATTGCAGATAGGCCAGCACATAGGCACGGAAAGTGCCGACATTGGTCAATCGTCGGCCATTGACGGTGCCGTCCGCGCCCTGCTCGCTATTCCAGCGCTCGATCTCCTGTCTCTTCGCTTCGAGATAGGGTTGCAGCACTGCGAATTGCGCCATCGTCTCAATGTCACTGTCATCCAGAAAACGGACGCTGCGCTGGTCGATCATCAGCGAGCGCATGATGCGTCGCCCGCCCGATTGCGACATGCCGCGCCAGTTACGGAAGCTGTCGGAAATCAGTCGATGGGTCGGGATCGTCGTGATCGTCTTGTCGAAATTCTGGATCTTTACCGTGTGCAGCGCGATGTCGATCACGTCGCCATCCGCGTTGAACTGCGGCATCTCTATCCAGTCGCCGACGCGCACCATGTCGTTGGAACCGATCTGGACCGACGCCACCAGCGACAGGATCGTGTCCTTGAACACCAGCATCAGCACCGCGGCCATCGCGCCCAGGCCCGACAGCAGCAGCAGCGGAGACTGGTCCATCAATGCGGCGATGATCAGGATCGCCGCCGCGCCGTAGAGCAGCAGCTTGCCCAACTGCACATAGCCCTTGATCGGCCGGTTGGCGGCGTTCGGGCGGCGCTGATACAGGTCATTGAGCAGCGTCAGGAAGCCGCTGAGCGCGATCGCGATGGTCAGGATGATGAAGGCGGTGGACAGGCTGCGGACGAATGTGACGGCTTGCGCAGGCAGATGCGGAACAGTGCCAATGCCGACCTGTATCACCAGCGCGGGGACGATGTTCGACAGCCGCGCGACGATCGCGCCGATATGTTTCCCCTCAATACGGAAGGGCAGGTGATGGAGCAGGCGGAGCAGTAGCCGCAGCACGATGCGCTTGGCCACCCAGTTGGCCGCCCATGCGACTATGCCGAGCAGCAGCAGCGCCAGCCCGCTCTGCATCCACGGCTCGTTCACATAGCCGCGCGTCAAGGTCGAGATGCTGTCGTTGGAAACCGGAAGGTGGGTAATCAAGCCTGCTTCTCCGCGAAGGGATCGTCATAAAGGGATCTGCCAGCCGTCTCGGGCATGAAGCGCAGCGCGATCAGCCCGACGATGCAGGCTGCGATCATGTAGAAGGCCGGCATCAGCTCATTGCCGGTGTAGCTGATCAGACCGCTGCCGATCGCGGGCGCCGTCCCGCCAAAGATGCTGGTCGCGAGATTATAGGCGATGGCGAAGCCCGCAAAGCGCACCTGTGTCGGGAACAGCGCCGGAAAGGTCGCCGAAATCGTCGCCAGCTGCGGCACGTAAAGGAGCCCCAAGAGGACGAAGCCCGCGATCGCTCCCGCCAGCCCCGTTGCCATCAGCATGTAGAGCGGCACCACCGCGATCAGCAGCCCGACCAGCGACACCCGCCACATCACCCGCCGCCCAACCCTGTCCGACAGCGCGCCGGCAAAGGGCAGGAACAGCATCATCAGCAGCATGCCGATGATCGGCACGATCAACGCTTCGTCATTCGACAGTCCGATGCGCCGCTGCAAATAGGTCGGCATGTAGCTGAGCAGCGTGTAGTTGACGACGTTGAGCGCGACCACCAGCCCGCCGACCACCAGCATCGGCCGCCAGTGCCGCCGCATCAGCAGCGACAGGCCGGGGGAGGGCGGCCCGCTGTCATGCAGCGCCGCCGCCGCGCGGAAAACGGGCGTGTCCTCCATCTTCGAGCGCAGGTACATGCCGACCAGCCCCATCGGCGCCGCCACAAGGAAAGGCACGCGCCATCCCCACGCATGCATCGCCGCATCCCCCAGCATCAGCGAGAAACCCAGCATCAAAGCCGCGCCCAGCGAGAACCCCGCCAGCGTCCCGAACTCCAGAAAGCTGCCATAGAATCCGCGCCGATCATCGGGCGCATATTCCGCCATGAAGGTCGCCGCCCCGCCATATTCGCCGCCGGTCGAAAATCCCTGCACCATGCGCAACAGGATCAGCAGCAGGGGCGCCCAGAAGCCGATCGTCGCATGATCCGGGATCAGCCCCACACAGAGCGTCGCTCCCGACATCAGCAAGATGGTCAGCGCCAGCACCGACTTGCGCCCCAGCCGATCGCCCAGCGGCCCCCAGAACAGCCCGCCCAATGGGCGCACGAGAAAGGAAATGGCGAACGTCGCCAGCGCGAACAGCACCGCTTCCTCCGTGCTGCCGGGAAATAACGCGGCCGAGATATAGGCCACGCCGTAGGCATAGATACCATAATCGAACCACTCGGTCGCGTTGCCCATGGCGGACGCGGCAATCGCGCGGCGCAGCGTGGCGTCCTGGCTTGGCGCGGGATCGGCTGCGGCGGTGGCGGAAATGGCGGTCATGTGGTTTGTCCTTCATCGACGCTGTTGGGGTCCAGCAGCGCGGCCATGGGTGTAGTGCGCGGTACGATCTGGAACTCCTGCTGATACATGTCCGGCACCGGTTCGGACGCGCGCTGCCGCCATAGCCCGACCATCATGGCGACCCCCGCGCAGCAGGCGATGAACAGGAACAGCCCGCCGGTGCCCGCCGCCGTCATGAATCCCGCCGCCAGCACTGGCCCCAGCGCCGCGCCGATCGAATAGAGCAGCACCAGCCGCCCGCTCGCCGCCACCCGCTCCGTTTCCAGCAGCCGATCGTTGCAATGCGCGACACACAGCGGATAGAGCGCGAAGCTCAAGCCCCCGAACAATGCGCCCAGGCTTATCAGCAGCACGCCGCCGCCGCTGATCAGCGACAGCGCGATACTGACCAACGCCGCGACCGCAAAGCTGCCGACGATCACCCGACGCCGGTCGTGCCGGTCGGACAAGCGCCCCAGCGGCCATTGCAGCGCCACGCCGCCCAGAATGACGATCATCATGAAATGCGCGGTTTCAGCAAGGTCCAGCCCCAGCCGCCGCACATGCACCGCCGCCATCCCATAAAATGCGCCCAGCATCAGCCCCGTCGCCACTGCGCCCCAAGCGCCCAGCGGCGATGCCGCCAGCAAGGATCGGAGTGAAAAGGCGCTTGCCTCCACAGGCGCAGGCGCGGAACTGCGCGTCAGGCATAGCGGGATGATGGCCAGCGAAATCAGGATCGACGCGATCTGGAAAGGAATGGCGGGCAGCGACCCGCTCGCCCCCAACAGCAATTGCCCGATCGCCTGCCCTGAATAGAGGGCGACCATGTAAGCCGCCAGCACGCTGCCACGCATCTCCGGCTCGGCCCGGTCGTTGAGCCAGCTTTCCAGGCACACGAACACACCCGCGACGCAAATGCCATCGATCAGCCGCAGCAGCATCCAGAACAGCGGCTGCGTCCACAGCGCATAGGATAATGTGCTGGCCGACAGCAGCGCGACGAAAGCGGCAAAGGCGCGGATATGCCCCACGCGCCGCACGATACCGCCCGCGCGCAGCGACCCGATGATCAGCCCGCCGAAATAGGCAGTGGCGACGATGCCTATGGTCATCGTGCCACTGCCCGCCCGATTGAGCCGCAGGCTGATCAGGGTCGCCAGAAATCCGCTGCCCGCCATCAGCATGAAGATGGACAGCAACAGGCTGCGTACGGGTTGAATGGCCAATAGCATGACAGGTCGATCAGCCGCCGATCAGGCGGCGCGCTTCCCCGTCGCCGCCATCTCTTCGCGTTCGACCAAAGCGCTGTGCAGCGCCCGGACGGCAGCATCATAATGCCCGACATCGACGATGAACTGCACATCGACATTTCGGATCTGGTGCTGCATCGCGATGACCCCAACGCCTTCATCGGCCAGCGCGCGCAACGCATCGGCGACCAGCGCAGGCCGGGATATGTCGCTCCCGATCACCGACACCATCGCCACCGGATGGGCGGAGATTGACGCATCCGGATAGCGTATCTGGAGATCGTCGATCACCCGCTTCACCGTCGCCGCAGCAGCCGACAGATAATGGGTGATGGTATTGGCGTTGGACGATTTGCTGACGATCCATGCGTGATGCCGTGTCAGCGCCTCCAATATGGCGGCGTCATAGCCCTTCACGCCCACCATGTCCTGTTCGAAGAACTGGAGGGCCTGCGCATGACGAACGCCGGTCACGATCTCGACCCTTGGACTTTCGGACACATAATCGCCGCAGATCAGCGTCCCGCCATCTTCCCGGTCGAACGTATTGCGCACGCGCAACGGAATATTGGTCTGGCGTAGCCCGCGCCCGGCGCCCGGATGGATGGCCTCCATGCCCAGATTGGCGAGCTGATCGGCGACGTCATAATTGGTGCGCCCGATCTTGCGCGCCTTGTCTGTTCCGACCAGCTTCGGATCGGCGCTCGACAGGTGAAATTCCTTGTGGATGATCGCCTCGCGCGCCCTGGTCAGCACCGCGATCCGCGAGAAGGTCATTTCCGAATAGCCTCGAGCGTAACGGCGCACCATGCCTTCGCTGCATCCCGCATAGCCAGTGACGATCGGCATGGTTGAAGACAGGTCGATGGGCTCCAACGCCTCCACGATCCGCTCGTCCAGCTTCTGCATGTTCTGCTGGTGCCACGGCGTCAGGTCCACGAAGGCGGCATCGACGCCGCGGTCGCGCAGCAACAGGGCGGTGCTGTGGGCGCTATGCGCCTCGCCCAGCCCCGCTAGCATTTCGCGCACGGTCGCCAGCTGCTCCTTGACACAGAAGCGCCCATGGCTGCGCAGCCGCGCTAGATCGTTCAGACAGGCCGCCGCGGCATCGATCCGCATATCGACGAAGGCATCGGCTTCGCGTCGGCTGTCCGCCCGCGCGAACATCTGCGCATTACGCGATTGCATAGCGGTTCGCACCGCTTCCATCGCCTCGCGCCATCCGTCGACGCCTTCGTCCGCGACGAAGCGGCCATAGACGCCCGGCTGGCCGCTTTTCTTATGCTCCAGCAGCAGGTCGGTCATCCCGGCATAGGCGGACACGACGAAGATGCGATTATAAAGATCCGCGCCCTTTCGGCCTCCGATCAGGACATTGTCGAACAGCGTGGCCGTCTCGGCCATTGACGTGCCGCCGATCTTCTCGACGCTATGGCGGTTCATATCAGGGTCTCCTCGGCCAGCGGACCTGTTTCGGGCACGATTGGCTGTGGCTCGCCGCGCGTCGCGATGAACTCCGGGCGCGGCTTGTCGACGCCAAAGGGCGTGCCTAGCCGGTTGCTGACGGCATTATAGACCAGAAAGGCGTTGGCGCGGGGGAAGGGCGTGATGTTGCCGTTCGACCCATGCATGATGTTGCAATCGAATATCACGACCGACCCCGGTTTGCCCGTCGGTGCGACAATGCCATGCTTATGCGCCAGCTCGGCCAGGCTATCCTCGTCCGGCACGCCATATTCCTGACGCCTCAACGACATGCGGTAATGATCCTCGGGCGTTTGCCCGACACAGGTCAGGAAGCGGCGATGCGATCCGGGGATCAGCATCAGCGGCCCATTGTGAGCGGTATTTTCCGCCAGCAGCACCGACATGGACAGCGCCCGCATGCGCGGCATCCCATCCTCGACATGCCAGGTCTCGAAATCGCTGTGCCAGTAGAATTCCTTGCCCTGAAATCCGGGCTTATAGTTGAGGCGCGACTGGTGAATATAGACCTGGTCGCCCAATAGGAAGCGCGCGACATCGGCCAGCCGTTGGTCGGCCGCGAGCCGCGCGACAACTGGACTCTGCGCGTGAATGCGAAAGATAGAACGAATTTCCCGGCTGCCCGGTTCGCTGATGACTGTCTCTTCTTCCAGCGCGTCAGGGTCTGACAACAGCTTGCCAGCTTCGCGCTGGAGGAAGGCGACCTCGCCTTCGGAAAATAGGTCTTCCAACACCAGATAGCCGTCGCGATCGAACTGCGCGGCTTGGGCTTTGCTGATGGGCGCGTCCTCGTTCCAGTCGCTGTGAACGACCGGGTCTAGGCGCGGCAAAAACTCCGCCGTCTTCGCATGGCGGGATGGGTAGATGTCTTGCAAGGGACTTCCCCCTATTTGTCAGGTTCAATTGCTAAGAGCGGCCTCGCGGACCATCTCCGCCTCGGCTGGATAGGCGCCGTTTTCGTCATGCACTTCCTTACCCGTCACCGGCGGATTAAAGACGCAGGCGCAAAGGATATCGGTGTCGGGCCGCACGATATGCTTGTCATGGGCATTGAGCGCATACATGACGCCCGACGCCAGCTGATGCGTGATGCCGGTGCCCAGATCCTCGATCGTGCCATTGCCTTTCAGCACCAGTACCGCTTCCAGATGGTTCTGGTAGTGCATGTGGATTTCTTCGCCAGCATACATGGTCGTGATGTGGAACGAGAATCCCATATCATCGTCCTTCAGCAGCAAGCGTGCGCTTTCCCACTGTTCCGACTTCACGTTCCTGTCGGACTTACGGATGTCCTGAAGTTTGCGAACAATCATGATATCTCCATTATTCCGCGGCGACGCCGTACGGGACGGCCAGCGCTTCACGGACGCAAGTTTCCAATATGTCGATCCCTGCCGAAAGCTGGGCATCGTCTATGACGAGCGGGGCGAGGATCTTGACGATCTCGTCATGCGCGCCGCTGGTTTCGATGATGAGGCCGCGATCGAAGCAGGCGGCGGTGACGGCGGCGGCAATTTCGCCCGACCCGACGTCGATGCCGCGCATCATGCCCCGCCCGCGCGTGGACAGGCCATGTTCCGCCGCCATCGCTTCCAACCGGCACGCGATCAGCGTTCCACGGCGGGCGATGTCCTGCTGGAACTGGCCATCGCTCCAGAAATGGCGCAGCGCGGCGGTGGCGGTCACGAAGGCGTGGTTGTTGCCCCGGAACGTGCCATTATGTTCGCCCGGCGCCCACTGGTCGAATTCCGGCTTGAGCAGCGTAAGCGCGAACGGCAACCCCATGCCCGAAAGCGATTTTGCCAGCGTCACGATGTCGGGCGTGAAGCCCATGCCTTCGAAGCTGAAGAAGCTGCCGGTGCGGCCGCAGCCCGTCTGTATGTCGTCCACGATCATCAATGCGCCGTGGCGCTTGGCGATGACGCTGATCTTGCGCAGCCATTCCGGACACGCGGCGTTGAGGCCGCCTTCGCCCTGGACGGTTTCGACCAGGATCGCGGCCGGGGCGTCCAGTCCGCTCGACGGATCGGACAAGCGCCGCTCCAGCATATCGGCGGTGTCTACCTCAGAACCGTGATAGCCGTCATAGGGTTCATGCGCGACGTGGGACAGCGGCACGCCCGCGCCGCCCCGCTTGGCGGCATTGCCCGTGCAGGCAAGCGCGCCCAGCGTCATGCCGTGGAAACCATTGGTGAAGGCGATCACCAGTTCACGCCCCGTCACCTTGCGGGCAAGCTTGATCGCCGCCTCTACCGCGTTGGTGCCGGTCGGGCCGGTGAACATCGCCCGATAATCCAGCCCGCGCGGCTTCAGGATCACGCTCTCCAGCGTATTCAGAAACTCAGCCTTGGCATCGGTGTGCAGATCGAGACCGTGAGCGATGCCGTCCGCCGTAATATAGTCGAGCAGCGCCTGCTTCAGGACCGGGTGGTTGTGACCGTAATTGAGGGTCGAACAACCCGAGAGGAAGTCGAGATAGCGGCCCCCTTGATTATCATGCATCCAGACGTCTTGCGCCACGTTGAACTGGCGCGGCATGGAACGGGCGTAGCTGCGCACGGCGGACTCGCGCCGCTCGTACAACGTGATGTCGGGTTTTCGACTTGTGGGTCGGGGAAGGGTGGTGATCATATCGCCATTTCTCCTTGTGCTGTGCCACCGCTCATGCGCGGCAGCGGGCCGATGCGGGCAAGCCATTCGGTTGCATGGGCACCGGCAAAATGGGTGTCGCGATGGAACAGCGCGCTTTTCGAAAGTGCGGTGCTCCACTGTTTCGCCAGGCCTCCGAACAAGGCCCAGGACGGCAGATTGTCGTCGGTCACCGTGGTGATGAGATGGGTCACGCCGTCCGCAGACGGGCGGCTCAGCAGCGCCTCGATCATGCGGCCGCCCAGCCGTTGTCCTCGGGCGGCGGGCGCGACGGCGACCTGCCAGACGAAGAAGCTGTCCGGCTCGGACGGCGGCCGGTATCCCGAAACCCATCCGGCCAAGGCCCCGTTCTGCTCGGCAATCACGCAGCTGTCGGCGAAATGCGTGCATTGCAGAAGGTTGCAATAGGCCGAATTGGGATCGAGCGGCGGGCATTGCGCGATCAGCGCGCTGACCGCGGCGCCGTCCGTTGCCGTAGGCTTGCGGAACAGCAACTTGGATGAACGCGCGGGTGAAAGGCGCGCAAATGCCCGTGGCGGTCTCGTCGCCGCATCGGAATCTGACCTAAAGATGCTTTATCTCCCGAATTATAATTTTGCGGTATGCTTGATCCACCCCCTGATGCGAGACAGGCATTTAGAGCAATTCCTCGCATTTTTCAACCAGAAGGCCGCTTTAGGATTCTTTGGCGCATAAAGAATCCATAAAAATACTTTGTCTACCGAAGGAATTTGCATGGCTTCAAACCCCCGTCTTTTCTATGTTTCCTGCATGAGTTCCGACATCGCCTCTCTCACACTCCGCGCTCTCCGCCGCGTCCTGCGCGCCACTGAAATCGGCAGCCGCCGCCTCGCCAACGCAACCGGCCTGACCCCTTCGCAATGGCTCGTCCTGCGCGAAATCGCCTCCCGCGATTCGGCCACGCCCAGTGAGATCGCGCAGGCGCTGCAATTCAGCCAGGCGACCATCACCACGGTCGTCGATCGGCTTCAGGAACTGGGCTTTGTCCAGCGCCAACGCAATGAACGGGACAAGCGGCAGTTCATCCTGACCACGCTTCCGCCCGGCATCGCGGCGCTGGCCGATGCTCCCGACCTGCTGCAAACCACATTCACGGAGCGGTTTGACTGCCTGCCTTCTTGGGAACAGGCGATGGTGCTGGCGGCAGTGGAGCGGCTGGCCATGCTGATGGACGCACAGGACATCGATGCCGCGCCCTTGCTCGACAGTGGCCTTATCGACCGATCCGGACCCGCCTGATCAGCTGGGGAAGGCGATGGTCGACAGCAGCGCTATCGTTTCGGGCCGGGCGTCGAGCCGCGTATGCTGCACCACGATCGGCACATCGGACCGGATGACGCTGGCATAATCCGTGTCCAGCGGAATCGGCTCCGGATCATCAAGGTCGTTGAACCGCAGATGCAGCGTCCGCCGCGCTTCCAGGCTGACGTGATAGGGGCCGACGGGCTCGCGGTCCGTGAAGTAGAGCATGATCTCCACATTCGCCCGCGCGTCCGATGTATTAAGCATGCAGGCCGCTTCATGGCTGGTGAGCGCTCGGTCTGCGCGGGCCCCCTCGCCTCCGGGGATATAGCCCTCCGGAATGACCCAGAGGCGTGAACCTATCGCTTCGCCCATCCCGTTTTCTCCTGATCAGACTGGGGAACGCACGGGTCGGCGATCCGTTACCCCTTAACCGCCCCGACATCTGACCTGGAGAGCTGCCATGACGCAGACCGTGAGCGATTTCTTTTGGGAACGACTGCGGCAATGGGGCGTGCGCCGAATATTCGGTTACCGCTGCCTGCGCCGCCCTCATTCACGGGGCTGGCCCTCACAGGGCTTGGAGCGCTGAAAATGATGGAGAGGGCAAGGCGTGGCTGATCCTTTCCCGGATTATGACGTGTTCTCCAAGCGCGGCAGCCTAAGCTGGAACAGGCAGACCCGGGCCGTGATCGACGAGCGTCTGGCGATGCGCGAAGCCGTTGAAGCGCTTGGGGTCGCCGAACTGGAAACCTTGCATGTGCTGGTCGCGCATGTCGCGCTCGAACCGGAAGGGCGGCCGCCCACGAATACCGTCGCCCTTCTCCTCCAGAAGATCGCGGACAATGGCAGCGACGGCTATCGCCCCGCAAGAATGCCGCAGACCCAGGCAGCATGGCGTCTCGCGCTCGCAGGGCTGGAGGCGGAGGCGCGCGCGCGGTGGAGCGCTCCTTTTCGCGCAGCTGACGGGCGGGCAGATCGACATGCTGCTGACCGACATGCGCGAGGGACGGGCGCTCACCGCCGGCTGGGCGGGCGTCAATCCAGCCCTGCTGTGGGCGTGGCGCGTGCTGCCCGACATCGTCTCGGCGCATTGGGCGCATCCCTCCGCCTGGAGCGCCATGGGCTTCGGCGGGCCGGCCAGTCCGCGCGGCTACGCGCGGACCTATCCCGACGGGCTGCCATTGCCCTAGGCCGGATCGAGATTCAGGATTCACAAAAGGCGTGATGTCTGATTCATGGGGCTCCGTGTTGAGGCGCGGAGCGGATGATGGGGATCAAACGGTACGAATTGAATGAGGCGCAATGGGCGAGGGTTTTGCCACTTCTGCCTGGCAAGGCGAGCGATCCGGGGCGGACGGGATCGGATAACCGCTTGTTCGTGAACGGATGTTTGTGGGTGCTGCGCTCGGGCGCGCACTGGTGCGACCTGCCGGAGCGCTACGGTCGGTGGAAGACGGTCCATCGGCGTTTCAGCAGTTGGTGCCATGCGGGTGTCTGGGAACGGGTGCTCAACACGCTGACCGCCGACCGGGACAACCAATATCTGATGATCGACAGCACCATCGTCCGCGCCCACCAACAGGCAGCGACCGGAAAAGGGGGGCAAGGACCAGGCGCTGGGGCGTTCCCGAGGTGGACTGACGACCAAGATCCACATGCTGGCGGACACGTTCGGTCGGCCATTGCGCCTTCGTATCACGCCCGGGCAGGCCAGCGACGTCACCGCCGCTCCCGATCTTCTGGAAGGCCAGAAGGCCGGGGCCGTACTCGCTGATAAAGCCTATGACTGCAATGATTTACGCGAACATATCGCCGACATGAAGACGCAGGCGGTGATCCCGTCGAAGCGAAATCGCAAGGTCTTCATCCCGCATGACACCGCTATCTACAAGCACCGCAACCGGATCGAGCGATGCTTTGGTCGCCTCAAGCATTTCAGACGCTTCGCTACCCGCTACGATCGGCGCACCGCCCACTTTGCCGGCTTAGTACATCTCGCCGCTGCCATGATCTGGCTACGCTGAATGTCGATCGGTCCTAGTAGTTGGCTCCGCTACCCTATCATTCAGCTGGCCTGGAAGCTCGCGAGCCTTCGTCTGACATCGTACTCCAGCGTACATCTGCACCCGCAGCGTGCCGCTTTAAGATGATCGTTGCTGGGTGCTCGTCCATAAGAGTCAAAGGGGAACAGGGTCTGATCAGGCCTCAATCTAGCCCTAAAGACGTTTTGAGGACAACCATCTTGTCGGCATCGCAACGCACAAGCGGGCCGACCAGCACCGACGGCGGCTTTGCGCCACTTCTCGTCGTCCAATCGCGATTCCTTGCGCTTGAAAGCAGACATTCGATTGCGGCCTGGGTTGAAACTTTCTTGTCAGTTCCAGCTAATGTCGCCGCAACGGGGACGCTTCGGGTTACCGGTACAATCTTGACCAGAATTCAGCCCTTGGGGCCAACATCCGCAGCTGCGAATCGCGGTAAGCTCAGGGTAGGCGAGCGAAGGAGGCGGTGGGTCAGCACATGGATAGGTGGGTTTAAGTTCCACCGGCATCGGTCCGGCAAACGACGAACTGGAGCTGGCAGTTGCGGCTGTCATGAGCCATCGTTTAATCCCGGGCCGGCGGGCAATGCCGATAGATCACGCCAAGAGCGGGCGAGCCGTCAAGTTGGCGGAGATTTTCGCGGACTATATCCACGGAAATTGCGGCGCCATGAAAATAGGTGGTCAGCATGCTCCGCAGGCTTCTGGCCGTTCAGCTCTTGCCGACGACTGACAGCCTGACCTGAGCGCTCCGCAATCCTTCCGATCCGACACTGATGGTCGTCGTGCCCGAACCCGTGGGCCGGATGATCGCCAGTGCGCGGCCGTGCCAGCTTTTCGCCACCGGTTGCCGGAAGCTCGCCAAGCCGCGCGGGTTGGCGTTGCCGAATGCGGCAAGTTCGGCGCTTCCGCTCAGCGAAAGCCGCAGAACATGCGCGGCGTCAGGCACCAGCCGGCCATTGGCGTCGACGACCTCCACGGTGACATGGGCGAGATCGTTCCGGTCGGCGGCTATCTTGGGACGATCGAGCTTAAGCCGCAGGGCTGCTGCAGCGCCCGCAGTCTCCAATTTGCGGCTTCCGATCTTCCGCCCCGCCAAATAGGCGGTCACGACCAGCCGTCCGGGCTCATAGACCACTGGGATCCGCGCTGAGGATGTATTTTCGGGTGTCATCGCCCGGTCCTCGATCATCTTGCCATTCAGTTCGATCGTGACGCGGTCAGCAGGAGTGAAGATGCTGACGTCGAGCGGCTTGCCCTCGGCACCCGGCCAGGTCCAGCTTTCAAGCTCATCGCGCCAGCCCCACAGGAAAGGCCGCTCCTGCTTGCCTTCCGGGATCGGCCGCTGGACCGCAACCTCAAGTGGGCTGAGGCCCCAAATAACGTCGCGGGCGAGCGACTGCGGCCGCTGTTGGCCGATCAGGTCGAGATCGCCGCAGGACGCCCCGAACCACGGATATTCATCCGGGCCGAACGTCTCTCCGGACAGGAGCGTGCGGCCGATCGCCGCCTCGCCCAGATAATCCATTGCCGTCCATACGAAGTCGCCGATCAGGTATGGCGAGCGATCGGTGAGGCGCCACACCTTGTCCACGTCGGCCGGGAAGCTTTCCGTTCCCACCATGACCCTGTCGGGGAATTTTGCATGGTCTCGTTCGTAGTTGCTGAACTTATAATTATAGCCGGCAACGTCGAGGAACTGGGCGGCGGCCTGATCCGGTCGTCCATCCGGACCGGTCACATCGGGGCCGGGGCTGCCGTTGATCGCCTGCGTCACCGGACGGGTCGGGTCAAGCCGGTGCAACTCGTCGCTCAACATTTTCGCTATCGCAACGCCTTCAGGCTGGCCGCGCTCGGGGATCTCGTTGCCGAAGCTCCACATGATTACGCTAGGATGATTGCCGTCGCGCCGGACCATCGCCTCCAGATCCCGCTGCCACCAGCCATCGAAATAAAGGCTGTAGTCGTCCGGATTCTTGGCCACCCGCCACATGTCGAAGGATTCCTCCATCACCAGTATGCCGAGCCGGTCGCAGGCGTCGAGAAAGGCGGGAGAGGGTGGATTGTGCGATGTCCGGAGCGCGTTGAAACCTCGCGCCTTGAGCATTTCGACCTTGCGATATTCCGCGCGGTCGATCGCCACGGCGCCAAGGATGCCGTTGTCGTGGTGAACACAGCCGCCACGCAACTTATATGGCTTGCCGTTGATGCGCAGGCCATTCTGGGCGTCGATCTCGACCCGGCGGATGCCGAGGGGAGCCGTCATCCGATCGATGACTTCGCCGCCCGCCTGCAACGTGCATTCCACCTGATAGAGATGGGGCGCGTCCGGCGACCACAGCCGGGGACGTGCCATTTCCAGCGACGTTGTCACACGGTCACAGGCCGCCACGGTCTTTTCGGCGACGGCTTTTCCTGCATCGTCGAGGATGCGGGTCGTCACCATGCCGCCGGTCTGCGATCCCTCGATCCGGGTCACGACCTCCACAGTGGCCTTTTCTTGCGACACGCTGGGTGTGGTGACCGTAACGCCCCATTGTTCGAAACGGAACGCGCGCGTGATGTCGAGCCACACATGCCGGTAAATGCCCGAGCCCGCATACCAGCGGCTGTTGCGGCCGATATTGGCCGCGCGCACCGCCAGCACATTGTCGCCTGATGGTGAAAGGTGCGGGGTCAGATCGTATGCGAAGGGGACATATCCGTTGGGCCGCTGGCCGAGCAGGACGCCGTTCAACCAGACCTGGGCATTCATGTGAACGCCGTCGAAGACGATCTGGACGCGGGCGTCAGGGCTAAGCGGCGGCAATTTGAAGCGCTTGCGATACCAGCCGACGCCACCGACGGTGAAGCCGGTGGGCGCGCCGCTGGCGCTGCGGGCATAGCCCAGATTGTCGTTCAATCCGGCATCGAACGGGCCGATGAGGCGGGGCACGTCCTTCGACGGCACCTTCTGCCACAAGGGGGCGCTATCGACCGAGCGAAGCACCGCATTGAGGGCTGGATCGCTTCCCGGACGGTCCTCAATGCTCCAGTCATGCGGCAACTCGACCCGGCGCCATGCCGAATCGTCATAGGCGGGCTTCGCAACGTCCGCGCCGTCGCCGAGCAGGAAGCTCCATCCATCGTCGAAAACTTGGCCCCGACGGTCGAGCGTCAACGGGGCGGGCGGTAGGCGAGGGACAAGGGAAAACGCGCGGGAAGCAGGGATCAGCACTGCGGCGCTCACCGACAGGCGCAGGAGCGTCCGCCGGGAAAGACCAGCGCCAAATCGCACGTTCATCGCTCTATACTCCTGCAATTCATTGTCGGTGTCGCGGCGGCGGCTGCTCGCAATGATGCCCGAGCCCAGTTGGGACGTCACAAAGCCAGTCGCTGAAAGCTCTCCACCGCTTGTTTATTAGTATGAGTATATCCGGCACCAGAAGGCGTCAATCCAGTGCCGTCCTGTCCGGGCCGACGAGTTGGCGATCGCCGGGCCATGCATCCCTATCGGCTTGGGGCAGGACGCGCGCAGGGTTTCCTGGCCGCGGCCCAGGAGATCGCGCTTTCCAGCATCGTCCGGTAGGTTGGGTCGGAATAGGTCTGCGGCCGATGGCCGATCGCCGAATAAAAGGATCGCCCCCGGCCGACGCAGCGGGTCCATGCGATGGGATGATCCCCCATGCGCAGGTCCTGCTTCATCATGCCGATCGGCGAATAGCTGCCTTCATCCAACGTGGCGAGGACATGGGCTCCCGACAGGCGGGGGCTTGCCTTGAAGGAATACCATTCGTCTTTCATCGTCCATGCCGTCGGCAGCCCGGCTGCGACCGGATGTTTCGGATCATCCAGCCGGATTTGCGCATCCTGAAATTGCGGCCCCATCGGATGACCGATGAACCGCGCGCCGATCAGTGTGTCCGCATACCAGTCCCAGAAATAGGCGGGGTCCCCGGCTGAACCATGGACCGCGACGAAGCCGCCGCCGCGCTCGATATAAGACTTGAGCGCCTCGCGCTGGGTCAGGGTCAGCACATCGCCGCTGACGTTGTTCCATATCACGGCATCGAACCGGCTGAGGATCGCCGGAGAGATCGCGCCGCCGCGATCCGTGGCCACCATCGCCCAGCCGTGACGCTTCGCCATGTCGAGGAACGCCGCATGGGCGGCCTCCACCGAGGGGCCGTCGCGAAATCCGGTCATCTTTTCGAACAACAGGATGCGCGGCTTGCCCTTGGGCAGGATGAAGGTCGGCCGGTCGTCGTCATAGCGGGCGCAGCGCGCTACGCGATCCGCATCCGTCACGCTGATGGCCTTCAGTCGATCCGCTATGCTGGCCATCTTGTCCGCGCTGATCCGCAGCATCGCCCCGGCTTCGCGCACTGAAAGAATCGCCGAAAAACTGGGCGCGGTGGTGCTCGTGAACATCGGCGGCAGCTTCGCGAGGATGCCCGGCGCTTCCGTTTCGACAGCGGCGCGCGCCGCGGGGTTCAGCAATATGTCCATGAACGGTGACGCGAGCGAGAATGGCGCGTCGCGCAGCGGGCAATCCAGTGTCGCGGCCGATGCCGGGGCTACGGTGCTGATCAGCGCCAGCAGCGCGATGAGAAGACGCTTGGTCATGCGATTGCGGTCTCCATTGCGAGCGCATTGGCCGACCTACTGCCCCCAAGCACGCAGAACGGCACATATAGCTCACATGCCGCCATCAAGAAAAAACTGTTTCGCAACAGGGCGCTGCCCCCTCGCGTGAGATGCCGAACATTCAAGTTCAATGGATTGGCCAAGGCACGTCCGCTCGTTGATATTTAATTAGTATGAGTATATATGATCCTTGACGGCGTCAATCGCCCGACGCCGATCAAGAAAGACTGCAATGACCGCCAGCACCCACGGAGGCCGATCAACCGCCTGGTTCGACAACTCCGAGAATATGGAGGCGACTGTCCCGCTTGAGCGCCGCCTGAACTTTGACCCCAGCTTGGCGGAGTGTCGGCTTGGCGAGGGCGGCTATCCCTATCCGACCTCGCAGACCTTGGGCCTGCCCCGCGACAATCATTGATGGAGAATGCACAAGTGATCGACGGCAGCGTTCTGGTGGGCGGCGACGCACGCCAGCAGGAAGAGCGGTTCAAGGGTATCGATCCGACAACGGATCTGCCACTTGCCCAGAGCTATTCACAAGCCTCGCCAGAGGACGTCGCGGACGCATGCGCTCTGGCGGCTGATGCGGCGCCATCCTTTGCCGCCCTGACGCCGGACGCAAGAGCGCGCTTTCTCGAAGCCGTTGCCGAGCGGATCGACGCCATCGGCGATTCGCTTATCGAAACGGCTATGGCGGAAACGGGCTTGCCCCGCATGCGTCTGGAAGGTGAGCGCGGACGCACTACCGGGCAGCTCCGGCTGTTCGCCTCCGAATTGCGGGCCGGCTACTGGCTCGACGTGACGATCGATCGCGCCTTGCCGGATCGCGCCCCGCCGCGTCCCGACCTTCGCCGCATGAATGTGCCGCTCGGCCCGGTAGCGGTGTTCGGCGCGTCCAATTTCCCGCTCGCTTTTTCCGTGGCTGGCGGCGATACCGCGTCGGCGCTCGCGGCGGGATGTCCGGTGGTGGCCAAGGGGCATCCGGGTCACCCCGGAACCGGAGAGCTCATCGCTCGCGCCGTGACCCAAGCTGTGACGGACTGCGGTCTTCATCCGGGCGTTTTTTCCTATCTGCCCGGCACTGGCAATGCGCTTGGCGCTGCCGTTGTGGCCGATCCTCGCATCCGCGCGGTCGGCTTTACAGGATCGCGGGCGGGCGGACTTGCGCTCGCCGAGATAGCGGCCCGGCGTCTTGAACCTATCCCCGTTTATGCCGAAATGAGCGCGGTCAATCCCGTCATATTGATGCCGGGCGCTCTCAAAACCCGCGCCGAGACGCTTGGGACGGCATTTGTGGGCTCTCTGACGCAGGGGGCAGGACAGTTTTGCACGAATCCCGGACTGATCATCGCGATCGACGGACCGGACCTCGACCGCTTCCTCGCTTCGGCCACTTCGGCCGTTAGCGAGGCGTCGCCGCTGGTAATGCTGACGCCCGCCATTCGAGCCGCTTTCACCAATGGCGTAGCCAAGCTGGAGACCATGCCGGGCGCCAGGTTGATCGCACAGGCCCAAGCCCCGGAAGGGCGTGCCGGTGCGGCGTTGTTCGAAAGCTACGCTGAGCAGATCGCTCTTGAACCGGCCCTTGCCGAAGAGGTGTTCGGTGCATCGTCCGTGGTGATCCGTTGCAAGGATGCCGATGCGCTGGCGCAGGTCATCTCCGGACTGGAGGGGCAGTTGACCGCAACGATCCACATGGATGATTCTGATGCTGCCGACGCGGCCGCCATACTTCCTCTTCTCGCGCAAAAGGCGGGCAGGGTCCTGGCGAACGGCTGGCCGACGGGTGTCGAAGTGACCTGGGCGATGGTTCATGGCGGGCCATTCCCCGCCACCATAGACGGAAGGTCCACCTCGGTCGGCACCCTCGCCATGTCTCGCTTCCTGCGGCCGGTCTGCTTTCAGGATATCGGCGCAAAGCTGATCCCGCCGCCATTGCAGGACGCTAACCCCTGGCGCTTGCCGCGCCGCCTTGATGGCAAGATGGAGATCACCCGATGATCCGTTCCCTCGTCCAATATGAACAGGATGGCCGGCGCGGCGTAGCCGCTCTGGACGAGAGCGGAGCAGCCCTGATCGTGCGTGACACGGCTTCCGTGCGGATGCTGGCTGGCGATGCGTTGGCGTCGTCCACCACGCTTGCCGCTCTTGCCGAGGAACGCGCAGGGGCTTCGATCGATTTGGCCGCTGTTACCTTGCTGCCACCGATCGATCATGAAGATCCCGCCCATCTGCTGGTCAGCGGCACCGGCCTCACGCATCTGGGCTCCGCCGAAGGCCGCGACAAGATGCACAAGGCCGCCGCCGCCGGTCAGGCCACCGATTCCATGCGCATGTTCCTGATGGGCGAGGAGGGTGGAAAGCCAGCCGCCGGAACTGAGGGTGTGCAGCCCGAATGGTTCTACAAGGGCGACGGGTCGATCCTGGTGCCGCCGGGCGCACCTTTCCGCAAACCTGCTTTCGCGGGAGATGGGGGCGAGGAGCCGGAAATCGCCGGCATCTACTTCAATGCGCCGGATGGTACGCCGGTTCGCCTGGGCTTTTCAATCGGGAATGAGTTTTCGGACCATGTGACCGAACGGGTCAATTATCTCTGGCTCGCCCATTCCAAGCTACGTCAGGCGTCGCTGGGCGCGGAATTGCTGCTGGGCGACCTGCCCGCCGATGTTCGCGGCGCCAGCAGGATTATCCGCGACGGTGCGATCTTGTGGGAAAGTAGTTTCTTTTCTGGCGAGACGAACATGTCTCACAGCATCGAGAATCTTGAGCATCATCATTTCAAATATGACTTGTTCAGACGTGCCGGCGACGTGCATGTGCATTTCTTCGGCACGGCGACCCTCTCCTTTACCGACCAGGTGGAAACGCGCGCGGGCGATATATTCGAGATTGAGGCGGATGCCTTCACCATGCCACTTCGCAATCCTCTGATGGAAGCAGCCGAAGAAGGATTGGCTAAAGTGAGGGTGCTATGACCAGCACGCGCTAGGCCTGCCTGTTCGGGGTCGGCATGCTGCCAACGCCGCGACATACCAGGCGCGGAGCTGACCGTCTCGTCGTCGCAATGCATATCTTTACCGCAAAAATGGCTCTACAAAACCACCGGATAATTTAATACGGAGAATGGCTCGGGATGCAGCCTCACGAAGAAGCCAAGAGGTTGCGAATCCATCAGGCACTCGCGCGGCAGATCGGCATAGCTATCGTTTCGTGTGAGCACCCTCCAGGCTATGGTTTCGGGGGGGAGATAGAAGAGGCGCAAGCTCTCGGCGTGTCTCGGACCGCTTATCGGGAGGCGATGCGCATTTTAACGGCAAAGGGCCTTCTCGAAAGCAGGCCCAAAGCCGGAACGCGTGTGACGCTTCGTTCCCGATGGAATGTGTTGGATCCGGACATCCTTGCCTGGATGTTCTCATCAGATCACCCTGATGAGCGCTTCGTTCGGGACTTGTTTGAACTGCGCGGCCTTATCGAGCCTGCGGCGGCGGCCTGGGCGGCTACACGGCGCTCGCCTGAGCAATTGGAAAAAATGCGTGCGGCGCTTGAAGCAATGGCGCGGTACGGCTTATCGACGGAGAGCGGCCGAGAAGCGGATCAGCGTTTCCATGGCGCCATCCTGGAAGCGAGCGACAATGAGCCGCTTGCATCTTTGTCTAGTTCGGTGGGCGCCGCGCTCACCTGGACGACGCGTTTCAAGCAGATGAAGTTTGCGCATCCGCGCGATCCGATCGGTGAACATGAAGCAGTATTTGCAGCTATTGCGGCGAGAGACGCGGACGGGGCGCGATCGGCTATGACAGAGCTACTTCGTCTCGCGCTCGATGATATGGGCTTGTCGTCAATTCGTAGTTGAATGTCTGCCTCTCGGATGGAGGCATGGATGCAAAAGTCAGTACCTCGAAGAAGGCGCTCTCTTCGAGCGCATCGGCTTGGTCAGCAACCAAGGCATGGAGCGATGTCGTCGTCAGCCCAGCCTTCGCGGCTGCGGCTTCGAAGCTGGCATAATCCATCGTCATCAGCGCCGCGACATAATCAAGCGCCTGCGCGATCACCTCGCGGCGCGCCTGCGGATTACGCCATAGCTTGGTTTCCGCCAGCACGATGTCGCCCCGGGGGGTGATAAAGAGATTGTCGATGAAGCCGTGCCCGCAGGCCATCTCCCGTCCCACCGCGATGGGTGCGCCAAAGCCCGGTTCAATCTGCGCGATGGGGAGGATTTCAGGATGGTCGTGGATCAGCTGCTGCAGCCACGCCTCCTTGAACTCACCCGCCGATCCGAGTTCGACCGGCTCCAGCTTGTGGCTCGTTCCATCCGTCCCGAGCAGGAAGGGCGCGCCAAGTGCCTTGCGGGCGGGCAGGGGGATCATCTGAGTCACAGGACCAGGGCCCTACTGAGGGAAGCGGCCCGCTCCGGCAGTGGACATCCTCTGCTCCCTCCCGATGTGAGATTGATTTCACTCGTTAATTCCAGCCTCACAGTGCGTCTCCTGTCGACAATCAGTAACGGACACACACGCTCTCAGCCCAAGGGAAGTCAAGGCAAATGTCACTGATCGTCTGTAGATCAATCAGTGACATGGGCGCTTTAAGATTGCGGTGGATATTCGCGCGCGCCTTGGATCTAATGTTCGCCGCCTCCGGGAGGAGAAGGGCTGGAGCCAAGAGGATTATGCCGACCGCGCCGAAATCCACCGCACCTATGTGAGCGACATCGAGCGCGGGCGGCGCAATCCCACCATCACCGTGGTTGAGAAGCTGGCGGTGCCATTCGGGATCGCGCCGGGGGATCTGCTGAACTGAGGAGCGGTCGGCACGCGGACCGGCAGCTATCCAGGCGGCTCTCGACCAATGTAAGACGTTCCGATATGAGTGGGGATGTCGGCTCATGCCGGAACCAGCTGTTCAAACATTTAACAGCAGCCCGCCAGCCAAGCACCATTCTCCGTCGTTCGGAACCAGAGCTGTGGTACCTAGAACCGGTCGTGCGCAATCAGCCCCGGGCGCAGGCGGTGCGATCGCGCTAAGCGCTGGCAGATAGCCGATGAATGGTATTCCTTCACCAGCAACCCTCGCGCCACCGGCTCAACCATCCTCGCGACGCTTGATGAAAAAAGCTACGATCCGGTCGGGATGCCCGGGCGGGATCTACGCATGGGCGATCATCCGATCGCATGGACACGCTGTGTCGGACGGGGACGCGTTTTCTATTCTGCCATCGGTCATCTTCCCCAAACCTATTCGGACCCGCGCTATGTAACGCTGCTCCAAAATGCGGTCGGCTGGACGGCTAAGGGGCGGAAACATGGCTGCAGCGCGGCTGGACAGCGGTGATGCCGGAATGCCGCTCGGCCTGGTCGCCGTGAACCTGCTACAATATCTCTCAGAAAACGGCGCACGCTGTGACCGCACACAATGTGCGCCGTAGCGGCCGACCTTTGATGCGAGATCGGCATCATCGATCAGTATGAAATTTAGTTGCCTTAAAAATTCACCCGTCTATAGATTTGCGCCTTTTCATCGATGGGGGCGGGGGTGGCCGTGGATAGTGTAGTGAAGAGCGTTTGCTGCGGCAGCGAGGTATCGTGCGGATGGCACATATGAACGCGGTACTGCCCGTAACCAATGTCTCCGTGGCCGGGGCGCGAGGACTACGCGTGCGCCTGTTCATCATGATGGCGCTGCAAATGGCGGTGTGGGGCGCCTGGGCGCCGAAGCTGTTCCCCTATATGACCATGCTCGGCTTCACCTCGAGCCAGCAGGCGCTGGTCGGCAGTTGCTGGGGCATCGCGTCGATCCTCGGCATCTTCTTTTCCAACCAGTTCGCCGACCGCAATTTCGCGGCAGAACGGATGCTGGCGTTCAGCCATGCGATTGGCGGCGCTTGTCTGTTGGGCGCGGCCTTCTCGACTGCGTTCCTTCCCTTCTTCCTGTTCTTCCTGGGGTACAGCCTGCTCTATGTGCCGACGCTGTCGGTCGCCAACACGATCAGCTTTGCCAACCTGCGCGATCCGGCTCGCGACTTTGGCAAGGTACGCATGGGCGGCACCGTCGGTTGGGTCATCGCCAGCTGGCCGTTCATCTTCCTGTTGAGCGCCCATGCGGACGTGACGCAGGTGCGGTGGATTTTGGTCGTATCGGCCATCGCGTCCTTTGCAATGGCGCTGTATTCCCTGACGCTGCCTCATACGCCGCCGTGTCGGGACCGTAATTCGGATTCGCTCGCATGGCGTGAAACATTCGGCCTGCTCCGGCAGCCCGCGATCCTGGTGCTGTTCATCGTCACCTTCATCGATTCCGTGGTCCACAACGGCTATTTTGTCGTGTCCGACGCCTTTTTGACTAACCGGGTGGGCATTGCGGGCAATCTGTCGATGGTCGTGCTGAGCCTCGGCCAGGTGGCCGAGGTGGTGACGATGGGCGTGTTGGGGGTCGTGCTTGCCCGACTAGGCTGGCGCACAACGATGATTGTCGGCATTCTGGGCCATGCCGCGCGGTTCGGTGTCTTTGCGCTGTTCCCTGACAGCGTGACGGCGGTGGTCGCGGTTCAGTTGCTGCATGGCGTCTGCTACGCCTTCTTCTTTGCAACCGTATACATCTTCGTCGATGACGCCTTTCCAAAGGATGTGCGGGTGAGCGCGCAGGGGCTTTTCAACCTGTTGATCCTGGGCGTCGGCAATGTGGTCGCCAGCTTCCTGTTCCCGATGCTGGTCGCGCGGCTGACCATCCGTCCGGGAACCGCGCTGGTCCCGCCCGAGGTCGATTATTCGACCCTGTTCATGGTGCCGACGGGGCTTGCTTTGTTTGGTGCGCTACTGCTGGCGGTAGCCTTTCGCCCCGCTCAGCGAGGCCCCGCGCCGGTAGCGAAATCGGAGGATAACTGACTCATGACCGGTGCAACCCGCCCGATCCGCCTCGCCATGGTCGGAGGTGGCCCCGATGCCTTCATCGGCCCGATTCACAAGATGGCTGCCGAACTGGATGGCCGCTTCCGCCTTGTCGCGGGCGCGTTTAGCCGTGACGCAGAAAAATCGCGGAGCGCTGCGCGAGGCTGGGCGCTGGACGAGGCGCGGGGATATCCCGACTTTCAGACCATGATCGCTCAGGAGGCAGGCCGCGAGGACGGGGTGGAGGCTGTGGCGATCGTCACCCCTAATCACCTTCATCTGCCCGTCGCGCGGGCGGCTCTGGCGGCGGGACTGCATGTCATCAGCGACAAGCCCGCCACGGCGACCCTGGCTGAGGCGCTGGAGTTGCGGGACATCGTCGGGTCGGCGCGCGCGCATTATGCGCTGACATACACCTATACCGGCTATGCCATGATCCGTCAGGCGCGGGAGATGGTGGAGCGGGGCGACATCGGCCGGGTGCGCAAGGTGGTCGTGGAATATAGCCAAGGCTGGCTCGCCACGGGCGACGACGCGAGCAACAAGCAGGCCGCGTGGCGCGTCGACCCCCATCTCGCAGGTGCGGGTGGATGCAGTGGCGACATCGGCGTCCATGCCTTTGATCTGGTGGAGTTCGTCACCGGGATGCGGGTCGAGAGCCTGTGCGTCAGCCTGTCGGCTCTGGTGGAGGGGCGGGTGCTGGACGATGACTGCAACGCTCTGATGAAGCTGGAGGGCGGCGCGCCAGGCGTGCTGGTGACGTCACAGGTCGCGACCGGTGACCGCAACGGGCTGCGCCTGCGCGTCTATGGCGAAAAGGCGGGGCTGGACTGGAGCCATGAACAGCCCGATCGGTTGATCGTCAACCCGGCGGACGGCCCCACGCAGATTTTGCACAGCGGCGCGCCCTATCTTGGCGGGTCTAGCCTGGCGGCGTCCCGCCTGCCGACTGGCCATCCTGAAGGCTTTATCGAGGCGTTCGCTACACTCTATCGCGATTTCGCCGACCTCATCCAAGGCCGTCCCCTCAGCGCGCCGTTGCCGGACATCGACAATGGCGTACGGAGCCTCGCCTTCGTAACAGCGGCGGTGCGTTCAAGCAGCAGCGGTTCGACTTGGGTTTCCATCGGAGACATGGCGTAATGAAGACCATCAAGGGACCGGGCATCTTCCTGGCGCAGTTCGTAGGTGACAAGCCGCCGTTCGATACGCTCGAAAATCTCGCCGATTGGGCCGCCGATCTTGGCTATGCGGGTCTGCAAATTCCCACCGGCGTGGGCGGGCTGTTCGACGTCGCATTGGGTGCCGAAAGCCAGACCTATTGCGACGATGTGAAGGGCATGCTGGCGGATCGCGGGCTGACGATCACCGAACTTTCCACCCATCTGCAAGGTCAGTTGGTGGCTGTTCATCCGGCCTATGACGCGCTGTTCGACGGGTTCGCGCCGCCGGAAGTGAGGGGCAATCCGGCCGCACGGCAAGAATGGGCTATGTCGCAGATGCGCGCCGCTGCTGTCGCCAGCCGGCGGCTGGGCCTTGACGCGCACGCTAGTTTCTCAGGCGCGCTGGCCTGGCCCTATGTCTATCCTTGGCCTCAACGCCCCGCTGGACTGATCGAGGAGGCGTTCGCGGAACTGGCGAAGCGCTGGCATCCGATCCTTGACGCGTTCGAGGATGCCGGGGTCGATCTCTGCTACGAAATCCACCCGGGGGAGGATTTGCATGACGGCGCGACGTTCGAGCGGTTCCTGGACGCGGTAGGCGGTCATCGCCGCGCCAATATCCTTTACGATCCCAGCCATTTCGTCCTGCAACAACTGGACTATCTGGCGTTCATCGACCTTTACCATGAGCACATCCGCGCATTCCATGTGAAGGACGCCGAGTTTCGTGCCGATGGCCGGTCGGGCGTCTATGGCGGCTATCAAGGCTGGGTTGATCGGCCCGGGCGTTTCCGCTCACCCGGCCATGGGCAGGTCGATTTCGGCGCCATCTTCTCCAAGATGGCAGCGAATGATTATCCCGGCTGGGCGGTGTTGGAATGGGAATGCGCGCTCCTTCACCCGGAGGAAGGGGCAAGGCAGGGCGCGCCGTTCATTCGCGACCATATCATCCGCGTGACCGATCGTGCGTTCGACGACTTTGCCGCAAGCGGCGTTGACGCGGACCGCAATCGACAATTGCTCGGCCTGGCACGCGCCTCCGCGGAGAATGGGGGGAGGGCGTGACCCTTTTCGCTACTGCAAAGCGCCTGTCGCCAAAAATGGCGATCCTTGGCGCCCTTGGTCTCGCCGCCTGCACCACCGGAGGCGTCGCCACCCTCACAGGTTCCACGCAAGGGTCCGGGGTATCGCTGGGGCAGGATCAAGCGGGCGACCACTTTTATGCGCTCGATCAGATTAAACCCGCCAACGTCGCCCAGCTGCAAGTGGCATGGACCTATGAAACCGGCGCGGGTGGATTGCAGACCACCCCGCTGTTTCGCGACGGCCGCCTCTATATCGTCACGCCAACCCAGCAGGTTGCCGCGCTGGACCCGGAAACCGGCGACGAAATCTGGAAGTCCAGCGCGGCGGTGAGGGGCCAGCAGCCGGTCCGCGGCCTTTCCTATTGGCAGGACGGCGCGGAACGCCGGCTTTTTTCTTCCCTCGGCAGCACGCTGATCGCGCTCGACCCGGATAGTGGCAAGCCGATTGCGGGTTTCGGCAAGGATGGCGCCATCGACCTGCGCGAGAATCTGGGGCGCGATCCTGCGACGATGGCGACTTTCCTGACGTCGCCTGGGATGGTGTTCGGCGACCTCATCATCGTCGGTTTCCGCACATCGGAAACGCGCCCTGCCGCGCCGGGGACCATACGCGCCTATGACGTGCGGACCGGGCAGCTGCGCTGGTCCTTCAATACCATTCCCCACCCCGGGGAGGTGGGGCATGACAGCTGGCCCGAGGACGCGTGGAAAGATGCAGGCGGCGCCAATGCGTGGGCCGGGATGGCGCTCGATGAAAAGCGCGGGATCGTCTATGTGCCGACTGGATCGGCGGTGGACGACTTTTACGGCGCGGACCGAAAGGGCGACAATCTCTTCGCCAACTCGCTGCTGGCGCTCGACGCGCGCACCGGCAAGCGGCTTTGGCACTTCCAGGCCGTTCATCACGATTTGTGGGACCGCGACCTGTCCAGCCCGCCTGCACTGGTCACCGTTACGCGCAACGGACGGCGCATCGACGCCGTTGTGCAGCCGTCCAAGCAGGGCTTTCTGTATATCCTCGACCGCGTCACCGGAAAGCCGGTCTTTCCGATTGAAGAGCGCCCCGTTCCGGCCAGCGACATGCCGGGCGAGTTCGCCTCTCCCACCCAGCCGTTCGTCACCACGCCTGCCCCGTTCGCGCGGCAGCGCCTGACAGCCGATATGCTGACCAAACGTACGCCGGAGGCGCACGAGGCAGCTGTGAAAGCCTTTGCGAAGATGCGGAGCGAGGGACCGTTCATCCCGTTCACGACGAAGGCGCCGACCGTGATGTTCCCCGGTTTTGACGGAGGGGCCGAATGGGGTGGTCCCGCGATCGATCGTAAGCGGGGTATACTGTTCATCAACAGCAATGATGTCGCCTGGACTGGCCAGCTTGCGGCCCGAAAGGCGACGCCTGCCGTCGCCACGGCCACACCAGCGGGCGGAGCCGGACTCTATCAGGAGCAGTGCGCGGCTTGCCATGGTCAGGATCTCAAGGGTTCGCCGCCCGCTTTCCCCGGCCTCGTTGATGTGGGCAAGCAGCTTTCGGCGGCCAAAATCAACGAGATCATCCAGCAGGGGCGGGGACGTATGCCCGGTTTCCCGCAGATATCCGCTGCCGATCGCAGCGCGATCACTTCCTATTTGCTCGGTGAACAGGAACAGGCCGGCGCCTCGGACAAGCAAGAGGTTGCCGCTCCCGCCGATGCGAAGCCCGCGCGTTCGCCCTATTATCTCACCGGTTACCGCAAGTTCGTGGACATTGACGGCTACCCCGCCGTCGCCCCGCCTTGGGGTACGCTGAACGCCATTGATCTCAACAGCGGCAAATATCTCTGGAAGATACCGTTTGGCGAATATCCCGAACTCGTCGCCAAAGGCGAGCCGCCGACCGGAAGCGAAAATTATGGCGGCCCACTCATTACCAGTTCCGGCGTCTTGTTCATCGGGGCGACGATCTATGATCGCAAATTCCACGCCTTCGATAGCCGCACCGGACGCCTGCTCTGGCAGACCGTGCTGCCTTACGCCGGTGTGGCCACGCCTACGACATTCATGTCCGGCGGTCGCCAGTTCATCGTGATCGCCACTAGTAACCAGCGCAATCCGAAGGCGCGGCAAGGCTCCGCCTATGTCGCCTTTGCGTTGCCCACGAAATGAGAGAGGGCCGCATGTCACCTTACACCCTGTTGGTCAGCCTGTCCCTGGTTGCTGGAGCCTCGCCCGCGCTTGCGGCCGATGGCGCCAAGCTGTTTCAGTCCCAGTGCGCGATGTGCCACAAGCCTGCGGTCAGCACACCGCTGGCACCCGCGCTGAAAGACGTGGTAGGACGCAAGATTGCGAGCCGGCCCGATTTTACGTATTCCAGTGCTCTAAAGGCGAAGCAAGGGGACAAGTGGACGGCGCAGAACCTGGACGCCTTCCTTGCGGCTCCCGTCAAATTTGCGCCGGGCACACGTATGCCGATGAATGTGGCCAACGCGGCGAATAGGGCTGCATTGATCGCTTATCTCAGAACGATAAAATAAGCGTCGGACCGCATTGCACTGAGAAAGATTATCGCTTCGAATGAATTGTGGTTGCCAGCCGTCCGACGAGCGTGTTGACGTCGGACAATGGGTGGGACGGGTCGCTCATCGCCGTCCGTCCGCATTTCCAAGGAGCAGATCGATCTCGGTTGCCAGCGCTGCCGCCATATCGATCGACCGATCAACCAGCCAGCGCACCTGCAAGCCATCTGACTGCGCGATCAGCATCATTGCGGCATGATCGGCGTGGAGCGTCGGCGTGACGGTGCCCGCTGCCTGCCGCTTGCGGATTTCATCTGCGATGTATCCCTGCAGCGCGGTGAAACGAGCGCCGAAGAAGTCGTGCGCCGGATGTGACGGATCGGCAGCTTCGGCCGCGAAGGCGGTGTAGAGTTGGACCAGGCCTGGCGTTGCCGTGTTGCGTCGGGCCGTTTCCACCAGCGAGGCGAAGATATCCTTGTCAGCTGTCAGGCTGGCGACATTGCCCTCGTCCCACATGCGCAGCACTTCCTGCAGCAGAACTTCGCGCGACGAGAAATAGTAGATGATGTGCGCGCCATCGATCCCGATACTGCGTCCGATCTGGCTTAGCGACGCCCCACGATAGCCATCACGGCTGATGACCTCGACGGCGGCACGCAGGATTTCGTCCCGCCGTTCCTGTCCTTTCGCGTATGGTCCGCGCCTTTTCATTCTGTGCTCGTAACAGCAGCGTCACTGAAAACACAAGGTCACGATATGACGATCAAGGCTGATCCGACCGAGTTTGCAGGCAAGCGCGTGGCCATCAGCGGTGGCGCCAAGGTTCTGGGCCGATCGGCGGGGTCAAGTTCGTCCAGGCCAACCTCATTACTGCAGAAGCAGCAAAGCGCTGGCGGACGCTGCGCTTGGCGGGAGCGTCTGCTCTCGCCGTAAGCCGTCATTCAATCTAGGAACCTGGAACGGCGGCAATGTCCCACGAGCTTTCGGCAAGAAGCGACCAAGTCGGGCCGTTCCCCCACCAAAGCCAGAACGGCTGCTTTTGCCGAAACCCGCCATCCCCGGTTCATTGAGCAGACCGGCAGCTACGCGCCAAAGTCGGTCGCTTAGGCGGGGCCAGCTGCATCCTGAAACCGGTCATTCCCATAGGGTGTAACAATTGGGACTCGGCTCGCGCGACCGGACGGGCCGAGCTCCTACAATTAAATTTCGATGCCTTCTGCCAACGTAAGGGCATCCTCTACATCGACGCCGAGATATCGAACCGTGTTCTCGATCTTGGTATGCCCGAGCAAGATTTGGACTGCGCGAAGATTGCCCGTCGCCTTATAAATGATGGACGTCTTTGTTCTACGCAGAGAGTGCGTGCCATACTCCTCTGCCCGCAGACCGACCCTGGTGACCCACTCATCCACCAACCGGGCATATTGCCGGGTGCTGAGGTGGTTCGCGTGATCTGTTCGGCTTGGGAAGCAAAATCATCGACCGATCCTCCTCGGCGTTCGAGCCATGCCAAAAGGCTGGCCCGGGTCGTGTCCGTCAACTCAAACTGCACCGGGCGACCCGTCTTTTGCTGAATAACGATTGCGCGCGAGCGCACCGCGCCACCGCTCACAGGTCTCCAATCCTGATCTTGACAATGTCGCAGCCGCGCAGCTTGCTGTCGATCGCAAGATCGAAAAGGGCGCGATCGCGGAGCCGCCTCTCTCTATCGAGCCAGAAGCGAATCTCCCAAATCTGCTTTGGCTTCAAGGCGCGCTTCGAACCAACCTTCCTGCCGGCGTTCCAGGCGGGGCGTTCTCCAAAAGCGGGGTCATATACTGAATGTCCCATGACACATCTCCATCGGCCAATGTGGCCGCAGGAGAAACGGTGGCTACGATTCCTATATGCACGTTGGAACGATCGCATAGGCCTGAATCCGGTTGGCAACTCAAATCAGATGGAGGCCCGCCTCGCACGATATCAGCAGGCCAGCCGCGCCGAGGGCAATCGCCACCAGCCGACGAGCGCCGAAGCTGCCTGCGCTGGAAAATATGAGCATGCTGTCTTCTTCCTGCTCGATTGTCCGGAGTGCGGCGGCATAGCTCTCCTCTTGATGATGGAGACGGTGCGCAATAAAGCTGGTGCCCACCAACACAATGCCCGCTATGAATCGCACGGCGATCCACCATGAAGGCCGACTGATCGCAATCGCCGTTGCGGCGCCGGCCACGATCGCGAGGTTGGTCGCGATCACTAGGAAATAGAGCCTGCCGAAATGGAGGCGATGATCTGCCAGCACCCGATATTGGACCAATCTGGCCCCCAGTTTATCCATCGTTTCTCCTTCGGATGTTCATCATCCCTTGACCACCCCATGACAGACGAAGATTAATAGAGGCCGAGAGTCGCTAATTTGTATATCCTTCTGGTGAACGTCCCCCATCCGGCAATCGGAAGCCGCATCCCCAAGGAGCAACTGCCTCCCTTCGGCTTGCTCTGTGTGGGTGGCCCCCTCATCGATGATGGCCACCGCGTGGAACTGATCGACGCTGAGTTTGGTCCGATGCCGCTGGACGATCTCATTGCGGAGGTCGTTCGGCGTTCGCCGGACGCGGTCCTGTTCGGTCATTCCGGTTCATCATCGGGACACCCGATCATTTCAAGGGTGTCGGCCGCCGTTTCGTTGGCACTGCCCAAGGCCGCCATAATTTATGGCGGCGTTCACCCGACCTATTTCTGGCGCGAAATTCTCGCGCAGGAACCGCATGTCCACGCGATTGTGCGGGGAGAAGGCGAAGAAACGGGCCGCCGCCTGATGCAGGCAATTTCGCGAAACGAACCTCTGAAGGAGGTTCCCGGTATCGCCTATCGCCAGGATGGGGTGCCTGTCGCTACCGAGGCAGCGCCCGTGATCACCGATCTGGACGCCTATCGCGTAGGTTGGGAACTCATCGATCATGCGCGCTACAGCTATTGGGGTGGCAAGCGCGCGGTCGTGGTCCAGTTTTCCCGAGGATGCCCTCATCTGTGCAACTATTGCGGTCAACGTGGCTTCTGGACGCGCTGGCGCCACCGCGATCCGGTTCTGCTCGCTCGAGAAATTGCACGGCTCCATCGTGATCATGACGTGGAGGTGTTCAATTTCGCGGACGAGAATCCCAGCGCTGGCAGGAAGCCATGGAAGGCCTTTCTGGAAGCACTGATCGCCGAGGACATATCGGTGACGCTGGTTGGATCAACCCGGGCTGACGACATCGTCCGCGATGCGGACATTCTTCACCTTTACAAGAAGGCCGGGTTCGAGCGGTTCCTGATGGGAATGGAGAATACGGACGAGGCGACGTTGAAGCTGATCAGAAAGGGGGGCGCGACGGCCAGCGACCGCGAAGCGATCCGACTGCTCCGCCGCCACGGCATTCTTTCGATGGTTACCTGGGTGGCAGGATTTGACGACCAGGCGGACGTAGACATATTGCCCTTCCTGTTACGGGGTCCTCATATAGCTCCCGAAAGACCTTTATAACGAGCTGTAATTTTTTGCAATGTCAGGGGGTTTGCTTGGACCGAGTTCAATGTCATGACCGCTGGACGACAGTGAGTTCTACAGCTGTGGAGCTCGGTTTCGCAATCAGCGACCTCAACTGATCACCGCCGCCCCGCCCCCTAATGAGCGGGGTTATCGTTTTAAAGCATGGGCCGTCAGTATCAGCCGTACGCTGGATCGGGGGTAGGTTCCAGAACGGGTCGGCTATGCTGTGGCCTGGCGCGCTTCCGAAGTGGCGAGTCTCCGCCGTGATACGGGCAAGACCCCAGCGTGGACATCTTCGGTGCAGAAGCTATCTGACTATAGGCTTCATTGTCCGTCGTCAGAACATTTGGCGCAGCTCGCGGCGTAGATTAGCGGAGTGCGGGCTTCGTCTGGGGTTGGATGTTACGCGGCGAGCTTGCGGTGCTGCAAGCGCCGATGTTCGATGGTCTGCTGCTTGATCCTGTCACGCTGTTTGATGATGGCCGGCGCTCTGCCGAAGTAGGCATCGGCGGGTGTCACGTTGGCCAGGCTTTCGTGGTAGCGCTGGTGGTTGTAGTGCTCGACGAAGGCTTCGATCTGGGCCTCGAGGTCGCCGGGCAGGAAGTAGTTTTCCAGCAGGATGCGGTTCTTCGGGGTCTGGTGCCAGCGCTCGATCTTGCCCTGGGTCTGCGGATGCATCGGGGCGCCGCGCACATGGCTCATCTTGTTGGCCTCGATGTATTCGGCCAGTTCACTTGCGATGTAGTTCGGCCCGTTGTCGCTGAGCAGCCGCGGCTTGTGCAGCACCGTGGCGCTGTCGCAGCCGGAAGCCGCCAGGGCGAGGTCCAGCGTGTCGGTGACGTCCTCGGCGCGCATGTTGGTGCACTGGACATGTAACGGTTTTGTGCCGGTCACTTATCTCATTATGCCACCTTGGCTTCGAAGGCGAGCGGGCTAATGCCGCCCAGATATGAATGGCGACGACGGGCGTTGTAGAAGCCGTTGATGTATTGGAAGATGGCAGCTTCTGCCTGCCGTCGCGTTGGCCAGCGCTGCCGCCAGATGAGTTCCGCCTTCAGGGATTTGAAGAACGTCTCGACGGAGGCATTGTCGTAACAATTACCCTTGCCGCTCATTGATGGACGCAGGCCATAGGCCTGCAGCTTTTTCTGATAATCGTAAGAACAATATTGGCTGCCGCGATCCGAATGGAAAAGGCAGCCCTCTGGTGGCTGGCGCAGGCGTACCGCCATATCCAGTGCCCTGATCGCCAAATCCTTCTTCATCCTGTCGCTGACAGCCCAGCCCACGACGCGGCGGCTATGCAGATCGAGGATGACAGCGAGGTAGAGCCATCCCTCCGACGTCCAGATATAGGTGATGTCGCCGGCCCATTTACGGTTGGGCGCATCGGCGGCGAAATCGCCGTCCAGCCAGTTTGCCGCGACACCCAGGCGATGGTGGCTGTCTGTCGTAACCTTGTGTTTGCGCGTGCGGACCGGCCTGATCCCGTTGATGTTGGCTACGCCGCCCTTCGGGTCATAAGGCGCTCACCCACATCGAGCCCCACCTCTTTTAACTCCATCGTCATGCGAGGACGGCCGTAGCTGCCAAGGCTCAGCCTGTATTGTTCGCGGATATGAGCCAACACCTTCATGTCCGTCCGGCCCCGGCAACTGATCGGGCGCGAGCGCCAGGAACGATAGCCGCGTTCACTGACAAGCATGACACGGCAGAGCAGTGCAACGGGCCAGCGATGCCGCCAGCTATGCACGAAAGCGAACTTCACGGCCTTTGGCTCGCGAAGAACTGCGTGGCCTTTTTTAGGATTTCCCTCTCCTCCCGCAGCACGCGGTTCTCAAGGCGAAGCCGTTCATTCTCGCGCGCCAGATCTGCTTGCGGCGCTGAAACCAGATCACTGGGCCGATACTGCGACACCCACTTGTTCAGCGTCGATTTGCCAACCCCCAAATCCAACGCGACCCGCTCCCGCGGCAACCCACTGGTCAGCGCAATCCGCACCGCCTCCTGCTTGAACTCCTCGCTATGTTTGATCATCTCGTCGGTCTCCTTGAACAAGCTTTAAACTCTCAAGTGACCGGCACAAAACCGTTACATGTCCACACAGCTTCCAGGCGATGATGTAGCGCGAGAAGTCGTCGAGCACGGTCGACAGATACATCCAGCCCCAGCCGATGATCTTGAAGTAGGTGAAGTCGGTCTGCCACATCTCGTTCGGCCGGGTGGTCTTGGCGTGGAACTGGTCGGCGGCCTTGATCACGACGAAGACCGGGCTTGTGATCAGATCATGGGCTTTGAGCAGCCGGTAAACCGTGGCTTCCGACACGAAGTAGCGCTTTTCATCGGTGAAGCGCACGGCCAGTTCGCGGGGAGATAGCTCGGACTGTTCCAGCGCCATCTCGACGATCTGGTCCTGCACCTCAGGAGCGATGCGGTTCCACACCCGGCTCGGGGCCGATGGCCGATCTTCCAGTGCTTCCGACCCGCCCTCGAGGTAGCGGTCGTACCAGCGGTAGAACGTCCGGCGGGAGATGCCGAATTGGTCCAGCGTCCGTTTGGCGGGCAGGTACGACTGCTCGACGATACGGATGATCTCGAGCTTTTCGGATGCGGGATACCTCATTCGTCCTCGCCCCCATCCGCAATCATGCTTTTTTTTCAGCAGGCGGTTTTCCAGGGTCAGATCGACCACCATTCTTTCAATGCGCGGGCTTCGCGGCGTAAATCCTGCACCTCACCGGTGGTCGCGGCACGAGCGGTGTCGCCGGCCAGGCGACGCTTGCCCGCTTCCATGAACTCCTTCGGCCAGGTGTAATACAGGCTCTGGGCGATGCCTTCCTTACGGCACAGTTCGGCAATGCTGTCGTCACCGCGCAGACCTTCGAGCACGATGCGGATCTTGTCCTCGGCCGAGAAGTGGCGCCGGGTCTGACGCCGGATGTCCTTCACCACCTGCTCCGCAGGGGCCTTCGCCGACGATTTTGAATAGGAGGATTTGGGCTTCATCTTGGTTCCTTCGTCACTACGACGAAGCCCAAACCCTCCTTAATTTACAACCTCAAATCTGCGCCAAATGTTCTGACGACGGACAAGTAGATGTGATCGCACAGACTAAAGAGGAAGTAATCCGGCACCTCGACAGGAAGAACGATGTCATCGTCGTGAAAATCGAGACGATGCCCCTGAATGATAGTATGCGTCACGCCGTCTAGGCGCTCCCGGTACGTCGGGATGGAGAAGATGCGACTAATCTCGTCGTCACGAAGCGCTGCGTTGTGGCCAGCGTCGTTGTAGTAGCTCGCCGGACATACCACCGACGCCGCGCGAACTTTTTGACCAACTTTGACACCATTCTCACGCTCATCACCCTGGCGGCGGGTGCGTCAGCCTTCGGTGCATTGGTGGCGGACAGTCCTAGTTGGATTTCAAAAATAGAAGCGGCGCTGGTGGCTTTCATCTCACTCGCGCAGGTCGTGCTGAAGCTGGCTCCGCAGGGCGCTGCCCACGCGCAATGGTTGAAGCGGTGGCAATCCCTCCAGTCCGAGATCGTATTGACCAGCCTTCCCACACTTGAGCAAGTCGAACGATGGACGCGCGAGAAGGACGCCATTGAGACCGAATGTGTGGGGGAGTTACGCGCGCTCACGTTCGATTGCGAAGATGCAACGGCTAGAGCAATGGGGATCGCTGGCCGTCAGCACAAAATCCACTGGGCGCAGCGGATACTCATCCATTTCGGCACTTTTCAGCAGAGCTTCCCCCTCGTTGCTGACTGACAGTTCATAAGAGGGCCGGTCCACGGGCGACCCTCACACCCGTAGAGTTAGCCTATCGGGTCGCACGGGCCAATCGGGTCCTACGCTCTACGGCGTCTCGCTCCCGCGCCGCCTCTGCCTCTGGCATATCATAAGCCGCGTTCGGCCATTCGGCCGCCCACAGCCAGAACCGCTTGCCGAACGCGATCCCAAATCTTGCCCAATGATGATAAGCTGGGTTGGCTTGCCGCTCCCGATGATAGGCCAGCCATCGACCGTCAACCTCCAGCCAATCGCCATGAGCAAGGTAGTTCGCTTGCTCCGCCTCGTCGCGGTCAAGCGATGCCCATCTGAGCTTTCGGCCGCGCCAACCAATCTCGGCCTGGGTTCCGTCGACGTCGCCGCGTGTGATGTACCATGTAAGCATGCTTGCCCCCTCTGTTGTTGAGGGGACTCCATCTAGATCGCCGTAAGTCACTGGTCATCAATAATAAAAGTTCGCTTAGCCTGACTATCTGACTACCGGGAAGGTCGTCACGTATTTCTGCGAGTTTTCCCTCTTTCCCCGCGTCCAGCTGAGTCGAAATTGCGGTGAACCGATGAGTGAAAGCGCGTTGGCGGCCTTGAGGGCCTCACACCCCTTAACCCGCCCTCATTCTGTCTTACGGCTGAGTTTGGCGGGTTTTTCTTACCACCGTCAGCATAGGAGGGCCGATGCCCCGCAAGAAGATACCCGTCGCGGTCCCGCAGGGGGGCTAAATGGTGCCATGGGTGCCAGCAGGCGAAGCCTGTGCAGTCCTTCTGGATCGACCGCAGCAAGAGAGACGGGCGGCACTATTGCTGCATTAGGTGCGGGGATCGCAAGGCGCTGGATCGCGCCGAGCGGGGACGGATAATGGATGAAGTTTTCCTGAGGGTTGGGCTTAGGTGGCTGCGGGGGAGCGTTCGGGATGGTTCAGACCATTCTCGGGCGTTCCCCTACTTTTTCCGTGTTCACCTAGAGTGAGTTAGGGCATCAGGGTGCGCAGGGGGATTGATTGATGGCGAAGTCACACATGCGGGTCATCTATGATGGGCCATCTGTCGAGGATGGCGAGATGGACGTCTCCCAATTGGCATCGTCGCTGCTGGCCCTTGGCAAGTTGATCGAAGCCTCGGACGCGATCATCACTGGCGAGCCGGGGCGGATCAAGGTGCGCGTCCAGTCAGACGTGCGACGCGGCAGCTTCGACGTTGGGATCGTCATTGACTTCAGCAGTGCATGGGACGCAGCCAAGGCGTGGGTCATGACGCCAGAGGGAGCGACTACCAGCTTCATCCTTTCCACCCTTGGTTTCAATCTCAGGGACGGAGTGAAAGGCCTAATCCAGACCGTTCGCTGGCTGAAGGGTCGCAAGGTCGCTGGCAAGATCGTCCTAGAGGACGGCAACACGCGGCTGGAAACCGCTGATGGCGACGCGCTAATCGTTCCTCCTGCTGTGGGGCGCATTGCTGACGAACCACAGGTGCGGCAGCCTCTTGAGCGGTTCACTGAACCCCTACGCGACGACGGCATCGATGTTATCCGCTTCGAGGAACAGCCAGGAAAGACGACCGAGCAGATCAAGGCTACCGAAGCGGCGGCGTTCAAGGCAACTGGTAGTTCCGATCCGACGTCCACAAGCCGGTTCGAGGCGACCTACCAGATCAAGCGGCTCTACTTCGAGCAAGGGAAGAAATGGCGGCTGTCGAGCGGCGCGCAAGCGATAATGGCGGAGATTGAGGATCGGGCATTTTGGGAGCGGATTGCCAACTCGGAAGAGGTCTTCTCCGCTAACGACTTTCTAGTTTGCAGGGTGCGCATGGATCAGTGGCTCGGCACCAGCGGCCTCAAGACTGAGCATGCGGTAGAGGAGGTCTTGGCGCATATCCCTGCACCTAAGCAACCGCGTCTGCTTGATTAATCTCGGTGCTATACTCCACGGCGTGGACTGGCCGCCGTTCTGCTGGCGATGTTCCGAGTCAGTCACAGGTTTGGTCGCCTCCAGCCGTTCGAACGAAGGGCCGGTAAAAACGGAAGATTGTCACTCGATCCTGTCACACGAAACTGTCACACGGAGCAGCGAAAAATCGCTCTAACATACTGAAAAGTAACGTGAATCTCAAACTGGCTGGGGCGGCAGGATTCGAACCTGCGCATGGCGGCATCAAAAGCCGCTGCCTTACCGCTTGGCGACGCCCCAGCATGTGTGCGGCGATGCCGCGCGGGACGGCATATAGCGTCTGTTGCGCGAAAGGAAAGCCTAGTCATGTCACTATGGCTTCGCCAATATGCGGGCTTCGAAATCTTCCTGGACGCCTCGCATGAATGCAAACAGTTCGCCTGCCAACGCACCGGTTTCGCAGATCACGCCTGCGTCGCCTCTCTTCCTGCGGGAGGATGAGATTCGGCGGGGGATCGAGATGCTGTATTTCGGCTATTCCGCACTTACCCGGTCGATCGATGACGGGCTTGCGGCACAGGGGCTAGGGCGTGCGCATCATCGCGCGCTGTATTTTATTTCGCGTCAGCCGGACCTGACGGTGAAGGAGTTGCTGCGCCTGCTGTCCATCACCAAGCAGTCGCTGGGCCGGGTGCTCAATGACCTTATAGAGCGTGGCTATATTGAAACGCGGCAGGGGGCGAGCGACCGGCGGCAGAAGCTGTTGCGGCTCAGCGCGTCGGGCAAGATGCTGGAGGCCGAGTTGTTCCGCGCGCTGCGTGAAAAGATGGCGGCGGCTTATGCGCAGGCGGGGCAGGGGTCGGTGACGGGCTTCTGGCGGGTGCTGGAGGGGCTGATCCCCGACGCGGATCGATCCATGGTTTCCGGCCTGCGCAGCCGCTGATCCAAAGGCAACCATAAGGCTGGCTAACGGTTTGGCTCATGCGTTTGACAGCAAGATGAGGGAAGCATGAAAGCATCAATTGTGGCCGCTTTGGTGATTGTCGCGGGGATGGGCCTGTCCGCCTGCTCGGAAAAGGCAGCTGACAGCCTCGAGAATGCGGGATCGACGATTGGCAATGACGTCAGCCGGGCGGTCGATCAGGCAGGAGCGAAGATCGACAATGGTCTCGATCATGCCGAGCGGGCGATCGACAGGGGCACGAACGAGATCGGTGCGGCGACGACTAACGCCACACAGGATGCAAGGCGCGAAGCCCGGGAAGCGAAGGAAGATGCGGGCGCCGCTATGGAACGCGCGGGGAATGACTTGAAGACGGATTGAACAAGTGGCGTGAGTCTCATGGCCAAGATCCTCTCGCCCGATCACTCACGCCGGAGATTGGCCCGATAACCGGCTGAGCGCTGCGGCAACATAGCGGCGGCGCTCAGGGTCCCGACTGATCTCCAGCAGGGCGCACAGGCTCCCGCGGGCGCCTTCCACCTCGCCATGTTCCAACTGCAGTCGGGCAAGCGCCCACCAGCCTGCATCATGTTCGGGTGCAACCACCGTCATGCGCTCATAAATCGAGCAGGCCCGCCATGTGTCGCTCGCCTGTTCCGCCCGAGTGGCCTGATTGAGGAGCAGGCGCACAAGTGTCATGCGGTTCGACATCGGCTCAAGGGTCGAAACGTCTTGCCTGCCCGCCGACGCGGCGACCGTGAGAAGCCCGGCCACTTGCCCGGCCTGCACCAGCGCGCCGCTGCGGAAAGGATCGATGATGGCCGTAGCCTCATCAGGCCCGATGCTGACCAGGACATGGCCGGGCGTGTTCAGCGCATGCGCTTGCCATCCGGCGCGCCGGGCGGCGGCGACATAGAGGATGGAAAGGCTGACCGGCAGCCCCCTACGACGATCCAGCACCCGGATCATGTCGCCATTCAAAGGTGCGTCGTAGGTCAGGCTATCGCCTTCAAAGCCGAACTGGCCGCTGAATATATGCGCGAGAAGGGCACCCTGTGCTGCTCCCGTTTGCAGATCATCGTCGTCGATGTCCGCCCGTTCCGCCTGGATCGCGTCGCCGATCTCGCGCAGCAGAGCCAGATAAGGTTCGACGTCGATCCCTTCATGGTCAAGAGCGCTCAGCATCAAGGCGGCGCTGTCCAGCTCGATCTCTTCGTCAGCCAGCAGGCCGATATAAGCGATGCTCTCGTTCATGCGCGCACCGGGCAGTGAGCCGCAGGCGATAGCCGATGGCGTTGCAGTGAAGAGGCAGTGAATTTTTCCATGCCCCCTACATGGTGGCTGTTGCGCGAATTTGCACCATCTATGGTAGGAAAGGGCATGGCGAAGCGGAAAAGACAATATCTGACAGCAACGATGCCGGACGGATATGTGAAGCGGATCGGGCCGACGACCGACCCCTTCACCCATTATTGGCGGATCGTTGCCGAACTGGAAAATGGCAAAACCGAAATATTCTGGGGTCATGTCAAATCGCTCGCCGAAGCGAAGAGGAAACGCACTGCGGCAAAGGAGGCCTCAAGGATGCGCGGGTGGCGCAGCTTCCTGTTCGAGATCGCCGAATTGACTGTCGAGCCCGCCTGAAACAGCCCCGCTATTTTCCTCACACAGCTTGCCACTACAGTGCAGTAATGCCTTGGGATCAAACGGTTTACTGATCAACAACCGATCCTGAAACTGTTCAGGCAGGCTTTCGCGCCCATATCCTGTGACGAAGGCGAAAGGTATCTCCCTTTCCGACAGCGCAGCCGCAACATCGTCGACCGGCATACCTTGCAGATTGCCATCCAGCAGCGCCGCGTCAAAGCCCGCATGCTGCATCAACGCCACAGCCTCTTGCGCACATCCCGCTATGGTGACGGAGGCCGCACCATCCTCCAAAATGCTGGCAATCTCCATCGCAACCAGCGGTTCATCCTCGATAATGAGGAAACTGCGCCCCGCTATCGCCCCGCCATGCACAGCCAACGCCTCTTCGCTCAGATTTATGGCGGCACTGGCAGTGTTGATGCGGCTGATCCGTGGCCCGCACGGCAGCATCATGGTCCAGCAAACCCCGCTTTCCTCATATTCCACGCTGGCCTGGCCGCCTTCCGCCTTCAGGCTGCGTTCGATGAGGGCCGTGCCAAACCCTCTGCGTGATGGTGGAGTGACGGGCGGCCCGCCGCTTTCCACCCAGCGTATCAAAAGCCGGTCCCGCTCCACCTTCCACGACAGCGAAACCGTGCCCGCCGGAATGCAAAGCGCGCCATATTTATGCGCGTTGGTCACCAGTTCATGCAGGATGAGTGCGACGTGCAAAGCCAGTTCAGGCGCCAGTTCCAGTTCCGGCCCCTCGATGGTCAGCTGCCCAAGATCGATAGCGCCAATGTCGATCTGCCCATTGACCAGTTCCCGCAGCGACGCGCCTTGCCATGTCGTGCTGCTCAGCAATGAGTGCGCGCGGGCGAGGGCATGGATGCGCCCGGTGAAGGTTGGAGCAAAATCCGACGGACCCGACGAATGCCGCAATGTCTGCACCGCGATCGCCTGAACCGAGGCGAGGGTGTTTTTAACCCGATGGTTGAGTTCTCCGATCAGCAGGCGCTGCGTATCCTCGGCCCGCTTCCTTTCCGTCACGTCCAGCACCTGGACGTTGACCGACACGAGCCGCCCCTTTCCATTGAGCAGCGCAGAGCAATAGCATTCGCATTCCAGCGTCGGTCCTTCGGCCGTCCGCATGCGCAGATGCTGGACCGCGCGAACGGATCGCCCGGCGATAAGGTCACTCATCAAGGCGTCGAAGGTAGCCTCGTCTTCCGGGTCGATCCATTTCAGCTCGTCCGCCTTGAAGCCAGCGACTTCGGGCGCCCGCCATCCAAACAGCCGCTCTGCCCCGTTGGACCAGGCCACGATGTGCCGCCCGGCATCGAATTCGATGATCGCCAGCGGCGAATTGTCACTGTGGGCATGCAGCCGGGCGAGCGCGGCGGCAATCTCGTCGCGCTGCCGGGCCAGTTCCTGACGCTGCTCGAATAGCTCGACGAAAACCGCCGTCTTGTTACGCAGGATATGCGCGTCGACCGGCTTCAGCAGATAATCGACCGCGCCTGCCTCATACCCGCGAAAGCGGCGCCGTTCATCGGTCGCGACCGCCGTCAGGAATATGATCGGGACCCTGCGTGTCCGTTCGGTGCCGCGCATCAGTTCGGCGAGTTCAAAGCCGTCCATGCCCGGCATCTGCACGTCCAGCAGGGCCAGCGCGACATCATGCACCAGCAGCAGCTCGAGTGCCTGCACGCCAGAACGCGCCTTGAGCAGTTCGACGCCTTCCCCGGCAAATAGGGCATCCAACGCCGTCAGATTTTCCTCAACATCATCGACAGCCAGGATCTTGGGCTTTTCAGGCGGCATGGCGCAGATCCTCCATATCCTTGACGTTCCGGCGGTAGATTTTTTCAGCCTCGTGGAAGTCGGCAAACGCTTCGGAATATCGGGAAAAACGTAGCGTTTCCTTCGACCCAAGCCCCAGGAACCCGCCGCGCACCAGCGATCCGCCGAACAGCCCAAGCGCACGGTCCTGCAATTCCCGATCGAAATAGATCAGCACATTGCGGCTCGACACCAGCTGCACTTCGGCAAACACTTCGTCACTGGCGAGATTATGTTCGGCGAACACCGCGCGGCGGCGCAGCGTCTTGTCGAACACCGCCGCGCCATAGGCTGCGGTATAATAGTCGGACAGCGATTGCTTGCCGCCAGCCAGCCGGTGATTTTCCGTGAACTGCGCGATCCGGTCGAGATCATATATCCCGGCCTCGGCCTTCTTGAGCGCGGCGGGGCTGATGTCCGTGCAATAGAAGATCGTGCGATCCTCCAATCCTTCTTCCCGGAACAGGATCGCCAGCGAATAAAATTCCTCGCCATTGGCGCAGCCTGCGATCCAGATCTTGAGCGATGGATAGGTGCGAAGATGCGGCACCACCATTTCCCGCAAGGCCCGGAAATAGGCCGGATCACGGAACATCTCGCTCACCTGAATGGTCAGGAAACCCATCAGGTCGGCAAAAACCGCCGGGTCGCGCAGCAGCAGATGCTGGAGTTGCGACAGGCTTTCGCATTCATGCCGTTGCTGCGCGCGAGCAAGGCGGCGATGCAACGAACCACGCGAATAGCCGCGAAAATCATAATGATAATGCCGCCACAGCGCCTCCAGCAGCAAATCGAGTTCCAGCTCCTCGTGGGGTGCGAAAACCTCCTCGCTCATCGCGGCATCCACACGCGCGTGAGGCTCAGCAGCTTATCGACATCGAGCGGCTTGGCGAGATAGTCGTTCGCGCCCGCGTCCAGGCAATCCTGCTGGTCGCGCGCCATCGCCTTGGCGGTCAGCGCGATGATCGGCATCTGCCGACCCCATGGCTGCGAGCGGATTTCGCGCGTGGCGGTCAGGCCGTCCATCTCCGGCATCATCACGTCCATCAGCACCAGATCGACCGGATCGGAAAGCCCGCGCGCCGCCTCGTCCAGCGTCTGGAGCGCCTCGCGCCCGTTGCGCGCGATCCGCACCTTAGCCCCGTGCGGCTCGAATATGGAGGTGAGGGCATAGACGTTGCGAATATCGTCCTCGACCACCAGGATTTCCCGCCCATCCAGCGCGGCGTCGCGGTTCAATGACTTGGCGATCAGCGCCTGTTGCGGTTCGGGCAGGTCCGACACGACCTGATGCAGGAACAGCGTCACCTCATCCAGCAATCGCTCAGGCGACTTCGCGCCCTTGACAATGATCGACTTGCTGTAGCGCCGCAGCCGCATCTCTTCTTCCGGAGCGAGATCGCGCCCGGTGTAGACGATCACGGGCGGGAAGCCGACGGCTTCGTCAGCGCTCAGACGCTCCAGCAGGTCGAGGCCGGACGCGTCGGGCAGGTTGAGGTCCAGCACCATGCAGTCGAATGTTTCGCGGCCAAGCAGTTCGAAACATCGCGCGGCGGAATGCGCCTCCACCGTTTCGACATCGCGCGACGCCAGCAGCAGCTTGACGCTTTCGGCCTGCTGGGCATCATCCTCCACCACCAGCACGCGGCGCATGCGCTGCGCCATGCGTGCTTCCAGCCCTTCGAGCATCTCGACCAGCGCGTCGCGCTTCACCGGCTTGAACAGATAACCGATGGCGCCGCTTGAAAGGGCTGCCTGACTGTCATCATCCACCGACACCACATGAACTGGGATATGGCGGGTGCGCACGTCCCGCTTGATCCGGTCCAGCACGGACAGGCCGGTATGATCGGGCAGGTTCATGTCCAGAATGACGGCATTGGGCACATATTGCCGCGCCATCAGAGCGCCCTCATCCGCGGTGCTGGCGATCAGGCACTGAAAATTTAGTTCGTGCGCCACATCGCAGAGGATTTTGGCGAAGACAGGATCATCCTCAACGATCAGGATGACGCGGGCGTCCCCAGACAATCTTTCGCGATCATCCTGCGCAGCGGGGCCTCGGCGCGGGCGGCTGGGCTTGGGATTGGATGGCGCGGATCGGAACTGCTCGGCAGGCCGTATCCTGTCCGCCGCCGCCGCCGCCACGCCGTCATATCGCTCGGGCAGGATCAGCGTGAAGGCGCTGCCTTCGCCTGCGGTGCTTTCCACCTGCACTTCGCCGCCCAGCAACCGGGCGAGTTCACGCGAGATGGAGAGGCCAAGGCCAGTCCCGCCATATTTCCGGCTGACCGTGCCGTCCGCTTGGCGGAACGCTTCGAAAATCACCTGCTGCTGCTCGGCCGGGATGCCGACGCCTGTGTCGCGCACGGTAAACGCAATGCGCCCATCGGGCGTGCTGTTCACGCTCAGCTTGACCGATCCGCGCTCGGTGAACTTGATCGCGTTCGACAGGAAATTCTTCAGTACTTGCTCGATCCGCTGAGGATCGCTTTCCATCTCGGCTGGCGCGTTGGGGGAGGGGCTTGCGTCAAAGGTCAGCCCCTTGGACTGGGCGGAGGGCGCGAATATCGCTTCCATCTTCTCGGTGAGCGCGCGGATGCTGATGCGGCGGGGCTGCAATTCCAGCTTGCCCGCCTCGATCTTAGAAATGTCGAGAATGTCGTTGATCAAGGTCAGCAGATCATTGCCCGACGTTTCGATCGTCTCGGCGTGGCGGACCTGGTCGGGGGAGAGATTGCCGCCGCGATTTTCGGCCAGCAACCTCGCCATGATCAACAGCGAATTCAATGGGGTGCGCAGTTCATGGCTCATGTTCGCCAAAAACTCGGATTTATAGTGGCTCGCCTGTTCCAGTTCGCCAGCTTGGTTCTCCAGCGACCGCTGTGTGCGCGTCAGGTCGTCGCGCTGGATTTCCAGCTGCCGCGCCTGTTCTTCCAGCTGGGCATTGGTCTGTTCCAGCTCCGCCTGTTGTGTTTCCAGCCTTGCGGCCGATTCCTGCAACTGACGGCTTTGCTGCTCCAACTCCTCATTATTGGCGCGCAGCTCCTCGCTCTGCGCCTGCAATTCCTCCGCCTGCTGCTGTGTTTCCTCCAGCAATTCGCGCAGGCGCGCACGATATTTGCCGGAACGAATGGCGACGCCCAACTGCCCCCTGATCCTGTCCAGCAACGCCAGCGCATCGCCATCGGCGTCCTTGGGAAGTCCGAGTTCTATGACGGCATTGATCGTGCCGTCAGCCTGCGTGGTACTGATCAGCAGGCTGTCCGGTTTCGATTGGCCCAGCGCCGATCCATAGGACAGATAGCCCTCGGGCACATCTTTCAGGAAAAAGCTGCGGCGATCACTCACCGCCTGTCCGAGCAATCCGTCTCCCACCGAAAAGCGTTCGGGCAGGGGCGCATCGGCGGGAACGGCGTAGGTGGCGTAGCGGCGGAAGCCTTCGCCATTGGCGATATAGAGCGCCCCTGCCTGCGCCTTAAGATAATCGGCCATGAACGTAAGAGCGCTTGACGCCAGCGTATCCAGCGGCTGCTCCCCGCCCACTGCCTTGGCAAGGCCGACTTGCCCATTTTGCAACCATTCCTCCCGCGATATCGCGAGCCGGTTGCGGATGAACAGGACGCCGACAATCGCCAGAATCCAGCAGGTCACGCCCGCCAGCGAACGGTTGGTGATGGCGACTTGAGAATCGACACCGACCGGGGCGAGGGTGAAGCCGACGATCATCAATAGTGTCGCGGCTGTTGCAACAACGATCGGGACTAGTGGACGCCGGGCAACATAGGACAGCACGAGCGGCAGCAAATATGCCACCCATACGGCGGTTCCCAACGGAAAGATTATATCGGCGAGAAAGGGGAGCGCGAGCAGGACGGCCAACGCCGCATAAAGCCCGGCCTGCGTGATCGACGATTTGATTTGCTGCATTTTAAAAAAAGAGCCCCTGTTACGCTCCAAGCGCACAGGAAGCTCGCTCCCCCCATTAGACCCATTCCGTGATCGAACATCCAGACCCTGCAATACAGGGCTATTAATTCCATCCCGGCGGTCTCCAACGACCCAAGCGAATATTGGTTCCCCGATAATCAGGCTTTACCAATTCACGCCCTTGTTCACTCGGGCCGTTCGCCTCTATGCAGGCGTCTTGGAGCAGGAAGGGCAGGAGGGGCTATGCTGACCGGGACGAACGAACCGGCCGTTGCGGCGACATCTGGCGTCAGCAAGCGCGAACTACGGACGGTCGTGGGCGCCAGTCTGATCGGCACGATGATCGAATGGTTCGACTTCTTCATCTATGGCGTGGCTTCGGCGCTGGTGTTCAATCGACTGTTCTTCCCGTCTTTCGATCCATTGACCGGCACGTTGCTCGCCTTCTCGACCTATGCCCTCGGCTTCCTCGCCCGGCCGCTCGGCGGCGTGGTCTTCGGCCACTTCGGCGACCGGATCGGGCGCAAGACGCTTCTCATGATCAGCCTGCTCACCATGGGCCTGTCGACCACGGCCATCGGTTTGCTGCCGACCTATCAGCAGATCGGAACCTGGGCGCCGATATTGCTCGTCCTGCTCCGGCTGCTCCAGGGCTTCGCCGTCGGTGGGGAGTGGGGCGGGGCGGTTCTGATTGTGGCGGAGGTCGCGCCCGCTTCGCAACGCGGTTTCTGGACCAGCTGGCCGCAGGTAGGCGCGCCCGCAGGCAATCTACTGGCCGCTGCCGTATTCGCCACATCATCCGCACTGCTGACGGAAGCGGACTTCATGGCTTGGGGCTGGCGCATCCCGTTCCTGCTGTCGATCGTGCTGGTACTGGTGGGTTGGTGGCTCCGCCGCGCCGTTTCGGAAAGCATGGTTTTCGCCCGCGAAGCGGCCGCAGGCGGCGTCGAGCGCTTCCCGGCCGTAGAGGCAATCCGGCGCAAGGGCCGCGCCCTGCTCACCGGAGCCGGGCTCCGCTTTGGTGAGAATATCTGCTACTATGTCGCCGCGACCTTCTCGATAACCTATTGGACCGAAATAAGGGGCGGTGACCGGTCGCTCGTCCTTAACGCCGTGCTGATCGGCTCTGCCCTTGAATGCCTGACCATGCCCTTCTTCGCCGCACTGTCGGACAGGATCGGACGCAGGCTCGTATATGGCGCGGGCGCGATATGCGTTGCAGCCTGGTTCACGATCTTCTTCTCCCTGCTGGACAGCGGAACGATCTGGACCGTCGGACTGGCAATCACCATCGCGATGGTAGCGCACGGCGCTATGTATGCGCCCCAGGGCGCGATGATCACCGAACTTTTCCCGACGCGCCTGCGCTATTCGGGCGCCAGCATCGCTTATCAGGCGACCTCCATCGTGGCAGGGTCTCTCGCCCCCATCATCGCCCTGTCATTATACAAGGTGAGCGGCGGAACGGGCATGGTCGCCGCCTATGTGATAGGTGGTCTGCTCCTCACCCTGATCGCCGTGGCTGCCGCTCCCGAAACGCGCGGAGTGGATTTGAACAGCGTGACCTGATGAGAGCGACGCTCTTCTTCTTCTAGGCTGGTGACGGAACAAGCTGAAGGTCCAGCTGTTCAATATCCACCTGGAGGAGGTACAAGATGGCCGAAGTACATAAAGACCCCTATACCGGAGACCGCGTGGTCGTTCACAAGAGCAGCGGCGGGCGCACTGTTGCGATCGTGCTGGTCGTCATTCTGGCAATTGTCGGCATCCTGTTTGCCACTGGATTCTGGAAGGCCGACGTATCTGGCGGCGATGTTCCGGAAGTCAGCGTGAAGGGCGGTGAGCTTCCCAAGGTGGACGTCGATTCCAAGGCAGTAGTCGTTGGCTCCAAAAAGGAAACCATCGACGTCCCGACCGTTGGCGTGAAGGACAATGGCGAGGAGTAATCCTCGCCCGATCAAGCATTTTTGAATAGATAAACGGGCGAGATGCCGCGATGGCCGAAAAAGCTGTCGGGATATCTCGCCCGCTCTGTTCTATGATAGCATGCAGCACTGGTGATCAAACTTCAGCGATGATCACCCTCACCCCGGCTTTATCCAGCATTGCCATCGCTGCCGGTGCGACGCCCGGGTCCGTCACGACGATATCCACCTCATTCAAGCCGCAAACGATCGCGCCCGATGAAGAGGTGAATTTACTACTGTCGACCAGCAATATCACCTGTTCCGCCCGATCAATCAGGCGGCGTTCGGCGGCAACCAGAATGACATCCTGTTGCATCACCCCCTGTGGCCCCACCGCCGCCGCGCCCATGAAAAGCTTTGGCGCATGGAAACGCGGCATCGATTCTTCACCCGCAGGCGCGAGAATGATGTTCTGCTCCCTGAACAATGTCCCGGAAGGCAGCAATATCTGCGTTCCCGACTGAGGCAGCAGCGCATTGGCGATGTGAAGCGAATTGGTCAGCACCGACAGGTCCAGTCCACCGATATGCGGGCACATTTGCAATGTGGTCGTGCCGCCATCGATCATGATGCCTTCGCCATGCTGGCATAGCTGTGCGGCGGCGCGGCCGATCGCCTGCTTTTCCGACAGATGCTCCGTAATCGACTGGGCAAAGGGGGTGCCCGCGAGCCGGGCGGCGCCTTCAGGCTTGCCGCCATGGCTTTCCGTCAACCTTGCACCACCACGAACGCGGTGGATTACCCCCTCTTCCTCAAGGCGGGTCAGGTCGCGGCGGATGGTGGCGGGGGACGCTGCAAGCCGCGATTCAAGAGCGCGATAGCTGACGAAGCCGGTAAGGCCCATTGCTTCAATGATCAGCCTTTCGCGTTCTTCCGCGTGCATTGTCCCCAAACCCCTTGATCAGGCAGCCGCCCGTTCAGCTTCAAGCTGTTCCAGCGACTTGCCTTGGTTACGTGGCGCCCAAAGGGTGCCGATGACGCCGCTTATGACGAGGAAGCCTGTCAAAATCCACGCCAGTGTTGTGAAGCCGGTAGCGCTCAGCATCGGCACGAAGAAGCTGAATATGCCAAGGCTGATGCGGACGATGGCGAAACATAGCCCCTGCGCCGTGGACCGCAGCATCGTCGGGAACATCTCCGAACTCCACAGCTGGAAGAAGCTCTGCGCGCCGAAACCGCCGCCGAACTGGAGCAGGAACACGTAGAGCAGCGCCACCGGGATAGTCAGCGGGAAGATGGCGAGCAACGCCATGCCGACGATCTGGATGACCGCGGAAATCGCGAACATCGTGCGCTGGTTCACCTTGTCGGCATAGCGCATGAAGACGAGACCGATGGAAACCATGCCGATCGCAAAGGACAGCGCCTGGATCGCAACCGACTGCGCCTGTGTGGCAGCGCCAACCGTGCGCAGGATATAGGGGAAGAAGAAGCCGTTGGTTCCCGCCCACAGGTTCCAGAAACCATACATGCCAACCAGCCCCAGGATGGAGGCGAGATATTTAGGCTGGAACAGCGTGGACACCGGCAATTTGGGTGTGCCTTCCTTCTGCGCGGCTTCCCAGCGTTCGGATTCCTTCATGCGTGACCGCAGGAAGGTAAGGCCAAGGGCAATCACCAACAGATGAGCAAAGACGATGCGCGCGCCCAATTCGCCAAGGCTGGTCAGCGCCAGGCTCAGCAGCAGCACGACCACCGGGCCCAGATACCACAGCACCTGCGCGACGCCTGAATGCTTGCCGCGTCGGTCATCGGGCGCCTGCTCCGCGATCAGCGACCAGGATGCCGGGATGTCGGCGCCAACCGCGACGCCAACGATAAGGAAGCCGACCACGATCATCCAGGGCGCGAAGGCAAAGACCAGCAGCGCCATGCCGACCGCGTAGACGAGCATGTCCCACTGATAGATTTTTTTCCGGCCCAGCTTGTCGCACAGCCGCCCGCCGACATAGGCGCCGACGCCCGCGCCGATCGCGTTCGGGCCGAACGCACCGATCAGGCCGATGAAGTCGTTCGACAGCTTATAATGTTCCTGCCAAAGCGCGAGTGCGGCAGAGCCTGCAACGATCGAACCAGCGTCGATATAGTTGGCAAGACCCGCAAGGATCGTATCCCGCCAATTGTCCTTCTGTGCTCCCGCACTCATTTCACGTCCCTCCCGGCCAAAATGCTCTGGTCTATGTCGGCGATATTGGAGCAGCCGGTGAGCGCCATCGCCACGCGCATTTCGGCTTCAATTAATTGCAGCATCTTCGTAACGCCCGCTTCCCCCTGCGCGGCCAGCGCATAGGCCCAGGCCCGCCCGAGCAGCACGCCCTTGGCGCCCAGCGCCAGCATGCGCACCACGTCCAGACCCGATCGGACACCGCCATCGGCCAGCACGGTCAGCTTGTCGCCAACTGCCTCGGCAATCGGGGGCAGGGCGCGGGCCGTGGACAGCACGCCGTCCAATTGTCGCCCGCCATGGTTGGACACGATGATCCCGTCCGCGCCCAGCGCAGCGGCCTCCCGCGCGTCCTCGGGATCGAGCAGGCCCTTGATGATCAACGGCCCCTTCCATTCCGATCGGATGAAATCCAGATCGCGCCAGTTGATCGACGGGTCGAAATTATTGCGCATCCAGGCGAAGAAATCCTCGATCCCGGTCTTGCCCTTGAGCACGGGAGCGACATTGCCCAACGTATGGGGACGGCCGCGAACGCCCACATCCCATGCCCAACCGGGCTTCATGGCGGCTTGAGCGGCACGCCAGATCGCACCCTTCAGGCCGTCCGCTCCGGCAAGCCCGCTATGATAGTCGCGATAGCGGCTACCGGGCACCGGCATATCCACGGTGAAGACAAGCGCCGAACAGTTGGCTGCCGCCGCCTGGGCCAGCAGGTCCTTCATAAAGGCCCGGTCTCGGATCATGTACAGCTGGAACCAGAAAGGACGCGATGCCGCGCGTGCGACTTCGTCGAGCGAACAGGCGCCTACGGTTGACAGGGTGAAGGGGACGCCAGCGCCTTCGGCCGCCTTAAGCGCCTGGCATTCGCCCCGCCGCGCATTCAGCCCGGCAAGCCCGATCGGCGCGAGCGCCACCGGCAGCGCCAACTTTTGCCCGAACAGGTGGGTCGAAAGATCGAGTTCAGACACATCGCGCAACACCCGCTGGCGAAGCGCGATATCGCTCAGCTCGCTCACATTCTTGCGTAGCGTCACTTCGGCGTACGAACCGCCATCAATATATTCGAACAGGAACCGGGGCAGGCGGCGACGGGCCGCCTCGCGGAAATCGGCAACGCTGGCTATCGGCATTCGCGGAAACCTTTAAGAAACCATCTCACCAATCCCAGCCAACCAACTGGAACGGTAAGAGGAAATATCCTGATCCAGCGGTTTGACAAGGCTGAGCGATCCCTGCGGCTTCAGGCTCGGATCGATCAGGCGCAGCGCACCGAAGGACACATCATTATGGGCGTTGGCGGTATAGACCTGCATTTCGGGCCGCAGCGAAGCCAGAGCCCGCACGAACACCTCCGCATCGGCAAAGCGTCCCTCGACCAGCAGTCGATCGCGTGAGCCGATCAGGTCCAGCATCGTGTCGGCCACCAATGCGGCATATAGGCAGACCGCAGCGCGCCGCTGATACCAATCTTCCGGCCGTGCGATCCAGTTGCCGCTGCCGGTGGGGTAGGGGCCAAAGCCCTGCGCCAACGTCGGCAGCAACATCGCACCCGATTGTACGACCTCGGACACAGCGGCCAGCAAGGCTGGTTGATCGGGTTTGATATCGACGCGGCGCGTGTCAAATTCGATCACCGTCTCGATTTCACGGCCACCCATGAAGCGGGCCGAGGGCACGGCGCATCCATAGGCATCGACGTTCACCAGGCAATCGCGTCCTTCGGCAAGGCTGCTGGTCGCCAAAGCTTCTTTCGGCAAGCGCATCGCGATGAACCAGGTGCCGGTGGACAGGATCGTTGAATCGCCTTGTGCGATCTCGTCAAATCCGCGCGCGGCAAGCAGCGCCGCGTTGGAATCGTGCAGCCCGGCAAGAACGCGGATATTGGGAGAAAGGCCGGTGCGCTCCGCCAGCTCGGGCCGGATAGTGCCCAGGCTGTCCGCCGCCTTGACCAGCGGCGCAAAGCGCGCCGCCCAGCCGAGCCGTTCGGCCAGCGGCGAGAAACGGGCCTGATCGGGCGTCCATAGGTCGCTGTGGCAGCCGAGGCTTGTCACTTCCGTCGCTGCGGCGCCCGACAGGAACCAGCCCCAATATTGAGCCCAGGGCAGCAGTATCGCCGCCGCCATCTCGGCAGGGTAGAGGCGATCAAGCCAGTAAAGTTGCGACCCGATATTAAGGCCGTCGGGCAGGGCGGGCGAACCGGTGATCGCAAAGGCATCGCGTTCTTTGCGATAGGCGTCCATGATCTCGCCCGGAATAGACTGCTCATAATCGAGCGGTGCGAAGGCAAGTTCATCGCCGACAAGCGCGGCCACGCCCGCGCCATGCGCGACGGGGACGATCACTTCCACGGGACTCGACGCGTAGCGCGACAGTGATTCTGTGAGCCAATCGGCAATGCCCGCAGTGTCGAGGCGGCGAATCCCGTCCTCGATCCGCACCTCGTTCGGGCGGACCTGGCGGTCCAGAATCTGGCCGTCACGTGACCAAAGGGACACTTTGCTCAGCGTTTTGCCGATATCGACGATGATGGCGAAGCCGCGGTTCAGTTCGTCCTCCCGCATGAAACTTTTCTCATATTGTTTGATCGAATATGATCGATTAGTAACGCAAAGGATTGATAGAGGAAAGCGCAAATGATAATAGGAGCGCCATGAACATGCAAAATCCAGTCTCGTCGGCGGCCATCCCCTTTGCCGTCCCCTCCAGCCGCTGGGATGACGGCGTTGCCGCGACTCTCAGCCCTGCCGAATTGCTCCTCTATCGGTCGAACCTGCTCGGTTCGGACCTGACGGTGACCAATTTCGGCGGCGGCAACACCTCCGCCAAGATTGTGGAGACCGATCCGCTGACCGGCGCGCAGACGGAAGTGCTGTGGGTAAAGGGTTCCGGCGGCGATATCGGCTCGATGAAGCTCGATGGCTTTTCAACACTCTATCAAGAAAAGCTGCTAGGCCTTGAGAAGCATTATGGCGGCCCCGACGACGACGACAAGATGGTCGGTTACCTGCCCCATTGCACGTTCAACCTGAACCCCCGCGCCGCCTCCATCGACACCCCGCTGCATTCGCTACTTCCTTTTGCACATGTCGATCACGTCCATCCCGACGCGATCATCGCGCTGGCCGCTTCTTCCGGTGGCGAAGCCGCGACCAAGGAAATCTGGGGCGGCAAGATCGGCTGGCTGCCGTGGAAGCGTCCCGGCTACACGCTGGGCGTGCAGCTGCGCGATTATGTGAAGGCGAACCCAGGCGTCGAAGGCGTAATGCTCGCGGGTCACGGCATCATCTGCTGGGCCGACAGCGCCAAGTCCTGCTACGAACATACGGTCGAGCTGATCGCGGATGCGGCGAATTATCTGAACGCCAAGCTGTCGCAAAAGCCTGCCTTTGGTGGTCAGGTCGTTGCTCCCAATGCCGATCGTGCGGCGATCGCCGCCGACCTCATGCCCCGCCTGCGCGGCCTGATGACCGGCGCGCGCACCAAGGTCGGCCATTATTCGGACGACGCCGAAGCGCTGGAATTTGTCGGTTCGGCCGAGTTTCTCCGCCTTGCAGGGCTGGGCACATCCTGCCCCGACCATTTCCTGCGTACCAAGATCGCGCCGCTGCCGCTCGATCCTGCGAAGTTGCAGGACGACGTCTATCTGGCGGAGCAGATCGCGGCCTATCGCGACATGTATGCGGCTTATTATGAGCGTTGCAAGCGGTCCAATTCGCCCGCGATGCGCGATGCCAACCCGATCGTCGTGCTGGTGCCGGGCGTCGGCCGCATCACCTTCGCCGGTGACAAGACCACCGCGCGCCTGGCTGGCGAGTTCTACGGCAACGCGATCAACGTCATGCGCGGCGCCGAAGCGATCGGCGAATATATCGCGCTGGACGAGCAGGAAGCGTTCGACATCGAATATTGGCTGCTGGAAGAAGCAAAGCTCCAGCGCATGCCCAAGCCCAAGCCGCTGGTCGGCAAGATCGCCCTGGTGACGGGTGGCGCGGGCGGCATCGGGGCCGCGACCGCCGCGCGTCTGCTGGCGGACGGCGCCTGCGTCATGCTGGCCGACCGTGCCGCCGACGCGATCGAGGAAGTGCGCGCTGGTTTCGCCAAGCAGTTCGGCAAGGATGTGATCCGCGCCGCCGTGTGCGACGTGACCGACGAAGCGCAGGTCCAGGCCGCGTTCGATAATTGCGCCCGTGAGTTCGGCGGCCTTGACATTCTGGTCGCCAATGCGGGCATCGCGTCGTCGGCACCGATCGAGGAAACCACCGTTGCCCTGTGGCGCAAGAATTACGACGTGCTGGCCGAGGGCTATTTCCTCACCGCCCGCGCAGCCTTCCCGCTGATGAAGCGGATGAAGGAGCAGGGCGGCGCATCGATCGTGTTCATCGGTTCGAAGAATGGCGTTGCCGCTGCGACCAACGCGTCGGCCTATGCGTCGGCCAAGGCAGCCGCCAACCATCTGGCGCGCTGTCTGGCGCTGGAGGGCGCGCCCTTCGGCATCCGCGTCAACACGGTGAACCCGGACGCTGTCATCAAGGGCAGCAAGATCTGGGACGGCGACTGGCGCAAGGAACGCGCCGGTGCGCACGGCATTGACTCGGGCAAGGAGCTGGAGGAGCATTACCGCCAGCGTTCGATGCTGAAGCGCGACGTGCTGCCGTCCGACATCGCCGAAGCGGTTTACTTCCTTGCCGGCGACATGTCGGCCAAGTCGACCGGCAACATGATCAATGTCGATGCGGGCAACGCCCAGGCGTTCACGCGCTGATCGGCAACGGAGAGGCTATCAATATGACCAACCTGCCCATATCCGCTGAGCTGATCGCGGAATCCAATGCCCGCGACGCGCAAGCACTGGAAGAAGATTATGCCGCGCTCGGCCGCAAGCTGTCGCGCACCGGCATCGACATCGACGCGATCAAGGACCGCGTCGCGGGCTTTTCCGTTGCCGTGCCCAGCTGGGGCGCGGGACGGGGTGGCACCCGCTTCGCCAAGTTCCCGATCGCGGGCGAGCCAACCAACATCCATGAGAAGCTGGAAGATTGCGCCGTCATCAACCAGCTGAGCCGCGTTACGCCACGCGTCTCGCCGCACTTTCCCTGGGACAAGGTAAGCGATTACAAAGGCCTGCTCGAGGAAGCTCAGAGCCTTGGTTTGGGTTTTGATGCCGTCAATTCCAACACTTTCCAGGATCAGCCCGGACAGGCTCAGACCTACGCCACGGGATCACTGTCCTCGACCGTGGAAGCGACCCGCCAGCAGGCCGTCGAGCATAATATCGAGTGCATCGAGATTGGCCGCCAATTGGGTTCGACCGACCTAACCGTCTGGGTCGGCGATGGCACCAACTTCCCGGGCCAGCAGGACTTCGCCCGCAGCTTGGACCGCTATCTGGAAGCGGCTGCTCAGGTCTATGCGGCACTGCCCGGCGATTGGCGGATGCTGCTGGAACATAAGATGTTCGAGCCGGCCTTTTATTCGACGGTGATTTCGGATTGGGGTTCGTCCATCCTGGCGGCACAGGAACTAGGTCCGAAGGCCAAGTGCCTGGTCGACCTTGGCCACCATGCGCCCAACGTCAATATCGAACAGATCGTGGCGCGCCTGCACCGCTTCGGCAAGCTGGGCGGCTTCCACTTCAACGACAGCAAATATGGCGACGACGATCTGGACAGCGGCTCGATCAATCCCCACCAATTGTATCTGGTCTTCAATGAGCTGGTCGAGGCGGAAATGCACCCGCGCGACGGGTTCAACCCCAGCTACATGATCGACCAGTCGCACAATGTGACCGACCCGATCGAATCCATGCTGTCGTCTGCCGAGACGATCACGGCTTGCTACGCCAAGGCGCTGCTGGTCGATCGCGACGCGCTGCACGCCGCGCAGGAAGGCAATGACACAATGATGGCGTTCCAGGCGCTGCGCCGTGCTTATAATGTCGACGTGGCACCGATCATCGCCAAGGCACGGTTGGAGGCTGGCGGCGCGATTGATGTGCTCGCAACCTACCGCGCCAGCCTATGGCGCGAGCGCAAGGCGCAGGAGCGCAAGCCCGTCGGCTTGGGCGCGGGGATCGTCTGATCTGAAAATTTGAAAGGGCGCGGTCAGAATATGACTGTGTCCTTTCTATCATCTACCCCTTCCCATTCAGATTATATTTAACATAAGATATATTATCGAATAAATTTCGTGTAGCAGCAACGTTCAAATGTCACAGTCGCGCAAAGTAGAGATGTCTCACTTGGGCTACCGTGCCCTCCGGCTGTTCGGAGGTATTGAACATGGCGGTGTTGCAGATGAGTACCGAGGAGCTTTCGCGAGTTGAGACGCTGATGCATGTGGTTTCGGGCCGCATGACGGTCACTGAAGCAGCGCGGCTTATGGGTATCAGTCGCCGCCACGCGCATCGACTTCTGACACGTTATCTCGAGGACGGCTCATCCGGGGTCGTTTCGCGCCGGCGCGGTCGACCGAGTAACCGGCGTTTGGACGATGCTATTCGCGATCAGATTGTCGCGTTGGTTCGGTCGTGTTATAATGATTTTGGTCCCACGCTGGCCGCTGAGTACCTGGCTGAACGCCATGATGTCCGCATTTCGCGGGAGAAGCTGCGGCAGATCATGATTGAGGCTGGCATCTGGAAGGATCGCCAGGCTCGGCGCCCTCGCCCATATCAGCCACGTTACCGCCGGGATTGCCGGGGTGAACTGATCCAGATCGATGGTTCGAAGCATTGGTGGTTCGAGGATCGCGGGCCGCAATGCACCCTGCTCGTCTATATCGACGACGCGACGAGCGAACTGATGCACCTCAGGATGGTCGAGAGCGAGAGCACGTTCGCCTATATGGAGGCGACGCGCGCGTATATCGAACGGCACGGCAAGCCGGTGGCCTTCTATTCCGACAAGCACAGTGTTTTTCGAAACGCCAAGGCCAGCGCGGCGCGCGGCGATGGCATGACGCATTTCGGGCGGGCGCTGGATGCGTTGAATATCGAGATCATCTGCGCCAATTCGCCGCAGGCCAAGGGCCGGGTGGAGCGTGCCAACGCCACCTTGCAGGATCGCCTGGTCAAAGCGATGCGCCTGGAAGGCATCTCGTCGATCGACGGTGCCAACGCTTTCCTGGACAGCTATAGGACCAGGCACAATGAACGGTTCGCCCGCCCTGCCTTCGATGCCCGCGATCTGCACCGCCCCCTCGCCCCGCATGATGATCTGCGCTCGATCATGGTCTGGCGTGAGCAGCGGACGGTGACGGCGGCGCTGACGCTGCATTACAACAAGGCGATGTTCATTCTGGAGCCGAACGATCTCGCCAGGAAGCTGGCGCGCAAGCGGGTGACGATTTGCGAATATCCCGACGGCCGACTGGAGATCGAGCATGAGGGCCATGTCCTGCCTTATCGCCAGTTCGACAAGATGCGGCAGGTGAACCAGCCTGCGATTGTAGAGAACAAGCATCTGGACGCAGCGCTGCTGCTGGCCAGACAGATGCAGGCGATCATGCCGCATCATCGTAAACGCAACAACGATGCCCCTGCCCGCCGTGACCAGCCAATGCATCTCTTCCCCGAACCGGCACCGCCGCCCAAGATCGACCGCCGCAAACTGGGTGGCTCGAAGCTCAAGCGCGGTCCCAGGCTCAGTGACGAGGCGTTGCGTGAACGCGGCACGCTCGCTTTCGTGCAAAGGACATGACCGGGCCCACTGCAGGGCAGCGGGTCCATGGTTTACTAACCCCAGGTCAGCGCATCAGCAGGGTCTGCGCTGCGCTGTGTCGATGGCTCCACGCAGCCCCTGCTGTTACCCAACCTGTGACATCTCTATATGGCGGAAATAGGGACTTCTCTACATGGCAGGAACATTTCGTGTAGCAGCAACGTTCAAATGTCACAGTCGCGCAAAGTAGAGATGTCTCACTTGGGCTACCGTGCCCTCCGGCTGTTCGGAGGTATTGAACATGGCGGTGTTGCAGATGAGTACCGAGGAGCTTTCGCGAGTTGAGACGCTGATGCATGTGGTTTCGGGCCGCATGACGGTCACTGAAGCAGCGCGGCTTATGGGTATCAGTCGCCGCCACGCGCATCGACTTCTGACACGTTATCTCGAGGACGGCTCATCCGGGGTCGTTTCGCGCCGGCGCGGTCGACCGAGTAACCGGCGTTTGGACGATGCTATTCGCGATCAGATTGTCGCGTTGGTTCGGTCGTGTTATAATGATTTTGGTCCCACGCTGGCCGCTGAGTACCTGGCTGAACGCCATGATGTCCGCATTTCGCGGGAGAAGCTGCGGCAGATCATGATTGAGGCTGGCATCTGGAAGGATCGCCAGGCTCGGCGCCCTCGCCCATATCAGCCACGTTACCGCCGGGATTGCCGGGGTGAACTGATCCAGATCGATGGTTCGAAGCATTGGTGGTTCGAGGATCGCGGGCCGCAATGCACCCTGCTCGTCTATATCGACGACGCGACGAGCGAACTGATGCACCTCAGGATGGTCGAGAGCGAGAGCACGTTCGCCTATATGGAGGCGACGCGCGCGTATATCGAACGGCACGGCAAGCCGGTGGCCTTCTATTCCGACAAGCACAGTGTTTTTCGAAACGCCAAGGCCAGCGCGGCGCGCGGCGATGGCATGACGCATTTCGGGCGGGCGCTGGATGCGTTGAATATCGAGATCATCTGCGCCAATTCGCCGCAGGCCAAGGGCCGGGTGGAGCGTGCCAACGCCACCTTGCAGGATCGCCTGGTCAAAGCGATGCGCCTGGAAGGCATCTCGTCGATCGACGGTGCCAACGCTTTCCTGGACAGCTATAGGACCAGGCACAATGAACGGTTCGCCCGCCCTGCCTTCGATGCCCGCGATCTGCACCGCCC